>JAYQSB010000008.1:0-43703 GCA_038146705.1 Candidatus Poseidoniales archaeon
TCATAACCATCTTATTCATATTCTCCCTCTTTCCAGTTCAGGGCCAACTCTCTGGTGCTGCAGTATCGATGGAGTGCAATGAAAATTCAACGAATGAAACATATCCAAATTCATTCAACATTTCTGTTGCTTGTGTGGTCAGCAACCCAACCGCCTATGTTGAAAAAATCCATATTTCAGTTGACAATACAACGATTTATTCCAACTTTTCTACCTCAATTTATGTTGGTGCAGGATCTGATGAGACCGTGCATGTCAATATTTCATTAACTCAATTGGTCGCTTCTCCATTCCAAGTTCCAATCGAGGCTGTGGTCGAGGAATTGAACAATTTGCCCCCTCCAAACACAGCGTCTGATGAACAAAATGTAACGATCTCAATCATCCAAACTTGCTCTTCATCCCTGTCACCAACACTCGGAAATGCTCTCGAACTGATGTTTTTTGATTCCTCGACAAATGTAACCCACAGCGTTATTTTGGTTCTCAACGAAACTGCAGCACCGATTCACGCCCAGAACTTCTTGACACTAGCAGAACTTGGATGTTATGACAACACAACAATGCACAGAGTCATCGATGATTTCATGATTCAAGGTGGCGATGTCACAAATGCAGATGGAACTGGTGGACATGCAGGCATCTGGGCAGGATATTGCAATGGACAGGCTTCAAATGATTCCTTATGTGGAGGTCAAGGTGTTAATGCTTGGACCATTCCCGATGAAGCAAACAACGGTCTATCGCATACAACGTGCACTATTTCGATGGCAAAGACATCCCAAGCAAATACTGCAGGAAGTCAATTCTTCCTCATTCCAGAAGACACACAACAAGGACAAGGAGCAACTTGGCTTGATGGCGTTCACACTGTTTTTGGCTCCATCGAATACGGATGTGATGCTGTGACAACACTTAGTGAGGTGACAACTGGCCAAAACGATCGGCCTGTGAATGATGTGGTTCTAATCGAGATTCTCGACGGTGATTATGATGACGATGGTGTGTTCAATCCAGTCGATGCATTCCCCAACAATGCAAGCGAGTGGGCCGATTCGGACGGTGACGGCGTTGGTGACAACACTGATGCCTATCCTTTCGATGCAAATGAAACGGTTCTGAACGATGATGACAACGACGGCGTACCAAACACATCAGACCTATGCCCTGGAACACTCCTCAATTCGACGGTCAATACCCAGGGCTGTGCAGCGAATCAAATTGATTCGGACAGCGATGGTGTTTCAGACGCTTTTGATCAGTGTCCAAACACAACTGTTGGCTCGGTCGTTGACCAAACTGGGTGCGAAGTCACAGATTCAAGTGAGGATGAAGAAGCCGTCCCTGGATTTACTCTCTTCACAACCGTCTTCGCATTCATCATCGGTTTCATCTTCACTCGAAAATACGACGAATAGAAACGATTTCGATGAGATGTGTACGACTAACGAGGACGTCATTGTCGATTTTTTGACAAATAACCATGATGCGTTGAACGAGGTGAGGAATTCATTTATACTTCAATGAATCATTGACCAGTGTGGCAGACGCTGGTATCGAGTACTTAGATGAAATAGGACTCATCTTGAATATTCTTGTGTTATCATTCATCCTACTCTTCCTTCTACCAAGTAGCGAGCAGAGAAACAGAATTATTCATTCGGTCTCTGGCGTTGTTTCAAAATTAATCTCTCGGCTTAGGCCTAGTGATGCGCCTTCCACTGAAGAACAGCCTTTGGTAGAGAAATTGCCCGATGTAACGACCCCGTGGGATCGGAGAATAGGTGCTTGGCTGGTTGTTTGGTTACTGCTTTACCTTATTCACAAAGACCTATCAAGATATGAGTTCTTTGACTGGATCAACTATTCTGGCACGAATTATGACATGATGAGAACTGAGAGTATCGCATCATGGTTCAATTACATCATGATAGGTACGCTCCTGATGCTACTCATTCCTATCCCTCTATTACGACGCACATGGATGGTTGTTTTGTTTGCAGGTCTTGTGTTACTTTCAAGAATTGCTGATACGTGGGCCCTCGATGATGGGTTTAATTCCAATTACTCTATTCTCTTCATCATGATTTGCTCAATCATTTGCATAACCATGGGGATTCGATTGTTCCTCTTTTTACCGGATGCTGAATCGAAAGATAAGAAGGATATGGCTCTAAGAAGATCTGGTTTCTTTGCACTTGGAGCAGCAGTTATTTTTAGTGATTTCATGATTTTCTTAGTACCCGGTTTCTTTACAGGGAGTGCTCACACTTGGTGGTACATGTATTTCATGAACTGGTCAGTTGTCTCGCACGGATTCAATGGACTCATTGCGACACACATTATCACATCGTTCATCATGGGTATATTTTCATTCATGATCATAGGCTTGGGCTTAGCGGGCATCTATCACTTAATCCTCACATTTAGAAAGAAGAGATCGTTTGGGGTACCCGGTATTTTTGCAGTGTATTTTTTGCTCATGTGGGTGATGATTTTAGTTCGTTTTATCACCATCGAATTGGAATTAACTGCGTTCACAACGATGACTGGTACACCTACATCAGAGGGAGATTATTCTTGGTATGACAACAATGGATATTTGAATCAGCAGATTGTTACTGCAGAGATGGAATCCTTATCTGTCGTCATTTATGGTCTTACATCTGGATTTACCGACAATCTGATTTATCCATGCGTTGCCTTAATGCACGCAGTCAAATTTGGGTTGATACGTATTCAAACCGATGCAGAAAAAAAGGTGTTTCGTGTCTTAGCCCTCGCTCTGCTCGTTGCCATTGCAGCAGTCTTCACTGAAATTTTACAAGAGCTCTTACAAATAATTGGGTTCTTCAACAACGATATTATATTCGCTGTCATTTGTGGCTTAGTGCTCACAACAGGATGGGAGAAAAAACTCATCGATGCACTGGAACCGGAAGCGGAAACCGTCAATGTTTCATGGAAATATCCTCAAAACGAAAATCTACTGTTCTGGGTGGTCAACGCCATTATCGGAACTGCATTTTTCCTACAGGTGTTCATTGGGGTTTTCAATCCCGAAACCTATGGAGCACTTGTTCTACCATTCATCATCCTCATTACTGCCATAATCGCTGCGAACATGCTTCCAAGGAGGTTGAGAAATGCCAACTGATGAAGAGAATGATTCGATAACCAAACCTAAGCGATCACGTCCAGTAGGCCGAAAAAAAGCCGAGGATGGTGTGGAACGGAAAAGAACGAACGTTGCAAGGCGACGAGTTCGAACAGATGACGAAAATGGTTCGGCTGCTAGGCGAAAACGACCGCGACCAGTTCGACGGAGCACCACAGAGGATGGCGAGGTACGAAAAAGAACCAATGGTGGTAGGCGACGACCAACCCGAAGGAGAAAGAAGCGAAATGAAAATGAATTGGTCGTCATCGAGGAACTCCCTTCAATCCGTTTTATCATCGGAGGTGAACAATCAAAGTGGTTCATACCCGCATGCATCGCATCGATTTTACTTATCTCTCTGTACGGGGGAATGGTCTCGTGGAATCTTCAATATGCAGACCCAGATCCTTCATTCGATGGAACTTCTCGCGAATATCACGATTGTATTGCAGTGAATTTCAAATATGGTTCGAGAAATTCAAGTGACCACGAACCCTATCATCCTGACAATGTCAAATGTGCTGAAAAACAAGGTATTGACCCCAATTGGTCTGAATTGGAATACCAAGAATGGATTACAAGTTTATTGAGTGATTTAGCAGTTGACGATGGAAACCACAGTGGATTTGTCTGGACTGAGGCAGGTATAGCCACAATGACATACCTTGTATCTACAATGAATGCGAATATGAGTGTGTACTATAATCCAGGAGCAGGTGATGAATTCAATGCAACACATTTAGCGTTGTGGAATTCGGCAACGATTGCGTTTGGAGGAGGGAATGATTCGTACGAAGATCTCCTCCCAAATGGTGGCACTGCGATGGCTATGTACATCGGTCCTGAGGGTATTGTCGGCCATAAACCCACAGGATTCATTTGGACGGCTGTCGGACTTGCGACAATGGAATACCTCTTTGCATTGAACAATGCGAATATGAGCCTCTATGGCTATCCATCCGAAGGAGATGTCTTCACTGATGCACACCTCGGTATTTGGAATGCTGCAACTGTAGCTTTCGGCGGAGGGAACGATTCGTTTGAATCCCTCCTGCCTGGAGGTGATAGTGTGATGGCCATGTACATAGGTGCAGGTGGAATTGTCGCAGTTGCTCCAACTGGTTATGTTTGGACAGAAGAGGGACTTTTCACGATGGAATATTTGTTCGCTCTCAACAATGCGAATATGAGCCTCTATGGCTATCCATCCGAAGGGGATGTCTTCACCGAAGAACACCTCGGAATATGGAATGCGGCAACCGTAGGGTTCGGAGGTGGAAACGATTCAATGGATGATCTTCTTCCAGGAGGAGGAAGTGCCATGGCATTGTATATTGGTGCAGGTGGTATCATCCTTTGGTCCAACCTCACGGAGATGCCTGCTGTCGCAAATGTCAGTATTTCTCCATCAGCACCAGCCGCATCCGATCAACTCACTTGTACCTATGACTACTACGACCCACAAGGTGATGTTGATGCCTCCACGGTTCGATGGTATCTCAACGGTGCTCGAACCCTTGATGATGCAGTACCGTCTGAACTTAGCACCGGTGATGAAGTTTCATGCAGTGTCTTATCCTCTGATGGTACGAATCCTGGATTCAGAGTCCATTCTGAACCAGTCATAATCGCTTGAACGCTGAAGTCGCACACCCACACGTCTGTGTGTCTTCTGAAATCATCCATTTAATTTCAGATTCATCTTTACTCAATACGAGGAAGAAGAGCGATGGGGCTTTAGGGCACAACACTATCGATGGCCCATGGGCGAAGGAAAGATTGTCGCTGGTTGCCTAGCACCACACCCACCACATCTTGTCTATGCAGAAAACCCACCTCAAAATGAACCGGTTGCAGAAGGTGGCTGGGAGCAATTACGATGGGGGTATGAACGTCTCCGAGATTCACTCAAAGACATCGAATACGATGCAATTGTTCTCCTCTCACCTCATTGGCAGACTTATGTTGGCACGCATTTCCTAGGTCTTGAAAATTTCAAGAGTCTCTCCGTCGACCCGATTTTTCCCAATCTCTTCAGGTATCACTACGACATCAACATCGATGTTGAACTGTCAGAGGCGATTTGCAATGCTGCTGCAGAAGCGGGGTTGCCGACAAAGATGATGACAAATCCTGATTTCAGAGTCGATTACGGTACAATCACCACTGGCCATATGTTCAATCCGGATTGGGATAAGCCATTTGTTGTGATTTCAAGCAACCGTTCAACCCATTATTATTCTGTCGAAGTCATGCAAGAGATGATGCTTGAACTTGGACGCATCACCCGTAAGGCGATTCTCGAAAGTGGAAAACGGGTTGTTGTTCTCGCAAGTAATTCACTCTCACATCGGCATTTTACAACCGAATCAGATATGCCAGAAGATATGAGCAAAGAGCACATCACAAGCCACGCAATGCACCTTTGGGATATGCGGATGATTGAATACATGCGAAGTGGGCAATCTCAACGGATTATCGACGAAATGCCTGAGTTTACTGAACAAGCCATCGCAGAAAGCGATGGCGGAGGACTCACCTGGCTGCTATCGACACTCGACATCCCTCAATATCCTGCAATTCTCCATGGCTACGGCACAATCATTGGTACGGGCAATGCCATTGTCGAATGGCCCGTCCACAAACACGAGGAGGCAAATGCATGAGTGATGTCATCGTTGGTAACTTGGTCGTACCAGTGCACCCGCACACCGTTCTCGCTCCAGACATGAACGAGGGATGGCGGCGACTTCGAGATGCTTACGATGAAGCAGCCAAAATGATTGAGGACTCAGGTGCTGATCTCCTCATCATTTACTCCACAACTTGGCCGAGCATTATCGGCCATCAAATTCAAGCCGATCCAAATCCAGAATGGGTGATGGTTGACCACGATTTTCACGATCTTGGAAGCATCCCATACTCATTCAACATTGATGCTGATTTTGCCCATGCTTGGAACGAGGCAAATAAAAATCGTGGATTGCAAAGTCGGTGTGTCAATTACAAAGGTTTCCCAATCGACGTTGGCTCTGTTGTGGCCTTAACATTGCTCAATCCTGATAACAAAATACCAGCAGTCATTGTTTCTTCTAATGTCTATGCAAATCGAGCAGAAACCACTGTTCTTGCAAAAGCATGCCTTGATGTGCTGCGACAACAAGGTCGAAAGGCTGTTGCTATCACCGCCATGTCTCTCTCAAACAGGATGTTCACAGACTTCATCTCACCAGAAGATGATAAAATTCACTCGCTCAAAGACGATGAATGGAATCGTAAAATTCTCGAATTTCTCGAGGAAGGACGTTTGGAAGATGTTGGTCAACTATCAAGAACGATTCATCAACAAATTCGGGTTCAAAAAGTCGTGACATTCAAGCCTATGTGGTGGCTCTCAGCAATGAACGGAAATCGAAATGACCTCTCCGGTCGAGTCCTCGCATACGAGGCGTTGCATGGTGCCGGAGGAGCAGTCGTGTATGTTGACCCCACACCCACAGGAATGGGTGACAAAGAGTACGATGAAGACGATGTTGAAACCTACACGGGTGATAGAAATGTCCTCGATGCGGATGAGGATGAGCAGACTGAAGAATCAGATGAAAAAAAAATCCAGACCAACAGTGGCCCTGAATTATGGGAGCCGACAAAAGCGGAAGGTTCAGTGAATTCAGATGCTGCACCAAAACCAGTAGGAGCCTACCCTCATGCAAGAAAAGTTGGTGACCTGCTCTATCTCTCTGGCGTTGGTCCTCGACAACCCGGGACAAATGCGATTCCAGGGGGGCCAATTCATGATGAAGATGGACAACCACTCGATTATGATATCAAAGCTCAAACCCAAGCGGTCATTGATAATATTGAGAGAATCCTTATCGAAGCAGGTTCATCGATTGACAAGGTCCTCGATGTAACTACATTCCTCGTCGATATGGAGCGTGATTTCAAAGGATACAACGAGGTATGGGCGAACACCCTTGGGCAAGTTGGTCCAACCAGGACAACAATTGCAATTGACGCACTTCCGACGCCGATTGCTGTTGAAATGAAAGTCATCGCTCAAGCATAATTTCCGGAATACGGAAGAGTTCTTACACAATAACGGAGCAAAGAATATCTATCGTTGTCTTTTGCTTGGGTTAATCAAGTATTTTTTTGTCTTTTTCCGGAAGTGAAACAATGGATTTGAAAACTACAACAGGAAAACTTTTGCGTGGTGATGTCAAAGGTGCCGCTTCAGACTTGAAGAAAGGGTTGGAACCTACAGTCGGCCTCATGGGTGTGATCATCATTTCGCTTGCATCGATGGTCGGTTCAGGTTTATTTGTCCTGCCGGGATTTGCGGCGACAATCATGGGTCCAGGCATTTGGCTTGCCTATCTCCTTGCAGCAATCGTCGTTTTTCCAGGGGCTATTTCAAAGGCTGAAATTGCAAGTGCGATTCCTGAAACTGGCGGCACATACGTCTATCTCGAAAGGGCATATGGCCCGCTGTTTGGAACAATTTCTGGTCTCGGACTCTGGGCATCTTTCCTTCTAAAATCAGCCTTCGCACTCATCGGATTTTCCGCCTATCTCCACTTTGTGTCCAATTACTATGATTTCACCATTGACACAACAACATATGCCATTTACGCACTTATTCTCATTACGATATTGAACATCTTTGGCGTCAAGAAAATTAAGGCCTTTCAAGCACCAATTCTCATCGTCACCATGCTAGCGATTTGTATCATTGCCATCTACTCATTGTTTCTCGACTCGACTGATCTAGCAAGTCCTTGGAAGAGTGCGATGGATGCAGAATACGCAAATATCGCCAGTGCCTCAGCATTTGTCTTTGTTGCCTATGCTGGCGTCATCAAAGTCACGGCAATCGGTGGAGAGGTAAAAGAGCCAGGACGAAATCTTCCGTCAAGTATTATTGTCTCCCTTATCATTGCCACCATCTTGTATTGTAGCCTGACCTATATCATGATGGCAGCACTGTCTGGAGAGTGGTGGTTAAACAGCGATGGTACGACAAATGAAGCTCCAATCTATCTTTTCGTTGATGGTGTGATTGGAATTGAAATCGCCGTCTTCATCGCTACATTGGCTGTTTTAACGATGATTTCAGGGGCACTTGCTGGCCTACTTGCATCCTCAAGATTCCTTTTTGCTATGGCAAGAGATAACCTTCTTCCAACCGCTCTTGAAAATGTAAATGCTAGGTATGAGACACCACATTGGCCCATTCTCATTACAGGGGGCTTGATGGCTATTGCCATTCTTGTCCTCCCTGTTGAAGATGTAGCAAAATTGGCTTCTGGATTTCAAATCATGGTCTACATCCTCATGTGCGGGACTGTATTCATTTTCCGTAGAGCCAACAAAATACACGGCAATTACAACCCCGAATATTCTTCACCCCTGTATCCTATGATGCAAATTTTCGGTATCGTGGCTGGCTGCATCTTGCTGTTCATCATGGGGTCAAAAGGAATAATTGGTGCAGGTGGGGCAATTATCGCTGGAGGCATCAACTACTATGCCTATGGAAAGAAACATGCAACAGACCGCGTCACACCATTCCAAACATTCAAGCAAATGTTTGCAAATCCATCGCCCTCAGAACATGAAATGCGTGTAAAAGTCTTCCATGCGGCGGATATGGGTGGAAAAAATCATCTTAATTACTTAGAATTTAAACACGCAATGCACACACTCAATTTCACCTTCTCAAACGATGAAATGCGTGATATCTTCCACCATGCTGATGATGATGCCGACGGCGTAATCGATATCGATGAATTCATTCAGGTCTACGAAAATATCACTGAAGACGAGTGATCATTCAAGTTTATTCCATGCACCGTCATTTGTGACTTCCCAAGCCTCAAGTCCAGACTTCGTATTCACGTACCAACCTGTCTTTCCTTGTTCTGTTCCCGGAGCCGCTTGCATGACACCTTGACTTGTTGCTTGACGAGCCAATTCATCACGGATTGCAATGTCAAGTTCTGGTCGAGGACCGGCTAGGTGCTGTGGAGGAGATGATGGTATCGTGGCCGGTTGGGTTGATTCGGCAGGAACAACATCATTGTGATGGGCTGCATCATCTTCATCGTCTTCAAATTCATCTTCAATCCAATCTGTCTGTGGTTCAACACTGGCTTTACGAACAAGGACCACCATGACGACCAGCAACATGAGCAAGAGCACTGTCAGCATGCCAATGGCTGTATTCGTTGAGCCTACCGCCCCTCCGAACAAAACCTCATCAACGTCAAAGAAATTTTGTGCGATGAGACCCTCCCACAAAATAGTACACGCACGGTCGTTACCCGATTCAGAAACCTCGACCTCCCATGTTCCTGCAGTCACGTGCGTCGCATCACCAGCTGTGCAGGTCACAGTTGTATTGAGATGGTCAATTTCAACGAGGTTATCATAGGTATCAACACCCCAAACATCGATCAGAATAATATCCCCTTGGGCAATGGATGCAGTTTGCATTTGCGTTCGAATTCGGATGGGATCTCCTGCAAGAACCGTAAGAGGAATTGAGTGTGAGGCGTTTCCTTCGTTGAGCGTGAGCGTGTATTCTCCGCTCGTTTTTCCAATAAATGACCAGTACCCTACGCCAGTGTTTGAGACATCAATTTCGCCGATTGCAGCATCAAGCGATGTTGAAAGATCGTTGGATTCGCCTATGTTCCCATGAATGTCGATGACTTCGACAAAGATATCATATGGAACGCCTGCAGAAACCACGAGACCATCGTCAACATTGGTCAACATCGAATGGGCTGAACCAGGAACAACATTGATTCGAACCGTTCCAAAGATACCATCTGCATTGACTCGAATTTCATGACCACCGAGTATGGATGTGGACCACACACTGTCGCTAAGTCGCATTTGTAATGTCTCGTCATTACCATCAATGGACCAGTTTAATTCAATAGATTGCAATTCATTTCCATATGCATCGAAGAATGTAGGATTGAGGTCAAACGATTGATCTGCAGGTACAATTTGTCCATCACCATCAAGAGAAATGAATGCTAATCGACCAGCCGAAATCTCAAATGAAATCGATGAATAAAATTCTGAATTCGTCGTTTCATCCAACCATGTTCCTTCGACATTCCACGAACCTGTTGAGGATGCTTGGAGGAGAGTGTAAGAATCATACACCGTTATATCATTGATATCGCCGAGAATGAAGTCAAGCGTTCCATTCACGACCCATACATTACCCTTCACATCTGTGGCCATTGTTTGTATCACAACTTGGTCACCAGCATGAGGTGAATTGTGACTTGTCTGAATGAAAAGATCAATCGCATTTCCATGAACAACTTGGATTTCAAGACTGGAAGATATACCGTCGTCAGTCGTGTGTATTTCAGCAACTCCGGTTTGAGAAGGAGTCCACATCACCCGATTTCCATCGAGGGAAAGGCCGCCAGATGTAACACTCCAGTACGACAAAGCAGGCGTGACTAGACCGATGTAACCGTTGATGTCTCTTCGTTCAACTGCAACCTCATAGGCTTGACCTGCAACATACATCTCATCTTCGTCGACGATAACAACTTGTGAAACAACAGCTGAGCCTGGAATCACATGGATTTGCCCCACACCTGTGACATTCCCGGCTGTTACCGTAATATTCCAAACACCTGTGTCGGTCGAGGAGTAATTTCCTTCTTCGTTAATTGAGCCGCTTTCTGCCCACCAATTCAATGGTCCAGCAGATGAAATAGGCATAGCGTAATCGTTGATATCAAGCAATTGAGGAGAGAGTGTGTATGTTTCACCTGCAATGACCGTCATAAAATCAGGGAACACAAACGAGTGAGGTGAACCTGCGACAACGGAAATGTTCGCACTTGTCTCCAATTGGTACAAACGTGCACGGGCATTGAACTGCCCGGTTTCCTCTGGGATCCAAATTGGAGAACCCGTCCCAATGTATGTCCCATCAATATCCCAAACAGTTTGAGATGATGCCGGCTTTACATTTCCACGCCCATCCATGACCTGTGCTTGGAGAACGTTCTGTTCAAGAACAGAGACTGTCGACGTGATGATTGATATCGAAGTAGCGGCACCTGGAACAACTGTGATATTGAGTGAACCCGTGACACCACCATAATCTGCCTCAATTTCAACGGTGCCTGAACTCCATGGGTAAAATATCCCATCATCAGATATTGAACCATTCGATGCTGTCCAATTAACGTCATCTTGTATTGTCGTATTGGTTGTCGTGTATAGGGTAGCAGAAAATTGTAATATTTCATCAGCCGTGATTGATAGTGTATCGCTTGAGACCACAACTCTGTCGACAACATTCGATGGGAACACCGGGTGTTCATCTTTGAGTATGTATGTGTTAGACATCGTTGATAGAAGGCTCGTGACAAAAAGTGTAATGAGAACTACAGAGGTGAGGATATTTCTATGCATTGACCATCACTCCAGTCGCTCTTATTCTTCTTGCCATGCACTCCAATCTTCTTCATTCTGTCCCCTATACCACCAAGTGCCCTCGTCATCTTGATACCATTCAGTACCGTCTTCGTCGAGTCGATAACTTTCATCCTGAGTATAATCCCATTCTTCTTCCTCTGATACTTCGTCAACCTCGGGTTCTTCTGGTGGTGGACCGGATGGTCCATCGGAAGGTGGTGGACCGGATGGCCCATCAGAAGGTGGAGGGCCTGAAGGCCCATCTGGGAGACCTGATGGCCTTACTTTTTGAGGTGACGCACCTTCATCTTCATCATCAACATCGTCTTCATCTTCCTCAAGGTCCCAATCTGTATTGTTCGAACGCATGAAGAGAACAAGGCCAACCAATGCGCCAAGGGCGGCAATAACACCAAGTACTGCTCCTACGTAATACAACGTTCCACCCGCTTCGAAGAACCCTTCAAGTGTTCCCACAACGGAATAATCAACTTTCTCAAGGACTGAACCTACACTGATCGTTACACTTTGTGTTCCTTCGTCTAGGGTTGTGATTTTCCATGTCGAGGTGTTGATCATTGTTGCTGTACCTCGGCCAGTGGCATCGACTTGAACACTTGGCGGCACCTCAATTTCATTGTCATACATGTCAAAAGCTCGTATGTACACTTCGAGGGAAGCGAGTTGTTCAACAGAGTCTGTGCTCAATTCAACTTCTAGTCGTGCAGTAATTGATTGAGGCTGAACATTGATCTCCACTGTCGACTGTGCAATTCCATACTGGTATGACAAGGTATGAATTCCAGCGATTGTACCGGTGTATTCGTACGAACCATCGATGTCCTCGTTTGAAACTAAACCGTCAACGGTGTCGCCGTCTTCATACCATTCAACATTTTGATCAAACAAATTTCCATCTGAATCTTTTCCTGTTATACCCAATTCAACAAGGGAACCTGCAACGATTGTTGTATTCGAAGATGTGAGGATAAGTTCTACCGCTTCTCCGTGATAGACTGTGACAAGGACACTATCTGAAATATTGTAATTCGTTGAGCTCACATCGTAGGCTACAATTTCGTACTCGCCAACTTTTGTTGCATTCCACATCAAACCATGATAGAGCATTGCAACCGTAACGTCTTCCACTGAACCTGTATCAAGATTGTAGAGGAGCCATCGGACATTTGTCGAGTCTAACTCATTGTCTTCTGCGTCTGTAAGTGTTATGCCAAATTGTATGCCATCATCGGCTGAAATTTCAAATTGGTCGCTAGGGACACCATCTCCAGCAACTGCTTCAAGGATGACCGATTCGAGAACACCTGGCTCGACAAGGACATCAAATTGTGCTGATTGGGTAACATTGTTTTCAGTAAAGGATGCCATTATGGTGTAAGCAGAAGAGCTCGATTGATATGGACTAAAGATAACTGAACGTTCAACAACAACTGAACCTTGGTATTCTTCAAGTGTCGATGTTGCTGATGCAATAGTTGGATGGCTTACTAGCCATTCGGCATTTAACTCCCAAATGTTTCCTTTGCTATCTGTGGCTCGCACCTTGATTTCAAGGGAGTCATCTGCTGTAATCTCTCGTTGCGTATTGGTGACGTCCTCACCGTCAATGAGCATGACAAGGCTCTGAATTTCACCATCAAGAACGACGATTGTGATTTGAGCAGTTTTGTCTTCGTATTTCGCTTCCAATACCTTTGAACCTCTTGATTTTGGCTCCCATGTCGCAGGTTGACCTGGTGTCAAAATACCGTCTTGTATCTTGGTCCAATTATTTGATGGGAGATAAACTGGCAATCGATTTCCACGAATATCAACCCTTGTTGTGTTGAGATAGACGAACTCATCGGCAGTAATTTCGACATCTGACGAACTAATTTCGAGATAAAGCATTTCACCATGACCGACTGTAATTGGTAACGAGTAGGTCAAACCAACAGCTGATGAGAGGTTAAGGTACCAGTCTCCAATATGGTCTGGCGAATATTTGCTATTCACATCCGAATAATTGCCATTGGTTGTGGTCCATGTTAGAGCACCTGCATCTTCAATTGGCAGTAGGTTACCAAATTGGTCATACAAATTCGTTGTAATATCACAATCGAGACCTGCTGGAACAATACCTTCACAACCACTAACTTCGAAGTAAGCAGGTGCACCATTTGTCACAGTCACATTAATTGTCACAGATGTTCCTGATGCAGCATGTGATACGAGAATGGTGTGTTGACCAACGGCATACGGTTGGAAGATGTTTGGTACGACCGAACTCATGCTTCCATTGGAAGGGGTGTATGTGAGTGAGATTCCGCTCACTGGGTTGCCATGTTGGTCAACCATGTTCGCAGTAATGGTCAATGTGTCATCTGCTGTAATCGTGGATGAAAGAGGTGAGACCTCTAGTGTTTCTGGTGCACCTGCTGTAACAGTAATTGTTTGGGTGCCACAAACGAGACCGAAACAAGCCTGAATCGTTTGAGTTCCAGCAGTCGTTGGAGTGAATAATCCATTGGACCCTATACTACCGCTGCTTGCATACCATTCAAGCGGAACCGTCTTCTGAACAGCATTATAATCGCTTGCTACAGCATTGAAGAGTTGGGTCGAATCTGCATCGATCGTGTTTCCTCCAGGGGAGACAGTAACTGTTGACACATTTGTGGTGTTAAACAAAATCTTGGGTCGAAGTGTTGAATTTCCTTGATATTCACTTGAATAGAATTGTGCGTATCCGTGTCCTACATTCGTTGATGCAAGAATAACCCAGCCCCGAGTGTTTGTGAGATTCATTCCAGCAGTTCCTATATCGAACCAAACCCAACCGGTTGGACCAATTGAAATCGTCGAGGTTGAAACAGGTGTCGAAGCATATTCTACACCCGACCCCATACCAGGGGAGGACCAAGTGACGCCGGCAGAGGACTCATTCCATGTCGAACCAGACTGAGACCATGACGAAGTGATCAGTGGGTGTACACTAAATGTCATCATCGAAGCACTCTGTGCGATTTCCCAATCTTCGATGTACAAACCGATTGAAGCTGAGTGGACACTTTGATTGGCATCAAACGGCACCTGCGAAGGGTCGAGACTGAACACGATACGGCACTCATTCACGAACAATGAGCCGCAGAAGGAACCCGCCTGGAGCACAGCAGCATCACCAAGATTTGTATCAGCGTTTGCTGAACTCAATGTTGAATCTTGTATGTTGGTATGTCCAAACGCTTCAACTTCGTTACCAGTTTGGAATTCGTATGTAAAGAGTTCATTGTTATACGTATGGTGAGGGTCGCCGACTGCAAATGTCCATCGAGCCGAAGAAGCACCTGGAATACTTTGGTTGAACGCTGAGACCCACCAAGTGAAAATTTCTCCCGGTCTGAGTTCGTTGCTGAACTGGAATGTTGTACCGGAAATGCCTGAGTTTGATTCCCAAGAACGGAATTTGTACACGCCCGATTCGTTTGAAATCGTGAGCATGTATCCAGAAGCTCCTGAAACCGCCGACCATGAAAGTGTTGGCGTTGTGTCCGATACAAGAATTCCGTCTTCCACATCGTAAAGCACTTCACCATCATTCGGTGAAATGAGTGCCGGTTGAGTGGGTGGCGTAATGTTGTTCACATTGTCGACATACTCAAACGATAAAACTGGCCAGAATTGTGAGGAGGAGGATTCTGCAGAAGCAAATGTGTGAACTGTTAATGGCGTTCCAACCGATTTCAGCATGATACTGAAGGTGAAATTTCCATTGGCTATGTTGTCTTGTGCAAGACTCGTAATATCCCAATCTATCCATTGATTCGGTGGCAAAAGTGTGAGGGTGGTTCGAGTAATTTCTGTCGTGGAACAGGTAGGTTTACTCGACCAAACAACTGTTGATTCGTCAAAACTGTTACAAGCATGAGCAGAAATGGTTGTTGCCGAATTTCCAGTTAGCGATGAACGATACATCTTCAAAATTACATTTGTAGGCATGACATTTTGTGGGAAATGAATGTCACTCAAATCAAATTCAACGAACATTTGTGATTCACCACTGCTTGCAAAGCCGAGGTTCATTGTGGCAGATGCTCCCGCAGTTGATGTTTGATTGGTTGACAACGAAACATCCTGTGCCTCTGGTAGCAAGCCAGAAGTGCTAAACACCGTACCTCTTGACAAATTGACCGTATAGTTTCCTGAATTATTCGTTCCGATATCGTCAGGGTTTCTGAATGAATTTATCGAAGACCACTGCCCAATTCGATGGTCTTGGTCGGCTCTCACACGCCAATATGTCCAGAAATCACCTTGGTCCATGTTGTTGACCTCAAGTGTCGTGTTGGACGAATGGTATGTTTGTCCTTGTCCTGGGTCATTTGTGTCATGGCAAACGGCACCAATTGAGAATCGTGGTTCATCGCTGTAACAATACACGTATCTCGTCTCGTTTGTGATTGATGATGTCATCGAGAAGTACGAGGTATCTTGGCCAGCAGGTAGCGGCGAGGTCGTATCCCAAAGGATTGAACCATCGCTTGGAATGAGGCCTGATGGTGCAGGCAGGGCCCAACTTGGATTTGTACGGTAGGTCATGTTAATTCGTGGTCGCAGATGAACAGTGTTGTGTTCTGAACTTGCGAATTCAACACGACCGACGACATTGCCTCCGGAATTTTCTTCTGGCTGCAAGATCACATTGAGATTTGTCTGTCCTGTTGCTAGGGCGTGTTGCAAAATTGCAGTGATGTTGAATTGAACAAGACCTGTAGAATTCACAGTTTGAATATCATTGATTGCATCAGAATCCGCAGAATGATATGCACCGACACCTTGCCATGAAGTATTGTTTCCAGCAGGGTAAGCCCACGATGATGACTCACTCCACGATGAAATCATTTCCGATACGGATACTGAAATCGAGTTGCCTGTGAATGCGGTTGCATCAAAGTCAAGCGTTGCATTCACCACTTCATACGATGATGGAAGCGGTATCGAAGAAAGTTGTATCGATACGAGCGAAGTAGTACGCAGTGAGGCGGAACCGTAAGAATTCGCACTACGTCCAACGAACAATGAACTTGAACTTCCAAGGTTCGACTGAGTATTTCCGCTGTCGAGATATGTATCGTAGGTTGCTGTTGGATAATTCAGTGCGTCAATCATTGAACCTTCTTGGAGCATCACATTAGCATCGGTAGAATTCACCTCATCCCCAACGACAGTAGGGATGTAGAAGATTGTCGAACTGCTTCTTGGCCCACGCATTCCGTCGCTGACCGGTTGAACCATCCATCGAATTTCTTCGGCGAAATCGAGGTCATGAGGGGGTGTGAACTGTAGATTTTGAAGGTCAAAAGCAGACGTATTCACTCTGGAATCATATGTGTAAATACCTTGCATGTCATCATTTGCATCTTGGAGAATGAACAATCGCCACGCAGTAATGTTTGACCCGGTGTACGTCCAACTCATCGTCGGCCGCTTATCTGCCAGAACCGCATGAGATAATGTATCCCACATCACAGCGTTGTTGCTTGGGGTTCCATGGACAGCTGCAACGGTAGGTGTGGATGCTGCCCCTGAGGACCACGTGAGGTTAAGCCACGGGCGCTTTGAAGCGGTTTGATGAGATGTTGAGTACAAGAGGGCTTCGCTAGTGGTTGTGGAAGGCGCATACAGCATAACAGAGAGGTGTGTCTGGCCATTTGCAATGGCAAGTTGAACGAGTTCGGTGACATCCCAGTTCATCCAGTCATCTGTTACTGTATCGATGAGGTCTGAATAGGAACCAACATCGTTACCAATTGAGCGGCCTCCGAGTTGAGACCAATTATTGACACCATCATAGGTTGTTGAGTTCGCTGATTCGTTCCAGTTGACGAGCACAGGTCGAACTGCAATCGGTAACGAAAGGTCTGTGCTCAAATCGGAAAAGACATTCAACTCTGCATTGATCACACGAGCATTCGCTGGTTGTGGGATTGCGCTTAGAGGAATCTTGAGAAGACCTGCAGCATTGTAACCATTGGAATGGCGTCCAACCCGCAGTGTTTGTGAAGTCTCATAAGTAGAGGATGCACCACTACCATTTTCGATAATATAGGTATCATAAATGTGTGGAATTTGTAATTCTGGCAATGCTTCATGGTGATGAATTTCCACCGCTGCTGTCGTGGAGTTTTCCACCCAAGTCGTGAGGTCTGGAAGATGGAATGAGTTCACTGATGACCAATTTCCAATTTGATTCGTGGCCGATACTGCACGTACTCTCCAAAAATACGATTTTCCAGTCGTCAATGCTGTTGAGGGTGTGAATGTCTCATTTTGAACATCAAACCCTGCGTCGTTCCATGACGTGTATGTCACAGCGTTTCCAGAATCAAATGTCGAGACATTGTCAACTTGAACCACCCAACCCCCGATACTCATTGTACCGGTGAAATTCCACTGAAGTTCAGGTGTATCAATCGGTGTGAGGTCAACACCGCTACCGATTGACCAAGAGCCATTTAATGGTGCTGTGAGCGTTGGATTTTGTGGGAGTGCATTTGAACCAGGCACATAAACGAATGAGATCTCAGGTCGTTCTGAGGCTGAATTTGATTCTGCTGTGCTGAAGTAGGCACTGCTGAATCCACCAGAAGGTACGCCGATTTGGTCGACGATGAAATCCACTCTTCTGTTTTCACGCATGGCATTTTGGACAGCCTGTGTCACATTCCATTCAACGACATCTCCACCAGAGTACGTGCCGCCGAGCGTCAAACTTGAGAGAAGAGATCCTCGCTCCCAGCCATTTGCACCAGATGTAGCCCATGAATTGGACCCATCATAACTTGACCATGATGCGTCATCATCGCTCCAGTTGTTTTGACGATTCTCCCAAACGCCGATGACAGGTGAATTATACGGAGAATCAGTCAGCGTAAATCGAAGCTGAGCCGATTCGACTGCATACCCTGAAGGTAAAAGATTTGAAACCAAATTACATCCCATGAGGATCGACGTTTTATCTGGGTTATTGTACTCAATCGACATTTCAGAATCGCCGTTGTAATTTGCGTTGACGGATGAACTGTCAATGAATGTATCCATGCACTCTGGGTATTGGTTGTCGTTGGTTCCATTACCGTGTCGAATTCTGAACTCGTATCGGTCACCACCGAGATGAATACTCTCGAGATTACTTACGATGAAACTTGATGTTTCCCACGAGCCATAGTGACCTGAAGCATCAACCGTTGCCATTCTCCAAAAGTACATGTTTCCTTTATCGAGTGTCCTCGTACCATTCATTGTGAATGTGCCTGCAGTTGGACTGAAATCATTGTCAACTCGAGTGTCGAGCACAAGGTCTTGGAGTCGGAAATCCTCGTCTGTGGCGATTTGAAACAAGATGTCATCTGAACTTGAAGAGACGGTCCAATTGAGTGTTGGTTGCGTGTTTCCTGATAAATTATCACCGGTGATGTTCCATACTGAAAGTCCATCCTCCGGACCTGTAATCGTCACAGGTGCTGGTGCACCGCTACCCCATTTGTAGGTGAGTTCGAATGCTGGGTCGTTGCCTGTTGACGATTCTGAGGAGTGCAAGACGATGCTGTCACCGTTGGTGTATCCTTCGTATTTACCTCGAACGGCGATGAACATATCCATTGGGTCGGCGTCTGAATCATCAAGATAATTTTGAACCGCATGCGTGATGTTGAATTCAAAGGTCGACGAGGACTGATTTGCATTCAAGAGGTCAAGTGTTGCAGTACCGTTACTGCGTCCGCCATCGTACCAATTGACTCCGGAATTGGACATTTGGTTCCACGTAATCTCATCTTCAAGCCATAGACCAGATTCTTCCATGCCATGAAGGGATACCACTGGGTCTCCACTGTATGATGACCGTTGGTATGTCATGGATGAGTCGACAATGGTGAGATTATCGTGCATACCCAATTGATCGAGTCGCAATCGAATGTGGCCAAGCATTTCTTTTGAGGTCGTCGTGCTTGATTCGAGCGTTTGTGCTATGCCGAAATTGGCAGTCACCGATGTTTGTGAAACCGTTGAATCTTCAATAAAGTCGAGTTCAAGGCCAAGGTCACCTGCCTCAAGCAAAATTGTTGCTGTACCATCGCCATTATCGGTGATTGAATGGGATGGCAAAAGGAAACTTGTCTCTTGCCAAGCACTTGTTTGCATATTGGTATCAATCGAACGTATACGAGCGTAAACATTTGTACCATTGTCAAATTCATCGCTGGATGGTATGGTGAACGAACCACTCGACCCAGATGTTTGGAATGTGTTCCAAAGTGAGGAATAATGACGTTCGGCATTAACAACGACTCCATCTTTCCAATCGGACGAGTGGCTTAGGTGAAGCTCAACATGGCTTGCCGTGTGGTTCTTGTAAGCAATTGTAGGTAGGGTTTCAGCGGTGAGAAGAAAATCTGATTTCATCCAAGGAGCACCTTGGTCGATGGGGAGGTTGAACTCAACACCACCACCACTCGTCGGCGTCCCTGCTGACGAATCGATGACAAGAACTGGTTGATTGTTTGTGTTTTGGGTTTCTGAAAGGTCGCACGAATATGAGCTACCAGTAGCAGCGAGAATTATTCTCAACCTGCTCAAATTATCTTTTGCTGCTTGTTGTGCTAGTGAAGTCACATTGATTGAAAAGACGCCGGTTTGTGTTTCAATCGTTGGTGGCTCCCAATCGAAACGATCTGCGGCATCATCAACGCCTGCGCCAGTCCAAAGCAGGTTTTGACCATAGTAATTCCATGAAACATGGGTTGTGTTCCAGCCCTGATTCATCCGAGCAGGGTAAACAGAAATGTCACTGGTTGATTGACCTGACACAACCGTACAAGTCAATTCGACACTTGCGTTGTAAATCACGTCACTTGACGTAAAATTCATTGGGAAATCAAGAAGGATTCTTGTTTCATCACCATCGGTAGGAATCAGGAAGCCAGTATCCGAGGAGTTGTAATTTGTTGTTGGCGAAGACTCATTGATGTAGGTATCCGACAAGACATAGTGATTGCTGACTGCACGTGAAACAGTTGGTTCGTTGTCCAAAACTTGCCAGCCGTCCTGCGTTTGAGGCAGCATAAGGTCTGCACAAATGAATAATGACACCAGCAGAAAAACAGTCAATTTGGAAGATGTATCTTTACTCAGCAGCATGGGGCTCATGCTTTACAAGCATCGCACTTATACTGTTTTTTCTATCCAATGTTTTCAAATTGACATCAAATTATCGTTGATTTTTTCATTTCTCTACATGCCAATGTTGAAAGACACTCGCCATAAGCAAAAGTCGAATGAGCGACTTGTGGGTTGAAAAACACCGTCCTCGCACGGTTGTCGAAATTCGAGGTCAAGCTGCTGTCGTGCAGCGATTAGCCACCTACGCAGGAAACAAGTCATTCCCCCACCTCTTGTTTTCAGGGCCTCCGGGTACTGGAAAAACAACCGCTGCCATGGCGTTGACAAAGGATATTTTTGGCGAACATTTTCGAGAAAATTTGCTTGAAATGAATGCCAGCGATGAGCGCGGGCTTGAAAGCATTCGTTCAAAGGTGAAGCAGTTTGCCAGAACCGCTCCCTATGGAAAGGCAGCATTCAAGATCATTTTTCTTGATGAAGCCGACGCCCTCACTGCAGACGCTCAAGGTGCACTACGACGAATCATGGAGCAATATGCAGAGACATGTAGGTTTATTCTCTCGTGTAATTATTCATCAAAAATTATTGAACCAATTCAATCTCGATGTGCAGTTTTTCGTTTCCGCCCACTTTCCAGTCACGAAGTCTCTGAGCAAATCATCAAGGTCTCCAAAGAGGAAAAATTGGACATCACCGACGATGCAGTTGAAGCCCTCACTCATATTTCGCAAGGTGATTTGAGAAAAGCGATCACAGGGCTCCAAGTCGCTGCTGCTCTGCAACCTAAAATTACTCGAGACTTAATCTACGAGACGAGCGCAACTGCACCCCCTGAAGAACTCCATCGCTACATTGCTTCTTGCAAAGACGATGGTTTTCATGTTGCCCGACGAAGGCTTCGCGAATTGCTTGACACATACGGGCTGGCAGGAACAGATTTTGTCAACCAACTCCATCGAGAATTGTATAACATTGACTTTTTATCTGAAATTTCAAAATTGGAACTCACAGAGTGGATGGCAGAAATTGATTATCGGCTTGTTGAGGGTGGCGGTGAGCAAATTCAGCTCGATGCGATGACTGCTCGATTGGTCAAACACCTCAAATCATAATCACTTTCAGTTTTCAAAAGGACTCTTGAATTCGTATATAGGACCTGCAGCAAACCTCGTGACATGCTCATGAATACCTTTCTCGATGGTCTATGTTGGACAGCCTTTGCACCTCTTGTTCGGCGGTATCGTCAATTTATGGTCGTTCAACACACCCAATGGTCATACCAGTGCAACAAAGTGAGCACTTTACTCGACTCGATTGTAGCACAACATCAAGAGTTGTTGAGTTAATCGGTCGAAGGAAGAATCACCAACTTCCAGGTATATGTTCGAGTGTTTTCCCAAGGGTCGCCCTGCTCAACGATATTCACGATAATCGTATGCGTCCCTGGTGCTAAATTTTCCCCAAGATTCACTGCAATTGGCTGGTCAAGCTCAGCGTGAGGGAGAAGATTTGGAATCGATGAATTGTCGATTCGCTTTCCATTCACGATGTTATCGTGGTTTTCTGACCAGTACGTTTCATTCATGGGAAGCGTCGTTGAATCATCGTTATTCATGAGTGTCACATCAACTGTTGCACCATCTGAGTTTACGTTATCTGCAAGACCAAAGAATAGCCAAACAGGACCGGAGGGGATCTCAGTTTCTTTCCATTCAATGACGCCATCTTTACCGGTGTCATTTGAATACACGATGACACCATCGTCTTCGACACCGATGACCCATGTGCTCGACACTTGTGGTGCAACAACATCTGCAAAAGGAGGATTTGCGAGCAGAAATGCGACTGAAAGAAAAGTGAACGTATGGAGGAACGAGGCCTTGAACCAAGTCCCTTTGCCATACACTTCAACAAATCTTGCAGGCATCACCATTCTGTGAACCTGCGGGATGAGAATGATCATGACAAGCGGGAACATGTACAAAATGTCAGCATTCGTTCGATCTGTTCCCGGCATCAAAACATATCGCATAATCATGGTAACGAGCACTGAGTAGGTAATGACGAGCCACATTGAAGCAGTTTCTGCCCGCTCTTTCGTGACATATTTTACTGGGTCAAATGGCTCGATGCCTAAATCTGGACCACTTCGTCTTTTCTTCTTCTCTTCCATTGAAGTGGCGACCTTCTTTCGCTGTTCGGCTTGGGCAGCAGCCATTGCCGTTTTGAGGTCGACCATGATATCGGGTCATGAACGCAATAAAAGAAGAATGCGGAAGGTTCCTCTGAGAATCGATGAGTATGGTGAAATCCTATCCGTATGTTTCAAAGAGTCAATGCTTCACCGACGAATCAAGCCGAGGTGGCGTAGTTGGTAGCGCGTCGGACTCATAGGGCAGCCTACAAGGCAATCGTATGACGTGCGTACCTTGCGATGTCTGAGACATCCGAAGGCCGCGGGTTCGAGTCCCGCTCTCGGCACCAATCTCTATCCAACAGCGTGATGTTCATGTGCTGTGACTTTTTGGTAAACACATGGATGACCTGCCGAGTGAAGGGCAAAGGGTGCGTATCACAGTCCAATCACTTGAGGGTCCAGTTGAACATGTAGGCACCGTCCTCCCATACACACATGATGGCCACATTACCCTGAAACTTGATAACGGCTATAATGCAAATTACAGTAAAGATGGTGTTCAAGCATGGGAAATACTTGATTCCGATTCAAATCCACATCATTCCACGGCCGAAAGCAGTCCAACATTTTCAGATGATTTACCCCGGGTACGACTCATTCACACTGGAGGGACAATCGCTTCAAAGGTCGACTACAAGACCGGCGCAGTCATTGCTCGATTTGAACCTGAAGAACTCGTTTCCGAGTTACCTGAACTCATGAATCTCGCTCAATTGGAGACATACAAAATCGGCAATATGTTCAGCGATGATATACGCCCACAGCATTGGAATGCTATTGCAGAGGCAACGAAACAAGCGTTCGACGATGGATGCCGAGGCGTCGTTGTGTCTCATGGAACCGACACACTTCACCTCACTGCTGCCGCAGTAGGTTTTGCATGGGCTGGCATGGGTGAAAAGCCACCCGGCCCAATTGCATTTGTCGGCTCACAACGATCGAGTGACCGTGGTTCATCAGACGCTGCAGAAAATTTGCTCTCCGCTGTGTATTGGGCGGGCCATGGCCACATGCCATGTGGGGACGCGGGTGATTCAACTGTCGTCGTTATGCACCACAAATCCAACGATGGTGAGTGCGTGGTCTTGCCTGGCGTGTCATGTCGAAAACTTCACTCCTCTCGACGAGATGCATTTCAAGCGGTCAATGCCCAACCTCTTGCAACCATTGCATACAATGGGAAAACCTGCTCACATGAAATAGCGGAACACTACGCGGAAGTATCGGGCAAATCCGAGCGAAATATTGCCAGTAATGTGAATGGATTTTTGCCGCACTTGAAGATTTTACAATTCATCGCAGGCCCGTATCTCCATGGCGAACACATTGAAGCGATCGTGAAAGATGGCTGTGATGCTATCGTCATCCATGGTACTGGATTAGGTCATTTACCTATCGAAGATAGCATGGGTGATGCACCTGAAAACCAAACGCTTTGGCGAACACTTGTTCGATGCATTAACCGGGAAATTCCAGTCATCATCGTCAATCAATGCATTTTCGGACCTGTCAATATGAATGTGTACTCAAAAGGTCGAGAACAACAAAAGATTGGGCTCCTCGGCCATGGCATCTCCGCAGCACCAGACACCGTAGCCATCAAAACTCATTGGATTCTTTCAAACCAACTTTCCGTGCAAGATAACATTGCCAATTCATTGTGTGGAGAACAAACAGAACGCCTATTTGAATAGGCAATGAATCAAAAACCGTCTCATTGTAGACAAACCCATGCCACCTCATGCCGATAGGGCTCTTGAGGACCTTCGTCACAAGCGGGAACTCGCTCGTTTAGGCGGCGGCATCAAAAAACAAGAGGCCATTCGTGCCACCGGCAGAGGAACTGCTCGTGACCGAATTGGTATGCTCCTCGATGATGATTCATTTGTTGAAATCGACGCATTTGCCACCCATAGAAACAATGACCACAACATGTTCCTCCACAAAACCTTGGGCGATGGTGTCGTCACAGGGCATGGTACCATCGATGGCCGACGTGTGTATTGTTTTGCCCAGGATTTCAGCGTTCACGGTGGTAGTATGGGGGAAATGCACGCAAAAAAGATTGCAAAAATTGTCGAGATGGCTGAACGTGTCAAAGCACCGATTATTGCCATGTGGGACGGCGGTGGACAACGAGCACATGATGGCATCGCATCACTTGGTGGAACGGGAGAACTTCTTGACAGGCTTGTTCAATGTAGTGGAAGAATTCCAGTCATCAGCCTGGTGCTTGGACCTGTCGTTGGTGTTTCAGCACTGGCTGCCACATTGGCAGACTTCACAATACTCGGTGAGGAACATGGCCAATTGTTTCTCTCATCACCACTCGAAACCCCTGAGGTCATCGAGGGGGAAATCGATGCTGAAGGTTTGGGAGGGGCTAATCTCCACGCGTCTCGTTCAGGTATTGCGTGCCTTATTGCAGAAGATGAACTCGATGCTTGTGAATTAGCAGGCCTTCTGCTCTCCTATCTTCCAGATCACAATGATGCTGAACCTCCAATCGTGGCAACTGAAGACCCAGTGAATCGACTGAATGACAACCTCGAAACACTTGTCCCAGACAATCCAAACAAACCCTATGACATGGTCCATGTGGTCAAGGAGGTCGTTGACGATGGAGATTTTCTTGAATTGTTTGAATCATATGCAGACAACATTATCATTGGTTTTGCACGACTTCAAGGTCAGACCATTGGTGTGGTCGGAAATCAACCCAAAATCCTCGCTGGCTGTCTCGACATTGATGCGTCGGTCAAGGCTGCGAGATTTATTCGAACATGCGATGCATTCAACATTCCGCTTGTTACATTCGAGGACGTACCCGGGTTTTTACCAGGTGTTGTTCAAGAATGGGGTGGCATCATTCGCCACGGAGCAAAACTCCTCTTTGCCTACGCTGAAGCAACGGTTCCGAAACTTACACTTGTGACCAGAAAGGCATACGGTGGAGCATACCTTGCCATGTCTTGTAAACACCTTCGAAGCGATTACAATGTTGCATGGCCTACTGCTGAGTTAGCAGTCATGGGAGCTGAAGGAGCAGTCAATATCATCCATCGTCGAGAAATCCAAGCTGCTGAGGATGACCAAAAAGAGGTTGTTCGAGCTGAACTTGTCGATTCCTACAAACAGAAATTTGGTGACCCCTATGTCGCTGCAAGAAATGGTTGGCTGGACGATGTTATTGAGCCCCAAGAAAGCCGACTTCGATTATGCAGGGCGTTGTCCATTTTGAAGTCAAAACGAGAATGGTCGCCACCAAAGAAGCATGGAAACATTCCTCTTTGAATCACTTCTTTTGCTGTGCCCTAGCGAGGAGTCCACGAGGCGTCTCTTTTGGTTCATCAACCGACGGAGAAGATTGACCTTCTCTTCCGAGGAATAAACGAACAATGCCTGCGAGGACGATGCACGCACCTACAACCAACCCGACAATTTCAACAGGAAGGGCATTTGAGGTTTCTTCAGCATTTGAGGGGATGGTCGTTTGGTTCACCGTACCTCCGTCAAGAACCAAACTTGCTACCACATACGACTGAAGTTCTTCATCCAAATATTTGATCTCAACACCATACGATTTATCTTCGCTAAATGGAAGCGGAAGCATGGAGACGCACGAGATTGTCACATCGTTTGAAATCAGGCACGAATGGGTAAGATTAACCAATTCCTCATTATTGATGAAAATTTCAACTTCTTGCCGTGGCAGACCATCCGCATCGGCAACAACCCATTGAATAGTTGCGGATGTATCATCAAGCAGTGTTGATGATTGAATGGAGATCACCGGAGCATCGGGTACATTTGCAATCGACATCGTAAGATTTTCTTGATACGACGTTGTTCCATCCGAGACCTGTAGATTCAACATACCTGCATCACCGTTTGCATGTTCAGCAGGAGAAAAAATGAGTGAATTATTCTCAAGAGTTACGACGACATTCGTCGAATTGACGTCAAAAGTCCATACGAGCATGTCACCATCAATGTCGTTAGCAAAGGGCGTCAAATCAACAACAAGTTGTTCATCTTCATTCAGTTCAACATCTTCCCATTCCCCGAAATTGATGATTGGTGGGTCATCCACGGGATCGATTCGAATTGGGAGGTCAACTGTGATTCCAGGGTTGCTTCCATCGCCGACGAGTAACGGAATGATTTCTGCCCCGAATTTGTTTGGTAATGGTGTGAGATAAAGCACCCCATCCTCAATAGAATATTCGACGAAGTCTGTAACGCCAGAAGGTGTTCCCATAATCAATCCGAGTATTTCCTCGCCCTCAGGGTCGATGACAATATCCGTTAAATTGACTGAAACCATATCACCATCTTCCTCCAGTATTTGTTGAGGAATGGTGGATTGTAGAACCACCGGGTCATCGACGGGAACAAGAAGAATTCGTAGCAAAAACTGCCGTTGGTCGAGATAGACACCGTCAGCCTGCAACGTGATATTTGCATCAGCCTCGCCAACCCATTCTTCATCAATAACGTGAGTTACTGTAAGGGTTAATCCATCATTCTGGATTTCAATCGAAAAATGAGATGAATCATTTCCCTCCACATTTGCTAAAATTGCTCGGACAGTTTGGCCATCTGGGTCGGTTGCAATGTCGGATGTATTCACTGATACCTCCCCTCGTTGTGGGACTCTAAACTCAACAAGGGGTTGGTTAAGTTCGAGCGGGGTATTTGTTCGCTGCACATCAAAAAAAGCGACTCCGGGAGTTTTGTTCACATAGACTCGAAGGTATGAAATGTGCTCTCCAGGTGATACACTCATCATCGGCAGAGTGCACGAGACAGATGAATTGGCATGGACGATACCGAAGCCGATTTCGGTTGAATCCAACCAGCCGCATTCAACATCCACATCCCACACACTCGGGATTTCAGAGAGGTTTCTTCCATCACGCATACTAACATTTGCCATCATCGTTAGATTATCCCAGCCCTCAAGTTGAGTTCGGTCATCTGGTTGTGTTGAAGATTGATCTAGTCGGATAAATGAACTCCGCAGCAAATCTTCACTAATGTATGCAGATGAATCCGCGGGTGTATCTCTACTCTCTTCTCTGTTGAAGGCAACTTGAAATCGTTCGACATCTGCTCGCAAGGTTGCATCAAGGTAGGCAACAACATGGTTTGCGGTAATGGAAAGTTGTTCTTCTTGAGTTATGCCAGGTGAATTATCTGTTTCAAAAATAGATGTTGAATCTTGGAATTGGTAGTGATCTGCACCCAGCACATGCATCCAATGCCAAGCAATTCTTCCGTTTGATTGAACCCAATCCCGATGTTCTGCTGAGGGTGCGATTGAATCGACTGTTCCAGTGATGAACAATGCTGTATTTGGTGTCGGAATTTCTGCCTGTGAATTTTCTTTCAATTCAAACCAATCTTTTGATTCAACCCAATCCTCGTTGTCGAGAGCAAGGCCAAACAATGCCCGCGGTGGTTGGATCGTCTCATTGACTTCAGTGTGATTCCAATACGGATACACCGCATAGGCTACAAGCGCCCCTTTCCCATGGCCACCGATGCCCCAATGTTGTGCATCGATGTTTCCAATTGAGCCGTCGATGAGTTCTCCAGTCTGATTTTGTTCCACCATGATGCTCGCTATGGCTTCTGCTTCCACAATCGAGTCGTCAAAATCTTGTAGATCGGCAGGCTCTGGTGCGACAAGCACAATATATCCTCGTTGGACGAGTGCTGAAGAAAGGAGGTTGTATCCGGTCCGAATTTCATTGTAATCCCCCCAAAACAGAACCCATGGGAATGGTCCATTCCCTGCCATCGAAGCCCCATCACCATCGGTCATCGCTGGATAAAGAACTCTGTACGCCTTGGTTTGAAATCCGAAGTTGATTTGGAAGTCTTCGGTTCCAACGGGGTAATCTGTACCTTCATGAGATGGTTGGAAAGTGATATCTTCTTCGGCCTCTGCAAGCACAGAAAGCGAGGGGAGGAGCATCGTGCAACAAACCAGCATCACCGCTAATCGCACATTTCTCACCTTAGTATCCTGCGAGCCGCACTCATATTATGTTCTTCTCATCGTTTGAATGACCGAAGTACCTTTTCGCATTCAATGAGTTGTTTGAGAAGTACCTCAACAGATGGAAGGTAAGCAGATTGGTGTGGTGCCCAAAGAAATCTCCATGCCGCAAGATGCTGTGCAACCAGCAGCCAACGACCGTCGTAGTGTGCGTCCGATGGCTCCAACACAACATCCAAGTCGATGTGGACATCGTATGTTGCAAGGAAGGTCGGCAACGGTTCCAATGTGAAATCATGGGGTTCAAACACGGCAATAGCCTCTGGTTGAGATGATGTTAGGTTGAATCCATTCGAGTCGATTTCTCTCTTCCCACCAATGAAATGAATTTGGCCACCTTGCTGTATCCATGAATGTGCAAAAGACCGTGCAGCACTTCCGCCTCCAATCAAACCGACGCAACTCGTTGAAGGTATTCCACGGTGAAGCATGACCATTGTCATGCCAACGCCATCGGTGCTCATGCACCACCAACCTTGTCCATCCCATCGCAACGTGTTCACCGATTGGAAGGATTCGGAATCATCGAGGTTGGTCACCGCCATTGTTTGTAATTGATGCTTGAGTGGAGTGGTGAGATTCATCCAAATTTCTTCGTCTTCAAAATGATGAAGTTGAGGAAGATCATCAATAAGAACTTGTGAATCAAACCGATACTTCGGTGCTAGTGAGGAGGGTAAAGATTGAATTTCAACAACGCTTTGTATAGCCTTTTCAATCAATGTTTTTGAACGAAATTTACTCAGCGGAGCATCAGTATGGTACCAATCAAGTTCTTCAGGTATGACGCCAGCATAACCCCAAGCAAGAGCATTTTCTATCGACGAGGCGGGCACAATTGAAGGATGAGAAGCATGTTTCAGGCCTAGATGTTCACAAACGAGATGAAATAGCAACGGGGAGAGGCTCATATCAATCGGGTCGCCAGCAACTGCGTAACGAATCGAGCCCATGAAAATACCAAGAACCGATGCTTTTTGAAGCCACCTCCTTCCTTTCACACACTCCGAAAGAGCTGGAAAATTGGGGTAATTTTGAAGAAGGACCATGATTTAACAACAAACATGGCAGAGTGGGCACAAGCCGAAAAGTCCGAAAACAAACTGGCCTCGACGCTGACCAACCTGTTGGGAATTTATTTTTCGTTTGCAATGTGGCAAAAATTTGAACTTGCTCTTACTGACTTCCTCGGAGCCTCACTTGCCGCCATCATTGCGATTCTGGTTTTTTTGTGTTATCAGATCATCAAAATCGACCGAAAGAACGAATCGGATGAAGGATATCAGATGAATCCATACATTTCGTACATTAAAGACGATAACGGTGTTTATCAAGCCCTTAACACGAACACTGCAGAGAACAACAAATCGACGCTCATGACGATTGCAACCTTCGTATTCATTATTTGGCTTTGCGAAATGACCTGGTCGAATGTTATCATATGAACGATGAACGATGCCAGAATTTCATGATGTCATCTTGCTCAAATCGAGGGCAGAAGCTGATAACGAAGAAGCGAATCCGTATTGGATGATTCTTGAAAAAGGGTCGATACTCCTTTCACTCTTTCTTGTATTGGCGATTGGCTTAGCCTTGGAATTGCCGGTGTGGGGCGTAGCCCTCCTTGTTGGTTTGTCGCTTGGTCCAATTGTCTACCTTCATGTGTATTTCATCTACATCCGACCACACAAGAAAAAACAAAACAATCAAAATGAACAACAAAGCAGGGAGGACTGAGGCGAATGGAAATTCTTGACTTTTTTTTAGAGCCGTTCGGCTTGGACGGGCTGTCGGGTGTCGATGTTCTCTTTGCAGCGTGTGCCATCATAGGTACCGTTTTGTTCCTCATCTACTTCATTCTGGTCGTCATTACGGGTGCAGCAGATGGCGTCATGGAAGGATTTGGTTTTGAGCTTGAACTTGATGCAACGGGTTTCTTCCACATGTTGACCCTTCAAGGCCTCCTCAGTTTCGTTATGATGTTTGGAATATTTGGCCTAGCCGTCAGCACAGAAGGACAATCAGATAACGCCGTCCTTGCCATTGTGGTCGGTACAATTGCAGGACTGACGTCAATGTACATCATTGGAAAGGTGTTTGATGTTCTTCGTGGCCTCGAATCGGATGGAAACGTGGTTCATTCAAATGCCATCGGCTCAAAGGGACGAGTGTACCTCAAAATTCCACAAGGAAAAGACGGCCAAGTTCAAGTCGAATTCCAAGGTGCATTGCGAACAATGACGGCCCGTGCATCAGATAGCGAAATCGAAATCAAGACGGGATCACTGATTCAAGTGGTCGACACGATTGGAGATTTGCTCATTGTTCAACCAATGAATGGAAATAATAACAAAATAAAGGAAAGTGAATGAAATGGAATTAATACTAATTGGAATTGGATTATTTATCTTTGTACTGCTTGCAACAATTTACATTGCTGTAAATCGATATAAAGTTGCTCCTTCGGACAAAATTTTGGTCGTCTATGGACGGGTCAAAGGAAAATCTGCCGCAGCATGTTACCACGGTGGTGGTCGAATTGTGTGGCCACTCATTCAGAATTACAGTATGCTCAGCCTAAAACCAATGACCATTGCAATCGACCTCAAGCACGCTCTTTCACAAGAGAATATTCGTATCAACGTGCCCTCCTCGTTTACTATAGCCATCTCAACCGAACCATCAATCATGCAAAACGCAGCAGAAAGATTGCTTAGTTTTGAAAAGGATGTACAACAAATGGAAAAAATGGCGGAAGAAATCATCTTTGGTCAACTTCGATTGACTGTTGCATCGCTCTCTATTCAAGAAATCAACAGCGACAGAGAAGCATTCTTGAGTCGTGTTTCAGAAAATGTCGACACTGAATTGCACAAGATTGGTCTCTACCTCATCAACGTCAACATCACGGACATTACCGATGAAGCTGACTTCATCAAATCTCTTGGTGCAAAGGCTGCTGCTGAAGCCATTGCTGAAGCGAACATTGCACGTGCAGAAGCACTCCGACGTGGTGAAACAGGTCAAGCAGAAGCAGACAGAGACAGAGAAGTTGCTGTTGCTACCAACCGTGCTGCATCCGATAAAGGACAAAAGCAAGCTGATACCGACCGCCGTGTCTATGTCAACCAACAAGAAGCTGAAGCGGTCAAAGGTGAAAACGAATCACAAGCGGAAATCGCTTCATACAATGCAGAACTTGCTGAGAAAGAAGCAGAGGCAAAGCGTCGAACTGAAGTCGCTCGAAGAATGGCTGATGTTGAAATCGAGAAGGCACAATACGAACTCGAGGGACAACGTCTCCGTGCTGAAGAAATCGCTCGTGAAGAGATTTCAAAGCAGCAAATCGAAATCGCAGCAGAAGCAGAAGCCGAACGACAACGAAGAATTGCGAGAGGGCAAGCAGATGCAATCCTTGCTGCTTACACTGCTGAAGCAGAAGGTCAGAAGGCTGTTCTTGAAGCCAAAGCAACTGGTTATGCACAACTCGTCAAGAGTGCTGGCGGCGACCCCAAGGCTGCTGCTACACTCCTCATGGTCGAAAAGATCGAAGAACTTGTCGCACGACAAACTGAAGCAATTGCGAACCTAAAGATTGACAAGATTACCGTGTGGGACTCTGGTCAATCCGAAAATGGTTCAACCGCAAACTTCGTCTCATCACTCATCAAGAGCCTTCCACCAGTCCACGATGTAGCAAAGATGGCCGGAGTCGACCTCCCTGACTATCTAGGCAACATGAAAGACGAATGATGGCTCACGTGATGAGAGTCCAAAATGAGCCTTCCTCGCTGATTTTAAGCGAGGGGTTCAAAGCCTGATTGTGCCCGAAGACTCATCTAATGAAGTCAGATTTGGAAATTGCAAGAGATGCAACGATGGAACCCATTGAATCAATTGCTTGGAAAATCGGGATACCCGCTCACGAGTTAATGCTCTACGGCAAAGGACTTGCCAAAATTAGTTGGGAGGGCGTCAAGAATCGAATGAACGATGCACAAGGTAGCCTCGTGCTCGTCACATCAGTCAATCCAACGCCGTTTGGTGAAGGTAAAACAGTAACGACGATTGGTTTGACACAGGCACTCATGGCCATAGGCAAAAATGCAACATGCGTCATACGTGAGCCATCGATGGGTCCTGTCTTTGGCATCAAAGGCGGTGCTGCTGGTGGCGGAAATTCGCAAGTACTGCCGATGGAAGAGATCAACTTACACATGACCGGTGACCTTCACGCCGTGACCTCTGCACACAATCTTCTCTCCGCCCTCATCGATAATCACATCAAGCATGGGAACGAGTGCAAACTCGACCTCACCAGAATCGCTTGGCCTCGTGTGATCGATATGAATGACCGTGCACTCAGGGATTGCGTTGTAGGCCTTGGTGGACCAGCAAATGGTGTTCCACGCTCGGAGAGATTTGACATCACGGCGGCAAGTGAAATTATGGCCATTCTCGTCTTAGCGTCAGATTACAAGGACTTACGATTCAGACTCGGTGAAATCATCATCGGTTCGTCGATGGATGGCAATCCCGTCAAAGCAAAACACATCGGTGCATCTGGAGCCATGGCACTTCTTCTCCGCCAGGCCTTTTTGCCAAACTTAGCACAAACACTCGAGGGTGGACCTGCGTTTATTCATGGCGGACCATTTGCGAACATCGCCCATGGAAATTCGAGTATTATCGCTGACAAAGTCGCCTTGGCGTGTAGCGATATTGTTGTGACAGAAGCAGGTTTTGGCTCCGACATGGGTGCTGAAAAATTCATGCATATCAAATCACATTATTCAGGAAAGCGACCCGATTGTGTTGTGATGAATGTCACGGTTCGATCAATGAAACTCCACGGTGGTGCATTTGGTCCTAAGGGAGGCGTTCGTCCACCAAAGGAAGTCCTTGAAGCAGAAGACGTGACTGCTGTCCAAACTGGTGCAGAATCCAATCTTGACCGTCATATTCGAAATATGGCAGCATTTGGTGTTCCTGTTGTTGTATCAGTCAATAGATTTGCATCGGACACCGATGCTGAAATCAAAACCATATCCGATTGCGCTCTTGCCAGCGGAGCGAGCAAGGTATGTGTGACTGAAGTCTTTGCAAATGGAGGCAAGGGGGGTGAAGATTTAGCAAAAGCAGTTGTTAAATCAATTCAACAACATGTGGCAGATGGTCGTAATTTCGTACCACTTTTCACTCCTGAAACACACTTCGTAGAAAAATTGGAGCACATTGCAAAACGAATGTACCATGCAGGTGATGTTCAGATTGAACCTTCAGCACAAAAAATGGCCGACCAAATCACATCATGGGGATATGGACATTTACCAATATGTATGGCAAAAACGCAATATTCATTCTCGCATGATGCAACATTGCTAGGGGCACCCACAGGATTTACACTCCCTGTGAAAGAGTTTCGACTCAATGCTGGTGCTGGTTTCGTTGTCGCAATTCTTGGCAATATGATGACAATGCCCGGTCTTCCAAAAGTTCCGGCTGCAAACAACATGGACATGGATGACGATGGAAATCTCACAGGCGTCTTTGGTTGACCTCAATCAGCGAATGGACTCCAAATTGCTAGACAAGTTTTGTAACTTTCATTCAATTGTACAATTTTACTTTGGATGAACAATTAGAATCGAACATGGTAAGATGGAAAGAAAGAAGGTGAGGGGCCTTGTCAGGAGATTGCAAGCATCATAGGTGAACGTATGAAATTGAAGAGTAGGGATGTGAATCATTGGAAACTCTTCATCGACTCAGAAGATGATTTGTGGGTTCTTGCTCGCTTATGTGCCACTGGTATTCACCTCACCATGCTTGGAGAACGCCGTGATCAAACCACGGCTGGTGGAGAAGGTGAGAGAGCAAAACAGGCTGAGCGGAAAAAAATGATGATAACACTCGCTGTTGAAAACGTTGAGCATCAATCTTTCTCAGATACATTACGAGTTCACGGCATTATTCGTCAGGCACCAATCGATATCGGTTCTCATCACACACATATTGTCACGAAAGGCGATGAAATAACGCTCACAAATGAAAAGGGATTTTCTTCACTCGATGAAGCATTACTCAATGATGCCATACGGACATCAAACGCTCCACAAGTGGCTCTTTTGGTTGTCGAACAAGACGAGATGATTCTTTACTTTGTGTCCAATCGAGGGTTAAGAGAAAGTGCTCAATGGACGATGAGGGGTGGTGGAAAAAGAATCGCTTCGAAGGAAGCTGGTTCAGTCCTCAATCAGTTTCAAACCAACGTTGTTGAAAAAATTCTCCAACAACTCGAGGACACAATGCCCTTGATTCTGTGTGGCCCTGGCCATTTTCGTGAAAATGTTGCGAAGTTGTTCACTTCTCAAGGCAATCAGCGAACGATAAAATCAGTGGCGACGAGTATGGGCGGTCGAGGGGCTGCAAATGAAGTCTTGAGTCAAGGCTTAGCCGCTTCAATTCTCTCTGAGCATCAAATGAGTCGGGAAATTCTTCTTCTCGAAGAAGTCTGGACAAGGATGGCCACAAATAATCTAGTTGCGATTGGTGAAGTCGAACTTGAAGAAGCTCTACAGAGGGGAGCAATCGAAACATTGCTCATTATTGCCGATACATTACGGGAGGAGGAAATTCGTTCATTTGGGTCAACATGGTTAGAATGGACCGAACAACTCAGCGAAATTGGTGCAGATATTGTACAATGTTCTGCAGACCATGACGCCGGTCAACAATTGGCAAACTTTGGTGGCGTTGCAGCCTTACTTCGTTATTAGGTGAGCCGATGATGCATATTCATTTTCATCAGTTATCTCAACGCAACATGCGATTTGATTTGAGTCAGCATAGATGGTTGATTATCCAAGGGAGTGAAATGAACGATGCACAAACTGCATTGATGTTATCTGAACTTGAGGATATTCTTGTTGCGGTTGATCTTCGAGGACATCAATTTACCCCGGGTCTTTGGGAAAGAGCGACGCATTTGTGTATTCTTGATTCGAAAGAGAATTTAGAAGAGATTCAGAGCAAATCAAGCATTTCTCAACTCCTACAAGGTGATGAAATCGACATCATTGAAAAATTATGGTAAGAGTGGGTCCGGAGGGAATTGAACCCTCGATCTTCGCCTTGTAAGGGCGACGTCATAAACCCCTAGACCACAGACCCATGCCTTGCTGTTGGCTCGACTTTTTCAAGAATGCGCTCTTTCCAATAACCTCAAATCATGTCATGAGCACGCCCTCTCATGGATGCTGATGTCCACGGGACTGCAGCTCGACTAGCACGGAGGTTACGTGCTGGTGGCCACACCATCACACTCGCTGAATCTTGCACTGGTGGATTACTTGCAAGCACGCTCACAGATATCGCAGGTTCAAGCGAATGGTTCAATCAATCATGGATTACCTATGCAAACGAAGCAAAAATCAAGGAACTCGGCGTTAAAGAATCAACATTGGAGAAACATGGTGCAGTCTCCGCACACGTTGCTATTGAAATGGCCATGGGAGCACTGGCAAATGCAAACGCTGATTATGCGATTTCAATAACTGGAATTGCTGGCCCAACAGCCGACAAAACCGCCAAAAAGGTCGGTGGGGTATATGTTGGCATCGCTTCACATTCATGGACAAATGCTGAACATACGGAGATTGGAGGTACGCGTTCCGAAAACAAAGAAGGGTTCGTGTATTTTGCACTCCTCAAAGCCATCGAACATTTTGACCAAGCAATGGAAAATGCAAAGAAGGCAAAAGAGGATGCTCTAAAGAAAGAAGAAGAGATTCGTCAAGAGGCGATACGATTTGAAGAGGAGCGAATGGCACGTGAGCAAGCTGCTCGAGAATCTGCTCCGTGGCAAGATGAGGCATGGAGTGCCGAGGGTGGAAAGGAACCGGATATAGCTTCTGAAATCACTTGGCAGGATGCTGAAGAATAAGGCAATCAATGTCATCATTTCGTTTTTAGAGTGTAAACAGTCTAGGTTGTTCATGGGTGATGATTGGTCTCAAATTTTCGCCCTTTTGCGAACCCACTCGCTCGCAGCAACTCGAGATGCACGTGCTCGAATCCTAGAACAACCAAACCCGCTTGAATACGCCCAAAACATCGTTTCACTGCACAGAGAACCGGGATTACTCACCGAAGCAATACTACATCAATTGGAATCAACAACAAATAAAGAGAAACCTGTCGATATTCCTTCAAAACCGCAAGAAGATGTTTTGCAAACACATCCAAAAGACCTCGCAAGGATAGTTGCCCCAATCCATGAACCAGAACCATTGGATTTAGAATTTAGAAACAACCTACCGGATTGGAAATCTGAAGATTTCACAACTTTAGCGAGTGATGTCGAAACTGATTTGACAGTTCATTTTGATATCACTGGTCAATCATTAACAGAAGGAAAACTCACAGATATCACGGCTTGCTTCAACGACCGTCTCACGAGAATCCGCAAAATGATTGAAGCAAATTCTAATCTTCCACGAAAATCTCAAGAAATATCGAAACTGCTTCAGGAAACCTACCGCTATCAAGGCTACGAGAATATCGCTGTTGCAATAGGCCTAGTCAATGAGCCACGGTACACAAAAAATGGTCACTTGTTGTTTAGTATTGAAGATGAAACGGGTGAATTACCTTGTCTGTTGACTCGCAGAACGGGTGACGACCGGGATAGAGAACAAGAGGCGGTCCTTGAAGCCGGTCTCATGCCGGATGATGTCTTGGGTGTGTCAGGGACATTTAGTCAATCGGGAGATATTTTCTATGTCAATGACCTCCATTTCCCACTTGAAACCAAACACGAAAAAGTTTCATCTGAGGTTGGCGTAAGTGTAGCATTTCTTTCGGATATCCATGTTGGCTCGAAAACATTCCTTGAGGCGCAGTGGCACAAAATGGTTCGATGGTTTCATTCCGATCCACTTGCGAAGACGATCAAATATCTCATTCTTTCAGGAGACTGTGTCGACGGCGTCGGTATTTACCCCGACCAAAACAAAGAATTAGCCATCCCTGATTTGTTTAAGCAATATTCAGAGTTTGCACGGCTTCTTTCTCTCCTTCCCGATTGGGTTGAATGCCTCATGCTTCCAGGAAACCACGATGCAGTTCGACCTGCTGAACCGCAACCCACCTTTGAGAAAGACATACAACTCGATTATAATTCAACAACATTTGTTGGTAATCCATGTGATTTTTCACTTCATGGCGTTCGATTACTTTCGTACCACGGAAAATCAATCGATGACTTCGTGGCTGGATTGCGAACAGTAAGTTATAGTGACCCCGTAGAAGCGATGCGAGAAATGCTCAGACGCAGACACTTAGCACCCCAATGGGGTGGTAAAACGCCATTATCGCCTGAACCTGAGGATGGGCTTGTCATTCAAACAGTGCCAGATATATTTGTGACTGGCCACGTTCATGGCCATGCATGTGTTGATTTCCGTGGAACAACCTTGGTGTGTTCAAGTACATGGCAAGACCAAACTTCGTACCAACGAATGCTTGGTTTCCAACCAAAGCCGTGTATGTTAACGGTCATCAACTTGCAAAGTCACAAATCAGTTTCCATTCCATTTGCGTGAACATTACTGCCATGGGTCGTCGTTCTTCGGTCCATTGCGAACTCGGAGGAAAGCAAGAAGTACGAGGAGAATGACCACAAGGGCAACCAATTGGATTGATGAGCTCGAACCGCTTGAAGCATCGTCTCGACCGTCATCAGACGGAGTACCATCGTCGATCATCGGGTTGTCAACTGTCGCTCCAGCCGAGACCGTGAATGTCAAACTACTGCTGTTGCTATTACCACTTGCGTCTGCACTGGAGACCTCAATTTCGTAGGTTCCATCTAGTAAGACATCGGTGGTAAAGACATGGTTCTTTTTCGTCGCAAAATCATCGTTATGAATCGATTGACCATTAAGAAGAATAGATTCGGTTGCACTCTCTGATGTGTACCATGTAACTGTCACCCGCCCATCTTCAAGAACCTCTGCTGCTAAATTTAGGACATCAGGAGGCGTTTCATCAACGACGTTTCCAGTCGTAAAGGTGATGTTAACAGTCTCTGTATCGTTGGCAGCAATGGAGGCCACATATGTGGTGTTGATTTCCAGGTTGGTGAGTGTTACAGCGTGATCGGTTGCGGGTGCAGTCCAAATCCCACCTTCAGTTTGGTCAACTGTTTCCCCTTGGGCTGCGTAATGAATCGATGTGGCATCAGCGACAGTGGTGGACCATGTGATGACGGCAGAGGTCGCTGTCACGGTGTCCACCGATGCACCGAAGATTTGCTGTGGCACCTCAGGCATTTCAAAACCTGTAAGTTGAGCATAGGTGTGACCAGCGACGTCGTAACTTGAAAGCATGGTCGTTTGACCATCACCGTCCAAAATGACATCGATGATGTTCGGGTCGTAATCAATACCGTCATCTGGTGCAGGATTGGCCCCTCCTCCGAGTGTCCAAGTCGCAGCATTTTCCATCACATCACGCCATTTTCCAGTTCCAAACCCGTCTTGGCTGCCGATGACGATGATGTACCGATAATTTGGAATGTCTGAGCCAATAACATCCTTGCTCACAGTGAATGTGATGGTCTTGGCGTCAACATCGCCGGTGACGTCAATACCTCGGGCGGAGGCACTTCCGGTTTCAGCCTGCACTGCTTGTACCGCACCTGGTTCACCTGTCCCGCTGATAGCGACTTCCCAAGCCCAATCGGGATGCACTTCGGCGTTCGCTCCAGTTAACATGGAGGTTCGACCGAAAGTTGTCTCCCCTTGGTCAACATAAATCTGGACTATCTGATGGCTAAATCCATTGGCTAGCCCCCAAATATCAGTCATTTCACTCATCGTGAGGATGAACTGTGCGTTCCACGCACTCTGTCGTATGGTAAGGTGTGTAGCATCCCAAAGTCCGCCTCCTGAGGGGGTATTGAAATCGGTGGCAAGCGGATAGACGTAATCACCGTCACCTGTTTCGTCACCAACAGCATCATCCAACTCGAGTAAGGTCACCCACTCCTCAAGGTCTGGGAGTACCATCTCTGCGGGTGCAGGTGGGGCCATTTCAGCATCGAATCCGTCACCGTAAGACAACGAATCTCTCCAAGAGGTGACGACCTTGACTCGTGTGGAGTAACGAGGTGCAAGACCGATATCGGCCCATGGAATGGCAAATTCATACACATCATCGACAGCACAGCCACCGAGGTTTGAACTGCCAGAAAGCACCCAGCGCTCTTGTTCACCGACTTTACCTTGAGCACTGAACAAGTTCCATTTCGCACGGCCATCTTCACGAACCGTTTCAAAGTCAAATGCCACCATGTACTTTGAAGGGAAGCCGAGAATTTGGTTGCCATAATACGTACGGAAATTGGTTTCTGCTTCATTGAAATTCACGGCATTGGGTTGCATGAAGTAGATGGCTAAATCAGGTGAATCAAACGAACCATCGCCGGACGCATTGGCAAGTTCTTCTGTTGTGCTTGCATCCACTCGTATGAAGACGTTAGAAGCGTCGTAACCGAAATAGAAAGAATCAATGTCAAACTCTCCACCTGAAACGGGAGCGTCGTACCTTGCAGCTCCGTCCCATTCGCCAGGAAGAGCCACCCCGTCAATCATAGGCTCAATGATGCCACTAGCAGCAGGTTCTGCAATTGCTGGATTGGTCCACAAATCCTGAAGATAGGGTGGAAGGTCGAGGTTGATCGCACGGTAAATATTGGACAAATGCACTTTGAACAATACATCCCAATTTTCGTCGTAACCGCTATCTTGGTCGAGACCATACCACCAATACCAGTCACTTCCTTCAGCGATGTACAACGATTCCCAGGCGGCTGGAAGACCGGGATCATTTGGATTACTCTCCTCAAACGCCACCAAGGCCTGACGTGCCTCGACAAGACGTTGCCATGCAAGGCTCTCTTCTTCTTCTCCAGCCCATGTTCGAAGGGTCCCATCAATCCATGACCCAGTTCCGATGGTCTCAATGGCAGGTAAGGTCGTACCTTTGGTCAAAAATTCAGATGGCGTCGTGGTAACAATTGTGGGGTGATCAGCCAAACGTCCGTACCATTCTGCCATAAATGGGCGGGCGTTGTCTTGATGTTGAAATTCGGACATGAACATCCAATTCTCACCGTCCAAAGCAACGGTAAGCAAATGTTCAGAAGGGTCTTCACCTGCATCGAGGAGTTGTTGACGCACATTGTCGATGTAGGCGATAAAATCAGAGACTGCTGCTTCAGGAGTCATAGTCCCGTACTGGAAGGCAATACGGTCTGAAATGACACGGTCACGGAACACTACGGCCACTTCTCCACCTTCAGCCCCTGTCACAGTCCAAGGCGTAGCCAAGTTGGCCGCATCTTCAACATCGATAAGTTGGCCATTGATGTCGGTGGACTGCTTCAGGATTTCTTCATCTGTGACCATCCATTCTATGCCCACATCACTCACTGGCTCAACCATTGGAGGTGATACCGCTTCTTCGCTTGGCCACATGCCAGTTGGGCGGAAACCGAGTTCGGCCTCAAACAAGTCCATACCCGTGACGAGATGATTCTGAACATCTTCAGGCCAAGCTTCCTTATTCACACGAATACCATCTTCCATAGTCCATCCATCCATCATTAACAAGGGCATAATGGGGTGGTAGTATGGCGTCGTGGTAAGTTCGACCTGCCCTTGAGCTGCTAATTCACTATACATTGGCAGGACGTTTCCCATGTGAGCATGTTGTGCGTCCAAAACATAGGTGAGGTCAGACACGTCGTATTGCCCATTTTGCATGAACAGGGCGATCAGGCCTTCATCACGGTGGCTAGCATTGTAATCGCCTAACACATAATCAGGAGAGAACTGGTAAAGGTACCAAAGAACTTGTAAATCGAGGAAATCTTGTGGTGCAAGCAATTCGTCATCCATGATGGTGGCAGGTTTCAAGTTGTGCAGCGTCATATCGTAGAGTTCTTTGTAGCGGGCGCTGGACGGATAAAGCCAACCCAATTTTTCATCACTCTGGGATACGTTGTAAATCCAACCACTGTTCCAAAACGACTGGAATTGCATTGTGTGAAGTTCGAGTTCTGTTGCGTTGGGATACCCGCCTTCACTCCAAGAACGCTTGGCAATATCAGTGTGAACATCCAGAGTTTCCTCAGTGTGATAGTCGACCAGTTGTTCAATGAAAGAGGGAACAAGGTTGTATGTCACTTTGGTTTCTGTATCGGCGAGGATGCCTGGTGAATCAACATATTCTGTCATGGCATGAACACGAACCCAAGGCATCTCATACATTCCAGTGAGTTTGTTTTTGTAATATGGTTGATGTTGATGAAAAATTATCGCTAAGTTGAGTGCATCGTCGACCTTGTCAACCCCTCCTGTTTCGATGATGGGGAGGTTTTGAGGCGAGGTGACGTTGCTGATATTGTCAACATGCCACGCATGAGTAAAAGTTTCAGCCCCGTTGTTTGAAGATGGGTTTTGCAAGGGGAACGACGTCCAAACGTTTCCTTCATCCTGCCACTGAGCATAAACGAGAATCTCAAACCCTTGTGGTGAACCAAGAGCCTCCCATGGCAAAGCGAACTCCGTTACGGTGTTATCGGCCCAACCTGCATAGAGGTCAACATCGGTTGACATATCCTGCCACGAACTGCCATCGTGAGCGATGTGCTGGAAGTAGGTATCGTCCTCCAAGACGAATCCATGGTCGGCTGCGAACGGCAACGTGTGGGCAAAGCCCCAATCTCGTGTAAGGACAGAACCTCCCGCAGAGGTGTTCAGATAAACGAATAAATCTGCACCGGACGTCGTCGACTTCCAATCTGTTCCCTCCCAACCAATGAAGAGCATAGTCTCATTCCATGTCAACCGTAAGTCGATGCCGTTTGTGTCTGTAGACATGAGTGTATCCGTTGCCCAGTCGGTCAACGAACCATCAACAGTGACATCTTCAGGAGTCGTCCCTTGTAGGTTCGGTGCAAAAAGAGATGTAAAAAATAACAGCACCAGAAACACTGCCTTAAGTCGCATATGGAGGGACGATGAGTGATAATTTGAAAGGCTTTATCGCTTTCATCAATGCATGGGACCTAAAGGTGTGCTTTGCCACCTCACATCCCTCCCGTCTTCAGGAACTGAAGGGACACGACGCTTTCTCAATTGGATGAATCGAGTAGGTTTCTCGGTTTGGCAAATGCTGCCCATCACACCACCAGATGAACACGGTTCACCTTATGCTTCACCCTCAGCCTTTGCCGGTTGGCCCGAACTTATGCAAGGTGAACGTATCGAAGTAAAGGAAGAGGACGAATATTGGATAGAGGATTGGGCCCTTTACGCTGCCATCAAGGAAGCACACCAAGGCAGACCGTGGTTTGAATGGCCAGAACCTTTACGAAACAGGGATGATGAAGCGTTGGAAACATTTCGAAAAGACACCAAACACCATCTCGATCAGCAAGGACGATTCAATGCATCTTGGTCCGAATTCAAACACTACGCTGAAAGCCAAGGTATCCAACTCATTGGTGATCTCCCAATTTTTGTCTCTCATGATTCTGCTGATGTATGGGCTCATCGGCATCTCTT
>JAYQSB010000008.1:44280-67184 GCA_038146705.1 Candidatus Poseidoniales archaeon
CCACAGGCACTCATCAGAATGGCCCAAACATGCAATGCCATGATGAGTATCGTACCATTGCAAGACGTGCTTGAATTGGATACCTCCACACGAATGAACACACCCGGAACTGCACATGGGAATTGGAAATGGTCATTTTCTTGGGACGATTTGTAACATCCTCATACATCAGAACCGTGAATCTCTTAACCCGTTCTTTCTTGGAAATCTCCAATGCCTGCAATTGGTTACTTCACGGCGGAAATTGGACTTTGGTCTGAACTCCACACCTATTCCGGCGGTCTGGGTGTATTGGCAGGCGACCATGTCAAATCAGCAGCCGATGCTGAGGTTCCACTGGTAGCTATGAGTTTACTCTACAGAGAAGGATATGGCAAACAACATCTTGATGCTAACGGGGAGCAAACAGAATCGTATGCCCCCATAGACCCTGCAGACCATTTAGTCGACACTGGTCTTGTCATCCAACTTCCTCTTGACGATGAGACCCTATACGCTAACATATGGAAAACCAATGTCAAGGGAGTCAGCGGCCATGTGGTTCCAGTGTACTTCCTTGACACCCACCACCCCAACAATTCGACTTCTTTTATCGGACTCGGTTCCCGCTTGTACGGAGGCGACGACCAAACACGAATTCGCCAAGAGTACTTGTTGGGTGTAGGTGGTGTTCGTGCCCTCCAAATGCTCGGTCACGACTTGACTGGCATGCACTTGAACGAGGGACACTGCACATTTGCGATGTTGGAAATGCTCAACCAAGGCTGGACGAGAGAGGCTCTCGCCCAACGGACCTTGTTCACCACTCACACCCCTGTTCCCGCAGGGCACGACAGATTTGACTGGACATCGGTTGAATCTGTAATTGGATCACTCCTGCCTGCAGACGCACGTGAATTGGTCAAGGGAGCTGGCGATCCGGAAAACGGTGAACGATGTTCAATGTCTCATTTGGCCGTAGCTTTGGCCACCTCGGTTAATGCAGTGTCAAACCTCAATGCTCATGTAGCATCGTCGATGTTTGATAACGCTCATATTGCCCCAATCACCAACGGCGTTCATCACATCACTTGGACTTCGCCCACCATGAGTCAATTGTTTGATCAACAACTCCCTGGTTGGAGAGAAGACCCGAGTCAATTGGGCTATGCAGGGAGCATCCCTGATGGCGCGTTACTCGAAGCAAGAGCGACAAACCGCCGAATTCTGAGAGAATTGGTAAAACTCTCAACCGGTGTTGAATTGGAAGAACACCGTTTGACCATCGGATTTGCTCGGCGATTTGCCACCTACAAACGAGCTAATTTGGTATTCAGCGATCTTGAAAGGCTGCGTTCCATTGGTTCTGGAAACATTCAATTCGTCTTCTCTGGAAAAGCACATCCAAAGGATGAAGGTGGCAAGCAGTTGATTCGAGACATTTTCGCATCCGCTAGTGAGGTCGAACGAGAAATTCCGGTAGCCTTCATTGAAAATTACGATATGGCCACCGGTTTGGCGATGACCAGCGGGGTTGATATTTGGCTCAACAACCCTATCAGACCCTTGGAAGCTTCCGGTACTTCAGGCATGAAGGCTGCGATGAACGGTGTTCCGAATTGTTCGATTCTTGATGGATGGTGGCCTGAAGCCTGTGAGCACGGTGTGAACGGTTGGCAAATCGGCCATGCTGAAGACGATCGAAATGATGAGCGGGACGCAGATAACATCTACACTGTCCTCGAAAACGATGTTCTCCCTATTTGGAAAGAGGGCGGTGCGCGATGGGCCAAATTGATGCGAGCGAGTATTGCAACCTCCGCCCGATTTACCGGGGCAAGAATGATTTCTGAATATCTCCACTTCTACGATACGTTCTCATCGTGAAGTGTATCTTGCTCAATATTCGTATCCAACTCTTCAGGCGGTCGTCGAGCACCGAACAAAAGGAAGATACCCACCACGACGATGATGCCTACAAGCACATTTCGAACAACCGTCGCAGAAGATACCTCGTATAAGGCGGTTTTATCGCACGGTTCACATGAGACCATCGGACACATCTCATCGCTTGGAACCTCGAATGTGTTGCCGCAACATCCCTGACAGGTTTGCATGGTGGCGTTAGCGTTGGTTTCGTTACCATCGATTGAGCCATTGGTGTTCGTGGAATTCGTTGAATTACCCGTGGAGTTGCTGGTGGTGTTTGTGTTGTCTGTACCGTTGTGTACAGGGCCGGTTGAGTTCGAGCTCTGGTTGGTTCCCGTTCCATTGGCGTCTGGATCAGGTTCGTATTCACATCCATCATTCACCGTAGCCAATGGGTCATAATTCGTAGCATTTGGATCTGTACAACCTACGACAGGATCGGGTGGGTACTCACACGAGCCGTCATCAACGGTCGCTTCGCTGTTAAAATTGGTAGCCGATGAGTCGGTGCAACCAGAAACAGGAGGCGGAGGATATTGGCAGGTGCCGTCATCAACGGTCGCTTCACTGTTGAAATTGATGGCTGAAGGGTCGGTACACCCATACACTGTGAAGTTCTGTTCATTGCTTACGTTCAATTCAATCACGGTCACCGAGTGAGCAGGAACAGAGAGGGTTGAGTTTTCTAGAGAACCTTGACCGAAACGAACGATGTCGTCAGCATCGAACTCAGCAACGGTGGTCGGCCCACCTCGATTGAGCACGACAGCCATGGACTGGTCTTCATGACTCATTTCATACACCAAGAGGTTCGCCATGGCTAGCCTCGTGGAGTACGTTCCACGTCGAAGTGCATCGGATTCTGCCCTTAGTTGTCCAAGTTGCGAGAGGTTCTCGAAAAGAGAGGCTTCGTTCTCACTCCACGAGGTGTTGTTTCTGTACATGTGGCGATTGTCCGGGTCAGCACCACCGTATTCGCCGTATTCATCACCGTAGTACATCATAGGCGCACCTGGTGTGGTCAATAACCAACCATAAGCCTGCAGTGCGGCATTATAGGCCGAGACATCACCCGGCTGACCTGGTAATCCATCTTCTACCCACTGATTATTGGCATCGTTGGTTCCAGTATCGGCTCTGCTGGTTAACCTAGGAACATCGTGACTGCCTACGTAGGGCACCATCAATGAACCCGGCGTATACTGGTCTTGACTGCGATTGGTCCAATAGTCAAGGTGTTGGTAGTTTTCTTGACCGCTGACAAAGACATTGTTCACCACAGCATGATAGAGAACAAAATCGGCTTGACCGTCCAATCCCTCTGGACCCATGTAAGCGTTGATTGCGGCGTACTGTTCTTGGTTGGCTTCAAGGGAATGACCTGACCATCCCATGGCAGTTTCACCTTTGAGGTAAATGTCGGTGCCAACCGTTTCAAAACGCTGGTTAATCTGCGAAACGAGATTGGATACTGCAAGGTTCTCAACGTGCTTCACAGCATCGATTCGTGCTCCATCAAGGTCAAACGTCTCAATCCACCACAATGCATCAGCGATGAATTGTTCTGAAGCGTTTCGGTTTTTCCAGTTTACATCGGGCATGTAGGATGTGAACTGACAGTCTAAGCGATGCTCGGTCCAATCGCAGTTTGGTTGACCGCAAATACAACCTGTGTTGAACCACTCTGGATTCTCTTGGAAGTAGGTGTGCTGCTCATGGACATGGTTCACCACGAAATCCATCATTACCCGAATTCCAGCATCGTGTGCCGCATCAATCATGGCTTCTAACTCTTCAGGTGTACCTAAACGCGGGTCAACTTCTCGTGCTTCGACGGGCCAATATCCATGGAAAGATGCGACATCGTGAACACCATCAGCGGCTTTTCCTGTGCCATTTGCAGCCGTGTTGAACGGCGTTAGCCATAGAGCGTTAACACCAAGTTCAGCAAAATATCCAGAGTTAATCATCGAGGTGACACCAGAAAAGTCCCCGCCTTGCCAATCTGCACCTTGTGCAGCACCGGTTGTTGCTCCGTCGTTGCTCATGTTTCCGTTGACGAATCGGTCGGTCATGATCATGTAAATGAGCGCATCATCCCATTGGAAATCCGAATGCGGTCCTCGCCAAAAAGGAATTAGGAGGTCGTAAGCAATATTTCCATCAAGGTCACGACCTTCGACATGGATGGTGTGTTTTCCATCACCGAGTACGGAAACGTCGTACGCCCATGCAGATGCATTAGCTAACCAAGTTGCTCCTTCCAATCCTGACGGTGTTCCATCATGCGCTGAACCCGAGGAACCAGGGTGGTATGTGACGAGCAATTCCTCCCCGTTCAATTCAGCAGAATATGATGGCCGAGTGTGATTACGAACTCGAAGCAAGGAGTTTTCGTAATCCCCGCAATAACTGCGTTCATGATTTGTCGGGTCAAAGATATAGGTACCGTCTACAATGAATTTGTAACAGTAGAGGCCTTCATCCAATTCAATAGAAGTTTGCCACACACCGTCTGTTTCAACCATTGCGATGGGTTGAGCCCAATCATCCCATTCACCTGTAACCTCGACCGTTTGAGCTGACCCCATGTATTCGAGAACCGTTGCGGTTGAAGTGCGAGCTCTTGTGGCCTCAGCATCATGAGACATCATGGGCATAGCAGCTACAGTAAGCATCAAGAAAAGTACACAAAAGGTCGTTTCTCGCATCGTTTCAATCTTCCTTTGGGGAATGAGCAGGCCTGAGCAGAGTGTTGGCCGTCTCAACTAAGTCGTCGAGGTGGCGACATAAAAAGGACTTGACAAAAGCGTTGGCTGGTTTGTTGTAAGCGATTAATGGGGCGTCGTGTTGTTGCAATTCGCCTTGGTCGAGGATGGCGACACGGTCGGCAAGCGTCATCGCTTCGATTTGGTCGTGGGTGACATAGATAGTGGTCGTCCCCAATTCATCGTGCAGGCGACGAATTTCTGTTCGCATTTGATGGCGGAGTTCCGCATCCAAATTCGACAGGGGCTCGTCCATTAGGAGCACTTTCGGTCGACGAATCAATGCTCGACCTAACGCCACACGCTGACGTTGCCCACCGCTCAATTCCTTTGGCTTCTTGTCGAGGTGTTCTTCCAATTCCAGCATAGATGAGGTTTCTTTGACACGCTCGCTCATTTCTTGGTCGCTTATACGGTGTTCTCCTTTTACCATACGCAATCCAAAGGTGAGATTATCACGGACGCTCATGTGAGGATAGAGGGCATAGGATTGGAACACCATACCAAGACCTCGAGCACCTGCAGGGAGATGATTGACCTTTACTCCATCGATGAGGATTTCACCATCTGTCACTTCCTCGAGACCTGCGAGCATCCGCAGTGTCGTGGATTTACCACATCCTGAAGGTCCAAGAAGGACCAAGAATTCACCATCGTTAATCTCGAGATTCAACCCTCGAACAGCCTCAAACCCATCTTCATATTGTTTGTACACGTTTCGAAATTCTACACTTACCATGTCATCACCCTTTTACTCCACCTGCTGAAAGCCCCTCGATGAGGAATTTCTGGAAAAACAAGAACAGCAGGGCCACCGGCAAACTCACCAGCAAACTTGCTGCTGCAAAATCACCCCATGCCTGACCCGTGCTGGAAATCATCGATGCGAGACCAACTGGTAACGTGTACATGTCGTTGGAAGTGTTGAAGGTCAATGCGAGTAAAAATTCGTTCCATGCCGCGAGGAAACTGAACAATGCCGTGACGGCGACAGCGGGAAGGGATAATGGCAACACCACCTTGGTAAAGACTTGGAATTGATTGCAACCATCGAGCACCGCCGCTTCCTCTAGTTCGCGCGGAACCGTATCAAAGAAGCCTTTGAGCATCCAAACACACAACGGCAAGGCTGTGACACAATAGGCGAGGATAAGGCCCAAGTGGGAATTCAATAAACCGAGTGTTTTCATGACCAAGAAATACGGAACAAGGATGATGATTCCAGGAAACATTTGGACCAATAAAAAGGCAAACATCGAGACGTCACGCCCCGTAAATTTGTACCGACTGAACGCATAACCTGCCGGAATTGCGACGACAAGACCAAGCAATGTTGTTCCTAAACTAACGATAAGGGAATTACGCATCCACGTCCAAAAAGAATCACTACCCATGATTTTGGAGAAATGCTCCCCTGTCATCGGACCACCAAGCGAACCTCCTAACGCATTACCTGGTGAAAGAGCGATATCAAGAATCCATACGAGAGGCAAGAGAGTAAGAGCAACGAAATGCAACAACACAATATGAGCACCGATAGACCTCAAACGTTGTTCAAGTCGTTGATTACGTTCAAGACCAAATTCAATGGCTGATAGTGACAGCGTTTGAGTGGACCATGCCGAAACCGGCCGCCCCGACACCCAGATCAGCGCAATGGCACCCGGTCCAATCAACCACCCTTGCATCCAAATGTCAAATGCCGTGCGTGGCGAAGCGAGCAGACGAAGTAAGCCGACCAACAAAAGCCCACCACTTAGCACCAATGTGATGTTTCGAGATGTGGTTGATGCCTCTTCAGGTAAAGTGTTCAACATCAGACCAATCAACAAAAGGCCACACAATCCAAGTCCAAGCGTGCCTCCGCCCCTAAGGACATCGACGGAAAGAAGGAACATGTTGACCAAAAAACTCACGATAAGCCAACGACGTAGGGTGCTCACCTCGACCGGTGTGTACCATGAACGAATTGTGGACTCTTCAATCATGCAGCCGCCTCCGTTGCGTTAGTTCGCTTCATATAATTCCAAGAGAATGTGAGAAGCATCAGGAAAATCACGACTGACCATGCCGCAGCCACACCGTATGCACCGTCACGGAAAGCCACATCATACACATACGTGATGAGAATATCCGTTTGACCTGGCTCGCCAAAATAGAGGTCTGGACCTCCGTCGGTAAGAAGGTAAATCACGTTGAACATGTTGAATGTCCAAATGAATCCGAGCAGTGAAAGTGGAACAAGGGCACTTTTTAGATTGGGCAACGTCAAATGCCGAAACGAGTCCAAGGCACCCACTCCGTCCAACGCCGCTGCTTCATACATTTCTCGAGGAAGTGCTTGAAGAGCACCGCTCAAGGACATCATCATGAATGGAACACCGAGCCAGATATTGACAAAAATCACCACGATTTGAGCACCTGTCGGTTCAGCGAGGAAGTGAATATTGGTACCAAGCAGTTCGTTGACCAATCCTTCTGGTTGAAACATACCTTTCCAAACCAACACGGAAATGTAAGAAGGAATTGCCCACGGTAGAAGCAGAATTGTACGGTAGGCTGTTTTACCCCTAATGTTCGCACGATGAAGAATCAACGCAAGGAAGAGTCCAAGTCCGATGTGGGCCGTGACATTCACCACGGTCCACACCAACGTAAACAACGTCACACGAAGGAATCCTGATGACGTAAAGACGTCGATAAAATTCGCTAATCCAATGAAGGCTTGGTCACCTAGATGTGTTGCATCAGCATCGGTAAAGGATAGCCAAAACCCATACAAGACTGGATAAAACGTCAACATCGCCAATGCAAACATTGCGGGAGCGATGTAGATATGTGCTGATTTCGCATGCAATCGTCCTGCCTTAACATCCATTGCACGCCCATATCCAAGAAGCGCAACGAGTGAAAGAAGAATCGCTCCCAACGCAAACATCACAGGCGATGTGTCACCGGCAGATGGAAGGACATCCCCTACGTTCGTACTCAATGTCGTGTTCAAAAGTACACCATTTTCACCAAGAACTTCTACAGAATGCTCGACGTTTGGCATCATGCCAGTCAATTGGCATTCGATTTGGGTTGTGTCAGACGGTATGAACCGGGTGGATGAGGTTCCAGTCATCTCGACGCCGTTTGCACGACATGAATCATAAACTGGAAGAGTGGTCGGTATATTCGTTTGGGAAAAAAGCGATGTGTGCAGGACATTGTCCACATAGACCTCGTAAAAAGATGAATTATCAGTTGTGAAATTGAGAGAGACCGTTCGATACCCTTCGTTCGAAGGTGGTGGTGCTGCTCGTTGAAGATCGTCCATCAATGACTTCAATTCGGTATTCGCGCCCTCGAGGGCATCTTCTGCGGTAGCCACTCCAGTATAGGCCTGTTCAAACGCTGTAACAAGAGGGCCATACACTATCGCCATCCCTCGAGTCGTCGGTGCTGGAGTGCCGACCTCAATTTGTTCGAGGAAACCAGAGAGTACCTCGTCGTTGTTGATATCAACATCATTGGTCAAAGAAGCATGGGTCGGCAAGGTGTAGGTTTCCAACGCAAAGGACTTCTGAACCTCGCTGCTAGAGAGATATTGAGCCAACTCCACAGCTGCGATTTTGTGAGCACTTTGTTTGCTCACAGTCCATCCTTTGTAGGTAACCAAAGGTGCAATGCGTTCCCCAGTTTCCTCAATCGTAGGAAGGATGGCTTGGCCAATATCTAATCGACTGGCTTCGTACGTTGCCCAATTCCATGGGCCATCGACAATCATGGCGGCTTTTGAGCCGATAAACTGATTCTTCATGCCTTCAGTTTGTGTCCCTGTAGCCACCACTTGATGTTCGAGTTCAAGATTTAGCAACCAATCAAGAGCAGCCGCCGAGCCGTTTGAATCAAGGGTAGGCTCACCTGCCGCATCGAAGAGAGAGCCGTTGTAACCCGCTTGGAATCCAAACCACCAGTACGCAGACTTCACGGGTAAGGCAAGGCCTTGTACATCTTGATAGGTAAGTGTTTGAGCGGCTTGAAGAAGGTCTCGTTGTGTCCAAGTGTTATCTGGATATGAAACGCCACGTGCATCAAAAAGGGCTTTGTTGTAAATCAGCGATAGGGCGTCTTGGCTTGCAGGAACACCATAGAGAGCGTCGCCGTACCTCATGGCATGAAGGGCTCGTTCGTCGTACGCACCTCGTTCGGCTGGAGTTAGATGAGGGCGTAAATCTTCGAGAAGTGGAAAACCATTGACGCGAACTTCACCAATGGCACCCAATTGATCGCTTGATAATCGCATTAAATCTGGAGCTTCCCCCCCTTGTGCTGCGGTCATGAAGAGATTATCTGCATCGCCAAACGGAACGAGGGCAACTTCGACGGTGATGTTTGGATGCAGGGCCTCATAGGCACGGATGCTTTGCATGAAGACATTTTCTTCCTTGCTTTCGGCAGCGAATGTGTGCCACACTTCGAGAGTAATAGGACCGTCATCACCGGTTCTGAGGTCGTTTGATTCATCATCTCCACTTCCGAGACAACCTGCAACGATGAGATTGGACAAGAGAAGGAGTCCAAGAACCCCACGAACCCACCGATAGGATGGACCACGAGACATATTACGCCGCCGTTATTCCACAACTTAAAGGTCTTGAGCGATGCTTTCAGTCATGTTGTTCAAGGGTATTCTCAGGTCATAACCAGGGGTCCCGATGGTTATCAAGACACAGTTCTGAAATCGCTTTCAGTTCCCTTCACTTGAACCAAGACCCAAGAATGGAAGTATTCCAGTAAGATCCTTTTCTCTCACGATGGGAATATTCGCCGACTCGAATGCCTTGGTTGATGACTCTCGTGTTGGGAAGAATCCAATAAAACGACTACCGTCGACCATCATTGATAGATCCATTTCAGAATCTCCAACTGAAACACACTCATGAGCCTCAAAATCGTTCATCTTGAGCAACTTTTCGATAATTGACCCCTTCTTGGTGGCATGAAGACGGCAAACACCATCATTGGTGAGAAAACCGTCGTCATCAAATTCAAGACCGTTGGCAATCCAATCATCGACTTTGAGCATTCCAGCAATGGATTGAACAAAGATGTCAACACCAGCACTCACGATAGCGATAAAGATACCATGTTCTCTCAGAGCAGTTATTGTTTCACGTGCACCTGGCATCAGTTTGATTCCAGCATATGCTCGAAACAAGTCATCTCTATGAATATCCTTCTGCACCGATTTCCACAGCTGAATATCGAGTTGCATGAATTCAACATCACTAATCTCACCACGGATAAAACGCTGCAGATTTACATCGTTGTCCGTGCTGAAATGATCGTGAATCGTTTTCCATGAACTCACCGAATCAACCAACACCCCGTCGCAATCGAAGACGACGATTCGGGGTGTGGAAGACTCCATGACTCACGCCACTCATTCAACCTTCAAAGCATTCACGCTAAGGGAGCATGGCTCCCAAAGCGTTCGCACTCTGCGTCGGCCTCAGGTCTAATGACCTGAGGATTCAGTGTTCTACTTCAAGCTCTAGGGTGCTTTGTTGTAGGACAAGTCTTCGTATGTCTTCAAGACAGTCGTTGATTGTCCAGCAATAGCAGGAGCATAGGTAATCGAAACAGTTGCCTTCTCAAGAGGAGTGCCCTCTGGGTCGTGTGTTCGAACGAAGATTGTATCACCAGCACTGAAGGTTGACTTGTAGTTCGTTCCTTCCTTACGTAGTGTTGAGTCAACGAACATCACAAAGGCGTCACTGTTCTCTGGGTTGTATCCATAAACACCGTTACTGTCTGAAAGACTGAATGTCTTTGTGACTGTAGCACCTGAAGCATTGGTATAGATGATTCGAACTTGAACTGCTTGAGTTGCAAGATCTGTCTCAGATTGACCAATGGTGATTCTCCAGTGACCAGTTTCTGGGTTCGTAGCATCGTTCTCTGAAATCTGGAAGGTCACTCTTGGTGTACCTTTCACGTCAGTATCTGCGAGGCTTGAAGCCCAGACATAGATGACACCGGAAAGAACCACAGTGATAGCGACCATGAGGATGGTTGCGATAACTGGGCTCACAGCACCTTCGTCGTCAGCCATTGTTTGCGTTCGAACTTCTTCTTCATCTTCATCACGTCGTGATGTGAAGGAGAGTGCAGTGACAAACAGACCAGCAAGAGCAACTGCCATCATGCTTGGAGCAAACGATGGAACCGCAGATGCACCAATTTGTCCTACAACGATTGGTAGGGTTTGGTTTGTTGCGATGAATTCGTCTGCTGGTTGGTTTGCATGGTTACAGATATCTGCTGTTGCAGAACTGGACATGACGTTGTTACACCAGTTGCTGTCTTCCAAGAGCGGTCGTCGCTGTGAGGTCGTTGTTCCGTTGGAACCGTATTGACCTGGCTTGGACCACATGTCACCTTGGAGGCCACTGTTGGTTGCTCTGTGTGAACCTGGTTGGTCGATTTGGAATCGCTGCGTAACAGTTGTTGTCAAATCACATGGGTTTGTCAAACATGTCAACACATCCATTTCAACCCAAACTTCTGTTGTGTCTCGAGTGATGTACACGTTGTCAGTGATTGAAATTTCTCCACCGTAATCAGGAACTGTGTAGTAGCGAGCGATTTCAGGTTGTGAGTGACCATCAGTATGGAACGTCACCTTGAGCATGTGATCGTAGGTGTATGGACCTTCGTCACCGCCACCGCCAACCTTCACAGTGACTGGTAGGTAAGAACCTGTCATGAGTGAAGTAACACCGTTCCAGCTGAACTTGCTCGAGTCATCGAAGTAGTAGTCTGGTACGAGTTCTCTGACGTTGTCAACTCGTACACCAATTTCCTTGGTCACCATACCTTGTTGGTAGTTGGCGATAGGCATAATCGATGTATCATAGTTTGGTACGTACGATGGTGCGTTTAGTGTATCACGGAGAACCAATCGGATTTGACAGAACTCTGAACCAATTGGCGGAATTTGGTGAATACCGTTGTCGTTGAGGTAATCAATTTCCCAAATTCTTGCGTTGGTTGTTGCGTCTGGGACGAGTTCGAAGATGAGATCGTCACCAGAGATGGTCGTTGTGAAGTAGTTTTGATACTCACATTGATCTGTTGCTTCAACCGTCCAGTAGAGGTCATCCAATTCATGGTCAATGTCATACTTGATTGCTGACAAGTCGTATGTCAGGTTGTCCAAGTTCGTGTCATCTTCCATCAAGGTGAGCATCCAAGGCACGTTTGGTATCGAGCCATTGTTTGCTTGCATGACAACTTCATTCTGTCGGTCCCAATCGAGGATGACTGGAGCGTCATTGACTGGTGAAACCGAGAAAGTCACATCGAGTGGGTTTGAGTCTTGGTTCTCTGAACCGTTGTCAGTTACAACGAGAGTGACATCACAAGCACCACCAAGTTCGTTGCTGGTGTTTTCTGTGATCACGAGTTCATATCCATCGATTTCAACTTCAAATGCAGTACATGTCGATGGAACTGAAGCAGCCCATGAGTACGATTGTCTGTATGGAACTTGTTCATTCGCCTTGTCTCTGATGTAGGATTGTGATTGGTTTGCAAGAGCACCAAGGTACTTCTTGTGTGTACCAAATCCTTCTGGGAGGATGTTATCAAATCCATCGTCAGATGAGAAGATTGGTGTACAGTCAATGTCGTTGACGTTACAAATCACTGGGGCATCGTTTACATTCTCGATGGTGAAGACAATGGTCTTCTCGTCCATGAGTCCGTTGCTGTCAGTCACATTGAAGGTAAATTCAATGGTTCCGAATGCATCTTCAACTGGCACAATTGAGAATGTTTGTCCAGTGAGTGAGTATCCCAACAAGATATTGTCGTATGCGTCAAGGTTTGAATCGATGACTTGCCATGTGAGCGTTGATTCCTCATCTTGCACATCATCAGCAAGGTCAGTCAAACTGAACGAGTATGTGTCGATTGAACCATCTGCATCAGTATCATAGTCTTCAAGGATTGAGATGTCCGTGAGTGTTGATTGAATCACTGGACATGCTCGAGCGATGTCGACGACACCGGTTCCAGAGGAAGTCATGTACACGTTGTTTGCGAGTGAAACATCAGAAACGACAGTCCAATCAATTTCACAGTCAGCATTGGTCATCACCATGACGTTGTAATCTGTTGCACCTGATGGTGTGGTCGTACCCTTGTAGGAACGGTACACAAGAACTTCATCGTAGAGTGAACCACTGTTGAGGTCACCATGCTTGAGCTCAATGCTCACATACTTCTCAAACGATTGAGCCACTTGCATGGAATCGATTGTTTGAGTTGGGTGAACAGTTGTGACTGTTGCTGTGGTTTCTTCTTGGACAAGTGTAATGATGTCAACTGCATCAGGTGTTCCACCAATACGGCTGAATGGAATCTCGAATTCGAGAACATCAGTTCCTTGTGCAAGACTGATGGATTCAGTACTGAGTGAACTTGGTCCCCATCCTAAGAATCCATAACTGTACAGATCGAAGGAGGATGTGCTGTCAGCCCAAAGGACATAGTTGGCACTGAATGGTAGGTCGTGTGAACCACCCATACCGTTGTAGCCTGTGCTTGAACCACTGCCATCAACGCTGAGGTAGATGAGCACGTCTCCATTTGTGAGGTCAACGCCAGTCAAACCAACATAGAGGCTGTCTGCAACGTTGTAGGTGATGTACATGTTGTCTGTACCGTCACCACTCATGTTACCTGGCATTGCGTATCCTGCTGGGTTGAGTTCGTTACCGCCGAACCAGTCATCTGTAGAACCATCGATGTTCATGACTTCTGGTTGGAAGGATGTTGAGACATAGGATGCTCGGCTGTTATCGCTCGACATAATCATGAGAGCAACATCATTTGCTGGAGCGGCTCCAAGGTGAGTTGTCTCAATGTTGAACAGATTTGCCTCATCAATGACTGCAGTAGTATCCACAAGCAACTCACTTGGGTTGAGTGTGTGTCCAATAGATGTCACATGGGAACTGCTTCCAGCATCGATTTGGTATGTTGTTGAACTTCCGAAGGTCATGTTCTCAATCGAACCAGTTGAGTCTTCAGTCTTCAATGCGGTTGTTGCATCTGAAACACCGGTACCGAGGTTATCCCATCGGAACACGGAGTTGTTAGCGAACACACCAACATCACCTTCGACATCAAGTGGGTAGATCCAAGTGTCATCACTGTTGAGCAGGTAGAGACCAACACCATCTGTGGTGTCAGCAGCAACGCTTGCTCCGAGTGAGTAGACTTCAACATCGTCAGTGTAGATACCATAAGCATCACCGGTGATGTCCGCATCGCCGAGGAGGCTGAGAACACCGAGTTCCTTGTGCACACCTGTGTCGTATCCTGAGATTGTCGTACCGTTGAGAGTTAGGCCATTGAAGGCAGAGTCAGAGAAGACACCTGTTGTGCCACTCGCACCCACACCCGTGAATGTTGAACCTACATCGCTCACGTCACAATCATCAATGACCATGGCATTGTCTTCGAGCGTAATTGTGTTTGAACTCGAAGAGATACCGATAGCATCACAATCTGCGTACGTCACACCGACTGCGGAAGGTGCTGTTCGACCAACAGACAATCCGATGGTGTTGCCAGAAACAACTGCATCAGATGATGAGCTCGATCCTGTTGAGGATTCAGTAACCTCAATCGTTGCACCACCGTCACCGTATGAATCGTTCACATACAACTTGTAGTAACCAGGTGTGGTGTACGTTGCGAGTGGGTGGTAACCAGCGTTGCTACTGAAGGTGTATGTTGACCAAGAGTTCACAGTCGTGGTGTTGTTGAGAACAACAGCGATGCTGATCTCATAGCCCCAACTGTCTGTATCAAGGTCAAGCACTGCCTTCTTACCGCTTGCAAGATTCCAATCACATGTGTCACTAGATCTGTAATCAGTTCGGCCGATTGAACAGAGTGAGTTTCCACTTGCTGGTGGCGTTGTGATTTGCTCCACGTAAATACCAGAGTATTCAGCGTCAGTGATTGTGTTATCAGTGATGTCACCGCTACCTTGGTAGGTGTAGATACCTGTAGTATCTGCTTGTTGTGTCACACCGGTAATGTCGTTTCCACTAATGTTGAAATTGTGGGTCTGATAGATGAAGAGTAAGTCCTCGTCACCGCCGTAAATTTCGTTATTTGTAATATCCACATCTTTTGTGTTACCTGGATAGATAGCGACAGCTGAACCACCAGCAGATGTGTGGAAGACGTTGTCATCAATCACGACACCTTGAACTTCGTTCGAGTTGTACAACCAAATGTCTGCAATTTCTCCACCATCGTTGAAAGTGTTTCTGTTTATTGTGAGGTTATCCGATCCAATTTCACTTGAACTGTGAGTGTAATAGTATCCGGAACGTTGTGAGAATACACCAACACCACAGTTGTTGAATGTGTTATCGTTGATATCAGTTCCTTCGACACCGTTCAAGATAATACACATGTCATTGTTTTGAATTGCATTGTTCAGTGGTGTGTAACCCTTGAAGTGAGTAATCGTACTGTTCGTAACATCAAAGAAGTCAGGCATGTAATACGTGTAGTATCCATATCCAACACCTGAGGTCAAGGTTTCTAGACCGTCGAATGTGGTGTTGTTCGCTTGGAAATTCCATGCATAATACGTGTAACCAAGTCGTGCTCCGTTGAGGACGCCTTCATCGTTCACAGCTGCTGCAGTCACTGATGCATCGTTCATGTAGACATCAATTTCTCCATAATAATAGTAAGGGTACATGTAATTTGCTAGGTTACCGCCATAGGAACCGGTAAAGATGAAATCTGTACCGTTCCAGTTGTGTTCACCGCTGTCAAGATACCAGTACGGCGTATCCATCATGACTGTCTTACCTGCAAGGTCATTACCATCGTGAGATCGGTAGTAACTGTATTCGGTAAATCCAGACGGTGATGAGTATGTGTTAGAACCGTATGAACTGATGTAAGAGCGGCAGCGTTCCACCTGAACAAATGAGGTGCTCGCAGAATTGTAACAAATACGGGCATCGAATTGATCGACCAAGTCCACTGTCTCTTCGTTGTTATACGCTTGATCGACGAGGGAAAGTGTTTCCTTCGTGTATCTGAAATCGGCTGTCGAAGAGGTGTAGGTTACCTTAGCAACTGTTGAAGCAGTATAACCGTTCAATGACGGACTGACTGTACCAGTGCTTGATACAACATCCGTGATGAATGTGATTCCTGATGCTTTACCATTGGAATCGGTTGTCTCAACACCTTGTATGTTGCCATTTCCATCTCGAACAACAACCGCTGTGCCTGAAACGAATGAGGAATCAGCAGTTACCGTGATGTTTGCAATTCGCATTCTGTTCAGTTTACCTGAACCAGTCACGTCAACAGTTGATAATCCGAGGTCGCCTTCTATGAAGTCGATCACGGAAGAACCCGTGATGACAAAGTCATTGTTCGTGTTGCTGAATGTCGAATCCTGAATGGTGATTTTACCTGAACCCGCAGTTTCGATACCCACGTCGTTACCCATGATGGTAACATCCGAGAATTCGATATCTGCTGATGTCGAGGAACCATATTCTATGGCTGGACCAGCAATGTTCGTGAACGAACCTGTGAGGTCGCCTGATAGGTCTTTAGCATAGTACACACCTGCCTTTGTTTGTCCATCGAGGTCGAGATTCTTCAAATCCAATGAACCTGAACCAGAAGTCGAAACAAGGACACCGTAGTCACCGTTCGTAACATTGACTGAATCTGCAGTACCTGTGCTCTGACCGGTAACAATCAATCCAGCGTTCGTTGGACTTGTGATATCGATGTTGAGGAAGTCTGCTGCTGCAAAGTTTCCACCGATATCGATACCGTTGTCTGCTCCGGTAATTTCACCGTTCTTGAACATTGGAGTACCTGATTCACGTACATAGTCTTCATCAACAAGGTCTGAAGCATCCGAGGATGCTCGAGCAACGAAATCCAATCGGTCTTGATAATTGTCAGCACCGTTGTGGAGGAAGTCCATGTAAATGGTTACCTTTGACAAGTTGCTTGCTGAGATATCAACAACTGGGAAGGTCATTCGAGCTCCTGAACCACTGTTCATGTAGTACGTGTAAGCGTATGCCATACAGAGACCGTAATTTGTTGGGTATCCATTTGCTGCATAGCTTGGTGGGTTACCAACGTTACCTGGCCACGAGCCTTGTCCATTCGAGCCTTCAGGTGGTGTGTTGACACCACTGAACATGAACGATGGGGAATAGTAACCCCACCACATGTATGGGTAGTAAGCATATGAACCAGTAGGTGTCACACCTGGGATGTTTTCCCAGTCAAATCCGAATTGATTTGGAGCACTGTAGTATCCAGGATAGCTTACACCTTGTCCTAGCCAATAATAGTACATGTAATAGAAATACCCGTCATTCCAGTTGTAGTTTGGACCGTAATTGTATCCGTAGTAGTTACAATGCCAGGATGGAGCACCACCGTTTCCGCCGTCGTAGTTACCGACGTGAGAGTATGTGTTGATCGCTGGGTCAGAACTGCTGTATGGATAATATCCGACATGTCCTGGGTTTGTAACGTTCCACTTGTTACCTGCATTATCGGTTAACTCGATGTTGAGTCGGTCAAAGATGAGGTACCACTTCGAAGTGGAGTAGGAATAGTATGGATGCGCATCTCCACCACCGTAAATTGCGTTGGCACCGATTTGGAGGTAGTTGTTTCCACCGCCAAGGAATGTCGATGCATCAATTGCATATGTCTTCCATCCAGAATTTTGTCCAGATAGCAATGTGCTTCGGTACACTGTTGGCAAAGACATACCACCGTAGACTCCGATACCAACATCGTTGTCAGTGAGTGTGAATCCATCGACTTGAGGAGCACCGTTGTACGATTGAATACCGACTGCTGCGTTCTTGACAACAATGTTGTCGATTGAACCACCTGATGCTTCAACCCAAAGAGCTGTTCCTGTTTGTCCTGTGTTTTGAATGGTTGATGAATCAATATCAATTGTACCACCGACCACTTTGACTGTAGCCATATCATCGGATGATGCTTGTGCTCCGAAAATTGTAGCACTGTTGCTCATCTTCAATGTTGAACCATCGCCGACAAGAAGAGCACTGTCCGTTGAACCGTCTTGATACAAATCTTTGATTTGTGAGCCGTTCATGACATTGATCATACCACCTTGTAGGTCGAATCGCAATGGGTTTGCCGAGGATGATGCTCGAACAATTGTTCCATCAAGACCAGTAATATCTGGTGAATCGGTCAATCGTAGTTCGCCACCTTGTGAAATGGTGATGACAGGTTGTGTGGTTGAAGTACTTGTCACTCGCAGCACACCGCCCTCGATGATGATGGTACAACCATCAATCTCAAACGATTCAAGGACAGAAATTGTTGTCTCTTGGAATCGGAATGTGTTCGTGGCTGAGTTGTAATTTGGTGCAAGTGTCAAGTTTGACGCTAGCGTACCACAATCAAGTGTAGGGTCCTCAAAGGTAAGAGGAGCGGGGTACAATCGAAGTGCAGCACTATCTCCTACGCCGAATGTTCCGGAGTTGGTTGTTGCGGAGTACCATGCATCGCCAACGAGGGTTTCGTTAATTCCAGCAGGACCTGATGCACGTAGGTTGTGCTTGGTATATGGTGTTCCATCGCCGTCTTCGGTGATGACCCAAACTTGTGCAGAACCGTTGTTAGTATCTGTGACCTGCTGGTAAAGGTTGACTGCCATTTCGTTGCTGTTACTGTCAACAAGCGTTGCAGACACTGTGTGCCCTGACTTGTTTGATTGACTTGAACCCACGATCTTGTATGCTCGAATCCAAGCAAGTCCACCGTAGTAAATCTGCGAGGGATTGCTTGAAGAACCGCTGATTGAGACTGGACAGTTGCCAGTTGCTCCACTGGAATCGGAACAATCATTGGAGTTCAAGCTTGCTTCAACAAGTACGAATTCAGTTCCAGTTCGTGCTTCAACAACATATGGACCACTGCTTGAGACTGTTGTACTTGAAATCGAAACTTCACCTACGCTGAAATCAGTGTATCGGCCATCAAAGACAGATTGCGACGAACTGCTGTGCGTGAATGTTCCTCCGTCGACAACGAATGTATTACGACTTCCAGACGATGCACTCGATTTGATGCTTGCAGCTGAAACCGCTTCAAAGACGATATTCCAACCGCCACCCTGCAAGTTGAAGGCGTCAATGTCGGTGTTGGTGATTTTCACAGGCTTACCAGTGATATCATTCGCAGCCCAATCAACGTCTCCACCAGTGATGTCATTGAAAACGCCAGGGTGAACTCTTCGAAGGGTGATCTTATCGGATGTTAAGCCGTCAAGCACCATGTTGTCGCCTGATGGTCCGTTACCAGTCTGTGACCAGCCACCTGGAATAATCCAAAGATCAGCAGAACCAAGGTCGACATCGATCATCTTCAGACTGCCCATGGCATTGATGCCAGAGTTAGCGTATGAATCAGCATCAACATTGTAGATGTACACATCGGAGTTTGTTCCGTGCATTGAATCAATAGCCACACCGGTTTGAGCTGATGGGTTGGTTACTGTGATGTTTGAAAGAGTAACATCTTGCAAATCAACATCGATGAAGTTCACATACGAGTTCGTCACTGTCAAATTCTCTGCATGGAGCGAACCTGAAGAGGAACCTGGATAGTTCACGATAGCTCCACCCCAAGTGGTTCCGTCGGTGTTACAGTCTTCGAGTGTACCTTCCATCAAGACAACATTCGCATCTTCTGGGAAGTTCAAACATGCTTCATCTGCTCCATCGATGGAGAAATCAGTCATGTATACACCGGTGCCAGCACCACTTCCGTGACTGATAGCGGTTTCGACATTCGAAAATGTGACGTCGCTCAGTGTGAAGTTACCTGCGTTGTTGTTGGTGTAACAAGATCGAGAACCACCTGTTGATGTATCGATACATGTCACTGAGTGGTCTCCGTGTCGGCTACCTGCTGAAATTGCTGCACTGGATGTGTTTGCAATATCAACAAATGAGAACTGATGTCGGTCATCTGTTGATGAACAGTCGTCAGTAAAGGAGAGACCCTTCCACTCTGCACCGCCTGAACCTTCAAACCTGATATGATTGCTTGAGTTACCAATAAACTTGGCTTTCGAGCATTGACCGTCGATGGATATACCCTTGCCGCTGTCAACTTGAACCACAACACCAGGGTTGATCGTAAAGTCGGAACTTATCGATACATAGTCAGATGTTGGGTGCAGTCGAATTGGGCTATCGGTGATATCCCATTGTGGATCGGTCGTAATGGTGTTTGTGTAGATGTCTGTACCCTTACCTTCGTATGGCATGACTCTGTAGTACACACCACAATCAAGGCTTGAAGTTTGGAAACAGTAGTAACTCGAGTAGATGGACGACCATGGTGAAATCAAACCTGGTCGAGCATATGTCGAGCCACTGTACGGCCATGATGGATAGTGCCATGTCCATTGGCTTCGTAGAGCACTGGTACCTGATGTAGCAAACCACATGTGACCTTGTCGAGCGACATTCACTCGGTGGTTGGAGTTGTTACCATCGTATGATGTTCCAAAGTAATCGAATTCAAAGCCATTCGGCATATCGAAATTCTTGTTACAGTAGGAGGAATACGAGCTCCAGTAATAGAAACAGTAGTACGAGTATGGGAAACCATTGGATGAACCTTGGAGTGCTGTATCATAGTTCACAATTTCAACAAGACCCTTGTCGAATTCTTCCCATCCGTGTGAGGTTGAGTTTGTGTGAATTCGGAAGTTGCTTGTTGTTGGTATGTGACCTGGGTTAGCATACGATGTCGACGAGGACGACGAAATATCTGCACCCTTGTTACGTGCTTGGTTCATGTAACCGATTGACCAAGAGTTGTAGGTTGCTCGGCAACCGTTGTTGTACTTGAATTCAATTTCGTTGGTTACGTCATAGAAGACTGCTTGGACTGTACATTGATCATATGTGTAGTACCCAATATCACGCCATTCGACGATAAACATCTTGTTTGGATCGCCTCTGCTGAACGAGTATGTACTTGAGTTGTTGTAGTTAATACCAGTTGTAGCAGTACTTGTGTCTTGAGAAGTGAATTTGTATTCGACTTCGTCATTAACTTCAAGGTCTTCAATGTCTGCTGACCAAGTACATGATGCCGATGCACAAGCAGTTCGGTCTAAACTACCGCCAGGAGGGCTCAAAAGTTTCGAAGTCCAACTGCCAGTACCACTTGAATTTGTGATTCTGTAATACAGTGTTGGGCCAACGCCTGTGGTTGCAGTTGTGTTCACACCTGATGGAGGGTCTCCACCGTCACTAATGGTAACCGAGACACGTCGGTCCTTTGCGTGTGAGTCAGCCATTGATGTATGGTCCATATCAGGAGCGGTTTGGTCTGGTAGAGGCTTGATGCTTGACACCTTGTAGGTGATGTCACCAGTGCTTGCCATTCGTCCGTAATATCCTGCAGCGAGGGCGAATCCTGACCATCGGTAGGTCGAACTTGATGCTGGGTTGTTGTAGATGTAGTAGTATGCTGGAGTACAGCGTGTTCCTGCACCTGAACCTGTGTATCGAACGAAGTAGTAGAAACCGTTGGTTCCAACACAGAGTTGGTTCGCTTGTCCTGAACCACCTGAGGCATTGAATTCCCATGTTGCGAAATCACCAGTGATGTCACCAGGAATCATGATTCGGTATCCTGCGGAGTACCCGTAGCCATAGGAGTAGGTTGCGGATGAACCACCGGAGAGTTTCTGGTCGATGTCTGGAGATGTTCCAATTCCAACCATTGCCCAGTCGTTTGCTGTTGAATCGTAGACCATCATGATGTTCATGCCTGGACCATTGACTGCGTTGAGGCCTGGGAGGTATCCTCCATCATAGGAGTGGAGTGCTGTTGTTCCTCGAGCACCGGTTGATCCCCAGCTACCGCCGGTTCCGTAGCTGTATGTGGACGAAGTGCTGAATGGAGCAGTGTTCCATCGGACATACCAGTTGTTGTAGAAATAGTTTGAACTGGCTGAACTTGTGTACCAGCAGGTTTGGCTACCAGTTCCACAATTTGAGACGTCGAACTCAAAGTAGTATTCTGCGTTTCCTTCGTAGTATGTCATTTGTCGGTCAAGGAATCCTTGAGGGGAGTAATAACTTCCTGCGTGGACATCGGTTGTTAACACTGTAAATTTGGTGTCGCCTGCTGGTGCATTGGCTGGGTCGATAACCCAGTAATCGTATGCGCCGGAGGAACCTGCTGAAGGTGTGTTAGCGGAGTTAGGTCCGCCGCTACCTTGGTTCAAGTCTTGGTAACTCCAGTAGTATTCCATGTAGTCGCCGTAAGATGCGTCTGCAGTGGTCGCCTTGAATTTACAACTGTTCGATGTTGACGAACAAGAGCCAATGGTTGTTGCACTTGTTGATGTCCAAGTTGAAGCGTTGTTCTTTCGGTGGTGGAGTTTCACACCGTTGGTTGAAGTTGTGTCAATACCGCTCAAGTCGGTCAAAGTGATGAAGAAAGTTCGCTCACCCTCAACATATGATGCTTGTCCGTCATACTTCGGGAAGTCTGCTGTTGGAGCATCTGCATCTGTACCACCTGTATAGGTGATTGCGATGTAGGAGTTGGTTGAACCTGAAGCATAGGCGTATGTGTACACATACGAGTTTGCGCTCATTCTTTCACCAATACCGACAGTGTTCGAGTTCGTCTGTGCACTTGTGATGTGACTCACACCGCCAGATGTAGCTGCACAGGTGGTAGCGGAGTTACAGAATGTAACGGTCTTCCAGCCTGTTCCGGAACTACTTACAGTTCCAGCCGATGGTGAGTTGCCTATCGCTGCCACCATACTTCTTGAAGCGGTACCACCATAGTTGCTTGTTAGATAACTTGCACTGATTGGGTTACCGTTACAAGTATTCGAAGAGATAACGTAATTGTATCTTGCATCAAGTCCACAGCCTTCGAGGACGCTCACGGTGAATGTGACTGATGATCCATAAGCGTAGGACATGTATTTCTTCCACTGGATTTGGGAAACGGTCGCTCCAGATGGAAGTGCATTGGAAGATGTAAATGTGTACTTGTGCCATGGTACGTAGTAGTAGTAGCTGTAGTATTTGTAGTGGTACCTGTATGTGCTTGAAAACAAGA
>JAYQSB010000009.1:0-66475 GCA_038146705.1 Candidatus Poseidoniales archaeon
CATAGCCTGGCCATTGCGCCGGATTGCTAATCCGGTGGTGTCTCACCTCGGGAGTTCGAATCTCCCCTGCCGCGCCATCAATATAGGGCGAACCTCATGGAAAGTCATGGTTGAACCAAGTATGCCGTTGTTGCTCAGCGCTATACTTTTGGTTCTCCTTTTGATACCAAGAACGAGAAACGCTCTCATCGTCGTGCTTTTTTCATACAAGTTGCTATGGAAATACCTGAACTTGCGGCCATCAAACGACAGGCCTTGGGTGAATGATAACAAAGAAACCGCGATTGCAGAAATTGAGAATACAAAGGTTATGCTCAAAAATGTCAGAGATTTTTCTTGGACCACAACAAGGGAGTACGAAGAGCATTGGGTCAGCATGAATTTTGATACAAGAGAAGTCAAAGATATTTGGTTTGTTTTGGAATATTTCGACCCTAAGCGAAAGGGTCTAGCCCACACGATTCTTTCCTTTGAATTCGAAGATGGGTCCTTTATTTCATGTTCTATAGAAGCAAGACGAGAAGTGGGAGAACGATATCATCCAGTCACAGGAATGTTTCGACAATTTGAATTGATTTATGTTTGGGGTACAGAACGAGATTTGATTGGAGTTCGAGCGAGGTGTAGGCCAAAATCTGTTACACACCTTTTCAGAGCAAAATTATTTCGAGAGGAGAGTAAGCAACTGCTTCTTGAATCATATCTCAATCGGACAAATCAACTTGCAGCCCATCCAGAATGGTACAATTCTATTACAAATACATGTACCACAAATATTGCAAAGCATGTGAATGAAGTGTATCCAGGAAGAATTCCCAAATCTTTCGCAATCTTATTACCAGGACTCAGTCCGGGTTTATTGGAAAGAAACCAGTTGGTCGAACTCGATGGGTATACCATGGAAGAAATGTTAGCACGCTCAATTATTGATGAAAAAGCGATGCTATGGGACGGAGTGGATGATTTCAGTCAAGTTATTCGAATGTGATCATTCAAAAAAGTCGTCAAAATCACCCGAATACATGCTTTGATTTCGTTTTCTTGCGTCCAAGACTCGCTTTAACCGCTTTCGCCTTTTCAGTATGAGAGGTAACAAGATAAAATTGAGCACGAGTAAACCGACCATTGTAGCACCAGTAGCTTGGAATTCTTCAGTTTCCATGGAATCTTCTAAATCTCTAAGCCATTCGATTCCGAGCGGCGGTTCAGGCTCAGGTACAGGCTCAGGGATAATGTGTTGATTATACGTCCACCAGTCATCATCAATATGAACCCGTTCAACATTATCTGAAGGGTACGATGCGATGAATTGTTGATTTCCTACAGCATCAATGGGGGCAAGGATGTAGTAATATGTTCGGTCAGGGCGAATTCCATTGAATTCCAAACCACTTTGATTGAAAGATCCCTGTTCACCAGGGGTGCCCTTTAGGTTGGTAGCCAAGGGCGTAATGAACCGGAGGTTAATGTTCACAGGCTTTGCTTCAACTCTGTACATGTTCCATGATAACTCTCCATTCAATTCATTTTGAGGCCATGTCCAAGTTAAATTCACCTCATAGCATCTGGACCAATCCTTCGTGAGTGAGAAACAATCAGTGGAGTTGGTGAACCGCCATGTATGCCTGAAGTCGACAATATTCGTTACAGGTGGAATTGCATCTCCACAGATGAGGCCTGCGAGGCCTTCAGTTGTTCTCGTGATATTGACCAGGTCAATGTTCGATTGACCTGAACGGTCTGCAGGAATTAAGGCATATGATGAGCATATACCGGTCTCCATTACTTCAGGGTCAACATAATGTTGACTTGTTGATGACAACATTGTAATCAAAGAACCGTTGGTTAATTGCTCCCATTGGAACGCGTTGATTCCTCCTTCAGGCTCTGGGAAGTAGGTTGTACCTTCTATCCCTCGATATCGATACACATTCCATCCTCCAAAATATGGATTTTCGATGTCGCCGAGAGAATCCCAATGAAGTTCGATCCCGCCATTTTTTGTCAATGACCATGACAAATTGTTTGCGTGAACAGAGGGAGGAGGTAATTCACCTGCAATGAGAATGACTCCACTGGAGTACATCGTTACAGAAAATGTTCCATCTTCGTTCACAACATATTCCCTGTCGCCGATAAATGGCTGCCAGCCTTCATCATCAATGCTGTCGAGGTATCTCAGTTGTACAGTTGACAAATCCACGGTTGAGGGTGCAATAAGAGACATGTCCAAATGAAGCGTAATTTCCTTGATATCTGGTTCAATGCCCGGATTGTTCGCCGATTCGACTTCGAGAATCATGAGGTGCAGAGGTGATAACCCATTTCCGAGCAGGTAACCTTTACCTATTGCGGGCAATTGCTCACTAAATGAGTAGGTGATTGATTCTCTAGAAACAATTTCACCTTCGAATCGGGGTAGATCGCTAAAGTTAATCGCCTCGAGAATCTGCATATTTCTGTAGGTGTAATCCGTTGTACCGAAGGGGTCTCGAACCTCGAGTGTGATGTTGTGCGGGCCAATGCCTAGTTCGTCTCCCGAAATATTGAGGTACTGGCCGTAACCAAGCAAGAAGAAGCCTTCCCTCCATGTATAATTTAGGGGCTGCGAGGCTACACTACTGGTTCTTGCCTCAAAGATAACAGTTTCAGACGACTTGTACTCACCATTTGAATTTGAAAGGAAAATGAAAGCGTTAATGCTACCTGCTTCAATATTGATGTCGGGTAGTGACTGACGATTGTTATTCGCCAAGTTCACATCTTGTCCTCCAATACTATCACTCTGTATGGAAAAGCGGAACAATTTGTTTGCACCCGTTGTGTTGATATTGTATACACAAGTTTCGCTATCGCCGGGGTACAAGGTGGGTATTGTGCACGAAGCAGATTGCTCGATTTGGAAATTATTGCCGTTGAAAATGTCAAAATTAATGACCAAATTTTCAATTGTTTTGTTTCCAAAGTTCCCGACATCAGAATGAACACGTTCTGATCCATAGTAATAGAGCGTATCATCAGGGTCATGGCTTGGATGCCAGTCAATGATACCAACATCAATCGTATCATTAAACACAACGGGGATTGTCACAAGGTCATTGTATGAATTTTGGTCTCCATAAGGCGTTCCCGTGCTTGAAATCATTCCAAATTTAAGAATATACTCACCTTCTTCAGAATAATTGAATGTTGGTAATTGAACTGTGTAGACATCAAGGCCACCCCAATTTGGCAAGTTGGTCACATTTTTGAATTGTGTTTTAAGCATCTGTGTCTCTGTACTGTCCCACAGCTGCCAACCGAACTCGGATTCGAGATTGCATGAACCACACGATATGACGGTGCCTCTTGATTGTACGCTGTAATCCGTGTTCGTGTTGAGGATTCTTTGACCGTTGTATTCTGCTAAATGTTCTATGCTGTCGAAAGGATTGTAATTCTGATTGGCCGAAACATCGCTGAAGGTTTGGCTTACATAGATATTAAATTTGATGTGATCATTTGCCGAAATGTCATCAGCTAAAGCGAATTGATACACGATGGTGTATATTCCATTCGCAGTTTCGCCTGGATACCAAAAATCAGTCGACGAGAAATTATCCATCGAGTCGCCCGGTATGTTGCTGAGCAGGAACGTCCCTTGGTCTGTTGGGCTTGATGTGCACTGCACGACATTAATATCCCCTGCACAAACGTACCAATTTGCTTGCCGGTTCGAACCTGTAGTGACGCTTCTCATATTTTCAACAGTCACGGTGAAGCCAATTGACTCAGCAAATGTGTACCAACGGTCTTCAACAGGTTGAACAGAGCCTACAATGGCCAAATCTGTTCCTGAAGTTGCTGCAGCAGAGGGGGTTAAAAGAAGCAATGAAAACGAAGAAAGGAGGAACAGCGCAACTAAAGCAATAGCACTGGGCTTTCGTTCTTTTTGCATAGGCTTCGCACCGCTCATGATAAACGCTCGTCAAACGAATTCAAAGACTCATCGCCTATTTGAAGCAAGAATGCATCAAAAATGGGGTTCTTGATAAATTCGGAAGAATAAATCGAGTTGTAGCGGTAACATCTTCAAATCATTGGTTATGGTCGTTGCATGGCGGATGTTCAATCGTTCAACGACGATGAACAAGGATTGACAGCAGTCATCGAATTTTTGTCGGCATTCACGCTTTTTTTGATGATACTCACTGCATTTTTATCCTTGGCACAGTTGCAAATGGGTTCAAATGACCCCTCTCTCGACCGCTTAGACCGCTCTGCAATACTTGGCGTCGACCGCTTGACAAATTCAGAAGGTTGGTTTGTACCGGTGGTGGATGGCGTATCAGACTACGCAAATGCAACCTCTGATTGGCATTTGATCGCAATGAATGATTTGGACAATGGTCGATTGCAGGCCGGATTAATTTCAGGAAACAAATTGGACCTTGAAAGAATTTCAGCACTTTCGAATATTACAGAGGAATCGTTTGCTGCAGGACTTGGGCTTGGAGAAAAGATGAGTGTTCACTTAACGATCAGGGTCGAAGAAAGCGATGTTGAAACTCGAATTGGCAAACTCATGTTCGAAGGAGGTACCCCAAGAACCACGGCAACTGCATCATCGACAGCATTCAGAACGTTCTATCAAGATGGAGAGCAGATTCGGGTTATTTTGGAAGTTCATACCAATGCACAAGTTTCCACAAAAATGACACTCACCGAGGTGATGACTCGTCCATCAAGTTCAGGTCCCGAATGGATTGAAATTTACAATCCAAATCAGTTTGCTGTATCGTTGAGAGGTTGGTCACTGAACCACACATCGGGAATTTCCTCAACAAATTATCTCTTCCAAGGTGGCGTCGTTCCGGGCAATGCTACAACATTGTTTAGTGGCGACCCAACTACACAAGTCGTTGGCAATGCAACTGCAGTCATTGATTTGGGGAGCGTAGGGTTCCTTGGCGTGGGGCAAGTCAATGCAATATCAGACGGATCTGGAACCCTTCGACTCCGATACACTCAACTCGACGAGTCCACTCCTGGCGAAATCGATTCGGTCTCCTGGGGTGGAAGCACAGGTCTCATTGTGAATCTAGGCCATAGTATCGAGCGGCAAGATTCCTCACGTCTCAGTCAATCTTCTTGGGCAGTCCAAGATAACCCGACTCCAGGAGAGTACGTTCAAAGTGGTTAAACCAACCCTATGAGGCGGTTATTTCATCAACCATGACGACTTCGATGGAATGTTCCCATGCAATCGCCTTCCACGTATCAGAGAGATAGATGTGTCACCGGTATCCACGGATTGGATGAAATTCTTCGTGGAGGTATTCCATACGGCTCAACTGTTCTCGCAGCAGGCACCTGCGGTTCTGGAAAGACAACACTTGGCATGGAATTTCTCGTCCGAGGTGCTCTTGCAGGAGAAGCATGTGCCCATTTCACAGCAACAGAACCATCAGTGAAATTACTAGAAAATATCCGACAATACCAATTTTTCGACATGAACATGGTTGACTCTGGTCTCATCAATGTGTTTGATATGGACGTATTGTACTCATGGTTAGGACTCGACAAAGCATCATTTGATTTGGACGACGTTCATGCACTCATCAAGGCAATTGTCGATATTGTCAACACGATAGGTGTAACTCGTCTTGTAATTGACTCAGTGACAACGCTCTGTTACAAAATCAAATCAGAACAATTGATTCGAGATTTTCTGTTTACACTTGGAAAGAAACTTGCAACCTTGGGTTGCACAACAATCTTGATTTCTGAAATCACATCTGCTACTGAGAATGCACATTGGTCTTCATTTGGTGTTGAAGAAGCAATTGCAGATGGCATTATTGTAATGGGAGATAATGAAAGAATGGGACACTTACTTCGATTTCTTCAAGTTGTGAAGATGAGAGGGACTTACCACAGCCGTGCGAAACATGCGATTGAATTGACTCCAGTTGGTGTCATGTTAACGCCGATGTTAAAGTGGGGTGCTCAGATTGATACAACATCTCGATGGGGGCAATAATCATGTTTGAGTTTGACCAAAACATAGCCCAACAACTTTCTGAAGTTTCACTTAATAGTTCGGTTCAAGTACGAGTTGGGAATTCAAATGCATTTAGTGTAACTGCGAGTACAATCATTCCACTTATGCAGATGTTTGAAATGGGGGGTGTTTACATTTCAGCAAGCAGAGGAGCAGTCGAAATTATTCAAGCATTCGAGGCCATAGGGGTGGACGTTTCGCATATTCAGTTTGTTGACTTGGTGTCTTCAGGCATCCTTGGTGGAACCGATGTTCCATACAACAACATTCACTTCGTCGATAGTCCAATTATGCTTGAAAGCATACTGCTCCGCACATTGTATATCTTACAGGCATCTGGAAGCCCGAGGAACTTTGTGTTCATGGACAGTGTAAACGCACTGGCAATTTACAATGAGGATAGAATGTTAGCTGAATATCTCCACACATTTATCAACACATTTCGACAACGAGAAATTCTTTCCGTGATCATTAACGTCCCAGACCAAACCCCGCCACTCGTTTTATCCAATTTGGATTTGTACTGCACTGACCTCATCGACAGAGGAAATGTTGTTATCATGTGAGGTGAAAAATATGGCAAAGAAAATCGAGTTCTCAAAAGAAGACGAGGAGTTCTTCGGAACAATGGGCTCCTTCGGAATTCCAAAATTCGATAACGCCATGCGTGGTGGCGTTCCACGCGGCTTCACTATCGTAGCATTTACAGAAACAGGTAGCGGTAGCGATTTGTTTGCAAAACAATTTGTATCGCCAGCTGAAGAACCAGAAAATTCACTTTACATAGCAACGGACGAAGGTCAACAAGATATTGTTCGAATCTTTCAAAAATACGACTGGCCTCTCGATATCAAAGTTCGAACGATTGGTGAGGAGTACAATAGTAACGTTCTAGAGAAACAATTACTCGCAAGTCGTTACAGGCTTGAAGGATTTCAGTTAAGCGATATTCAACGACTCGCACAAACGAGATTTGTTCAAGAATCGACACAGGATTTTCTTACCGAAGTGACAAATGAGGTCATGGCTCTTGGTCCGTACTTCAGGGCAGTCATCGATAACATGGATTTCTTCCTTCAACGAGAAGATCCGACTCGCGTCATTTCGATGATAAGAATGCTGCAAGCACATGCCCAAATGGTTCGTGGACTTCTGTTCATCTGTGTATCATCCGAAGGACTTGACAAATCAGTTAAGCAAGAGTTGTCTTCAATTTCGGACATGACCCTCTCATTCAGAGTTCGAACCATCGGTTCTGATTTCGAGACTTCAATGATTGTATCAAAGTTTAGAAACGCTCCTGAAAATCTGAAAATGCTTGTGTTCCGGGTGACGCCAGAAGAAGGTATTACGCCAGAAACTGTGGAACGTATCGCTTGATTGTATACTTCACCAATACGACAGGTCATTAAAGACCTGCAATTGGGGAGATTATGGCCGAACGCTCATCCACCGGAGGTTACGACCCCTCCGGCATTGATGACGATGAGTGGGAGATTCTAGAACGCCAACTCGAACAAACCATTCCACATTACGATAAAGTGAATGCATGGATGACATTTGGTCAAGACAAAAGGTGGAGGAAAAATGTCCGCAATCATGCTTCTGCTGGAATGAGCGTGCTTGAGGTTGGATGTGGCCCGGGTTCGTTTGCTGTGGATATCGTTGATGTTGACTTGACGTGTCTGGACCCTTCTGATGAGATGCTTAAAGTTGCAGAGTTGAGGGTCGGAGCCGCAAGAAAACATAGAGGTGAGCCCGATGCAAAATTCGTGCAAGCAGTCGCTGAAGATATGCCATTCGAAGACAACTCATTCGATTTTGTTTGCTGCCTCTTCTCATTCCGCGATTTCAAGGACAAAAAACAAGGTTTAACTGAAATTCTTAGAGTTCTCAAACCCGGTGGACAACTTGTCATTTGTGATGCTGGAAAAGCAAATTGGCTGCACGGTCTCTTTGGTTATCTTTGGATGAATACGGCGGTACAAGTCATCGCTCGACTGGTGACTAAGGAAAAAGATCACGCTTGGAAAGGCCTTGCTAAATCATACACGCATTATGGCACCAACGGGTATTACAGACGGATGCTTAGGGATGTCGGGTTCACTCACGTTCAAGGACGCCTTCTCCTCCCTTTCGGCATGGCAAGCCGATTCCGTGCTACAAAACCAAAAGGCAATACTGCAAACTAATTTTCCACGAAAACTTAGCGTTATAGTCATAAACCCCACTTGTCTCGTTTAGTCATAGGTGGTCTTTTTGGGTATTCGAGAAGTGAGAAAAAGTGTCTCCGAAGCCGCAGCACAAGCTGAGAAGCAGTTAGAAGACGCACAAAAATCTGCTGAGAAAAAAATAGCCGATTCGAGAAAGAAAGCGGCAGATATGATTGCTCAAGCACACGATGACGCAAACACCTCTTCCAAATCAACTATCGAGGAAGCTCGCTCAAACGCACAAAAAGATGCTGACAAAGTGAAGAAAGAAGGACTCAAGTCCATCGAATCAATCCAAGCATCGTATGAGAAAAATAAAGATAAGGCCGTTCAATCGGTTTTAGATGCAGTATTGAACTCCTGAGGTATAGAGATGTTCGGCACTGTTGACATGGCCAGAATGACGCTGGCTGCAACAGTTGAAAACATGGACGAAATCTTGTCGACCTGTGCCCAACTTGGCAATGTTCACATTGAAGACTATGTGAACTTCGAAGACGGGATTGGGGTCGGAAGAGCAAACTCAAACGACTCTGCAAACAAAGCGAGTTCATTGCTCGCTAAGGTGAGAGCGGCCAATGCACATTACAAAACTGTGAATACAGATGGTCCAATTTCAGCAAAAGAATTGAGATCATTGACTGAAGGAGAATTTGTTGAAGAGGTTGACAAAGCATTAGCATATGCTTCAACAATACGAGAGTGTGAGGCTGAACGTAATTCGATTTCTGAACAAATCAATTTACTTACAAAACTAGAACCATTAGGCATAGAAATTGAGTTGTTGACAAGCACATCCCACATTGATATGTTCGTTGCAGAGGTGGCAAAGGCGAGTAAAGTTGGACAGGCTTTCGCTGGCATAGGTAACGATGTTCGATTTGAAACTGGTCCTGGAATTGTTGTTGTCGCTTGCTCCCCGAACAAGGCAACAGAAGTTCAAACTATTCTTGGCGGGCTAGGTGCACGTCCGATACAAATTCCATCAGGCGAAGGTAAACCCTCCGACATCATTTCACAACTTCGAGCGAGAATGGTCGAACTCGAATCTGAGATGAAGAATGCCGAAATGAAAGGAACTGACTGGGTAGAGAAGCACGGAAGAACCCTTGTTGCCTTAGAGGAATATCTTACCCGAATTGATTCGATCAATACAGCACCAACAATGTTGGCAGTTTCTGATATGGCATTTGTGCTTGATGCATGGGTTCCGCACCAAGATGCGAAGAGCATCCAAAGCGTTCTAGCACCACTCGCATCACACATTGAAATCGAAAAGCACGTCGACGATCACCACGGTCACCACGACCATGACCATCATGAACCAACACCGCCAGTTGCATACGATAACGGAAATGTTTCGAAACCATTCGAACTGATGGTCGATTTGGTTGGGCGACCAAAGTACGGCACCATTGACCCAACATTCTTCATCATGATGACATTCCCATTCATCTATGGCTTAATCTTGGGAGATTTCGGCTATGGCCTCATTATCTTCTTGCTTGGATTATGGCTAGGAAAGCAACCATTTGCAGTCGACCCAGTGGCAAAGAATGGTGTAACGATCCTCAAGTGGATGGGTGTTTGGTGCATCATATGGGGGCTTATTTTCGCCGAAGGATTTGGGTTTGTTTGGGATAATTCAACATCTCACAAAACCATACCAATACTCGTCCCACTATACGACTGGACCTATGCACACATTCATTTCCCTCACTTCATGGATTCGCTGCTCAATTTGAATCTGCACGTTCCTTTCCACAGGGCTGATGAGAAGGTCATTTCCAACTACGTTCTCATCTCAATTTATCTTGGTGTAGGTCACCTTCTCTTTGGATTCATTATTGGATTTATCAATGCATTCAACGCCCACGGTATTGGAGCGGCGTTCTTCGAAAAAGGTTCATTCATCCTCATTCTCATTGGCGGATTTCTCCATGCCAGACAAGTTGTTGGCTATGGAGGTGAAATGTTCATTTTGTCCGCATGGACTGGAATGGTAATCGCTGGGGTCTTTTCACTCATCATAGGTCTTGCTATCTACGAGAAATTTGGATGGGCAGGCGGTGTGATTATGGGGCCTATCGAAACATTCGGCCTTCTAGCGAACACACTATCTTACCTTCGAGTCATGGCTGTTGGTGTTGCTGGTGTGAAAATTGCTGAAATCTCAATCACCATCGGTTGGGACATGATGATTCATCCAAGCAACCCTGTGATGATTCTCGTTGGATTGGTACTCTTTATCCTCATTCAGGCATTTGCACTTGCACTTGGATTATTATCACCAAGTATTCACGCAGCCCGTCTTCACTTTGTGGAATGGATGGGCAAGTTCCACGACGGCTCAGGCCGTCTCTTTACACCGCTAGGCGGAAGAACCCTTCACGTGGAGGGTCAATCATAGTCCATAGGACAAAAAAAATAATGGAGGAAAAAATATGAAAACAAAAGCAATGAAAAATGTAATACGAGCATTGGTCGCACTTTTTGCAATCACAATGATTGCACAAGGTGTAGCTGCTGAACCAGGTGAAGATACACAAGCAAACTGGAACAATGGTATGTACGGTGACGTTGGTGTAGGTCTATCACTCGGACTTGCTGCTATTGGTGCAGGCTTTTCCCAAGCCGCTATCGGTAGTGCTGCAGTCGGCATGCTCGCTGAAGACGGATCAAAATTCGGACCAGCGCTCATCTTTACAGCTTTGCCAGAATCTATCGTGATTCTCGGTGCACTACCACTCTTCCTATGAGTGAATCAACTCATTCAACATACGTTGATTGAGTAAGGAGGATTGAAGATGACACTTGAACAAATTAGCGAAGATGTGCGCAAGGAAGCGGAGGCGAAAGCCTCAGAGATTGAAGCATCTGCAAAAGCTGATTCGAAGAAAATACTCGATGCAGCAAAGAAACAAGCAGATGAAATTCGGTCAAACGCAGAAACGAAGGCACAACGCGAAGCAGAACAGATTGCACGGGAAGTCGTTGCAAGTGCTCGACAATCAAATCAGAAAGAAGTTCTCATTGCCAAAAGAGCTGCTCTTGACGCAGCATATGGTATGGCAAAGGATTCTATTTCGGATGTTAAAATGAAAGGGAGGGAATCACTTCTCAAGTCATTGATTGCTGAAGCAAAGAAAGTTGGTGAAAAAGGATTCATCCTTCATCCAGCGGAAATTGATAAAGCATCTCTTTCAAAACTATCTGGAGACTTTGAAGTTGGTGAAACCATTCACTGCATGGGCGGATTTATCCTCTCATCCAACGATGGTTCAGTATCCTTCGACATGCGATTTGATACTTTACTCGAGCGAGCTTGGTCAGACAACTTAGCGTCAATTAACAATACATTATTTGAATGAGGGAATACGATGAGGGCAAACACAGCGTACGTTGCAGCACGAGCAAAGTCTCGTAAAAGCAACCTTGCAGACAAGGCAAGGTTAAGGCAACTCATTCGTCAATCACCAGACCAACTCACCATAGCAGTTGGTGACATGGGCTACAGAAATGAGATTGACATGTACGCAGGAAAACTAACAGGAGGCGACCTGGTTGAGGCAGCACTTACCCACAATCTAGAAGTCGAACTCTTGGATATATTACGAATGTGTAATCCTAAAATCAAACCTGTTATTTCAGTGTACACATTGAGATTTGAATATCAGAATGCAAAAGTCGTTCTTCGTTCAGTCCTCAATGAGGTTGAAATCGAGAAGGTCAAAAACTCGATTTTGCCTGCCATCAATGAAATCAACACACCGTGGATTTCAATTATAGAAGAATCAGATACACTTCGTTCAGCAGCCATTGCAATGAAGAGAAAGTCCTTCGGCCAAGCATTATCAAAATTGCCTGAAAATGCGTCATTGTACGCCTACGAAGATGCATTGGATCGCCATTATTTCAACGAGGCTTTGAGTGCTCTGTCAGGTAACGACAAAGCGACAAAGTTTGCAAGGAAATTGCTTGCCTTGGAAATTGATCACAAGAACATCTTGAACATCTTGGAAGCGACATCTGTAGGGATGCAAGGAGAAGCACTCGTAGGTGCTCTCCTCCCCGGCGGACGTCTTGTACCCACACGTTCATTTTCGACAGTTTCAATGGGTGGTAAAGATGCTCTTCTAGATGTCTTACGAGGCAACAATCAATTTGATTTGGCTGAATTCGAAGAGAAATTAAAGCAATGTGATGAGCGCAGAAGTTTGGACCCAATGGTGACATGGTTCAAGCAAAGAGAACATGATTTCATGGCAAAGATGAGTTTTCTCCATCCCATCTCTGCCTTGCCGATTATACATTACATTGCAATGAAAGTTGAAGAAGTGAATGATTTGAGAATTATTGTTCGTGGCTTACTTGCTGGATTACCAGAATCTGTCATTGACGAACACGTATTATGAGGTGAATGAAGTGGAAATAGCAGTAGTTGGTTCTCCAGAATTCACCTTGGGCTTCCAGTTGGCTGGATTGTCCGAACTACACAACCCGGAATCCGATGATGAATTACATTCAACACTCCGTGGCTTGTTATCAAATTCAAGTGTGGGAATCGTGGTTCTCGATTCGACCATTTTCCCTACACTTCCAGACAGATTGAGAGAACAACTCTCTGCATCTGTCTCACCAACCGTCCTCGGTATTGGAACCGAAGAGGACACAACCTTGCGAGATACAATTCGTAAGGCAATAGGAGTCGATCTCTGGCAATAGAGAAAAGGAGGAAAAAATATGAGCAAAACAGGAGCAATATACAGAATATCTGGACCGGTTGTAACCGCTACAGGAATGAAAGCAGGAATGTACGACGTGGTTCGAGTAGGGCATGAAGGTTTGATGGGTGAAGTTATCGAATTACACGGTGATAAAGCCATCATCCAAGTATACGAAGATACATCAGGTATCCGTCCGGGTGAGCCAGTTCAAAACACAGGTGAGACTCTTTCAGTTAGCCTAGGACCAGGTCTTCTCACCCAAATTTATGACGGAATCCAGCGGCCACTCGCTACACTGGAGGAGGTCATGGGTGTCTTCATTACTCGTGGTGTCGATGCAGATGCTTTCGACCTTGAGAAGACATGGACCTTTGAGCCAACCGCCAAAAAAGGAGATGAAGTCTCTGGTGGCGATGTCATCGGCCATGTACAAGAAACGGAAACGATTGTTCACAAGATTATGGTGCCTCCTACCGCATCTGGAACAATCAAATCGATTGAGTCCGGTGACTTCAATGTGACACAGACCGTGTGCACTCTTGAAGATGGTACAGAGATTCAAATGATGCAAAAGTGGCCGGTTCGAACACCACGTCCTTACCGCCAAAAGTATGCGCCAGATACCCCACTTGTTACAGGAATGCGAATTCTCGATTTCTTGTTCCCACTTGCAAAAGGCGGTGCAGCAGGAATTCCTGGACCATTCGGGTCTGGAAAAACTGTTACTCAGCAATCCCTTGCAAAGTATTCTGACGCACAAATTGTCGTCTACATTGGTTGCGGTGAGCGTGGAAACGAAATGACAGAAGTTCTTGACGAGTTCCCTCACCTTATCGATCCAAACACTGGCAAGCCTCTGATGAACAGAACGGTCATGATTGCAAACACATCGAACATGCCTGTAGCAGCACGTGAGGCATCTGTGTACACGGGAATTACCATTGCAGAATATTTCCGAGACATGGGCTACGATGTCGCTCTCATGGCAGATTCAACATCGCGCTGGGCAGAAGCAATGCGTGAAATTTCATCACGTCTTGAAGAAATGCCCGGTGAAGAAGGATACCCTGCATACCTATCATCAAGAATTGCAGAATTTTACGAGCGAGCAGGTCGTGTTGAAACCCTAAGCGGCAACGATGGTTCAGTCACTGTGATTGGTGCAGTTTCACCACCTGGTGGTGACATTTCTGAACCAGTTTCCCAAGGAACACTTCGAATTGTGAAGGTGTTTTGGGGTCTCGATGCTGGACTAGCACGACAACGACACTTCCCAGCGATCAATTGGTTGAATTCATATTCACTCTACCCACAGAGTTTGGACCAGTGGTTTAGAGACAATATCGCACAAGACTTCCCAGAAATTCGAACACAGGTGAGTGGTTTACTTCAGGTTGAAGCTGAATTGCAAGAAATCGTTCAACTCGTTGGTTCAGATGCACTTCCAGTGGACCAGCAGTTAACGCTTGAAGTAGCCCGAATGATTCGAGAATTCTTCCTTCAACAAAATGGGTTCCACGATGTCGATGCCTTCTGTGATATACGTCTTCAATATAAGATGGCAAAAGCCATTCTCACGTTCCAAGACGCTGCTAAAACGGCAATGTCAAGCGGTGCTGTCCTCGGTGATGTCGTGAACGTCCCGGGTCGCTCTGACTTGATGAGAGGTCGATTCGAAAGCGGCTACATCGACACTATTGACGGAATGGTCAAAGAAATGGTGGCACAAATCGAAAATACAGTAGGTGGAAATTAGAGGTGATCATATGAGTGGAAAAGAATACAGAACAATTACAGACGTTAAAGGCCCTCTTGTTTTCTTGAACAAGACAGAGCCGGTTGCTTTTGGTGAAATCGTATCGATTCGATTATCCAATGGCGAAATGAAGAATGGGCAAGTCCTTGATACATCGGATGACCTCGTCATCGTTCAAGTTTTCGAGGGCACTGCAAGCATCGACAAAGAAGCAGGTGTAACCTTCATGGGCGATGTGTTCAAACTACCTGTGAGTACAGACCTTGTCGGAAGAATTCTCGACGGTGCAGGGCGACCAAGAGACGGTGGCCCTGAAATCATCGCCGACGAAAAGGCTGACATCATCGGTGCCGCCATCAACCCATACAGCCGACAATCGCCTCACGATTTCATTCAAACTGGAATTTCAGCGATTGATTGTTGTACGACACTTGTTCGTGGACAGAAGTTGCCTATTTTCTCTGCATCAGGTCTACCACACAATGACATCGCACTCCAAATTGCAAGACAAGCAAAATTGAAGGGTTCGGATGAACAATTCATTGTGGTGTTCTGTGCTATGGGAATCACTGCAGAAGAATACAATTTCTTCAGGTCAGATCTTGAACGAACTGGAGCACTTGAGAATGCGGTCTTGTTCGTCAATCTCGCTGATGACCCAGCTGTCGAACGAATTATTACACCGCGTCTTGCTCTTACAGCGGCAGAATATCTTGCGTTTGAGAAAGATTACCACGTTCTTGTTATTTACACGGACATGACAAATTATTGTGACGCACTTCGACAAATTGGTGCGGCCCGTGAAGAAGTGCCAGGACGGCGAGGTTACCCAGGTTACATGTACACTGACTTGGCAATGCTCTACGAGCGTGCTGGAATTGTAAAAGGAAAGAAAGGTTCCATCACCCAATTCCCAATTCTTACCATGCCTGGTGACGATATTACACACCCTATTCCCGACTTATCAGGATATATCACTGAAGGTCAAATTGTGATTAGTCGTGAATTGCACCAACAAGGTATCTACCCTCCAATCAACGTTCTCCCATCGTTGTCACGATTGATGGGTTCCTGTATTGGTGAGAAAACCACACGAGAAGACCACAAATCAGTGTCAGACCAAATGTATGCAGCGTATGCACAAGGTCGAGAACTTCGAGGATTGGTTGCGATTGTTGGTGAAGACGCACTTAATGAGCGTGACAAACAATTGTTGGATTTCTCCGGTGTGTTCGAAGATAAATTCCTTCGACAATCAAGAGATGAAGACCGAACAATCGATGAAACTCTTGACTTGTGTTGGACATTGATGTCTTCCATTGACACCAAGTACCTTGTTCGACTCGATCAAAAGTGGATTGAAAAGTATCACCCAGAAAACAGAAGCTGAGTAAAAAGAGGACGTGAGTAGCATGGCTTTGGATATCAAACCAACACGCAGCGAACTCATCAAACTAAAAGCTCGAATCAAACAAACCAAGAATGGGTATAATCTGCTCAAGATGAAAAGAGATGGTCTATTCCACGAATTCCGACAACTTCTCTCGGAAATGATTGAAGCAAAGCGAGACTTAACCAAAGCATACCAATTGGCTAAACAGAGAATTGATCTTGCAAATGCCATCGAAGGCGGTCTTGCCGTTCGTGCGGCTGCAATTGCGAACTCCGCCCATCCCGAGGTAGAAGTTGAACGACGAAACATCATGGGTGTTGTTGTTCCTTCGGTCAGTGGAACGAATTTGAAGTCTACGTTTCGTGAGCGTGGAGTTGGTTACATCGGTTCATCTCCGTACATCGATGAAGCGAGCGATTCATTTGGTGAATTGATTGAAAAAATAGTGAAAGCATCTGAGATGGAAGCAACACTCAAGCGACTCTTGCAAGAAATCGAGGCTACAAAGCGAAGAGTGAATGCATTAGAATTCAAAGTGATTCCCGAACTTGAAGAAGCAAAGGTCTTCATTCAATTGCGGCTTGAGGAAATGGAAAGAGAAGAGACGTTCCGGTTAAAGCGATTTAAGAATAAATAATCGTGAAGTTTTTTCATTCGTTCAATCGTTGGTTTCTTGATGGTTGCCGATGACAGCATGATGCGAGGGGGTTTTACTATGGCCACAGATTTCATTGCTGAGAAAGGAGAAGAACCTCTCAATCTTCATCCTAAATCATGGAATCAACAAGATCTCATCGAACAAATCGTCGCACGTTACTTCGGAATTCTATCCAACCGAGGTGGACGTTGGCCAACATACACGATACAAGCATTGGATGAGGATGATGATATCAACGCAACACACCGCCTGTTGAATCACCATCTTGAAAAATTAGGTTGGATGTCAAAAATATTGGATGATGAACCATATGCATTAATTGTTTTTCCTACCCCTGAACGTCAATTTGCATCGTCAAAAACGAAATCATTATTCTGGATTTTTTCTTTCTTTACCTCGTTGCTCGCAGGGAGTTTGTTTGTGGAGCATTTGTTCCCAACAACGTCGGAGCAATTGATGTACGCATTAACTTACTATGCAATTCCAATCATGTTCGTCCTCTTTATTGCAAACGCAATTCAAAAGTCGATTGCAAAGAAGCACGGTGTCCGATTAGGCCCAATTCTGCCCATACCTGACCCTTCGATTGTTTTGTTTTATTTTGGTATCCTGCCTCAATCATTACTTCTCTGGCCGTTTGGAATTCTGTTTTTGCCAACACTACCTCGTATGGATGCACGTCCATGGCCCGATCGATATTCACTTGGAATTTCTTCAATCGTAGCACCGATTACGTTTTTCATCTCCGGCTGTATACTTTTTCTCTCAGGGTTGTTTTTCACGAACGAATTTGTTGAAATCTTCGGTCAGCCTTACGCTATCGAGCCCCCGCTACTTATGGAATTTCTGAGCCAGACCTTGCTTACAGAATCTGCTGATGTGTTGTATGCTTGGGCACATCCATTTGTTTTTGCTGGCATGTTCTTTCTTCTTCTCTCGTGGGTCCTTCTCCTTCCTGTACCTACATTCCCAGGCGGTAGAATCATGATTTCCAGAATGGGCATGATGGAAGCTCGTAGTGCAAGCACCCAAACATTTCTGCTTCTTGTTTTCTTAATCTTTGCTTTGTTGTTCGATGTTTTTTCCTCGTTCGGCATATGGTTCTTGATTCTATCAATCTGTTTACCTCTTATTTTCTTCTATGGCAGCGATATCCGTAGTCCATTTATCACCAATGAAACAATGGAATTGAATGAGTCACAGCATCGTCGATTGGGAACATTCCTCATCCTTATCTTTATTCTAGCTCTTCCGAATCAAGCACCTTTGGGTTTCAATGATTCTTGGGATGAACCTCTCATCTTGACGACAGATACGTTAGCCATAGCCAAACTACAAGATGATGGTACCTGGTTGTCAATGACTCAAATTGATTTTGAAAATCCTTCTTCAATTGAACAAAAATTTACAATTTCAGCCTATATTGAGAACGAATTTGGGGATTGGCAATTACAATGGGATTGTGCAGGTGAAGAGACATATGCCCACGACGGTGAAGGCTGTGGCGCCGATGTTCGCCCCGGCTATCTCCATCGTATGTGGCTCAATCTTACTTGGAATTCCCCTCACGTACCTTACGCCATGGATGTTATGATCGTTGTTGGAATCAACGATGAACTTGAATCATTTACATGGCAACTTGTTCCAGATGCTTCAGTGTATACCTCTGCGTCTTGGATACCACAACCAACAAGTTCGGAATCCACGTGGTGTGCAGAGTTGTACACATCGTCATTACAAAAGCAACAGTTCAATGTAAGCCTTGAGTATCTCCACATCCAAAATCTTCAAGCCGATGCTCTTCGAATTCAAGGCGTGCTTTCGAATGCAACAACATTTGCAGAGGATTTACCCGAAAAAATTTGTTTCAATGGTCTCGATGAGATTATTCACTTTGTCGCCCAACCAATTCTTCACATCAATAACCAAAGCTTTTCTCCAATGTTTCCAACGCTGCGAGAACTCCAAATGATTGTGCCTTCAGATGGATGGTTGATAAGAAACGATGAAGCGTCTTCATGGGGTTCATTTTTTGAACATGAACAAATCTTTGCAGCCAATGAACCCTGCCCTCTTAATGCAGTGGTGAGTGTACCAACAAAACCATCTCAAGGCCAATGGGTTTGGAACACGAATATTAAACCGATAGCCCGCTTACCTCACGTCGGAGAAGGCAGCAATTTGACGATGTTGGTTGAACCTTCACAGAATATTTCAGTCTGTGACGACTCCTTCAATCCTTATCCATTGTACCAGATGACCTCAATTGAAGGGCCAGAAATGGTTGCCTTATGGCAAGGTGGAATGACACGATTATGGACGACACCTTGGTTTGTTGCTATGAATGGCACATTTTTTGCAGCACAGGATGGAAATCTCACGCTTCATAATCCAAACGATGTGGATGTACCATTTCGATTATCGGTTGTTGGCGACGGGAATTCTTGGACTCTCCCCTCCATTCTAACCGAAAACGAAACATTGCCACAGGGCACACATCAGTTTCAATTTATACCACCAAATTCACCATACTCTGCATTTTGGATCAGTCACCAGTCTGGTGAAATTGTGTTCCATTTCACGAGTTTTAGGTGATTCAAATGTTCAGAGTATCCATATTTGGTGTTGGGGCAATTGGAGGGGTTATTGCAGCATCACTTTCAAGTGAGGAAGAGACTGCAATTCATCTCCATGTCCGAGGTGAATGGGGATCTCACCTATTGTTAGATGGCATACGAATTGACGGTGAAATATCAATTTCAGTTCCGCCTGATCGATTCGATTTTACATTCCAAGAGCAACCTTATCCACATGCGATGGAGTCTTCTTCGGATGTAGCGATTATTTGTAGTAAGGCAACGGATATTGAGGCTTTGCTTCCAATTGTTCAACGTACTCTAAAACCGGAAGGAATTGTCTGTATTCTTTCAAATGGTTTAGGCCTTGTTGAAATATCCCGTCGATATTTACCTGTTGAAACATTGGTCTACTCGTCGATCACCCATGGTGCTTTTCGTGATGGAAATAGCATTACTTGGGCAGGAAAAGGGGGGATACAAATAGAACATCCTGACCAAGTGCATTACAATACAATTCTCAAGCATCTTCTTCATTTATTTCAAGCGTCAGGATTGAATCCGATAATCAAAGATAAGGGTCGGGAAATTGTTTGGGATAAGGCATTACTGAATATTGCAATCAATCCAATCGCCGCATTAACAGGAAAGAAAAACGGAGAGTTACTAGAACCCAATCTATTCCAAAATTGTATGCATCTTTTCAAAGAAGCTTCGACGATTGCTTCATACGAAGGTGTTGATGTGATGGACGAATATCAATTTGAACTTCGATTACAGGAAGTTCTCAGTTTAACTTCTGAAAATCAGTGCAGCATGCTACAAGATATTCAGTTTGGGAGAGAAACTGAAATCGATTTTCTCAATGGAAAAGTTGTTGATTTAGCTGAAAAACATGGTATGTTTGTGCCTAGGAATACACTCATAACAGACCTTATTCGTTCAATTCATCCAACGAAATCCGTATTGAAATGAAGTCCACAATTTTCCTTTTGTTTGATGGCATCTTGGATGACTAATTTTCCAACAAGAACAAGATTTCTCAATTCAATCAATTCTCTTGTTGGGATGCTTGATTCCCATATAAGGTCGATTTCACTTTCCAATAATTCAACTCTACGCTCTGCTCTATAGAGCCTTTGATTTGTTCGAACAATGCCGACTTCATTGAACATTGTATGTTGTAGCGACTTGAGATCATTACGCAATGGAGCATGTTCCTTTAGACGTTCTAATCCATCTGCTCTCCAATCAGGTATTTCTCCTTCATACGATGTACAATGATGTTCAATGATGTGCTGTGCCGCATTGTAAGCATAGACAACTGCTTCAAGTAAACTGTTGGAAGCCAATCGATTTGCGCCGTGCATCCCTGTGCAAGCAACTTCACCGATTGCATACAATGAAGATATGACTTGTTGAGTTCCCTGAAGATATGATTGGCCGTGTTCATTTACACTGATGCCTCCTACCATGTAATGGGCTGCAGGGGAGACAGGGATTGGGTCAACACCTAATTTTAATCCGAATTCGTGAAGATGATTACTCATGGTTGGAAATTGATCATTCAATTCCTCGGCATCGAGATGGGATGTAATAAGATAAACACAATTATCTCCTGTTCGTTTGAATACAGTATCTATTGCTCTCGCAAGAACATCTCTTGTTGCCAACGAGCCCATGTCTGAGTATTCAAGAGTGAAGGAATACCTTTCTGGAGACGGTTTTTTCAAGGGGAAATTTTGGCAGTCTTGCATCCATGAATGCAGTCCGGCGGAGTCCAGGAGCACTGCTCCGTGACCTCTCAGTGCTTCAGTGACCAAAAAAGGACGATGTTCTTTGAGTGTAGATGCTGTTGGATGAAATTGTACAAAAGCCATGTCTTTGATGTGTGCTCCGAATCGGTGTGCCATGCCGATTCCATCGCCAGTTGCCACATCTGGATTGGTCGTCTTTTCCCAGAGTACGCCAACACCACCTGTGGCGAGGATTGCGACATCACATTGAATTGTTTGAATCTTTTTTGAGATTTGATCGTAACACCAGAGACCTTTGACGCCATGTTCAGGATTTGAGTAATCTTTACGAATCAAGTCAATGGCAAGTGTGTTCGATAAAATTGTAATTCTTGGATGTGCTTCGGATTTTTTGACCAGAGCACGTTCAATTTCTTTACCAGTTGCGTCTTTTGAATGTAAAATTCGGTGTTCGCTATGACCTCCTTCTCGGGCAGTAGAAAATCGACCATCGCTCTCTTTTTGAAAATCAACCCCATAAGAAACGAGGTCATGAATCCTAAGATGTGCTTGTTCCACAACCATCCGAACGACTTCTTTGTCACATCTGCCATCGCCAGCTGTTAATGTGTCGTTGATGTGAGATTCAATGCCGTCTTTGTTGGTTTGATCTAAAATAGCTGCAATTCCTCCCTGAGCCCAATTTGTTGAGGAATCTTTCGTTCTTTTTTTTGTGATGATAGTGACTGAGTGGCCTGCTTCAGCTAATTGGAGTGCAGTAAAGAGCCCAGCAATTCCAGAACCCACAATCGCAACATGCACCATCTGAGGTTCTCCTTGGACTCCCGTCGGTCATCATGGTTATCTCATTTATCATAGGGAATTCAAGCATTGATGATGCGATAATTCTAATGATTGGTTACGTTTTCGAGAATCATGGGCGCGAAGAAAGGTCTAGGGACCATCATTGGTGGTGCCATTGTCGCCTTTGTTGTACTCAACGCCCAATTTGGCCTTGTTGCTCCTATGTTTATCGAAGATTCCGAAGGCTACAAACTGGATGTTGTTCTCCTCGCAGACCCAAATTGTGCGTTTCAAACCATCGAAAATGAATTGCAGACCTCCGGTGCATCATACTGTCTTCAGGAAAAGGGACAATGGGATGGTGCAGATTTCATGATGTTGGCAGAAGGTCTCGTGATTCTCCTTGCTGGTCGGTGGGAATTGCCCCAACATAAGAGATGGGCTCAACGAGTTCGTAAAGTTGGCTTTGTCACCGGAATTGGCCTCTTTTCGATTGCTATCCTCGACCGCTTTGGCTGGCTCCCACATGCTGCAAGTTCAGAAGGATTAGCGACCTTGATGCCTTTCAATATCCAACCATGGTTGCTCCAAATCGCTATTGCAGGACTCGGGTATATGTTGATTCGTGGACCCAAATATTGGGACCCAATCGCCCTTGAGCAAACTAGGGAAAAGACTCTAGTAAAGAGGGAGCGAAAAGAAGCCTTTGCAAATGCCTTTTACGCCAAAGAAAACACGACTCACGACAAAACAAAAAATCGTATTCAGCGGTCTCGTCTCCTACAACAAGACGCGAATTTGAAGATGAAAAAGCGGAGGAAAGGCCTCCTTGTCATGGCCACATGCCCGTATTGCAAAGGGAAAGGCTGCAAAAAATGTAATGAGTTGGGCGTATTTTGACGTGGCTCGGCAAACAAAAACAACCAACAAAATCGTGGTGCTAAGGTACATTTAATTCAAATTCTTTAAATCCTGTTAAATTTCGGTGTAAGGGGTAGGCCGGGAAAAACCTTCTCGGTTGGAGGGAATGGGATTGTATCTTAAATCAGTCGAAGTGGAAAATTTCAAGTCTTTCAAGGGAGAAGTTTCCATACCTTTAGACCGAGGCTTTACTGCGATTACAGGCCCAAATGGCTCTGGAAAATCGAATTGCGGAGATGCAATACAATTTGTTCTCGGTCCAAAATCCAACCGCGTCATTCGGGCTCAAAATGTCAAAGACCTCATTTTCAACGGAGGGAAAAATTCCAAACCAGCGAGGCAATGTAAAGTAACCTTGAAATTTGCAAATCCAAAAATGTCGGATGGCCGACGACGATTAGCACTCGACTTTGATGAGGTAGAGATGACCAGAGAAGTACGACTCACTTCATCGAATAATGCCGTGACGACATATCTTCTCAATGGTGAAGAAAGTTCACAAAAATCGTTTCATCGCATTCTAACCTCTGCCAATGCGAGACCAGATGGTTACAACATTGTGCTACAAGGCGACGTAACCAGTTTAGCAAAAATGACAGCAATCGAGCGGAGAAAAGTACTCGATGGCGTCGCTGGAGTCACTCTATACGATGATGAGATTCGAAAAGGTGGCAAACAAAAAGAAAAAGTCGAGGCCTACATTGAACGAATTGAACTGCTTCAAAAGGAACAACTTTTGAGGCTAAACACATTAAAAGAAGAAAAGAAGGTTGCAGAAAAAGCAAAAGCAGTTATTGACTCTATTCATGAAACAAAAAAGTTACTCCTTCAATCGAGATACCTAACATCGAAAAATGAAGTCGAGTTTCAAGTCGCTGAGCGACAGCGGTACTATGATTCCGAAAAGCAACTCCGAAATCTTCACATCGAAACGATGCAAAGTGTTCAACAACTCGACGATCAAGTTTCAGAACTACAAAAACAAATCAATGAAATTCTTGGAGGTGAAGATAACAAAATCAACACGATAATCCAAGATTTACATGTGAGTATTGCTCGAATTAGTGATAAAAAAGACGCTCTGCATGAGCAATCTGATGAAGATGAAATTGATCTGAAGTACATCGATGAAGAATTGGTCGGTGCAGAAAAAGAACTCACTGATTTTACAGCTGAGTTGTCAAAAGCAGAAGAACTTCTCACTGAAGCAATGAATCAACTCAGTATTGCTCAAAGAGAAAAACTTGAACTTGATGAAGCACTTTCCCAAATTGGTGAACAACATCAATCCTTAGCCAATGCATTAGAGGGCGCAGAGACTCAGGTTGAATTGTGCCAAACTACTGTGCAAAAGGCTCAATCCGAAGTCGACAAAATTGCTACACAAGTCGAAGTCTTGCATGAGGAACTAGCAAATTCAAAAGAAGAACTCGAAAAGAATCAAATCGCTCTAGGTGAAATTGAACTTCAGGAAGAAGATTTGAAAGATGAGGCACCACAATTTGACCGTGAAGCTCTATCAAAGCGACTGATCGAATCTCAAAACGCCGAATCAAAATTGGTTGAAGAGATTGCCCTCATTGAATCAAAATTGAGAGATTCTGAACGAAAATTGTTCACCGCCCGTCAAGAATTAGAGTCTAAATCTGGTTCGAAGGGACTCGTAGGAGGTGCGAGTTCAGTCATCTCTGCCCGAGATAAAGGCGAATTGTCTGGAATCATTGGAACAATCGCAGAGCTGTGTGCTCCAAAGAACCCCGCTCATGAGAATGCACTTGGTACTGCTATTGGCGGCGGTATGACGTCAGTGGTTGTTGAGAGCGATGAAGACGCCGCACGAGCAATTCGATGGCTAAATGAAAAGAAAGCTGGCCGTGCAACCTTCCTTCCATTGAACAAATTAACCAATACAAGGGCATTAGGTAAGTCGCTCATTGTCGCTAAAAAAGATGGCGTTGTGGGCTTTGCCCACGATTTACTCGATTTCGACCCTCGGATTGAAATTGCTGTTCGGTATGTGTTGCGAAACACGCTCATCGTCGATAATTTGTCCACAGCGAGAAAACACATGGGCGGTGTTCGGCTGGTCACTCTTCAAGGTGATGTAACCGATGCTGGAGGGGCGATGGTCGGTGGCTCAAAGCGGAAACTTCCAGTGACGTTTGGAGGTAAAATCCAGGGGGCATCTGAAGTTGATAAATTAACCAATGAAGTTGAACGCTTACAATTGATGGCAGATACGGTTTCTGCAGCTCTCCTTGAAGCCCGATCGATACAAAAGGAAGTGAGGCAACAAATCAATCAAGTCGTTGAAAATGATTACACAGAGCGAGTCCAAACACTTCGTGCTGAAAAGAAACAAATGAAACAATTATTATCCAACGCTCAAACAAAACATGAGAAGTTAGAACGTAGATTACAAGAACTTCATGGTCAAGCAGAATCTGCTTTACAGGGCCTTGACGTAGCACAACGTACACTGGATGAAAGCAAAAGTCAACGAGAACAAGCATCCAAAGCACTTCAAGACGCAAGCCCAGAGCAACTTCGAGTTCGAATTCATGAAAATGAACTGTTGATGGTTTCCGCCGAAAGTCAGAAATCTCAGGCCGAGAGTTCACTAGAGAAGGGAGGCTCGCATCAACAAATTTTGCAACGACGGGTTGATGAATTAAACAATAGAAGAGCAAAACTTTCATCAAACGTTGAACAAATTAAAATTGATTTAGTCAAACTTCAAGATGAGAAGGAAGCGCTTGAGGTTCAACTCATTGCAAAAGAAGAAGAACGTGCTGAGTTCCTTTCTGAGCATAAAGAATTGGAAGATTCGAGAATGGAACTTGTTGAATTAAGAGGTCAAAAGAAATCTCTTGCTGAGCAACATTTGGAAAATGCAAACCAACATCGAAGATTAGCTGATGACATCAATCGGACGATCATGGATCGAGTCCGAGAGCGAGATGAAATGTTGGAGGCAATGCTCGAGGATGGTTTGTCTGAAGATGAATTACCAGAATCAATTCCGAATGTCGGTGAACTTGAGCGAAAATTGCGTACTCTTGACAAAAAATTGGATGAGTTTGGTGCAGTGAACATGCATGCAATCGAGCAATACAATGAGGTCGAAGAACGATTAAATCTCATGAAAGACGATTTTGCATCGTTGCAGTCTCGTCGAAAAGAACTCATTCAACTCACTGAACAACTGGAAGACCAGCGAAAAGACAGATTGCTCAAAGTCTTGAAAGAAGTCAATAAAAATTTCAAAGAAGCTTACAAAATACTCTCCGATGGTGGTCGAGGTGAATTGTTCCTTGAATCGCCCGATGACCCATTCAAAGGTGGTCTAGAATTGTGGGCACAGCCAAGAGGAAAATCGGAGAAGGTAAATCGCCATCAACTGTCAGGTGGTGAACAATCAATGGCTGCATTGGCCCTCATTTTCGCAATTCAAGATTATGACCCAAGTCCATTCTATTATTTCGATGAAGTTGACCAAAATCTCGATGCCTACAACGCTGAAAGAATAGCAAAGATGTGCAGGGCTCGTAGTCAAAAAGCCCAATTCATAATGGTGACATTGAGAAAAGTCTCCTTGATGCTTGCAGACCACCACATTGGTATTACCCACGGCGGTGATGGGTGTAGTCGACGAATACTTGATTTCGACAGAGAACGAGCAATAGAAATCGGTGAGAAACATTTTGTTGAGTCTCCAAACGATGCTAAAATCAATGAAACGAGGTTGCTTGAAGCCGAAAATGTAGAATCTTCAATGCCAAGAATTCCTGAAGAGTTGCCGCCACCAACAAGTTTGGGTGGATTGCTATCACATCTTGAACCCACGGCTGAGAATGGTCTCGGGCATCTCTCAGAGCGTGCTTCAGAAATGACTGAGGAGATTGAGGAGACACAAGAATACCTTCAATCTTTAAGAGAAGTCGATGGTGAAATAGAACAAAATGACGAAGAATCAATTGAGATTGAAGAATAGAAAAGGTGAGAGCATGGAAAAACAAGCAGCACTTGACAGATGGTTCCTTCGACAGGACATCATTGACAAGCTGGTTGCTGTAGGCGAAGACTCGACATCTGCATCCGAGTTCTCCGATCGAATCATGGCTTTTGCAAGTCTTGAAGAAGCAGAATATCAAACGCTAAGTGATCCATTTGATCGCTCTGTCGCACTTGTGTTTTCACTCGTCAAAGAAGAACAATTCAATGCTTGGAATATCAACCTTGAATCATTTTTGAAAGAATTTACGACTCGTGTAAAGCAGGACGCTAAAGCATTGGATTTGCCTGCTTGTGGCCGCCTCATACGTATGTCGTGGGAAGTCTTGCATCATCAATCATCTGAATTATTTGAAAAAATTCAGTATTCAGAAGAAGAGTTTGAAGAAGAGGATTTGCACTACACTTGGCAAGAAGAGTATGTTGACGATGAATATTTGTTCACCCAAACAGTTCTTGAAGGGAAAAGCGAGGAATTTCTTCCTCAATTCTTTGATAGCAGAATTCGACGTCAAGAAGGTAGAAATGTTACACTGGCAGAATTACTTGCAGCATTTAAGGATGCAGCGGATGATGCAGAAATGGTCAAGCATCGTGAAGAAATGCGCATACTGAACAAGGCAGAACTTGATCAATATATGTCAAATGTCGATGGGAGGATGCACAATGAAGACCTTGAAGGCGATATTCTTCGTTCTTGGCAAGCAATCCGAGGCGTAAGCAAATCCCGAAAGACAACAAAAGTTGCAATAGATGATGTCGTAGATGGCCTCTATGAATTGAGTGAAAAACATGAAGATAGTCATTTAGAAGCAAAGGTTAGCGCATTCATCTCGGGACTTTTTTTAACCCATAGAGGATTCATTTCAGTCTCACAATCTAGTGAGTCAGAACCTATTTACTTTGAAGATTTACATCCTGGTATCGATGAATTTGATACAATTCTCAATATTACGAAAGCGATGATGGATGACGCCTCCGAAGAGATATCTTCAAACAAAACAGGACAAGAACTCTATCTCGAAAAGTTAGCAAAACGTGCTGAAGAGCAACGATTGAAAGAAGAGAGAAAACGACTGAAAGAAGAGAAAATGGAAGAAAGAGAAGAAGAACCCTCTATCCTAGATGAAAGCTGGTTGGTGGAATAATGGAAACAAGTGAAGAGATTCCACTTGAAACTTTGCTTGAGGCAACAATGTTTGGAGCAGGACGATCAATGTCAGTCACAGAATTGTGTGAATCATTAGGTTATGATGAAGAGGAAATGCTTGACTCCCTCAGCGCTCTACAAGCAACACTACGTCGAAGGAGGTATGGTGCGTTACAACTTTCAGAAATTGGTCAAATGTGGGCCTTAGAAGTGAAACCTTCGATCACACAAATGCTTCCAAAGGATGTAAAAACCGATATGCCTCAAAAGTTATTGAAAGCGGCATCACTTATTGCATATCACCAACCGATTGCTCAATCGAGATTGGTGGACATGCTCGGTCCTAAAGCGTATGACTATGTTCGAGAGTTAGCTCAAGCCGGAATGATCGATCGTCGTAAGGATGGTTCAACCCGACGTTTGACAACAACTCGAAGGTTTGCGGAACTTTTTGGCTGCCCTGAAACTGATAAAAAGAAGGTAAGAGATTGGTTTAGAGAGAAAGTCAAATCTTCGGGAATTCTAGACTCATTACAAGAAGAGCATTTGGTCTTAAAAGAAAATGAAGATGAAGAGGAAAACTAAATCCGCCTTATTTCGTTGAGCAAATCATTCACCAAGGTTTGTGTAATTTGACCTTGTTGGGTTTGAATCCGTTGAACCAGTTCATCGATTTCATGCTCAAGAGCACCGGATGTCATTGCCATGTTTTTTACATGGAGTTTCATGTGTCCTTTTTGGATTCCATCAGTAGCCAGTGCACGCATTGCTCCTAGATTTTGGGCCAGTCCTGCACTCACCATGATGCCTGCTAGTTGACTGGCAGATTTGATACCTAGAATATTCAGATTTGCAATTGCTGTTGGATGAACTTTGGAAGCACCACCTACAATTCCAACAGCAATCGGCACTTCAATTGAACCAACTAAGTTTCCGTCTTCATCCACGGACCATGTTGACATCGACGTATATTGGCCCCCAATCGATGCATAAGCATGACAACCTGCTTCAATAGCTCTCCAATCTTGGCCACACGCGACTGCTATGCTACTTATTCCATTCATGATTCCTTTGTTGTGTGTAGCGGCCCGATAGGGGTCACCTTTTGCAAAGAGGTATGCTTCCATGATTTTCTCAATGACTTCAGAGCCAGATTCAACCGTGCCATCCAGACTCATCTCTTTGGGTGTGAATGTGGCTGATGAACGTGCAAGTCGATGGGTTGCTAGATTCGATAAAATTTTGAGATGGGCCCTTCCTTTCGTTAGGGATTCGAGAAACGGTGCAATTCGCTCGACCATCGAATTGACAGCATTTGCACCCATGGCATCTTGGCAATTGATGTGTAAATGAACGATGACCATGTTCAATCCATCCACTGAGATGCTTCTGCAGGTGATGTCTTTACAACCGCCACCCAATTCAATCATTTTCGATTCGACATTATTTGCTTTCTCGATGATCTCTTGTTTCTTATTTTGAATAACTTGTATCGCTTCATTTTCATTTTTTAGGTCAAGCAATTGAATTTGTCCAATCATCACAGGAGGGTCGATATCTGTTTGAAATCCACCAGTCGACCTACATCGCTTCGCAATGTTTGATGCAGCGGCAACAATACTGGATTCTTCAACACAAAATGGGATGATGTATTCATGGCCATCAATCAAGAAGTTGGTTGCAATTCCTACTGGAAGGGACATTGTGCCAATCACATTCTCAATCATATTGTCTGCTTTCTGACGAGTTAATCCCTTTTCAGTATCGAAAACTGATAATTCTTCGATGCTGATGCCAGTTGTTTGTGATATTGCTTCTTTTCTTTGGTCAACAGATTTGTTGTACAAACCAGGGATTCGGCTGTTGTTAACTGGCATGCCCATTCCTCTCTCATCGATTGGTGAAGGTCTTGTCATTTCAAGACGACGGCATAACGATTTGGATGAAATTAACGCGTTAATATTGTGTTAGCAATGTGTTACTGACGCGTTATTGTGAATTGAAAAAAGCGATTGGTCTCGACCTTAACGCATCATAACACATACGATAGAGTGCAAATCGAATAGAAAGAATATATACTATGGTTATTGATGCTGATGTATGGCTAAAGTTTGGCGTCATCTTCAACTGCCTCATGTTCATCAGAACCCATTTTCGATACGCCCCCTCTCAGCGGAAGACTCGAATTTATTTGTCGGCCGCAAAGACATGCTATCGATGTTTAAGCAGTTTATTCTTAGAAAATCATCTCGACAAATACTCCTTGTCGGGCCATACGGTTCTGGGCGTTCTTCATTGGTGCAATGTTTACAGCCGATTGTTACATTATCTGCATATATCGATCATCTTAATGCCACACATCCCGGGCATAGTCTGCTTCAGTCAGTGTTCTCACAATTTTTTGCATCCGAGCCCCCACAAACAAGAAGTGAAGTGACAAGCGCACTCATCAACGCTTCTTTCTCATCAGATAGGGCCCCATTAATCGTTCTTGATTTTCAATCAGGAGACACATCGACGCTTCATGTCGCTTTACGAGATACTCTTGGAGTACTTGAGAGGACACAGGCTCTTGTCATCATGATATGCGACCAAAGACAGCGTCAGTTGTTGCCTGTAGAATTGGCACAACCGTTTGAAGAATTTGCCATGCCCCGATTCAACCAAAATGATGTGATTCAACTCGTTGAAACACGACTTGAATCGGTTGGGCATCCTAATTTTGAGTTAACTGTAGAGGCAGCAAATGAAGTGCTGGAGGTTACAGATGGTTATCCAAGGAGCATCTTGCAACTGCTTCGAAATCATGTCGATGAACAACACAGAGATTCAGGTCATGAAATGTCATATAAACCGATACAAAATGAATATGATGCAAGGCCGGAATTGAGAAATGAACCAGATATGTTACACAAATTCATGGGTACAGGTCATGAAGAAATGGAAGAAATTCGAACAGAGGAGCTCGAGAGTGCAAGTGAATCACTGCAAGACAATATCATCGATGCTTCTGTACCTTGGCATGAACGAGATTCATTCATCGGTGTTCAAGAAAATCAACTCTTTGATCTTGATTTAGAAGAGTTAAATCAAGACATCGAAGATGACGAACCACTTCTTGCGTCTCCCGCTGTTGGATCATTTGCACATGAGGTCCCCGATGACCCTCCAAGAGTTTTCACAGGTGCATTCAAGAGCTTACGTAGTCGAAATATTTCGGCTCTTGAAGAAGAAAAAAATGTGACAAATGAGGAGAGAGTACTGGAATCAGATGAAGAGTTTGTATTGACCGCCTCGATTTCCGAACCACCTCAATACGAGGATCATGATCAAAATATTTTTGATTATCAAGGTATAGAAACTGGAGTAGACCTTCAAGACAATCAAATATTCGAACATGTTGAACTTCATTCGGACCAGCCTTCTACCCCTCATTCAACTGAGATTTCAACATTGATTGGACTTCTGCAGGGTCTCATTCAAACCAATCAAGAAAAAGATGGTGTACTGCCAGCTCATGTCATCGAGATGTTATCACGTCATCACATGCCGAAATTGGGCCACAGAAATGAGTATCCTCTAAACGGAATGGCCCTACAGCGGTTATCATCCACAGAAATCTATGTTGTCACTATCGCAAGTAAACGAATGTTTTCACCCTCGGATGAAGAGATGCTTCGTCATTTGAACATTCGACGTTCGAGATTATCACAAATTTCAAACTCGCTACTCAAAGCAGGTATACTGACCTCAAGAATGGTGGGGCGAAAGAGTATGTACACACTTACAAACAATGCTAGGGCACAATTAGTTGTTTGGTCGAACGCGGAAGGAGGTGGTGCAGAATGACATGGAAAATCTCGTGGTCTTGGCAGGCACCTTCTCGTATTGCTTCAATCCTTGCAGTTGATGAAGGTATCATCGTCAGTTCAGGCCTTCAATTGACATATTTGGACGCCGCTGGAAAGGTGACATGGACAACCAATGTCCCATTCAAAGTTCATGGAATGGCTGCACAATCAGGCAACCTAGGCGTTCTTTTAGCTCATGGATTCTACTTGTATTCCCTTACAACTTCGAAGCAAATCACTGACGGGAGGAGCACTCCATCTGGATTCAAGGAGATCATTGCTAGGCCAGGAGGTGGATGGGTTCTCTCTTGTCGAAAAGGACAATTGCATCTTTTTTCACAGGAAGGGCGAGGAATTCGAAGGATGGAAAGTGGCTCAGTTCGAAGGCTTCTTGGTTGGCTTGACAGGGAACATTTGCTCTGGCAAGACAACGATGGTATCATTTGGTGCGGTCGCTTAACTGGAAATGACAAAAAGCGAATGTTAGAAGAAAGAACTTGGAGTTGGATTTCCACATTGTACGATGGACGCTTGTTGCTCCAAAGCAGCGATGGAGCAGTTTGGGAGGGTGTTCCCCACCCATTTGGCTGGGACAAGTTAGAATGCCTTGAAACAATGTCCATTGAGCCGATGAATTCTGTACGAACAGGCGATGGTTGGTGGACATTATCACTCCACGGTGAACTTCATCATTTGGGCAACCTTGAATACGATGAGCATGACCAAACTTCAATTCTTGGTAAAGACATGGAGTTAGGGGATCTTTTATCAAACAATGTAGGCGATTCAATGTTCACTGCTACTCGTGAGGGACTCGTTCGTAAATGGGTTGCACCTCATTTATTTGATGTTGAACGTCAAAGTAGATACAAGGCTGCTGCAGATGCGGCAATGGCGAGAAATTGGGAAAAACGAAGACAGATGTTTACAAGAGCCCAAGAAGCAGAGGACTTGGGCAAGGTCTCACTTGCCATTGAATTGTATGAGGCATTGGGCCGAAAGGAGGATGTGAAACGCTTACTTTCAAGACAAAAAGGAGACGATATCGATGATTGAATCTGACATCTCTGAAGAACGGCTTGTTCATTATCTTGATTTAACAAGAACAGCAAGAGAGAAAGTTTCTCTCATTAGTGAGTTGAGTGCAGAAGATCACAAAAAAGCCAACGTCCTGCTTGAGATGGCCGATGCTTACATTTTTGATGCGGGATTTTTTTTTGAGAAAGGAGATTACATCCGTTCATTTGGTGCAATAAACTATGCGCATGCATGGATTGATGCCGGAGTGAAATTGAAACTCCTTGATGGGCACGATGATGATGTCCTTTTCACATTACCATAATCAAACTGAATCAACCAAGTGTAATCTGTGACCTTTCCGCACTTCAAGAATTGGAATATTGAGTTGATATGCTCGCCTTTTGAGTTCTACATCGACTGTGAGCAAGGTAGAATTGTTTTGAAGAGCAGATTCAATGAGCAAATCATCGGTGTGCGTGCTTTCCATGTCGGATGTATCAACGACCACAGCCTTATCTTTGAGCAAATCAAGAAGCATTGTTGATTTTGAGATGGTTTTCTCTTTTTGCAAGAGTTCTAATTCTTCGAGGACAACATCGAGGACAAACCATTGTGGTTTACCCAAATACCGTTGTGCTTCGTTGTCGATGTTGATACTCGAATGACGACATGCAACCCAACCACAAGCGTCGATGAGTAAAGATTGCACCAAGGACACCATTCCTCAAAGAATTGTGCCGTATCCAATGAGTCTCCATCGAGAGCCAACTCGACGAGAAAGTGATACGCGTTGTCCTACATCAGCACAAATTGGGAGGCGTAATTCAAGCGACGTCGTGCCTTTCTCAACGTTTCGAGTTACACCAACAGATGTGGCTGTGGCAACATTGAGCATGAGCATCTCATTGTTTCGTAATGGTTGAACGACTTCTGCAGACTTATCATTTCCTGAGACCATGTTCTCCATGAGGTGAATTTGGATTTTTACAGTGGAGTGAAGTGGCGGCAACTCGTCTTTACGAGCTACGACTTGACCGGATAGATTATCCGAGGTTGTAATGGCTGGGTCGAGAAGCGTAGCCATACCACATAGGCCACCAGCATGCATATTCTCAAGGTTGTTCCCTCCACCTTGAAGTGAGGAAATCACGGCAGGTATTGGCTCCCAAGTCGATTTGTTTCCCTTCTCAATTTTTTTTCCTGGACCAATAACAATCTCATCACCGACCTTGAATTGACCCTCTACGATACTTCCACCAATGACGCCACCTTTCAGTTTACTTGGTCGAGTTCCTGGTCGATTAATGTCAAAGGACCTTGCAACATACATGAGTGGTCGTTCATCAAGGTTCTTTTCTGGGGTTGGAATGTACTTCTCAATAGCCGCAATGAGAACATCGAGATTTACATCATGGTGTGCAGAAACGGGAATCACAGGGGCATTCTCGGCAATCGTTCCTTTGAGGAATTCTTTAATTTCTTGGTGCGACTCTAATGCACGTTCTTTAGAGACAAGGTCGATTTTGTTTTGAACAACGACGATGTTTTGAATCCCTGCAATTTCAAGCGCCATGAGATGTTCTCGTGTTTGTGGTTGAGGACATGGTTCGTTTGCTGCAACCATGAGAAGGGCCCCATCCATGATTGAAGCCCCAGTGATCATGATGGCCATGAGGGTTTCGTGACCGGGTGCGTCAACAAAGGAAACCACCCTTTGAAGCTCGTCTTCTACATCTTCGGAACCATCAGGTCGTCGACCAGTTGGATAATAATCTCCTTCTTTGGTCTGATAAAATGCTGTATCGGCGTAACCCAATTTAATTGAGATACCACGCTTGCGTTCTTCAGAATGCGTGTCTGTCCACACACCAGAAAGTGCTTGAGTTAGCGTTGTTTTACCATGGTCAACGTGACCTACAAGTCCAATGTTCACAATCGGTTGAGTTGGTAGCGTCCTGGACATTGTCCCCTCACGCTCCTCGATCAACCTCTCGGTTTCACTGGCTATCTCCTTCAGCAGGTGATTGATTGAAGATGTCGTCGAGTTTTTTCTTTCCATGCTCGACAACTTTCAAATTAATTTGACGTGTGTCTTGAGTTACAGTGTTTCCACGGAATGTTCGGCGCTTTCGAAGACCATCGGGCTTCATTCGTACTTCTGTACCGCCACCTTTCTTTTTCTTGATGTTCTTCTTGATACCCTTGAATCCTGTAGAGCGAGTAACGAGAATAGATTGACGAGACCCTCCGTCGAGGTCCTTTCGCATTGGCGTCCCGGTTTTGTCAGAACCACCGGTGATTTCAAGTTTGTATCCTCCGAGGTTTTGGTCGCTTTCAGTGGTCACAAAAAGACCATCGACAACATCGCCGATTCTCTTTCCAAGCACTTGTGCGTGATTGTTTCCTGTAATCTTTGCTGAGTAGGATTTTCCGTCGTTCTTGGGGTCGGTATCATTGACAACTGCAATGAATTCTCCGCTCGTTCCTTGTGCCATACGCTCACCTTACAGACTTTGCCGACTAACGACCCGTATTTAGCCCCTCCGCACGATGTTAAGGCTCGATTACTTCCGCAATCGCTTTGGAATGAGCATTTCCAACCTTGAAGCAATATCTGCCGGTAGGAAGTGTGGCATGGTAAGGTGTGTTGTTCTACCACGTCCGCCTTCAACGGTTGACACGTTTGAGACGATGATTTGTGTGTGTTCAAGGTGCTTCACATATTTCCACATCGTTGTGTGGCTTTTTGGGTTCTGTCCGTACTCCTCACAAATCAAATGATACAATCCAGAAACATCGCCCATGGTCATTGTTGGTGTCTTCCTGAGGCGCCGACACATAGCGAGCAAGGTCATCATAGCATGAGCACTTAAGTCATCAATGTGGTCCATTTTCGTTGAGACATTCAAAGCGACCAGGTCTGAAGATTCATGTACATCTTGAATTGTTAAAAATGGCTCTGAATGACCGTCTTGTCGAAATTCACAACGCTCAACTGCAGCATTGAGAAATTCGATCACACGACGTGCATCTCCGCTGGGGCCAGCCTTTTCTGCAATCAGTCGAATCACATCAAAATCCCATGTCCCCTCCACAAGTCCTAATTCGGCACGTTGAAGGGCGATTGCTTCAAGTTCATCGACCGTATATGGTTGAACACGAATATGATTTGATTGACCAAGCCGAGATAGAACTGCAGGCTCAAGAAAATCCAAGACTTGTTCTTGACTGATGAGTATGAGTGACACAGAACCATTTCTTCTCTGGTCTTCGTCAATTCGGAGAAGGTGATACAGCAATTCATCACCTGAACGCCGTAGAACATGGTCGACTTCATCGAGAACGACGATGAGATGGGATGCGGCACGATCGAGTAACTTGCGGATACTGTTGAGCAGTTCTCCAATTGACAAACCTCGGTCGGGGTGCCCGGGGTCAAGCGTGTGGACAATTCGTTGAACGACTTGCATACTCGTCGATGCGTTTCTGCAGTTGATGTGTGCGGTACGTATTGTTCGTTGGTCTGCAAATTTCCTTTGCACATCTTCACAGAACCGACGAATAAGAACGGTTTTTCCACTTCCAACAGGGCCTGTGAGGACGACTCTTCCACTTCCTTCAGGCTGTGCAATTGTGGTGAATTTCGATGCTAACTCTCGTTGTAGTTTGCTTCTCCCGACCAAACGTGGTGGTACAAAATCGAAATTGAACGCTTCCGCATTGGCGAGAATGATGCCTGCACCAATACTGTCAAGATAATCAGTCATCTCATTACATGCTTATGGCAACCGTTCTAAAAGATGTGCATCAAAAGTCGAGCAAAGAGCAGTGTTCCTCGATGGAATTTCGTCGAATTGGTAGCCGTATTGCAACCGCTTTCACCAATTATAACTTCAGGTTCAAATGATGTCGTTAGCGTTGCTTGGAGCCCACAACGCTCAAAGAGGTCGGTGCTAAGGAAGAGGTATGAGCACCCGGCGACTCTTTGCTGCAGTTCGGGATCTCGACCCACCTGGTGGTGGTGCAGAGCGTTCTTTGGCAGCTTTGTTGAATGGTATTGCAGTATCTGGGCCAACGCTTGAGACCGCACCAACATTTGTACCAATGTCGCCCTCCGAAGATGCTCCAACGCACCCAGCGTGGACGGTGAGTGCATATGCAAGTCACGATAGAGGCGACCGTATTGGTTTGCTTGAGCCCGAAGTGAACTTCACCACCACGCCTCTCCCTATCGAAGGGTTCTGGTCGAAGGTAGCGTGGGCTTTGCGAGAGCGTAGAGGTGAGTTGAGGCGTAGAAAGTGGGCTCTTGACCGGCATATTGCCCGACGAAGTTCCCAGTTTGCCACTCGTGTGGGCTCGTGGTTAGACAAACAGGATTACACTGGCGGCATCGGGTTGACTCAACTCGATTGGGCACCAGGTGCTGCAGAAGCGTTTACCGCACGTGGAATACCTTACATCATGTTCGTTCGAGATGATACGGTGTTCCGGCTTGAGAAACGATTTCGACCTATAATGGAAGGTGCTGCCCTCGTGTGTGCGGCAGGTGAAGGTCTCCTCGCTGACATTGGGTCTCGGTTCTCTATTCAACAAGGGCATAGCGTGCCTCTACCCATCGATTTCAGTGGGCGTTTTGGCAGCATGGATGACGTCAATGCCTTGCGATCTTCTGAGCAGGCAAAGCGACCTGATGGGTCGCCACCGACGATTGGTATCATGGTCGTGACGCCGGAAAAAGGGTTACGAATGTATCAACGACTCCTACCGAAGTTGCTCGAGCAGTGGCCGGAGGCTGAAGTTCACATAGCAGGGGGGAGTTCTTATCCTCAACAACTGGCCCATCATCCAAACGCACGCATACGAGGTTATGTAGACGCAGCAACCTTTTTTGCAAGCATCGATGTTCACCTTATTTTATTTGAGACCACAGGTTCGTGGGGACGAGTTATCGGCGAGGCTGGTTTATTTGGTGTACCAAGCGTTACATCCGACGTTGGTTCCCAAAAGGAAGCCTTGGGTGAGGGAGGCATTTTGGTTCCAGACGGCCATGATGTAGATGCTGTTATTGAGGCTCTGAGGAATGTTTACGCCGATCGTGAGCACTACGGTGCGTTGGCAAGGAAGCACACCCAGATGGTTGACCATCGGCGTTCGGTTGCAGCATTCCGCACCGGCCTTGAAAATATCCTGAATAAACGTTGAACGGGCCTTGGGCCCCTGGCTTGCAGCAGGTACGCTTTCCGAACCTTATTTCGTCAATTTATCCTTCACGCCCCAATACAACCGTTTGGCAGATTGTTTAGCCTTCGTTCCTACCGGGACCGAGGCTTTCTGGAACAAGTAGGTCGGTGTTGCGGCGTAATTCACCATGTCCGTTGCATATCCAAACTGGGCCACGGCTTGCTTGAAATTTTTAAATTCAGCCTTCGTGGCTAATTCTGCGAAAATAACTGGCGACTGCGTCTCAAGAATGTGTTGAGCACCTCGAATAATGTCCAATTCAAATCCTTCAACGTCCATTTTGATCAATGCAATGTTGTCGACGCCTTGCATGACATTATCAAGCGTGTCCACCTCCCTGTTCGTACCTTCGACATTAACGATTTTTGTCATACCGGCATTGAGGTGGTTTGTGTCGGAGAGGTCAACAAATCCCTTCTTGTCCAAAATACCGATGTCACTAAGGTGGTAGGTGCCGTCTTTGCAGTTGTGTTCCATGTTTCTCTTCAATATAGAAAAAATGGCTTCATCGATCTCAAAGCTGTACACTTTGGTGGCGTTGCAAAATCGATTAAAGTACACCGAATGGTTGCCAATGTTGGCACCGATGTCAATGTATACGCCTTCAAGATTCAGGGATTGTGCTTTTTCCAATAACTGATGCTCGTAAAACGTCTGCTCTGTTGCAATTCGGTCAAAAATCGAATCTTCGGCGTGGTAACCTTCCATTGTGATCCGCTCATCAGCGTACACAAATTCAGTCACCACACGGTCCCGACCCATGACCTCTCTTCCGAATCTTAGTCTTTAATCCTGTTTCAAAGGTGATTTGTTGAAAGAACGGTCTCGTAAACATCCAGCAACTGGTTGCGAATCGAATCCTTGCTGTACCTCGCTTCAACTCCTTTGCGCATGGTTTGCGTGTCCCAATCCTTTCCGATCATGCTGCGCATGGCTTCTGTCAAGCCGTCTGCATCGTCAACATCGACGAGTATGCCATCCTCGTTTCGGACGATGTCGTTTGGTCCGCCGCATCGCGTGGCGACGACTGGTCGGCCAGAGGAGAGTGCTTCGATTAAAACGATGCCAAATGTTTCGTATCGGCTTGGGTGGACAAAGGCATCGATTGCTTGAAAAAATTCACTTGCTTTTTCCCGTGGTATAGCACCAACAAACTGTACCCTGTCGTCTATTCCGTATGTAGAGGCTAGTTCTTCCAACTGTTTCCGAAGTGGTCCTTCTCCAGCCAACAAAAGTCTAGCGTTTGTGACATTTTTGAACGCTTGCAACAATGTGCTGTGACCTTTATCTTTCACCAAATTAGCCATGTATCCAAATGTGAATGTGCTGTTGTTGGGTTGAGGTGTGTATGGGAATTTTTCTACATCGATCATGTTTGGTACTGTGGTGAATTTTGATGCCTGAATGCCAAGGATTCGTTCTAAATCTTTGGCTAGTGTACTGCTGACGGACAAAAGCCGGTTGGCTGATTCCAGGGCCAACGCTGCGGTGATACGTTCCCTCGGCCCAACAATATTTCTTGCGAATACACTCGAATGAACTGTGACAAGATAAGGGATGTTTTCCCTTTCAGCGATGGCTTTCGCAAGAATGGCTCCCCACATCGTAGCTTTGGCGTGAATGATATCTGGAGCACCGTGGACTGCCTTGTATGCATCGTACATCTTCAATGCTAATTTCTCATGAGACCGGACGAATGAACGGTATATCCACGGTATTCTGTGAAATGGGCCAGGTTGGTACAACCGTTTGCTGGCTCGTACTACTGTCAGGTTGTTTTCAACATTCATTTCAATGGGACGACTTGGCCCATTTAGCCAAGTTGAAGATGGGAGGTGGTGAAATCTCGCATGAAGAACACCAACTTTGTGACCGATTTCTGCAAACATCTCGACCTGCTCTCTGAAGAAGGTTCCTGAAAGGGGAGCGTCTAGGCTTGGGTACCACGAGGGAATAAAGAGGATATGGCGTTCATTCAACGGCATCACCACTCATTCTTCAACTACTGACGGTCAGCGCCCTTGTGGACACGCATGTACATCACCAATCTTCTTAAATTAAATTCGGTTCATTTGTGCTTAAACCTTTCCAAATCACAGTTGTACCCGCTGAACCAGCCTGCTGAACACCTCCAAAATATGCCGCTTTCAATCCTATCTGACTGTTTTGGGGATTGGTTATTTTAATGATGGCGCAAGTGTCATCACTATGACAGAAAGTCCTGAGGGAGGTTCATTTTTCAAAAAATGGGCCATGAGACAATACTGGAGAATGCAACAATCCCAAGCCGTTGTAAGTTTGTTGTTGTGGGGGACTACCATCACCCTCCTCGTTTGGCCTTTAATCCAATGGAGATTCACAGCAGAATGCACAACAGGAATTTGTATTTCCGATGAATTTTTTGGCATATCGAGTACGTACTTTGCACTAACAGCCATCTTCTTCACTGTGATGTTATCCGTTCTTTCAATTGGATTTCTTTACGATCAAGTGTTTTCTCTTTGGACCGAGTGGCGAAGTGTCGATATGGAGCGCAATCCCTTTGTAACCTATGCCCTTGCTCCAATTTGGGTTATAACGATTGCATTACAAGCCGAGGTCTTGAAGCGCACCTCGCCCGAAGATGAAGCAATAGTCAAGCAAGCTGATTGGTGTCTCAAGTGGTGCGAGACCTACACTGAGGGTGAAATGTTCGCTCGTGCTGTTCAACGATGGGACGAAGATTTAGGTGAGACGCCAACATTTTGGTTCACCAGCGATGAGGCGATGGAGCGTGCTCGCCAGACTTCATTCGTTGACGAAACTTGATACACTGTTGCTAAAGATTTTCTTACAGAAGAAATGTTAGCCAATCTTGTGAGATGTTCAAGGCAATCCTTCTAGAACATGTGCCTGAACAAGAGAATAAGCAATTTCATTCACGGAATTTCATCGAATTGATACCCGTGTTGCCACTGTTTTTCACCGAGGGCAACTTCAAGTTCAAATGGCGTGATGAGCGGCTTTCGATATCGAACAGCATCATCAATGGCGATTCGAGGGCATGCAGTATTGACAAAAGCATCAACAGGATAGAAATCAATGAGATCAGGTCCTATGTGCTCAAGTGCGAGCAGATAGCCCTTTTTGCCATGCTGTTCCAAGATTTTTTTCATTCGAAGAGCGAGCGTCCTTCGCATTTGGCCGGGTTTTTCTCCAATGAGGATGCCAAAAGTTTTTGCATCTTGACACGACATGATGAGGCCAAAACGTTGCCTAAGGATTCGCTCGATTCGCTCAAGTGACATTTCTTCTGCATCGCCTGTGTATGGGTCGAGCATTGCTAGTGGTTTTCCGGTATGAAGTACAAGTCCTATTGGATGAAAATCACCTGATCCAAGGAAAAGATAATGCCCTATAGAAGCATCATCTCCGCTGTAATTGCATCCTAAAACTTGACCGGGGAATGAAAGTCTCGCACCACCGATGGGTATTGTTACATCATAGCCTGCTTTTTCCAAACGTTCAACAAAGTCAGGGAGCAAATGAAGGTGTTGAATTGACCCGACGAGTCCAAGTTTTGCATCAGTCAGGGGGGCAAGTCGTCCAACTGCATCCATAAACCGTTCTTGAGCTTCTTCATCACTCATCTGTGAATCATCATGTTGCTGTTGAAGTCGTTGTTGAGCCATCGTTCTGTGCTTTTCTAAAATTGGAAGAACAGGCAGGAGTTCAGGGTCTCCGTCATACGTTACATTGATGAATTGGGTGGGCATACCAGAATCAATATTCATTTGGGAATGGCCCATGTGTGCAACGAGTTCGACACCCATAAGTTTCATTTTATCATGAACAAGGTCACATGCTCCGTAGCAAGGGTCTGCAGCAAGAACAATTTTTGCACTCGTCTCGCTTTCGATGGCATCCATCATTTCCAGTGCTTGCATCTTGAGCCCCTCAGGCACTTGAAGGGCAACAAGTCTGTGGTCGTTGGTTTGTATCTTATCAATGAGGTCATTAAGTTCAAAATCGTGACGTTCCATATCCATATCTTCACCTCAGTTTAGGATGTGGACATTGCCATCAACCATTTCAACTTGAAGAAGCGATTGAAAATGGACGTCCGGAAAATTTTCTTGGAGCATCCTCGTTCCAGTTCCCTTCTCAACAACCGTGATCACTTCACTGACAGTAACATTCGCTGCAATGAGGCCCTCGAGAATGGCAAACAGTGTTCCTCCGGTTGAGATCACATCATCAAAGATGGCCACCTTTTCACCCTCATAGACATCGTTGATGTACATTGATGCTTTGGAATATCCCGTTTTTTGTTCAATTTTTATCTCTCCTTCCATACCGTACGGCCTTTTTCGAATAACTGCAAATGGAATACCTGTTGCCATACTCAAGGGTGCGGTCAGTGGAAGACCCATCGCTTCAATACCTAACAGCACATCGATATTTGACCAATCGATTCGAGTGTTGACATCTTCAATAATTTCTGTCAACACTTCAGCGGGCAATCGAGGTACGCCATCGGTGATAGGGTGAACGAAGTAGGGGTATCCATCTTTCCAAATAATTGGTGCGTCAATTAAACTCTGTCTCAAAAATGACAGATTCTCACTGGTCATACTAATCCGAAGAGCCATCGGCGTTTGAGTCTTCCCTACAACTCAGAAATGTATTCAACATACTCATCCGGGTCAAGTAATTGCTCCATGTCGATAGCGTGAGGCTCAAGAACGATAATCCATCCGTGGTCGTATGCGGAATCATTGACGAGATCTGGATTAATTTCGACTTCACCGTTGACTTCTCGAATCACACCTGAAAAGGGTGATGGGAATGAAATTTTTTCATCCGAAGTCCAAATTGAAAACAAATCATCACCCTCATCAACCTCAGTTTCGGCTTGTGGAAGAATGACCCTGAGTACTTCGCCAGCATCAAATGCTAGAAATTCGCTTACTCCTATCATTAATTTTTCTTCCTTATCCTGATACCACAGGTGATCAAGGGAGTATTTTCGGTTATGTGCAACTTGAAATTCAACATAATCATAATCATCGTCCATAAGGCATCTGCACCGCCGTACAACAGGTGGTATATGAATAATGAGTTCCGGCAATCCGTTGTAAACAATCAAACGGGTTAAGAAACACCGCGACATCCAATTGATTGGTGAGCCTTTGAACTACGGAGAAACCGATGAACAGCAAATGATTCGTGAGATGGTGAGAGATTTTGCTGAATCCGTGCTTGTTGAAACAATAGAAGAACGTGATAAGAATCAAATTCCTCCATCGAAAGAATGGCAATCGTTTCTTGAATTGGGCCTTCAAGGTATCACAATCCCGGAAGAGTATGGCGGAATGCCAATCGATGATATTTCTGAAGCAATCATTGTAGAGGAACTGGCTCGTGTCGACCCTTCCTTCGCAGTGATGTATTGCGTTCATGTTGGTCTTTGTTCAATGACCATTGCACTTCATGGGAACGATGAACAAAAAGCAGCGTATCTCCCTCGACTTGCTGCTGGGGAAGTCGGTGCTTACTCACTTTCCGAAGCAGGTGCAGGAACAGATGCAGCAGCAATGTCCTGCAAAGCCGAACTATCCGAGGATGGCACACATTACATTTTGAACGGCGAAAAAATGTGGGTTACGAACGGCGTTCAGGCTGAAATTTTGGTGTTGTTTGCTAAAGACATCAATCATCCAGACTACGGTGTCAAAAAGCATGGAGGGACGACAGCATTCATTGTCGAATCCTCGTTTGAAGGTTTTAGTGTCGGAAAGAAAGAGGATAAACTCGGCATTCGTTCATCAGACACATGTACCCTTGTACTCCAAAATTGTAAAGTCCCAGTTGATAATGTGCTAAAGGGCTCTGGAAACGGCTTCCCAATCGCAATGAATGCTTTGGATAACAGCCGAATTGGCATCGCAGCACAAGCTTTGGGTATTAGTCAAGGTGCCTATGAGGCGGCATTGCAATATTCGAAAGAAAGAGAAGCGTTTGGAAAACCGATAGGTCACCACCAGATGATTATGGCGTATCTTGCAGACATGGCAACTCGAATTGAGGCAGCACGTCATCTTGTCTACAAGGCGGCGTGGACGAAGCAACAGCACTACGAAGACGGGGGGCCACGCCATTCGATGGAAGCCAGTATGGCAAAATTGTTCGCAGGTGATACAGCGATGTGGGTTTCCGAACGAGCAATTCAAGTTCTCGGCGGATATGGGTATACCAAAGAATTCCCCGTTGAACGATTCTTCAGAGATGCAAAAATCACCCAAATTTATGAGGGTACGCAAGAAGTCCAACGCATTGTTATCAGCCGAGGAATTAGCAATTGATTGCCTAGATTTTCTTCATAATCAACCTATTTCTTGCAAGTGACCAAGCAATAGGCGTGCATGTTACCTCGATCGTTTTGTTCATTGGGATGATATCAGATTGCTCGATAGGGAATTGGATCTCCACTTCGTGTTGCTCATCCAATTCGAAACCAACGAGCGATGTTCCTCCTTTGTAGCCTTTTTCTGAAAGAAGTGTTGTTTGTTGAGATACTGGAGTGAATTGAAACGTAAATTGAACATGTTTTGATTCAATTTTCTCTGCATAGTCTCTTGATAATCGACATTTCTCCAAACTGTGAAGAAATTCAAGTAAATTTGTTGCAACAACTTGACGAGGTTCTGCTTCATCTTCCTCTAAGACTTCAGGTTCTTGTTCATCTTTGTTTGGGGGTTCATATTGTTCAATGTCTAATGTAACTGCGTCTAGCAACTTTGATTGAGATGAGTTATTTTCGAAAAGTCGAAGTGAATACTTTCCGGTTTGAAAGACATTTTCAATCTCAACATCGATGATATCGGTTGACATTTTTTCATTGAAGTAGAATTTAGAATTCTCATAAAGAGTATCGCTTTGGATGTCAAAAAAGCCAATCCAGGCATCATTTTGATATGGTGGAAGGAGCAATCGAACGATGATGATTGATCCATCTTCGTTCAATTTAGCATCGAGGTGAATTTCCGGCTCTTCGACAGTTTCTTCTTCAATTTCCTCAACAATTGGTTCTTCTTTCTTGAGAAATGAATCGGGGGGTGATATTCCTAAGGTGGTTAGATATGCATAATATTCAGTTAACATGATGCCTTCACTCGTGTCCTTTCCCATGAACTTAAACAGGAGTTCGCTGACCCAAGGAGGTGGATTTTCGTTTGTCAATTTGAAAATAAGATTGTTAAGTTCGCCTACACTAATGACATTGTCTTTGTTTTCGTCTGCTTCGTAAATGAGCGTGGTCGGGTCATAGGTGCCGTTGAGAATATTGTCACGAAAATTTTGTTGGAGCAACCCCGCCATTCGGTTGGAAGAAGAAATTGCCTCAATTCGCTGCGTCGTTTGTTGGACTTGCTGTTCAAAGACTTCTTGGAGATTCACACTAGGTACTGCACTCATGACACTCGGTTTGATGCTAATGAACTGAATTCAAAAGTTTTAGGGAAAACTGCAGAAAGTCGCATCACTCTGAAATTTGAATTTCCAACCGTGGAATTTCATCAACCTCAATGTATGCCCAATCGATTTGTGCCAGTTCAATCATCATATCTTCTTTTGTTAGGATTGCTTTTTCAATTTGTATTCGATGCATCCATTCCTTTATCCTTCCCAATTTGATTCCTTCAGAAATTCCAGTCGATTGCATAATATCTTGTCCGTTAAGAATCGATGTAGTCGAATCAATCAATGAAAGATCATTTGATAATTTTTGCACTTCTTCTGCATCCTTAATTGAGATGTATCTTGTCTTGTGGACATGAATTTTGTTGCGAGCTAAATACCCATGAAGTTGAATAAAGTCTTCCATTGTGTTTTGGGTAAAATAATGAAAAATTCGAATCGAGGATTTCGATGGCATTGGCAGTTTTGCAAGGATTGAATGAAATTGAAGGATTTCTTTTTTCTCCTTGTTTGAGGCCTTCAGCCAAGTGAGGTGCTGATTCAATATATTTGGTTCGGCTTCAGCCCAAAGAAGTCCAAATTTTTGATGAACATTCAGTGTTGTTGAAACTGTAGAGATGCAGTCGATGATCTTCTGAGTCGGTGTACTCGATGAAGGAAAGATTTGGGTGAAGACACCCGAATCAATCATTAGATGTAGAATTGTGTGGCACATATCTTTGTCGAGTATACGTTTTATTTCACTCCATATTCTTTCGACCGATAAATTGTGAACTTGAGGTGCGGTTGATTTTACGGCGGTGAGTAAATCTAGATCCATTTGAAACATGACACCCGGGCTAGGGGATAGAAAACGGAATGCACGTAATACGCGTAAGACATCTTCGTTACACCGTTGAAAAGGGTCACCAACACCCTTCAAGAGTCCTCGTTGAGCATCATATTTCCCATGAAAAGGGTCGTACAACATGCCTAACCCAATATCGATTGCCATTGCATTTATTGTGAAATCTCGACGTTCTAAATCCGTCAAGAGCGACTTGCCCCAGGTGACATCGACAGGATGACGTTGATCTTCATATATTCCGTCTGTGCGGAGGGTCGTGATTTCAATCACTATTTCGCCCTTCAGTGTTACAGTCCCAAAATCAATACCAGTTGGAACGGCTCTCTCGCCAAAGAGTTCTATAGTTTGTTCAGGCGTAGAAGTGGTTGCGATATCATAATCTGTGGTTTTGTTTTTTAGGAACAAATCACGCACGCATCCGCCCACCAACCATGCTCCATGTCCTTCCAATTGTAATGTTTCAAGTGTACTTCGTACATGTTGAGGTATGTCTTGAATTGCTTGTTTCAATTCATCATTGAGAGTCTCGCCTTGAATATCAGCATGAATCCATGTCAATGCACCACCTCCCTCACACTTCTGTCAACAACAATAGAAAATGAATTATGCGGTCTTGTCTTCGGGCAGACCATGGATTATGATGGGGAGGATGTTTCACTCGTACCTATTGAATGGCTCAAGCCCCATGAGGAGATTAAAGAGAAAAATTGCCAATCATTGTTGATGATGACAAAAAAATGGGGAGGATATACCAAACCCCTCATCGTTGACAAAGTGACTGGGGCTATATTGGATGGGCATCATCGATATAATGTCGGATTACGACTTGAACTTCAATTACTTCCAGCATTGTGCGTCGATTATCTGACAGATTCAAGAATTCGTGTTGAGACATGGCAAGCGAGTACCTATGAAGAGATCACAAAGCAACAAGTCATCGAAATGTCGTTGTCTGGTGATGTTTTTCCAGCAAAAACCAGCAAACATACACTTGAATTCGATATCCCTCCAATTTTTGTTCCTCTCGAACAACTTCAAGATTGACGTGAGGACAGATATCTACTCCAATGTTCATTCTTTTTTCCTTCAATAGTCCACGTTGATGGCGGTTGAGGAGGCAGGTGCAGTTGAATTTCTTTTGTGACACCCTCCGAAGCAAAAAGTAGGTTGACTTCAGAATTCGCCTTGCCATGTAACGCAGCGTCAATCGCTTTCATCGACGATGTTCGCAATGAATCAATGGCTAAGATTTCATCACCGACTTTGAGATGGAGTCGTAACGGTGAATCCTTTAGAAACCTTAGAATCTCTATGCTGTGGCATTTTTGAGTTAATGCTGTGCCCAACCAAGCATTTTCCACCTTTGCTTCTTCTTTGTGGACGATGTTTCTTCCAAAATATCGTAATGCTTTTTTGAGAGGCAAGGGTCCTTTGTTTTTGACAATTTGACGAACAAATCTGCCCATATTTTGACCCCCTTCCATCGATTGAATCGTTTTCACGATATCATTTAGGTCAATGCCTTGACCATCTGAATTTGGATAATCTAACGCATGTTGCTCACATAGTTTTTTCAAAAGGAGTCCAACGGTCGATTTTCCTTTCGATCTTCGTTGTAATTCAGCATCAATACACAATATTGCTAATTCGCCTTCAAGATAGTATGATATTTGGCGCTCTCTTGAGTAAGGTCCGCTTCTATAGAGGTGTATCCAAGCATCGTGGCTTGATTCTTCAAGAGATTCATAATCAAGCCCGTTCAAGCTATAATGCCGTTTTAATTTCTTTTCAAATTCTGCAATCCAGTCTGTCTCATTCCAAGCACCAGACCGAACGCATTGCATGTCCCCAATCCACGATGTGCATCCTTCAAACCACCACAATAAATTCGAATGTCCTTCAGTTTGCAAATTATAATCATGGAAGGATTTGGGCCTTAACCGCTTCACATTCCATTGATGCACATATTCATGAGAAAATAGACTTAACAAATCTCGATATATGTCATCATTGCCTGGAAGTAAGCATTGACGTGGCATCATTGAGGTTTGAGAGTTGAGGTGTTCCAAGCCTCCTCGATTGGTTTGTGTGAGGTGGAGGACTGTCAGGTAATCGCCCCAGTTTTGAATACCAAATAAGGCATGATACTCTTTGACAATTCGTTCGCAATCATCGAGAAATTTAGCGATCATTTCATCATTTAATTTGTAGTCTCCACTGTCCCAAAACTTGAACAGATGCGTCCGCCCATCAATCGTTCTCGATATTGTGGGGTTGCTGTTTGCTTCCATGATTGAATCGAGGAAAATATCTCTATTTCTTGCAGAGTAGTTCCAATGTTTCATTCCATTCTTGACCTTAGCATCTAAAAATGTCAGCTGAGTTGCAGGCTCCCATGCTTCGGGAAGTATGTATTCAATACCTTGCTCTAAATCAAGCCGCTCCAGTGCAATACCTTTGACCGGTAAGAACCAAGTATAAGGAGGCATAAGATGAAGGTGCGTAGCATCGAGATGATTTGAACGCACACTCAATTCTAAACAGAAGAGTTTGTATTCTATGTGTACTGTTTTTTTGTTTTTTACATTGAAAATTTTGAGAGAATCAACACCCTTCCGCTCATGTTTCAGAGACGTTCCTTGTTCATCTCGGACGATGATATCAAAAACATGTTGAATAGGTTCTCGAAGAAAGTATGAGCCAGGCACCCAACGTGGAAAAGATAACAAGAGATTTGAACTGGTGAATGGAGATTCTACTCTGATTCCAACGGTGAGGTGATGAGAGTTTGGCATCTCCGCTTTAATGTAAAAATTCAATCCAGAAGTAGTCATACGCCCTCTTTTTTTCCTTTTTTTACGAACTTCAATATACATTGCGCAAAGAATAATTCATTTTCCAATCTAAACGTGCTGCCTATTGTGCATTACACTGACATAGAACGCTTTACACCTTTTCCTTTAGCATAACAACCGAGAATGATATTACTCAAAAAAATCTTCGGAAATAATTCTAAACCGAAAATGTGACCAAGTTGCATGACAACATATGTGATTGACTCAAATTGTTTTATCCACATGGGGTCATTTGCAAAAGATGTGGTTGTTCAGTATATTTTGAGATCAACTTTACCCCTCAATGTTACATCGGGTGTGTTGGATGAAGTCCATACAGTAAAATTTCAGAGAATTGAAAAAAAACCACGTCTTCTCGAAGTTATCGGTGAGAAATTAACAGTTCATTCAATTGATGATGCTCAGATTAAGGCTCTCGCTACAAAAATAGGTGAACGAGCAGCACCACAAGATGTTGATGTATCCCTTCTCGTTTTGTCCTATCAATTGAAACAAAAAGGCGAAGAGGTTCTGCTCGTTACTGATGACTTCAAGTTAGCAAACGCAGGAACAAACCATCAACTTGTCTCAGAAGTTTGTCCGCCATCAACTTTTTTTGAACGACTTTACAGACTTGAATCAGGAAAAATAGCAAATGATATCAAGAAACTCGCATGGAAAATTCGTTCAGCAGAAATGAAGTATGCCATAAGCCGAAAAGAACAGTACAACATTCAAGAAAAGTTGACTTGGCTTATTGAATCTCTCATCGACCAAGAAGTTCAAGAAAATGAATCTGAAGTCCAAGAGGTCAATATACCTCAACAATCTCCATCGATTCGAAAACTTGTTCAAAGTTTAGTGAAATTATCTCGCGGTGGAAAAATAAAAACAAGCATGAACGAACGAATTCAGCATCTTCTCCCAATATGCGCAAATGTCACTGGTTTGCTAGATTCTATCGATTCCCTTTACAAATCAGATGATCTAACAAATCTCGATAACAAATTAGCGAAATTACAGAATGAAACGAGACATGTATACGAGAATGTTGCTTATGGTTTGACCTCATTGAAAGGTGAAGACCTTGAAATCATTCAACAGTACACATTCAAAGCATTAACAAAGTCATATCTTCTTCAAGGTATTTTGTTTCAAAATCAAGGTCAAGCAGACCAATCAAAAACAGCATTCTCAAAAGCATTATTCTACACAAGTCTACTTGACGATGACGTTAACGAATCAAAAATATTGGTGTCACTTGCAACGATACACATCACAAAAGAAGACTATGGAAATGGTATGTCATGCATTCAAAAATCGATGAATTTAGGTACCGAAAACGATACAATGAGCATTCAACGACACATTTTGGTCGCAATTTGTCTTGAGTTTATTGGTAAATCAAACGAGGCTTTGGAAGCAATACGGCAAGCAGCAATGAAACTAAAGGAAAATCTTCGAGGTGGTGCTGAAGCTATCTCTGGTCTTGGAAAATCATTCTTAGCACTCAATGCCCCACACATAGCAGTTGAATTATTTGATGAAGCATTGGAATGTCACGCTCAGTTGGATTCGTGGCCAGAAGATGTATTCAGTTTGTACATGACTGCCCTTAACAGAAGTGAAGATGCCAGCGGTAAACCCTCAATACGAAAACTCCTCGACAAAATACATCACCAATCGGATGAAGTCCAAACATTGATCGAAGAAAAAGTCAAAGAAAATTTATGATGATGCATCAAGAAATTTAATTTCCTCAAGTTTTCTTTGAAGTGTGTCTGGCATAGTTTTGAGTAAAGATTCAACGATGCGGTCACGTTCAACAGTGTAACCTAGTTTGTGGAGAGACGTCGTCGTCTGCGCATCGAGGCCACATCCTTGGACGTCCTCGACACGACCTTCTGGTGTATGGTAGTTGATTGTGAATCCATGACGGCTGACCCACCTAAGAAAGGATAACCCGATACTACAAATTTTGAACCCATCGACCCAAACCCCTTGCATACGGGAATCTCGAGACGCATCAATGCCAAGGGCTTTGAGAGTATCAATAACCCATTGTTCAATTTTTGAAATAATATCTTGGACAGAGCGCTCATCGTCGAGTTCCCAAAGGAATATCGGGTAGACAACCAGTTGGCCAGGGCCATGCCAGGTTAATCCTCCTCCTCTATCAACAACATGAGTGGCATAATCCTTTGGGGGATGCAGCCCTTCGTTTCTAGCCTTTGGTCCCACGGTGACGATTTCAGGATGTTCAAGGAAGAGCAAGACATCTCCAATTTCGTTTTCAATTCTCCTCGCTTGAAGTTCTCTCATGTATGCGTCCGCTTCAGTGTACGCCATCACTTGATGAATTTCGACTCGGACAGGATGCGTCAATTTCTCCCCTCTTGGTTAAAATTGACCCGTTGATCCAAAACCACCGGTACCACGTGTTGTATCGCCCAAGTGTTCTTTTTCAACTTCAAACAATGTGACTTTAGGAACCTGTGCAAAAATCAATTGAGCAACCCTCTCTCCTTTTTCGATGGTCATCGTTTCACCATCGCCAATAAACGACGCTAGAACTTTCAACTCACCTCTGTAATCTGAATCAATTGTTCCAACTCCATTTGGAAGCATCATGCCTCTCTTTCCTAGGGATGAGCGGCATCGAATTTGACCCTCCCAGCCAACAGGGATGGCAATTGCAAGGCCAGTGGGAATGAGCACTGTTGCATTTTTTCGCACCACAGTTTGTTCTAATGCGTACAAATCCCATCCGGCCGCTTCTTCTGAACCTTGGGTTGGCAGTATTGCCTCTTCATGCAACTTTGAAATTTGAATGTGAAGTTCGTCGCGGCTCATGTGTGTCTCAAGTGCATTCCTCGATTGAACTTTTTGTCAAAGTAAATCGATACCCACTTGTCGAATTTCATTCAGAACAAGCAATTTTCGAAGGAAAATGTTATTTTTTTAGACGAAAATAAAAACCAATTAAAAGTAAATTCTTTTTTGCAGTCTATTGATTCCTATCAAATGCAAGGGTTCAAAATCAGTCATATTTTATTCACACCATGTGCAACAAATATAAACCCTATACGAGTGAATTACAAATCCGTGTCGGCGGGAGGTGAAGAATATGGTCATGGACAAAGCATCATCGGATTCAAACATTGAGATTGACTTGTCACAAGAGCATATTGAGCCTATGCTGCAAGAGAATTTAGATCGCTTCGTTCTGTTTCCTATCCAGCATCACGATATTTGGAAAATGTACAAACAGGAACAAGCATCGTTTTGGACAGCTGAAGAAATAGACTTGGCCCAAGATAAGAAAGACTGGGAGAATTTGAATAACGACGAACGCCATTTTCTTAAACACGTCCTTGCATTTTTTGCAGCAAGTGACGGTATCGTGAACGAGAATCTTGTCATGAATTTCTCCAATGAAGTCTGTTGGCCTGAAGCACGTGCGTTTTATGGATTTCAGATTATGATGGAAAACATCCACGCAGAAACATATTCTCTGCTTATTGATACGTACATTTCTGACGAAAAAGAAAAAGATCACTTGTTCAAAGCACTTGAAACAGTCCCATCGGTCCAAAAGAAAGGCGAGTGGGCACTACGATGGCTTTCGAGAAAGCGAGGCTCATTTGCAGAGCGACTCGTGGCATTCGCCGCAGTAGAGGGCATCTTCTTCTCGGGTTCATTCTGTGCAATCTTCTGGCTCAAAAAGAGAGGATTGATGCCAGGACTAACATTTTCAAACGAATTAATTTCAAGAGACGAAGGACTTCATTGCGATTTTGCCTGTTTGTTGCACAACAAACTCATCCGAGGCGCAGGTGAAAATGTGATTCGAAGAGTCATTGCTGAGGCTGTTGAAATTGAAATTGAATTCGTGACCACTGCATTACCGGTCAATCTCATCGGTATGAATGCAGAGTTAATGAAACAATACATCGAGTTTGTTGCGGACCGATTGCTTGTTTCTCTGAATTGTTCGAAGATTTACAATTCGAGCAATCCGTTCCCATGGATGGAAATGATTTCTATGCAGGGAAAAACCAACTTCTTCGAGAAGCGGGTCGCTGAATATCAGAAAGCTGGTGTTATGGACGGCGCATCTCTAGGAAGTGTACAACAAAGGTTTTCTGTAGACGAAGACTTTTGAACTGTCCGCGCACGAAGAGCGTTGTTGCGCTCAACTTGAACAAGAAACGGTGATAAAATGACAATGCAGGTAATCAAGAGAAATGGAGAGAAAGAAGCGGTTCGATTCGATGCTATTTTAGAAAAACTCACTCGACTTTCTGAAGACCTGAACAATGAATGGATCGACCCAGGCATGGTCACGAAGTTAACCATCGAAGGTTTGTATGATGGGGTCACAACACGAGAACTCGATATGCTAGCAGCGGAAACAGCTGCATCACTCACATCGCAACATCCTGACTACAGCCGACTTGCAGCCCGTATTTGTGTTGATGATTTGCATCGCTCTACGAAAGGTGTATTTACAGAAGTCATCAAAGATTTAAGAGAATATATCGACCCTGAATCAGGAAAACATGCACCTCTCATCTCCGAAGAAGTATTTGATATCATCATGGCAAACAGCGATGTTCTCAACAACCACATCGATTACAACCGAGACAACAATTACGATTATTTCGGTATCAAGACTCTTGAACGCTCTTACCTACTTCGACTCAACGGTGAAATCGCAGAGCGACCTCAAGATATGCTCATGAGAGTTGCTGTCGGCATCCACCACTCAAATATCGAAAAGGCACTCCAAACCTATGATTTGATGAGCGAAGGCTACTTCACACATGCCACACCCACACTCTTCAATTCAGCTACACCAATGCCACAGATGTCCTCCTGCTTCTTGCTCACCATGCAAGATGACTCTCTAGATGGAATTTATGATACGCTCAAACAGTGTGCGTTGATTTCGAAATCAGCAGGTGGTATTGGATTGTCCATTCACCACATCCGGTCACAAGGTTCGTACATCAAGGGAACAAACGGAACATCAAATGGAATTGTTCCCATGCTTCGTGTGTTTAATGACACAGCACGATATGTCGACCAAGGCGGTGGCAAGCGAAAGGGTTCAATCGCAATATACCTCGAACCCTGGCATCCAGATCTTCTCGATTTCTTGAACCTTCGAAAGAATCATGGAAAGGAAGAAATGCGTGCAAGAGATTTGTTCTATGCTCTTTGGACCCCTGATTTGTTCATGCAACGTGTCGAACAAAACGGAAATTGGTCATTTTTGTGCCCCAACGAATGTCCAGGATTGCAAGATGTGTATGGTGAAGAATTCAAAGCACTGTATGAGAAATATGAATCGGAAGGCCTTGCAAGAAAAACAATGCCAGCTAGGGAAGTATGGGATAAAATTGTCGAAGCACAGATTGAAACGGGAACACCCTATATGTTGTACAAAGATGCTGCTAACCAGAAATCGAATCAAAAGAATTTGGGAACAATCCGTTCGTCAAATCTTTGCACTGAAATCATGGAATACACGTCCAAAGACGAAGTTGCGGTTTGTAATCTCGCATCAATCGCACTTCCGAAGTATGTCAATCTCGAAACGAAAGAATTCGACCATCAATTATTGTATGATGTAACTTATCACGTGACTGGCAACCTTAACCGAGTCATCGATGTCAATTATTACCCCGTTCCCGAGGCACGAAATTCAAACATGAGGCACAGGCCTATAGGATTAGGTGTCCAAGGTCTTGCAGACACATTCGCAATGCTTGGAATGGCATTTGAGAGCCCTGAAGCAAAAGCATTGAACAAAGAAATTTTCGAGACCATCTATTATGCAGCATGTGCATCATCGAAAGATCTATCAAAAGTCGAAGGTCCATATTCCACTTTTGAAGGCTCACCAGCCAGCCAAGGAATCCTTCAATTTGATTTGTGGAACATGAACGACCACAGTGGTCGATGGGATTGGGACTCGCTTAAAGCAGAAATTGTGGAACATGGTATGCGAAACTCACTTCTGCTTGCTCCAATGCCGACTGCTTCAACTTCACAAATTCTTGGCAATAACGAGTGTTTTGAGGCCTTCACGTCAAACCTCTATGTTCGAAGAACATTATCTGGAGAATTCATTGTCCTCAACAAGCACCTCGTGAATGATTTGATTTCCGAAGGTATTTGGAGTGTTGAATTGAAAGACCAAATTCTAATACAAAAAGGTTCGATTCAACATATTCCTTCAATACCAGACAGAATTAAAGACATTTACAAAACGACATGGGAGATTAAACAGAAAACAATATTGGAAATGGCAGCAGACCGTGGAGCATACATTGACCAAAGCCAATCCCTCAATATCCACATGGTCGATGCAAATCCTGCAAAGGTATCATCGATGCATTTCTATGGTTGGAAGTTGGGATTAAAGACAGGCATGTACTACTTGAGAACAAAAGCTGCAGCCGATGCAATTCAATTTACAGTGGAAGCTAAAGGTAAAGATGATCAAACTGTGAACGGACTTGCAAACAGGGCTGATGAAATCAATTCGATGGATGCGATTGCGTGCAGTCTTGATAGCCCAGATGACTGTCTTTCCTGTGGTTCGTAATGTTCCAAGAATGAATAGTCGTTCAATTGTTATATCATTGACTCTTTGGAGATATCAATGAATTCAGTTGGACATTACGTTCAGGCTCTGCCAGATGAAAGAAAAGAAGTCATTTCATCTATTTTGAACACTATTCGAGAGCACTTACCCAACGGATTTCAGGAGTGTATCATCTATAACATGCCAGGTTGGGTAGTACCACATTCAATGTATCCAAAGGGATATCACGTGGACCCAAGTTTGCCCCTACCATTTTTGAATGTGGCCTCACAGAAAAATCACATTGCGTTGTATCACATGGGGGTGTATTCAGACCCCTCCTTGCTCGAGTGGGTACAACAAGAATATCCAAATCATAGCACGACAAAATTAGACATGGGTAAAAGTTGCATTCGCTTCAAAAACATGAAGAAAATACCCTATGAATTCATAGGATTACTATGTGCAAAAATGACTCCACAGCAATGGATTCAGCAATATGAATCAAGTGTAAATCCAGCACAATAAATCAAGGGTGCTCTGTGGTTCAAACATCTTAAAATACTGATGTCTCAGAAATTGTGAAGGGTTCAAAACGAAGATGCCGTACGCTCTGCATGGACGTCGCTTCGTTGTACAGGAATGCTGCCAGCGGTCTTCCATTCTCATTGGAGATTCTTCCCCCGAACAGAGGGCTTGGTCTTGAAAACATTCACGAGTTTTTCAACAGCCTTGATGGATGGCAGCCTGCCTTTGTCAGTGTGACATACCACCAAGCACACAAAATAGACCGCATCAATGAACACGGCCAAACAGAGAGAATTTGGAATCGGAAAAAACCCGGGACGCTAGGCGTCTGTGCCATGCTCAAGTTTCAGTACGGCCTAGATGTTATCCCGCACGTTATTTGTGGTGGTTTTTCGAAGTTTGAATCCGAAGATTTCTTGGTTGATTTGGATTATCTTGGTTTCAACCATGTGTTGGCCCTTCGCGGCGACCCGAACAAGACAGAACCTCATTTCACTCCCCATCCGTATGGTAACACCTACGCGAACGAGTTGGTCGAACAAATCATGGATATGAACGCAGGCAAATATCTGGAAGATGTGAGCGAAGCTCGAGCTACGAACTTTGAAATTGGCGTAGGAGGGTATCCTGAAGTCCATGCGGAAGCCCGTGATTTGGAAGAAGAGGTCACCAACGTCAAGAGAAAAATTGACGCTGGAGCATCGTTTTTGATCACACAGATGTTCTTTGATAACGAATGCTTCTTTCGGTTTGAGAAATCATGTCAAAAGGTAGGCATCGATGTACCGCTCATTCCTGGATTGAAAGTCATCACCTCAAAACAACAACTCACGGTCTTGCCCGAAATTTTCGGAACGAGCCTACCTCAGAAACTCATTGACGATGTCAATGCCTGTGAAACCGATGACGAAGTGATTCAGGTTGGGATTGCACATACCGTCAACCAAGCACGAGCCTTGCTCGATTATGGCGTAGCTGGTGTGCACTTCTTCACGATGAACAACAGCCGTGTGTTCAACCAAATTCTTCGAGAGTTCCAGGGGTGAACACCATGTCTCCAAAGGATGAACTGGAGAGGGTGGCTCAGGACCGAATGCTCATCATCGATGGTGCCATGGGAACCATGATTCAGCAGCATCCTTTGAAGGAAGAAGACTTTCGTGACAAGTTGTTAAAGGACCATTCTATAGACCTTAAAGGCAACAACGAGATGCTCAACATCACTCAACCCCATCTCATTGAGGCCATCCATACGCAATACCTCCAGGCTGGAGCCGACATCATCGAAACCAACACATTTGGTGCCACCAGCATTGCACAATCGGAATACGGTTTAAGCGACCGTGTTGTTGAGATGAACGAGCGAGCAGCGAAGATTGCGAAAGAAGCCGTGAGCAAACATCAGGAAAAAACCGGTAAGCGTTGTTGGGTGGCAGGAGCCATCGGCCCGACAAATGTCACGCTTTCTGCCTCTTCGGATGTGGATGACCCCTCTGCAAGAGCGGCGAACTGGGATGAAGTTTACCAAGCCTACCTTGAACAACTTCTTGTCCTCATCGATAACGGCTGCGACATCATTCTCATTGAGACAATTTTTGACGTGCTCAACGCAAAAGCCGCCATCAAAGCAACGCTTGATGCCTTTGAGATGAAACAAATTGACTTGCCCATCATGATCTCGGTAACGTTCATTCAAGAAAAAGGAGACAGGACCGTATTTGGACAAAGCGTTGAAGCCTTTTGGGCCACCGTAAAACATGCACAACCATTCAGCATCGGCATCAATTGCGGATTGGGAGCATCTGGTTTACGCAGTAAGTTATCCACCCTCGCTAACATCTGTGACACTCGAACTCACATCTATCCAAACGCTGGATTACCCAACCCACTTTCTCCCTCAGGATTTGATGAAACGCCGCACATTACAGCCTCCCACATCGCCTCATTGGTTCGAGATGGGTTGCTCAATCTCGTTGGTGGATGTTGTGGCACCACTCCAGATCACATCCAAGCCATTCACGATTCTGTTCAAGGATTGCGTCCCCGGGTACCAGGAAAACCAAGCGAGGTACCGACGTACGCTGGTTTGGACACCTGCACCATCCTTCCGGACTCCAATCTTATCATGGTTGGAGAGCGGACCAACGTTACGGGCTCGGCTCAATTCCGCAGGCTTGTAACCTCTTTAGATTTTGAAAACGCCGTGGAAGTAGCACGAGACCAAGTGCAAAACGGTGCCAACATCATCGATGTCAACATGGATGAGGGATTGATAGAAAGCGAAGAGGTCATGACCCGATTCCTCAACATCATTGCCACCGAGCCAGACATTGCTTCTGTCCCCATCATGATCGACTCCTCAAAATGGAGTGTGCTCGAAGCTGGCCTCAAATGCATCCAAGGCAAACCCATTGTCAACTCCATTTCCCTCAAAGAAGGCGAAACGGTATTTCTCGAGCAAGCGAAGAAGATTCATCGCTACGGTGCAGCCGTGGTCGTGATGGGTTTTGATGAGAAGGGCCAAGCAGAAAGCGCGGAAAGAAAAGTAGAAATCGCACTTAGGGCTCAAAAACTCCTGGTTGAACGGGTTGGTTTTCACCCATCAGACATCATTCATGACCCAAATGTCCTCGCCGTAGCAACTGGTATGTCGGAGCATGATGACTTCGCAAAAAACTACATCGAGGCAACGAAGATGATCCGTGAATCATGTCCACAATCCATGGTTAGCGGAGGTATCAGCAACCTCTCATTTTCGTTTCGAGGCAACGATACGGTTCGCCAAGCCATGCATGCCGTCTTCTTGCACCACGCCATCGGAGCAGGTCTAACGATGGGCATCGTAAATCCTTCCCATCTAACCATCTATGAAGATATTGAAGATTCCTTACTAGAGATGGTTGAGGATGTGATCCTCAACCGCCGCCCCGATGCAACAGAGCGTTTGGTGTTGATGGCCGACCGTTTTTCGAAACAAAAAAGCCTCCAGGAAGATGCTCAGGAGTGGAGAGAACAAGATGTAGAAAAACGGTTGGCTCATGCTTTGATTCACGGAATCACGGAATTTATCGAAAAGGATGTCGCTGAAGCCTACGACGATATTGGTGATGCGTTGAGCATCATTGAAGGCCCTCTTATGGACGGCATGAATGTTGTAGGGGATTTGTTTGGTTCGGGCAAAATGTTTCTTCCACAAGTCGTCAAAAGCGCTCGAGTGATGAAGAAAGCTGTTGCATGGTTGGAACCCCACATGCATCATGCTGATACTGAGCAGAAAAAACGGGCAGAGGTCGTGCTTGCAACCGTCAAGGGAGATGTGCATGATATTGGAAAAAACATCGTGGGTATCGTGCTGCAATGCAACGATTACGCCGTCCATGACCTTGGCGTCATGGTACCGCTGTCCACCATTTTGGATAAAGTAGAAGAGGTGCAGGCCGATGTACTCGGACTGTCTGGTCTCATCACACCCTCTCTTGATGAAATGATTGAAGTGGCCAAGGAAATGCAACGAAGAGGCATGACCATCCCGTTGCTCATCGGTGGCGCCACCACCTCGCGCCAGCACACGGCCGTCAGAATCAACCCTGCCTACGAAGCAGAGGTTGTGCACGTGAAGGACGCTTCGCTCATTTCGGGGGTGCTCAATCAATTGCTTGACGAGGAAAAGCGACTTGAATTCAAGAAAACACTGGACGATGAAAACGCACGATTGACAGCCCTATTTGAGCGAAAAATCAACCAACCCCTCCTCACCTTGCAAAGAGCAAGACAACGAAAACCTGTCCTCGAGTTTAACGAACAGACGTGCGCTAGGCCCCCTTTCACCGGTGTGAGAGAATTTTCGCTCAGCCTTGCAGATGTCGAGCCATACATTGACTGGAATTTCTTTTTCACCGCTTGGAACATGAAGGGGACCTATCCAGACATTCTCAACCACCCGGAAAAAGGTGAGGCGGCGAGCGATGTGTTTGAAAACGGCAAGAAAATGTTAGCAGAGGTCATGCAAAACCAGTTGTTGCACATCAAGGCCATCGCCGGTTTTTGGCCAGCCCATTCAGAAGGCGATGATATCGTTATCCAAGGGGAAGTAGAGCATCGGTTTGCCTTCTTGAGGCAACAACGGAGTGTTGGAGAACAGAACGTTTGTCTCGCCGACTTTGTAGCACCTCAAGATGAGATTCAAGATCATGTAGGGGGATTTGCAGTTGCTGTTCACGGGACTGAGGCTCTCGCACAGTCCTTTGAAGATGAGCAAGACGATTACAACGCCATCATGATCAAGGCTATTTCAGACCGCCTTGCTGAAGCAACTGCCGAAAAATTACACCAGGTCATCCGGTCAGAATGGGGCTTTCCTGACGGCGAAGACATGACGCATGAACGCTTGATGAAGGCCGATTACCGCTCAATTCGACCGGCATTTGGATACCCTGCTTGTCCCGATCACAGCGACAAACGCTTGCTTTTTGCTCTCTTAGATGCTGAAACTCACGGGTTCCATCTCACTGAATCCTGTGCAACATCACCTGCATCAAGTGTTTCAGGGTTGTATTTTGGTCATCCTAAAGCCACCTATTTCGGCGTCAATCGAATCGACGAAGGTCAGGTTATGGATTTAGCACAACGTAAACAAGTACCACGAAGAGAAGTTGAATATTGGCTCGCCTCAATCATTGACTACGACCCGAACTGAACAGATTCAAGGATATTCGAAGAACTTAAACCTGCACAGGCGAAGACCAAGCCGGACGTTCAGAACTGGATGCCTAATCACAGGGTACCTTATGGTGAATTTGATAGGAGTTCAAACAGCTGGCAGGATACCAATTCGTGCAAGTCCAGCCCAAATTGGGTCGAGGAATGCAGGTAAGAATCTGTGTCGTAGGTACACAGCAGCAGCAAGTGAGATTTTCTGAACCTTGTTGAGTTTCACACGATTTGTGAACACATCGCCTTGTTGTTTCTCGATTTGTTTCAAAATCTTGTCGTAGAATGCGATCATGGCAGCCGGTGAATATCGTGAACGGCGTGGAAGAAGGGGTAAGAGTTGGCGAGCCTCTTCGAGATATGTTCGTGCTCGTTTTGCATAATGGTGGCAATATGGTTCCCAGTGTTTGTTGACAACAATCCGGCCATCCAATTCCTCTGCAGTCATTTTGTTGCGCTCAATTTCATCAAGTGGAAGGTAGATCCGGTCCCGTTGAATGTCTTCTCCGACGTCTCGAAGAACATTTGTAAGTTGCATGAATATACCCCATGATTCAGCAAATTTCTTTGCTTGAGGGTCGTCATAGCCATAAATTTCGATGCACATGAGTCCTACGACAGATGCCACTCTGTAGCAGTAGAGGTAGAGTTCGTCAAATGTGCGGTATCGGTTGTGAAACAAGTCATCCTCCATTCCTGTGATGAGGTCGTCAAAATGTTGTTTTGAAATATTGAATCTTGTGACCGTGTCTTTGAGTGCTAAGAATACAGGGTCTGTAGAATAGACATCTGTGTAGCAAGTGGACAACTTCTTTCTAAAGAAAAAGAGTTGACTGATCTTCTTTTCATAAGCCTCTGGATCGATGATGGTGGACAAATCTTGAAGATTCTCGAGTTTTTCTCTATATTCCACTGCCTCCGGGTCAAGCGCACCTCGACTTCCAGGAAATCGGTCACTCCAGTCGCCATCAGCGATGTCATCAGCTCGTCGGCAAAATGCGTAGATGGCACACATTGCAAAGCGTTGTTCATCTGGAAGATACTTGAAGGAGTGGTAGAAATTACCAGCTTCTCTCATGGTTAATTCTTCACAATACTTGTAAGCAAGTTTGTACAATTCAGCAGGTGGATTTTCGGACCAAATCGGTGCATCGAGATGTGCGAACGGGTCGACCAACTCATTTTTCTCGCCGACAATACCAATGTATTGTGCACCTTCTCGAATGGCTTCCATAGCAGTTACGCTTACAGCCTTCACAGCGTCTTTTGCAAGAGTTACACCAGCACGGAATCTGGAAAGTGTGGTCGGTCGTGAGGGCTCAGTGTTCATCTCTGAACGAGCGTTTCCCTTGAGTGGGAAGAGCAAGTCCAAAGGTTTCCTGCGCTCTAACATCCCAATCGTTTTGCCCTATGCGTTTTCCTTTTTGATTCCTTTCTTTTTACGGGCTAGAATTCTCCACCCGAATTACGATAAAATTTCAGACCATATGAATGCTTATTTTTTCTTAGAAATTTTCCGCCATTTCCGTTTCGCATAGAAGAGCAGTCTTGCTTGTTTGAATTTACTTACCTTAGGCCGTTTGACCCAAGTATTGTACCTTTGTTTTCGAATTGATTTGAGTATTTCCTCACCTCCAAGAGTGAACATCTCGAGGTCGACTGCAAGGTGAGGGTCGACTTTGTCCCACAATTTCTTACCCGCATCAAACAATGTTTGGGCTCGGTCAACTTCTTCTTGGAGTATCTTTACCCAACGTTCATCGTAGACCATGTTGTTGTAATCTTCAATGGTGTAGTTGTGTTTCTCCATTGTTTCCAGCGGCAAATATCTTCTGTCTTGAGCTAGGTCTCGTCGAATATCTTGCCAGTGGTTAGCAAGTTGTAATGCAGTACATGTTGAGTCGGCGAGGCCTCGTAATTCATCGCTGTCATGGCCATACACATAGAGGAAAAGATGACCAACTGGATCTGCGGAGTGTTCACAATACTCTCTTAATTCATCCCAAGACGAATATTGTATCCTCTCTTGGTCCCACATGAATGCGGTAATGAGTTTTTCATATGGCTTGATGGGGATGTTGAATGTTTTCGACGTATGTGCTAAAGCGATTAAAATTGGATGCCGTGGCTTGCCATTCCAGTTGTCTTCGTGAGCTTTTCTCAAATCTTCAAGCCATGCTTGTAAGAGCAACATTCTCTCATTTGGTGGAAATGGTGCATCATCGCCTAAATCGTCTCCGTACCTGCAAAAAGCGTACACATTCTGAATATGGTTTCGAACTTCTGGTGGAGTAAAGTGATTGGTAATGACAAAATTCTCATAATGTGCCTTGGCTATTTTTTCACAATAAGCCTGTGCTTCTTCGATGCTTTGATGTGTATCCCATCCAGCTAACGTCACACCATGTTGATCGATAGTATGTTGGCCCCAATCAAATTTCTCAGCCATGCGTGAACCTCCATTCAGCGATGGTGTCATCTTTTCTTTCCGGGGGACCTGGCCATGCACTCCAATTTGAATCAGGGTTCCATTGTTGACCAAGGATTTGTGCTGCTGCTATACATCCTGAACGTACTGCTCCTTCCATTGTACTTGGCCACTTGGTCGCAGTATAGCAGCCAGCAAGAAGAACTGATGGATGAATATAGTCTGGCTTTGGACGAAGTCTCGCAGTTCCCGGTCGAGGTGCGAATGTTGCTTTGGGCATTCGTACAATGAGGGTCTCAACAGGTAGGTTGTCCTTTGTATCGGGAAACATTCGGCCTAAGACTCGCTCTAATTCGACCAACATATCTTCATCGTTTAGATTCAAAAAATCGTCAGCATGACTCACTGGAACGGAAATCCATTGAATACCAGGTGCTATTTGTTCTTGCAATTCATGATTTCTATTGAACACCATTTGAATCAATGGCTCATCAATAATCGCAGAAAATGCGAAGGTTTTCGGTACCTTTTCTCCTCTATAGAACGCATGTATACCCATCAGTGCAGTGTATTCAATTTCTTCAAATGCCTCCAACTTTTCCTTCGAGGTTGTTAGAATTGATCCTGAAGAACCAAGTAATTTCTTCGTGATATGAGGGGGGGTTGCCAAAACAACTTTTTGCCCATGGTATGTTTTTCGATTTGTACTCACTGTACATTCACCTTTCGTATCGACCTCAACACTGTTCACCGAAGATGACAATTCGACGTTCACTCCGGCATCTTGAAGAGTTTCAAGAATTTCAGATTGAAAAATATGAGAAAGATGATGTTGAAAACAAGCAACATCGAATGCATCACTTGAACCGAAAATTCCAGTTTTGTAAAGCATACAGCCCTGTGCAGCACTTGCTTCTTTCACCTCAATGTTGAGGGCTGCGAGGATGAAAAAACCCCAAAACCGTTCAATGGCCTCAAATGTTTGTCCATGTTCGATGAGCCAGTCGTAAAATGAGATGTTATCAAGTGACCAAATTTCATCCTCAGTCATTTTGTCTAATTTCTTGATGATTTTCCTCATTGCTAATTTATCTTTTAACCCGAGAAACGGGAATTTGAGCATCGATCTCGCCATGTGATTCGGTGGATTTAATTTGCCAGATTTCAATGAAGCAAATTTTTGTGATTTAGGGTCAAAAAAAGGAAGAACCGTTTTCTTTTGAATTTTCATCGCCCTATGAGCATTACATCTGAATAAAAATTGAAAAAAGCGTGAGTATATCCGAAAGGCTGCATGCTGGCAGTTGTCCATTTGGAAATGTAGTCGAGGATGCTCCACACTCGCAACTCTCCCGCCGAGAAAACGTCGTGCTTCGATAAGGACAACCGATTTGCCTGCATCAGCTAGTGCCAAGGCACATGAGACCCCAGCCAGTCCCCCACCAACGACAATGGCATCATCTGTTTCCAAGAATCCCACCATAACGAGCGAAGAAGAAGGTTTACAAATAGTCATGCAGAGAGACCCTAATGTTGATGCTCTTTCAGGCCTAAATATCACAATGCTTTAGTCTAAGGAGCAGAACCACTAAACTGGGGAGGGCAAAAGATGAATTGCGGGTCATGCAACGAAATGATTCCAGATGATAGTATGTTTTGCCCAGAATGCGGGGCCCGCCAAGACACATCAATTGCAGGCTCATTCCAACAACCAATGCCACAGCGTGATTTCGAACCTGTGACCGGTATGAATGCTCGAATGCAACAAGAGACAAACATGGGGGCGTTCCCAAATATGCAGCCTGAGCAATTCCAAAATATGGCTCAAAACATTCAACAAAATCCAAATCTCCCTCCAAATATGTACCAACAAAATCAGATGGGATTCCCAAATCAAAATATTCCAATGGGAAACCAACCGATGCCCAATCAGAATATGCCCATGGGAAACCAACCGATGCCCAATCAGAATATGCCGATGGGACGACCTCAAAATGTCGTACCTATGAACAATCAAATGGTCAATGTTCCTTCGAACCAGCCATCTGACATGCCAAAAGCAACTCGGGGCCCGAGTCTTTCGAGTGGAGCAATTCCAAATGCTCATCGCACACAATTCGACCCTGCTCATTCAGGGGGGACGATGATTGCCCACAACCCAGAAGTGTCCCAAACAGACGCCATGGTTAATCGACTGGCGGAAGCAGAGCGAGCGGTCAAAGATGAGCGAAGATCACAATGGTTAAACATGAACCAAAACGCAGCATCGGATGTTCTTTCTAATCTCGGTGGAGATGTCCCTTCACATCTCAAGAGCAAGGGGGCTTCTGAGGTGAATGCTGCACAAATTCTATCCGGTTCAAACGCCGATGATACTCCAAATGATGCACTGTTGAGAAGGATTGCAGAAGTCGCATCTAGGCGAGTTGCCCGAAAGCGTGGCGTTGCAGTTGAGTCGCCACAAGTGAAACTCGTCGACGATATCATGACAGTGAATTTAACGTATGTTGATGATGGAAGAGTGCTTGATACTCCTGAAGATTTATCACAGGCATTCGAACAAGCCATCCAAACTGAAATTGCATTGAAAGGTTACGACTTTTCTGCAGAAATCCAACTCTTTAGAAACAAAGATGGTACGACTGAAAAAATCGGAGAAGAAGAATCTGAAGAGGATATGTTTGCTTGTGAAATGTGCGACGGCCTTGTCAAAGAAACTGACCCTGTTTGTCCTCACTGTGGTGCAATGTTTGAGGAAGAAGAGGATGATGAACTATCATCTGAGTCAAGCCCGCAGCGTAGCGGCGGCCCCCCAGGCCCCAGTCGTAGTGGTGGCCCTCCGGGTCCTAAGAAAGGCGGCCCTCCAGGCCCCAGTCGTGGTGGTGGCCCTCCAGGTCCAAAGAAGGGCGGCCCCCCAGGCCCTAGTCGTGGTGGCGGCCCCCCAGGTTCAAAGAAGGGCGGCCCCCCAGGTT
>JAYQSB010000010.1:0-61786 GCA_038146705.1 Candidatus Poseidoniales archaeon
ATAGAAGAAAAGAAAATTGGAGAATCCGATATGACCTTCATCACGGGTTGCCCAGAAGCAAAAAGCGTCTCTGTGTTACTTCGTGGTGGAACTGAGCACGTAGTCGATGAGATTCGAAGAGCATTCGACGATGCTGTCGGTGTGGTGAGCGTTGCTTGGGAAGATGGAGCAGTTCTCACCGGTGGCGGTAGCGTTTTGGCCTCAATTTCAAGAGAACTACGAAGCTATGCAGAAACGATTGGTGGACGAGAACAAATGGCTATTGAAGCATTTTCAGGAGCACTCGAAATTATTCCACGAACACTTGCAGAAAATGCGGGTCTCGACCCGGTCACCACCATCATTGAACTTAGAAAAGCCCACGCAGATGGACAACAATTCGCAGGAATCAATGTCTACGATGGTGGTGTAGTGAACATGAAGGATGCAAATGTCCTCGAGCCACTACGTGTTGTCGAACAAGCGATTCAATCCGCCACTGAAACTGCAATCATGATCCTACGAATCGATGATGTCATCTCATCGAAGGGTGTCATGATGGATGGCGACATGGATGACATGGGCGACTTCCACATGTGAAGAGATTTTTTCGCTCTAAATCATATCACTCAAAGCCATTTTTACATCTGGCGAAATGATAACCTTCAAAGGCTTCTGTCCAGTGGGAGTGATGACTAGCGTACGCTAAGAAGGTGAAATTATGGTCGTTGTCGCCAAGGTTTGGATTGATGAAGACTGCATCACTTGTGATGCATGCCAAGACATCTGTCCTGAAGTATTCAGTGTTACAGACGAAACATCACAAATTCTTGCCGCAGTTCGTGTTGATGGTCAATTTGACCGAAACACACAGGGTGCATTATTGAGCGGTACGTTCGGTGCGGACCTCGGCGATATTATTCTCGAGGCTGCGGAAGCTTGCCCTGTCGAAGTCATCAAATTTGAACTCGCCACGGATGGAGCACCTACAGAAGCAGAAGCACCTGCAGCAGAAGTTGCAACTGAAGCACCTCCAGCTGCTGCAACGACAGCAGTTGCTGGTGTTTCTGAGGAATTAGCATCGCTCCTCTCAGGCGACCGCTCCCTCTCAATTTTCTTCGGCTCCCAAACCGGAAATGCAACCGGTCTCGCAGAAAAAACAGCGAAATTGGCAGCAAATTACGGCCTTGAACCTACTATCATCGACATGGATGGATATGACCCCAGCCAAATGGCGTCAATGAAGCGAGTGCTCATCATCACGTCCACATGGGGCGAGGGCGAAATGCCCGATAATGCCGAGACCATGTGGCAATCGACAATTTCAGGAAACCCAAGCATGTCAGGCGTTTCATATTCAGTCTGTGCCCTCGGCGATACATCTTACGACGAATACTGTAAGGCTGGTCACGATTGGAATGACAAAATCCAAGCCCTTGGAGGATCCCAAATCCATCCAATTCAAGAGTGCAATGTTGATTATGAGCCACCGTGGAAAATATGGGTTGACCAAGTTCTCCCCAGAATAGCATGTGTCGATAATTCAGGAACATTCCTCGAAAACCTGTTGGAAGAAATGGTAGCATATGGCAGCGGTGATGACGATGACATTGTCGAAGGCGACTTCACACCAACACCGATGAATGAAGAGCAACTGAGCATTACTCTGGAACTCTTTCGATATCAACCTGAACATGCACATCAAGGATGGGACACGATTGAGTGCCAGGTCCCTGCACATGCATCACTCCAAGACCTCTTTCTTAATGTCCAACATAATGTCGATGGTTCGTTTACCTTCCGACGTGGAAATTATGCAGGTAGCCCGACCACCGGTGTGCGAGCCAATGGCCGAATTGTTCTATCCGACATGACTCGCGTTGATGCTTTGGTGAAAAACGGTGGAGTTTTGAAGATTGAGCCACTACCAGGACACCCCATTGTACGAGACCTTGTTGTTGATATGACGCACTTCGAACGACACCGAAGTCGTGCTGAACCATGGATGCGAACAGATGACCGTGTAGGTGAATATCTTTCAAACGGAACTGCAATGGGAACCATGGAAAGTTCAACTGCCCTTGCACTTCACCAAATGAACAGCGTACATTCGTTCCAGTACTTGCAAGGAATGTCTGAAACCCTCCCTCATGACTCACATTACGAAGGACCGGGTATTCACCTTCAACAATGGATCAGATGTTGCGACCCACGCACTGGCCAAAAGCAACGACAAATCTTACTTCAATCCCTCAACGATGTCGATGGAGTTTGGAGTGAGGCAGACCTTGCAAGTATCGCACGTCAAGGAAAAGATGGGGCTATTGCTTCCGACGCCCTTCACAGAGTGCGTGCTGCACTTCTTGTTGAATTCAAGTACGCCGGTAAACACGGACGACTCGTCAAATGGTACGGTCGAAGTGTAAAGTGGTCCGGAAAGGTCAACGAAACAACGCTCTACAGACAAGTCCTCGGCCCACTTGGGCTGGTGAGCAATGTCTTCAGTGGTGTATCTGCACGAATGATGTTGGCTTTCACTCGAAATGGAGGCCCTCCAATTCGTAGTTTGCAGGCACTCCTTCTTCCACCGGCAGGCGTCGGTAGAATACCAACCATGTTCAATTCCAAAGTTGATGACCACCATGAGGTCGTGAGCATATTCAATGAATTAGACCAGAGGCTTTGAGGCGGTTCTATGGCAAAATTAGCATATTATCCAGGTAATGTAGCCCGTGCAGGAGCTTCAGAGGTAGAAGATTGCATCCAACCACTATGCAAAATCCTTGGCATTGACCTCATCGAATTACCAAAATCTTCGAGCGATGGCGGAAACATCATTCGTCAAACTTCACAAAAATTGCAAGACTCCCTCGTAGCAAGGAACCTTGCACTTGCCGAAGAGAAAGGCCTTGACATCGTCACACCATGTGCAACAAGCCACGCAATTATGGCAGAAACAGCAATGACATTCAAGAACGACCCTGTGTATGCTAGCACACTCAACAATTTGATTGCTCGACACTCGAAAATCGAATATTCCGGAGAGAGCAAATCATGGCACCTATTGCACTATTTAGTTGAAGAAATTGGACTTGACAAAATCAACAACCTCGTAAAAAACCCTATCGGGATGAACGTCGCTTGCTACTATGGACCAAACATGCAACGAGATGGATGTTGCTCCGGCGATGACCCCTTCATGCCAACATACATGGAACAACTGATCGAAGCACTCGGTGGTACGCCAATTCAATACGATAGCCGATGTTCAAGTGTTGGAACGCCAGCCTTGCTCTCCTTAGAAAAATCTGCACTGAGGATGACGGCGGATGTCTTATCGGATGCGATATCCAATGGTGCTGATCTGCTCGTTACAGCATGCACGCTTTCCCATCAAAATTTAGATTCATATCAAACAAAAGCAGGAAAAATCACGGGCAAAAAAACGGCGATACCCGTCGTCCATCTCACCGAAATTCTTGCTTTTGCAATGGGAGTGTTCCCTGACCGATTTGCACAACTTCGAACAAGGGCCAAACTCATAGGCTCATGATTCTTCATTCATGAAGAATGAAGCGACCATCCCCAGTGTCGGATTGTCTCGAATCCTTTGTTGTACTATACCCTCATCAAAATCAAAATTATTGATAATAAATTCTTGAACCTTTTCTGAGATGAATTGAATTCTCGTATCAACCCAATCTGGTATTTTCGATTCCATCGCATCAATCTCCATTAACGCTGATATCGATGGACCTTGCATTTCTTTAGCAGGCGTGGAGCGAACAAGGTCATGGAAAGATTTGAGCAATGCATGTTCATGTTCCTTGGCGATATGAAGGAAATGAGCTGTTTCAAGGGCATTTTTGGTTAAGACAACAGGGATTCGAAGTTCTACAGTGATATATGCCAAGGCTCCAAGGACGGCATTTGGATGTAATCGATGTTCTTCGCCTTCACCGGTTTCAATCACAAGCATTGGCCGGGACGACCCTGCTATCAATTTTCGACATTGATGAAGTAATCTTCCGTCCTTAATGCTCTCGCCCAAATCAGAACTTGTTTTTCGTTCGATGAGGATTCGTTCAGATAATCGAATATCTCCAGCGGGCAAATATGTCAATTCAACCTTGCAACCTAAACTTCGTAAATATGCTGGCAGAGTAGAACGTGATTCTCGATAATCGAGGTGTATGAGCATATCGTTTGAAGATAAGGCACTCATTTCATCAACAGCGCTTTGAGTTGCATGCCCAACTGAATCAAGAAGATCCTCTGTTGCATCAAAAAGAATGGTTGTCCTCATTGGATGGGGTTCTTTTATTTGAACAGCTTCAACCTTTGTCGGTGCTTTTTCAAAATCGAATAATCCCTTTTGCTGTTTGGTTCGTAAATACTCTGGTGGAATCGGTTCTGCAACATCATGAACAATACGGCGGTCGTTATCGATAACCAATTCTGGTTCGGGTTCATCTTGTGCAGGCTTCAACCTGCTTCGCTCGTGTTCGATATATTCTTCAACGTTCAATGTCGTATCCTCATCGGTATAGATCGAGAAAGCAGTTGCATCTGATTGAGTACCTGGATAATTTTGCAATGTGTTTGTGGCCACGATTTTTGTCAAAACAGCGTTCATTCGCTCCTCTTGATGTTCGGATGCGTTTTGGACATACACATCTTTTGTTTCCTTTGTGATAAGGACATGAACAGAACCATCTCGTTGGCGGGCAGTTCTACCTCTTCGCTGGATGAGGCGAATTGCACTTGGAACTGGTTCGTAAAGGATGACCATATCAGCAGCAGGGACATCAAGCCCTTCCTCGCCCACGGAAGTTGCTATGAGCAAGTTAACCTCACCTTGTCTAAATTTTTCGAGTTGTGCGAGTTGCTCTTTTGTGCTCATGCCTTTTGATGAACCTCTCGATGATTGTCCGATAAATCGTCCTGGTCGAACCATTTCATGTGAATCAAATTTCTCGACCAGAAGGTCGACTGTATCACGGAATTCTGTGAAGAGGATGACTTTGCCATCAGGATTTGTCTGGAAGGCCGAATCGACAAGGTCTTTCATCGCACTGTGTTTTGGATGAAATTCTTCACAGTCTGATAGCGATTCACGCAAATTTCGGATTATCGGTGTATTGATGAATCGAGAGGTTTTTCTCTCACGAGATTGTTCCTCATCTGCCCGATCGAGAAAAAGTTTGGTCGAACCCATTCCCTGAGTTTGTATGAGATTAAGAACCATCAACAGGCGACGCAAATCTGCTATTTTTCGAGCGGCATCATATGCTCTGACGTCTCTGTGTTGAATTGCCCGGCTTGCTCGAAGTTGAGCCTTTTCAAGGTGTTTACTCGACACATATTGAACTGGTGCTAGAAAGCCCAAACGTTGAAGAGATTCAACTTCCTTCATGTAATAGGCTTGAACTGGATTGATGATGTGTTGTAGTTGATCGGGTAGGTCTAGATAGTGCAAATTCACATCCAACTCGACTGCGTAAGGGGCGAGTAACGGGTCTGATTTCCGAGTATAATTCAAAAATCCTATGTTCAATTCTTTAGCCACTGCCCTTATCTGTTCTTCTTTTGTTCCAGGGCTTGCTGTGGCTGCGAGGACGCGGGGGGATTTTGCTTGTCGACGATAGTGCCGTCCAACTTTCGCAAAAGCATGGTTTCCAACGGCGTGATGTGCCTCATCCACAATAAGTAAGGAAACATCATCTAAGGCGATCCTATCAGACAACACATCGTTGTCAATCACTTGTGCCGTTGCAAAAACAATTGTAGCACTGTCCCAAAGTTCGCGTCGTTTTGCAGGTGAAGTATCGCCGGTGTATTTTACCAATGTTGATTTATCAACGGCCAAACGCTCTTTCGCCATTCTCCACTGTTGGTCGACCAAACCTGTTGTAGGTGCAATGAGAAGAATCTTCTTCGCCCCCCGATGAAGGTGTTCAGCCATCATCATCCATTGAACAGCTGTTTTCCCAAACCCTGTGGGCATAACCATCAATGTTGAACCACCGAGGGCGGTTTTGAGGGATTCAAGTTGGTATGCCCTCGCCTCAATCTCATCCGTCAAGAGAGGATGAACGATCTTGGCCATGTATTTTATTCGACGTCAACAGTAAAAAAACATCTTGTGGGAGAAGTTTCAAAATATACCACGAAAAGAGAGGTATAGGGAGCAAATAGGCCCTCGGAAAAACCGATTCACTCATATACAAGAGGTTTGTCGGAAAGTCGCTCAAAGGTGAGTAGCCAGACACAAAGGGCAATCCAAAAGGAACCCGAAGAACCCGCTTTCCGCTCGTGAAAATGGGTCGCAGTGTCACGGCTTCTCCTATCCCGAGGGCCCTCGTATGCCCCTCTTCGGTGGGGCCAATGCGATGTAAAAAAACTGGAGGAATCCGATATGGCGAAGAGAAGTCACCCACGCAGAGGTTCGATGGCGTTCAGCCCGCGAAAGCGAGCTAGCCGTCACTTTGGATCGGTCAATGCGTGGCCACAAACCGATGAAACAGATGTACGAATACAAGGATTTGCAGGATGGAAAGCAGGCATGACTCACGTTTTTGCTCGCGATATGAACCCAAGAAGCACATCAGCAGGACAGGAAATTCGAATTCCTGTGACGGTTGTTGAATGCCCTCAAATGAGGATCCTTGCAGTCCGTGGTTACAAAATGACCCCTTACGGCAAGCAGGCTGCTGGCGAAGCATGGGTTGACTCGAAAACCATCGAAGATGCTTTTCCTGAAGTGTTTAATCGAATTTCAAACCGAACCGGTGCTCATGATACAGATAAGCACTTTGAGACACTCTCGAACGCAGATTTGGATGAAGTCCGACTTATCGTCTCTACTCAACCAAACCAGGTCAAAGCAGTACCATCAAAAGTTCCTGAAGTTATGGAGATGGGCCTCACTGGAGGAAGTGTGGAAGACCAACTCAATTTCGCTAAGGAGAAACTTGGTGAAGAATTTTCTTTTGCAGATGCATTTGAAGAAGGCAAACTCACCGATATTGTAGCCGTCACAAAGGGTTATGGTTGGCAAGGTGTGATTCGCCGGTTTGGTGGAAAACTTCAATCTCACAAGAACTCGAAGAAGCGACGACAACATGGAAACCTCGGTGATTTTGGTACTGGTTATGTCCGAAAGACAATTCGGCAAGGCGGTCAAACAGGTTACCACCAACGAACTGAATTTAACAAAAGAGTTCTCCGAATTTCCAATCCTGAAGAACACACGATTACACCAGCTGGTGGATTCCTGCATTACGGTGAAGTAAAGTCACAATACATACTCATCAAAGGAAGTGTCCCCGGACCAGCAAAGCGTCTCATTCGTTTCAGAGACGCTGCACGTGGTTCATCAAAGCCTCAACATGAACTCGACATTACATTTGTGAGTACAGCTTCAAAGCAGGGGGCCTGAGCATGAAGGTAGCAGTCAAAGACATCATCAACACAGTCACTCAAGATGAAGTGGATGCTGGAAAGTTACAACTTCAGTTCGATATCGAAGTGTCTGAGGGAAAGAAAGTCACACTCCCTGAAGCGTTTAACACACCTCTCCGTGAAGATGTGATCAAACTCGCTGTAGCATCAAGTCGTGCTAACCGACGACAAGCATATGGTTCAAAAGCACATGTTGGAAAGAGAAAGCCTATGGCTGGTATGAAGCATTCCGTCGAGTGGTGGGGCAAGGGCCGTGGTGTTTCTCGAATCATGCGAAGAACCGGCCAACGCCGTGGTGCACAAAACCCACATACGCTCGGAGGACGACGTGCTCATGGACCTAAAGTCGAAAAAGACTGGTCAAGAAAACTCAATGCAAAAGAGCGACGACTTGCACGAGACTCCGCTCTGGGTGCAACCATGTCTGTTGACCTCGTTTCATCTCGTGGCCACCGCCTCGATGAAGAAATTGAACAACTCCCAATCATTCTTGGATCCTACACCGAAGTCGTTGATGGAGCATCGAATGAATACGATATCGAGACATTCAATCATGGCTCTGCAACAAGAAAGGCTGCTGCAATATTCAACAGCCTTGGTTTAGGACACGATCTACAACGTGCCCGAGATGGTCGAAAGATTCGAGCAGGTAAGGCAACGATGCGAGGTCGCGTACACAAAACACCAAAATCAATTCTTCTTGTTGTCAAACAAAAAGCAGGCTTAGCTCAAGCAGCACGAAACCTTCCTGGTGTCGATGTGGTTGCAGTTGCTGACCTCTCAGCAGAAGACCTTGCTCCCGGCGGCCATCCTGGCCGATTGACTGTGTTTACACGCTCTGCGTTGGAAGGTATGAACTGAGGTGATGATGATGACGCCATACGATATAATTCTACAACCATGGTTGACTGAAAAATCAATGGAAGCGAGAGCGACAGAGCAACGACTTGAGTTCATTGTTCATCGCTCAGCAACAAAAGCACAGATTGCACGAGCCATCGAAGCGATTTTTGATGTCGAAGTAGCAAAGGTCAATGTTCGAAATTCAAAGCACGGTAAGCATGCATCAGTGCGTCTTGCCGAAGGTTACGATGCAGAAGATGCAGCAATGCGAATGGGAGCATTCTGAGGTGATACAATGGGTAAGAGAATACGTGCACAAAGAAAAGGGTCCAGTCCTCGTTACCGAGTAGCGAGTCACCGATTCCCCGGCGAAGCCCGAATGCCTCGAGAAAACGATATCGAAGTCGAGGTTGTCGAACTCGTTCACAGCCAAATCCACACAGCCCCACTTGCGAGAATCAAACTCCCTGATGGCGGTTCACAACTTATCGTTGCAACAGAAGGTCTATCCGTTGGTAGTAAAATCTACATTGGCGACAATGTTGAACTTCGACCAGGAAATGTGACTCAACTAGGCAACATCCCTGAAGGTACAGCGATCAATACTGTTGAGCTTCGCCCAGGTGACGGTGGAAAAATTGCCCGATCTGGTGGAAATTCATGTCTTGTCGAATCGAGAATCGGTGACAAAGTTCGTGTTCGCCTTCCATCTGGTGCACTCAAAGAAATCTCCGCGAATTGCCGAGCAACGATTGGTGTGCTTGCAGGTCATGGACGTGATGAAATGCCATTACGAACTGCGGGTGCCGCACACTACAAAGCAAAAGCGAAGGGTAAACTCTACCCTCACGTTTCTGGTGTTGCTATGAACCCTGTTGACCACCCACACGGTGGTGGAAACCACCAAGCTGTTCACGGTCCAAACTCCGTAGCACGTGGCACTCCACCAGGTGCTAAGGTAGGTAATATTGCACCACGACGTACAGGTCGTGGCCGAGGTAAGAAAGTTTGAGGTGAAGAAGTATGGCAAAGAAAAAGCGCTCATTTATGACACCAAAAGCAAGTCGAAGAAAGGCAAGAAAGCGACTCTCAACAACCTCTGCACGTGTAAAGGAAGAATTCACTTACCGTGGATACTCAGTTGATGAACTTCAAAAGATGGCGATTTGGCCAGATGACGATTCACTCGGTTTTGTTCACATCACTTCGGCTCGAATTCGAAGAAAGATCATCCGTGGCTGGTCGGTTGAGAACCAACAGTTCCTCGACCGAGTTCGCCGAAGTGAAGGAAAAACAATTCGAACTCATCGAAGAGACATGCCGATTCTACCAGAATTTGTTGGACGAAGAATTGCTGTTCACAATGGTCAAAATTTCGTCGAAGTCGAGGTCAAGCCAGAAATGATTGGTCACTATCTCGGTGAATTCGCCATCACACGAAGAGGCGTTGCCCACAGCGGACCGGGTGTAGGTGCTACCCGTTCATCCAAGCACGTTCCGTTGAAGTGAGGTGATTAAGGTGCAAACAAGAAAGAGAGACATGAGTCGAAGAGAGCGACGAAAGGGTACACCTCAAAACGGCTATACACAGTTATTGCAAGGTTCACGGCTATCAACCGCACGATCCGTACGAGTCGACATGCACGCAAAGCATTGTTTCGAAGTTTGTCGAGCAGTCAAAGGCATGCAAGCAGGCGCAGCTATCGCTTACCTCAACGAGGTGCTTAAGATTGATTCAGACCGAGCGGATATTCGCAAGAAAGCCCGTGCTGTTCCATACCGACTAGGAAGTGGTAACAAGCGAAGGCGACGGTCAGGACCTTCAATGGTTGGTCACCGTAAAGGCGGCATTGGCCCCGGACGATACCCGGTCAAAGCGTCAAGGGAAATCATCAAACTCATCGAGAGTGCTATGAATAATGCCTCACATCAGTATGAAGATATCAACCCTGAAGAAATGGAGATCACACATATTGCTGCACATCGAGGTCGTATCCGAAAGGGTTGGATTCCTCGAGCACGAGGTAGGGCTACGCCGAAAAATCACTATCAAGTTAACTTGGAAATCTTCCTTGAGGACTTTACCAGTGAAGAAGATACTGATGGAGACGAATTCTGAGGTGATATGATGAGTGGAAAACAAAACACAACAAGAGCAATCATCAATCGAAATGTTGAGCGACTTCTCGTTCGAGAATTTTTGATGAACAACACAAAGAAAGCTGGATTTGGAGGCATCGATATCCGAAGAACGCCAGCAGGTACAGAAGTGACTGTTCATGCAGAACGCCCTGGTATGGTCATCGGTCGACAAGGAAAAATCATCCACGACCTTCAGCGGAGGCTCAACGCAGAATTTCGATTGCCGAACACGAAATTGAAGGTTGAAGAAATAGAAAACTCAACACTAAACGCTCAAGTTATGGCAGAGCGAATCGTCCAATCTCTCGAGCGTGGATGGTATCATCGAAGAGCGAGTCTAAGTGCTGCTGAAAATATCATGAAAGCTGGTGCAAGAGGTGTGATCATCACCATTGCAGGTAAGCTCACTGGTGCTAGACACCGTACTGAAAAGACAATCCGTGGTCACGTCAAATACTGTGGTGAAACTGCAGTACAGCACATGGAAAAGGGTCATGCCGTCGCTGTCAAGAAACTAGGAACGATTGGTGTCACCGTTGAAATCATGCGACAAGGCACAAAACTTCCTCACGAAATTAGCATTTACTCTGATGAGCAACTCAAAATTATGGCCGAACAAGAAGAGGCTCAAGAAGCAGTTGAAGATGTCGAAAACCAGGAGGTCGAGGCATGAGCTACGTATCAAACCGTGAAATCGCTTCAATGAGTCAAGAGGCTCGGGAGAACAGATTGAAGGAACTTCAAGAAGAAATGTTGCAACTTCGTGCTGAAAAGGCACTCGGTGGTACACCAGCAAATATGGGTGCATACAAAGCGACTCGACGTAGTATCGCACGCTTGAAGACGCACATGAACTCAAAAAATTGAATGGAGAGGTGAAGAAGTAAAATGGCTGCGACGTGCAATGTATGTGGATTGCCGAACGAAGTATGCATATGTCAAGAAATTGCAAAGGAGCAACAGAAAGCCATTCTTTCAACCGATAAAAGAAGATACGGAAAAATAGTAACCAAAGTGGAGGGAATTGACGATACTGCGATTGATATTAACCAACTCGCTAAGCTACTCAAAAACAAGTGTGCTGCAGGTGGAACGGTCAAAGGTAGACTCATAGAACTTCAAGGAGATCACAAAAAGAAAGCGGCTGATGTTCTTCGAAATCATGGATTTAATGTGGAGGTGAGATAATGGATACAACATACAACCAATCATGGCTTGGGCGAACCATTGCCATCGTTGATTCAACTGACCCCACTCTTATTGGCCGGTCTGGAATGATTGAAGACGAGTCAAAACAAACGCTTCAAATTAATGAAAACGGCAAAATTATCACGCTTGGAAAATCAAGCATTTCATTTTCAATCGACGGTTCAACAACCGTCATTCATGGGGCTATGGTGAATCAACGCCCGGAAGACAGAATTCACCGAAAATATAGGAAGGCATGAGAACAATGCGAGATATAGGAATTGATGTAAAAAATCCCGAGGCAGAATGGGATGGTGACGACAATTGTCCATTTTACGGGTCGCTTCGACTGCGTGGGCAGGTTTTGGAAGGCACCGTTTCGTCTGTTGGAATGCAAAAAACAATCACAATTGAACGCAATAATGTTCGATACATGAAAAAGTACGAGCGTTTTGAAAAGCGTACATCCCGACTTGTAGCACATCTACCATCATGTATTGGTGAAGTCAACGTCGGTGATGCTGTTCGAATCATGGAATGCCGACCACTATCGAAAACAATATCATTCTGTGTTATTGAAAACAATGGAGGTGGCCAATCATGAAGGGACTAGCAGGTAACCAAACCCGTGGTCTTCCAACAGCAGCACGACTGCTCGTTGCAGATAATACTGGTGCCAAGGTTGTTCAAATCATCAACGTTCTCAAGTTAGGAGGTACAATGCGACGACTTCCATCTGCTGGTATTGGTGACATGACCAAAGTATCTGTCAAGAAAGGAACTCCTGAAACACGACGCCAAATGTACACAGCAGTTGTAATTCGACAACGACGTCCATTCAGAAGAGCGGATGGTTCTTGGGTTCAATTCGAAGATAATGCATGTGTGTTAACGAATGAAAGAGGCGATGTTCAAGGTTCTGAGATCAAAGGACCTGTTGCTCGTGAAGCCGCTGAACGCTGGCCAAGAATTGCTGCTACTGCAAAGCAGATTGTATGAGGAGTTGAGGTTATGGTAAAAAGTATGAAGCCCGGAAAACAACGAAAGGCGCATTACAATGCACCTCTTCACATCAAGAGAAAGCGAATTGCTGCTCGACTTCAACTCGACAAACCCGATGCTCGATTTGCCGGTGTCCGAAGTGTTACCGTCCGAGTTGGAGATACCGTCCGAGTCATTCGTGGAGACTTTGCTCACGGATCTGATAAAAGAGTAGGTGGAAAGCGAAATGCAGAACCACTTACCGGTAATGTACTCAGAATCGATGCTGAAAAAGGACGTCTTTTCATTGAAGGTGCAACATCTTCGAAATCTGATAACAAAGCAGAAGCATTTCCAGTGCATGTTTCCAATGTCATCATCACAAAACTAGATGAAACCGACAAGGTTCGAATTCAGAAAATAACAGGAGATAGGAGTTGAATACATGAGTAGCAATCACTTGAAGAGACTCGCCATGCCACGAAGTTGGCCGATTACAAGAAAGACTGACATTTGGGTGTCGCGCCCAAATCCCGGAGCACATTCATTGGATCTCTGCATTCCAGTTGGTGTCGTTATCCGAGACATTCTCCAATTTGCGAACACTATGCGTGAAGTAAGATACATTTTGCAAGCAGGAAAAGTGTCTGTTGATGGTAAAGTCATCAAAGATACCAGAAGAGGTGTTGGTTTGATGGATGTCCTTACCCTTGGTGACAACAATTACCGCTGTGTTCTCGACCACAATGGCAAACTTCGGTACTCTGCAATTTCCAAGGATGAAGCAGGTTGGAAAGTCTGCCGCATCGAAGGGAAAACCACGGTGAAAGGAGGTAAAACTCAACTCAACCTCCACGATGGAAGAAACATCCTCGTTGACAATGCGAGTGAATACAAAACAGGAGATTCTCTCAAACTCGGTCTACCAGATCAAAACATCATCCAACACATCAAATTCGGTGAAGGTACAAGGTGTTACCTGATTGGTGGTGTTCACGTAGGTTCAACCGCCGATATGACTGAATTCATTGTTAAGCGTTCAAGCATGCCAAATGAAGTTCTTTTCCAGGACTTTGGTACGATTGCAAGAAACGTCTTTGCCATCGGTGATGCAACAATCCCAAGCACTGAGGTGAAGCAATGAGTGAAACTGCAAACCCCATGTATCAACCACGCATTGCAAAGGTGTGTGTCAACATTGGCGTTGGAGAAGGTGGACAACAACTTCTCAATGCTGAAAACGTCCTTGAGCTCGTCACAGGTGTGAAGCCACAACGAACACTCGGACGGATTCAAAACAGAGATCTGAAAGTTCGAGTCGGGGCACCTATCGGATGTAAAGTCACGATTAGAAACAAGGACAAAATTCATTCTTTCCTCAAAGATGCTTTCTGGGTTCGTGACAACACAATTCCTTCCTGGAACTTTGACAGAGAAGGAAATCTTTCATTCGGTATTCGAGATTATACTGATTTCCCTGAGCAGAAGTATGACCCTGACATCGGAATTTTCGGTATGGATATCACTGTGGTACTTGAACGACCAGGCCATCGAGTCAGCCGACGAAGAAAGGCGACAACAAAAGTTGGCCAAGGTCACAAAGTTACTGCTGATCAATCACGTGCGTGGTTTGTAGAGAACTACAACCTCACGATTCTGGAGGAATAAACATGGCAAAAGATCACGGAATGAGAATTGGACGAAGTATTGGATGTCGCCGATGCGGCAGAAAGCGTGGTATGATTCGTAGACATGGTCTGCGACTATGTCGTCAATGCTTCAGAGACACAGCCCACGAAATCGGCTTCAAAAAGATGAGTTGAGGAGAGGAAAGATATGCAAATAGATCCATTAAACGACGCTCTAGTGAAGATGTTCAATGCTGAACAAGCTGGTAGATATGATGTTGAATTACATCCAGCCTCAAAACTGCTTGGTAACGTTTTGCTCATCATGCAAAAGTCTGGCTACATCGGGGAATTTGAAAAACTCGAAAATGGCCGTGGTGGCACATACAGTGTCCAACTACGTGGTAAAATCAACAGATGTGGTACTGTCAAGCCAAGGCACAGTGTCAAGCGTCAAGAATTTGAAAAATGGGAAACACGATACCTTCCAGCACAGGATTTTGGTCTCTTGATTCTCACGACAAACTCTGGCGTCATGAACCACTACGAAGCCAAAGATGCAAGAATTGGTGGTAAACTTCTTGCCTATGTGTACTGAGGTGATTCAATGGTTAAAGTAGACAGAATCGAACACGTCATCGAACTTCCAGAAGATGTAAATGCGAACATTGGAGATGATGGCGTGATTAGCATTACTGGACCAAAGGGCTCACTGAGCCGGTCATTTGTTTCAAACGACATCCGTGTGTTCATGGAAGGTCAAAACATTGTTTTGAACATCGATGTCCCTCGCAGAAAGCAAAAGGCACTCATCGGAACATGGAATGCTCATTTGAGAAATATGGTCAAGGGTGTGAGCCAAGGCTTCACATACACCCTCAAGGCATTCTATTCCCACTTCCCAATGACCTTAGCGGTTCAAAATTCAACATTCACGGTCAACAACTACTTCGGTGAAAAGGTTCCAAGAACAGCTGATATTCTTGAAGGCGTACAAGTCAAAGTCGAAAACAAAGTTGAGATTGTCGTTTCTGGTATCGATAAGGAAAATGTTGGTCAAACAGCAGCAAATATCGAACGATGCACAACGGTCAAGAACCGTGACAGAAGAGTGTTTCAAGATGGGATTTATCTCATCACAAAGGAGTGATTAACATGACAGAATACGAATCAATGAAAGTCGCAGAACTCAAGGATTTGCTTCGAGAACGAAACCTTTCTCTATCTGGAAAGAAAGATGATCTAATTGCACGTCTTCTCGAATCTGATGGCGAAAGCAACGATGTCAGTGAAGAAGTCGAAGAAGATGTTGTCGTCGAAGACACCGTGGATGATGATGAGGATTCCTGGGACGATGATGATTGGGATGATGATGAAGATGAAGATGTCTACATGGTCAAGCAAAAGCCAGTGTTAAGTGAAGAAATGAAAACTGCACTAGCACTCCGTGCTGCCCAACAAAAGAAAACTCCTGCCTTCAAGAGAACCGAATGGTTCCGATACAAGCGACTTTCTCGCTCTGGGTGGAGGAAGCCTCATGGTATGGACAACAAGCAACGAAGAAATTACAAGTATCGAAGTTCACTCGTCCGAATCGGACATGGGAAAGTGAAAGAGGCACGAGGTCTACATCCATCTGGCTTCAGAGAAGTACGGGTTATGAACACAAATGACTTGGAATCTATCGACCCTGAAACAGAGGCTGCACGAGTTGGTAAAACAGTCGGCGGCCGTAAGAGAGAACTCATTTACACCCGAGCAGATGAATTAGGGATTCGAATTCTTAACAGAAGGAGGGATGTTTGATGCAATTAACAAACCAAAAGAGGCTTGCTGCTAGAATTCTAGGGTGTGGAGTTAACAGAGTGTGGGTCCATCCTGACTTTACAGACCAAGTTGCATCAGCAGTTCAAACCGAAGACATTCGTGAGTTCATTGACGAAGGTTGGATTAAGGCAAAACCTGTGAAAGGAACCTCAAGAGTACGTGCTCGTCAACGACTTGAGCAACGTCGAAAAGGTCGACAAAAAGGCCAAGGTTCACGAACTGGTTCAGCAAACGCACGAAATCCAAGAAAGCATCGATGGATGAAAACTGTTCGTGCTCAGCGAAAAACGCTCAAAGACTACAGAGAAGAAGGTACCATTTCTTCAAGTCAATACCGTCGATACTACCTCAAATCAAAAGGTGGTTCATACCGATCAATCGCTCACATGCGATCCCAGATGGAAATCGAGGGTGTAAAGTTCAAAGGCGGTGAAAACTGATGGCAGGAAAAACAGGACGATCGATTCCTCGACGAAGAAAGGCGGGGTTGACCAATTATCATCGAAGACTTAAGTTGCTTCGAAGTCAAACTCCACGTGCGGTTGTTCGCGTATCGAACACAAGGACGACATGTCAACTAACAAAATACAATGCAAGCGGCGACGAAGTGGTTTCAACCATTACGGGCTCCGACCTCGTCAATAAATTTGGATGGCCTGCTGATCTTTCAAGAAAATCAGTACCTGCATCCTATCTTGTCGGTTTTGCACTAGGAAAATCAGCACTCAAGGCTGGCGAAACGGAAGCTGTGCTCGACTTGGGCTTAGCTTCAAACTCATCCGGCTCGCGTGTGTATGCAGCATTAAAAGGCATGGCTGACGCCGGTCTTGACATTCCACATGATGAAGAGATATTGCCATCAGATGAAAGAATCAATGGCGAACACATTGACGATAAAGTTGCGAAGGCCGTTGAGGCTACACGAAAGAAAATCGAGGGGGCATACTGATGAGCGAAGAAGAAACGATGACATTAGCACCAGGATTGGTTCAAGCATTCACTCCTGAAGAAGCTGCGGACGAACTCATGGAACGACGTCGTGGTGGTCGAGGACAAATAGACCCGGTAACAAACCTTCGTAGTTGGCAACCAAAAACCCGCCTTGGCCATGCAGTTATGGCTGGAAAGGTCGTTACCTTTGAACAAGCTAAAGCGACCGGTCTTCCAATTCGAGAAGTTGAAATCATCGATGCGTTTTTCCCAAACCTCCATGATGAGGTCATCGCAGTCAACAACATCCAACGTATGACCGATAGTGGTCGTCGTATGCGATTCAATGTTATGGCTTGTGTCGGAAACAAAGATGGGTATGTCGGCCTCGGTATGGCGAAAGCAAAGGATGTGCCAAACGCCATTCGAAAGGCGGTTCGTGCTGCAAAGTTGAATCTCATCTCAGTTCAAAGAGGAAACGGTTCATGGGAATCTTCAACCGGGCCCGGTACATCTGTCCCATTCAAAGTCAATGGAAGAGCTGCATCCACAAGAGTAACACTCATGCCTGCTGCAAAGGGCAAGGGCCTCGTCGTTGGTGAGACTGGAAAGAAAGTTCTCACTCTCGCTGGAGTGACCGATGTTCTCTCGAGAACAAAGGGGCAAACAAGAACGAGCATCAACTTCGCTGCGGCTGTGTTCGACGCTCTCCAAAACATCAACCTCACCCGAGTCACGCCTGAACAGCGAGAACGACTCTACATTCACAAAGGGAGGAAATTTGAATGAGTTTTATCGTAGTACGAGCACGAAGCGACGTCAAAGTTGAGCGAAGCATCAAAGAAACGATGCACCACCTCAACCTCACGAAAGTTAACCATGCTGTGATCATCCCTGACAACCCTCAGTATCAAGGAATGCTTCAAAAAGCAAAGGACTACATCACCTGGGGAGAAGCAAATGAAGAATTGATTGCAAAGATGCTTTCAGAGCGTGGACGCATGACAGGTGATGCACCTCTTACAGACGACATTGTCAAAGAGCACACGGATTACAAGTCCATCGCAGAATTTGCAAAAGCAATTGCGAACAATGAAGCCCAAGTGAAAGATATTCCAGAACTAAAGCGAGTGTTTCGACTTCATCCTCCAAGAGGCACAAAGGGCTGGGGAGGCATCAAGCGTTCATTCGTTGTTGGAGGAGCACTCGGTTCTCGAGGCGAGCACATTGGAGCGCTCGTTGAACGGATGATTTGAGGTGATATGATGGGAATAAAAGCAAACAAACACAGAGGACGATGCCGAACTCACGGTCGTGGACACAAAGCAGGTCGTGGCGCTGGAAAGCGAGGCGGCCGAGGTAACGCCGGTATAAACAAGCATCGAGTTATGACCCGAATCAAATACATGCCAAAACATTGGGGTATGCACGGATTCAACCGACACCCATCTCTACGAAATGTTTCAGTCACCGCTAATGTCGGACAACTCGAAGAAATGGCAAATGGAAAAGACTCAATTAATCTATCAGAAATGGGAATCGACAAACTCCTTGGAAGTGGACGTATTTCTACTGCCCTAACCGTTACTGTTTCAGAAGCAAGCCAACGAGCCATCGAAAAGATTGAAGCCGCAGGCGGAACCATCGAACAAGACGACGAATGGGGCGAATGGGAAGAGGAATGACCCTCAACTATGAAAAGCACAAGAATATCGAAAGGATAAGGTGGGAAAGTGACAAAGCACAAGAAAATCGGATGGGCAGTTGCGTTAACCGGTGCATTGTACTATGGTCTGCTCATTTATTGGCAATCTGATGAACTTGCTGGCTCTGGCCGTCCTTATGAAGCGGCAGTCTTTGGCCTGATCTTCTCTGCGGTTTATTTAGCCTATTTGCTTCTCTGTTTCCAGAAGGATTTACCCAGCGGGCTCAAAGAAATGCCGATTATAGGTCGTTATGGAAAACTCCTAGGATGGCTTACCTTTGCTACTATTGCGGTATGGTATGTCCGACCTAGTGCTTGGGGAGGGTACGACGAAGGAGTTGGATTCTTCCTCGTTGGTATTCTCTTGCTTGGGTTCGGTGCAGCAGCTATTCTCACATCGTTCATGTGGGAAGGTGAAGCAAGTAGTCGATTGTACGCCCTAAAACGATTCGTCGATGTCTATCCAACCATCACCAAGCCAGACCGACACGTTCGTTTCAACGAAAAGATGTGGACGACGACATTCGTTCTTATCATTTATTTTGCCATGACCAATGTCATGCTCTTTGGCCTCTCCGGCCAAGCTCTTGACTTGTTCAGCGGATTCCGGTCCATTATGGCTGGTGCATCAGGTACAATCATGCATCTTGGAATTGGACCTATTGTTACAGGATCCATTATCATGCAATTGTTTGCAGGAGCAAAAATCATCCGATTGGACTTGTCAAACAGTGAAGACAAAGCGATGTATCAAGGTGTTCAGAAACTTCTGGTCCTCATCATGATACCAATCGAATCCATCCCTCAAACATACGGTTTCCTAGACCCGAGTGAATGGCTCATCGACGCATACGGCCTTGGTTGGGCAAACTTTGTCATCGTCGCACAATTATTTGCCGGCTCGTACCTCGTGTTCCTTCTCGATGAACTCGTAAGCAAATGGGGTATTGGCTCTGGTATCTCTCTCTTTATCGCTGCAGGTGTAGCACAATCCACATTCGTTGGTACGCTTTCACCGCTTCCAACAACATCAGGCGTGCCTTACTCGCTACAGAATCCTCCATCTGGTACACTACCAATGATCTTCTATATGTTTAGGGAAGCAACAAATTACGAAATGATTCAAGCCAATGGATTCGAAACAATTCTTCTCACGCATGTGAATCCTGTTGCCGCATTGTTCTCAAGTATCGTTGTGTTCCTCGTTGTTGCTTACGCTGAGTCGAGTAAGCTCGAACTTCCTTTGACACACAGTGGTGTTCGAGGACACAAAGGAAAATATCCAATTCGACTTGTGTACGCTTCGAACATCCCTGTTATTTTGATGGCTGCTCTTCTAGCAAACATCAACATGTTTTCGCTCTTGTTTTGGAGTCACCCCACAATGAGCCAGACGCCTATTCTCGGCCGTAATGGCTGGCAATCGATGTCCGAGTATATCGGTTCATACGAGCCAGGCCAAACTTCCGCTTCTGGAGGGTTTGCGTGGTATGCAAGTATGGTCAACGGTGTAAATGATTGGTTGATTCCACTCTTGAATCAGCAAGGCGACATCTATGGGCATTCGTTGACACAGATTATGGTTCACGTGCTCTTCTATGTGACATTGATGACCGTAGGTTCAATGGTTTTCGCTAAGTTTTGGATTGACACAACAAACATGGGTACAAAGGATGTAGCCAAGCAGATTGAACGAACTGGTATGAAAATCCCCGGTTTCAGAAATAACCCTCGTATATTGGAGAAAATTTTGGAAAATTACATCCCCCCTGTCACATATTTCTCAGGTGCATTCGTCGGATTACTCGCTGCAGGAGCGGACTTACTCGGAACTGTTGGGAACGCGTCAGGTACTGGTTTGTTGCTTGCTGTAGGTATCATTCTGCGTACGTATGAGCAAATACAGAAGGAACAAGCGATGGAAATGCACCCGATGCTGCGGCAATTCTTTGGTGCAGAATAATCACATGATTTCTCCCCTCAATATATTGAAGGAAAATTCAGAACAAAATCATGAAAGTTGCCGAGCATGCCTCATTTTTTGGGGCATTTACTTGCGGGTATCTTGATATAGGTGAGGTTGGTGGACGAGATGCTTGCGTCATAAGATACGGCGTTGACAACGGAGTCCTCGGACGATGAAGTATGTCATCTTCTTAGACGTAATGCCGGAACATATGCGATTCCGAGAAACCTCCTATGGAGCAAGCTCGGGGTCAGGTAGGTGATCGAGATTATGACAATCTTGTGCAAGAAGCAAGTGCGTTCATTCTCTCGCCAAATAACTTTAGGTCAGCAAATTCAAAAAATCAAGCGACAGGTAGCCAAAGGATCGAAACAAGAGAAATCTGGTTGATCCTGCCAGAGGCGACCGCTTTGGGAGTTCGATTAAGCCATGCGAGTCGAGAGCTTTCGGAGCTCGGCATACTGCTCAGTAACACGTGGATAACCTGCCCTATCATCTGGAATAACCTCGGGAAACTGAGAACAAGGCCGGATAGTTCACTATGCCTGGAACGGTTTGTGAATGAAGGTAGGATGGGTCTGCGGCGTATCAGGTTGTAGGGGGTGTAAAGGACCTCCTAGCCATCGACGCGTACGGGTGTTGGGAGACATAGCCCGGAGATGGATTCTGAGACACGAATCCAGACCCTACGGGGTGCAGCAGGCGCGAAAACTTCACACTGCAGGAAACTGTGATGAGGGAACTCCTAGTGCATGCACATTGTGTATGCTTTTATTGACTTTTAATCGGTCAATGAATAAGGGCTGGGAAAGACCGGTGCCAGCCGCCGCGGTAATACCGGCAGCTCAAGTGGTCGTCGCTTTTATTGGGCCTAAAACGTCCGTAGCCTGTTTGGTAAATCTGTGGGTAAATCAACCCGCTCAACGGGTTGAATTCTGCAGAGACTGCCAGACTAGGGACCGGGAGAGGTGTGGGGTACTCGAGGGGTAGAGGTAAAATTCTGTCATCCTTCGAGGACCACCAGTTGCGAAGGCGCCACACTGGAACGGATTCGACGGTCAGGGACGAAGCCTAGGGGCACGAACCGGATTAGATACCCGGGTAGTCCTAGGTGTAAACGCTGTGAACTTGGTGTCGGGGATCCGTAAGGGGTCCCCGGTGCCGGAGTGAAGATGTTAAGTTCACTGCCTGGGGAGTACGGTCGCAAGGCTGAAACTTAAAGGAATTGGCGGGGGAGCACTGCAACGGGAGGAGCGTGCGGTTTAATTGGATTCAACGCCGGAAAACTCACCAAGGCCGACTGTTAGATGAAGATCAGCGTAATGAGCTTATCGGATTTTCAGAGAGGTAGTGCATGGCCGTCGTCAGTTCGTACTGTAAAGCGTTCTGTTAAGTCAGATAACGAACGAGACCCTCATCTCTATTTGCCACCTGTTTCTCAGGAAACAGCGCACTATAGGGAGACCGCTGGTGTGAAACCAGAGGAAGGCGAGGGCAACGACAGGTCAGTATGCTCCGAATGTCTTGGGCTACACGCGCGCTACAAAGGACAGGACAATGGGAAGCCAGGCCGAGAGGCCGAGCTAACCCGAAACCTGTTCGTAGTTCGGATTGAGGGCTGTAACTCGCCCTCATGAAGCTGGATTCCGTAGTAATCGTGTTTCAAAATAGCACGGTGAATATGCCCCTGCTCCTTGCACACACCGCCCGTCAAACCATCTTAGTTGGGGGTGGGTGAGGCTGCGCTTTTTTGGCGTATTCGAGCCTGCCTTCGACAAGGAGGGTTAAGTCGTAACAAGGTATCTGTAGGGGAACCTGCAGATGGATCACCTCCTAAGAAACCCGGAGACGGGGAGCTTCGGCTCCCCGTTTCCACCCTTTTTTTTTTATTTCATTGATTCCTCAAGAACTTGAGTCATCGTATTTCTAAATGTATACAAATGAAGTGGAGGAGCATCAAGATTCACAGTAACCGTTGCTCCACGATTGAAATGAACTTCATCCCACCCATCGGGAACAACATACCCTCGATGCATATCTGAAGTGATATTCGTTGCTTCGTTTGTCCAATCAAGCCATGCCCACGAATGTTCTTTACGCTCATAATGTGGAATGTCTCGTGCAACAACGAAATAATGTGTTTGTTCCTGACCTTCGCTAAAACGAGAACGTATAACCTCAAATTCATCTTTATTCAAAACATGTCGAAACCAAGCACCTTGACCAAACCATGTTGAAAAGAGTAAACCACTACTATGTTGTTCCTTATTATTTGAACCTCTTCGCACATGGTATTTGCTTGGAGCATATTGGTGCGTGTTGGCGATGAGGAGGTCGTTCATCGCAGGATCTGTCGTAAACTTATTGCCAGATGTACCTTCAATGATTGCCTGAAGTCTTGGGAGGACATTCTCGATTGCTCTGCCTTCAAAAACTGAAATGATATCTTGCTCGAACAAATCTATAGAAGAGCCCATGTAGAATCCATAACTTCCTTCTGGGTCGCCCGAGCGTGGATGAGAGTTAACACCCATAACAGGCGTCTTTGAATCGACATTATGAGAAATCGAAGTCAGTGTGCCGTCGCCGCCGAGCACAATAACCAAATCTCTTCCAATAAAATCTGAACGTCGAACCAGTTCTCTTGCCTTGTATTGCACATGAAAATCAAACCGGTGTTGAATGCTCGAAAGAATATCTTTCATTTGTTGCAAACTTGAATCGTGGACAGATTCAAAATTTTTCTTGTAGACTGCAAGAATATTCATGGTCCGCCCTAACAAGAGGAAACGGTACCTCTTCAAGAACACATTCTTTTGAACCAATGTTGAAAACCTATCATGAACTCGACCATCTATGGAAGGAGCCCCGAAGGACGATGAACTTTCAACATTTACAATGATTGAAAACAGTGGCGAATCTACCCCGCCAGAAACAATCTTAATTGGCGATACTGGCCTCAATCAAACCTCGTTCTCTCCATTTGGACCAGGGGCAATCCCTGTTCATGGAAAGTCAAATTTGGCCTCGATCATCGGCGTCTGCGTCTTTATTGTTGGTATCATCAACTTGATTGCAACAGCGTACGCATTGTCCGGCGGACTCCCTACTCGAACAGCCATGAAACTCACAGGTGTATTAGCCATTCCAATTTCTATCGCCCTTACATATGGAGGATTTGAAATGACGAAATACAAAAAACGCGGGGTACAAATAGCCCTTCTGTCGATTGTTGTCATGGCTGTTTTCGGCGTTGTTGAAGCACAATACGCAGATGAAATCATTGAGGAGGAATGTGAGAAAGGACAGTTAACTCAAGAAGAATGTGACAACCTATCGGCCGTGAGTTCAAGCGGCATCATCACAACACTGTCAACTGTCTTACTCGTGGTTTGTTACGGCTTTTGTGGCCTATTGGTCGCCATACCTCTCATGATGGTCAATGGTGGCCTAGATGATTCATCGTTGTTCAAATCGTGACGCATTCTTCATAGATTGATTGCTCACTATGTATCATATGGGGCACAGAACAACTGGAACCTTTGCAACTTATGTTGAAGAATTAACGATACGAACACCTGAGCGATATCAAATACAATGCATCACGCAAGATGTTGAGCGTGTCGTCCGAGAGAGCGGAATCGAGGATGGTCTCGTTCTTGTCAATCCAATGCACATTACTGCATCTTGTTATGTTAATGATTTAGAATATGGGCTGCATCACGATATCATGCAATGGCTCGAAAAAATAGCCCCATTCCACGGCATTCATGGAAGAGATGGCGAGGAATATCAACATCATCGTACTGGGGAAGATAATGGTGATGCTCACCTTAAACGCCAACTTCTAGGTCAACAGGTCACCATGCCAGTTCAGAATGGTCGCCTCCATTTAGGGACCTGGGAACAAATACACTACGCTGAATTTGATGGGCAGAGGAACAAACGCATCCTCATCAAGGTAGTAGGGGTGCTCAGGGATGACTGATTCACCATTCTCTGAACCTCCAGAGTTGTCTGGAATGGCTCAAATGATGGGGCTTCGCCTTACGGAATGGAAGCCCGGAAATGTTCAATTTGAAGTGGAAGTGAATTCTACGCATTTGAATAAAGGTGGCGTCGCCCATGGTGGACTCATCATGACGATGCTCGATTCGGCATTAGGAGGGAGTTTGGTGGCTCAACTTCCTAAAGAAGAATGGTGTGCAACGACCCAACTCGTAACGAATTTCATCGCTCCACTCAACGATGGCGACCATGCAATTGCTAAGGGAAGGGTCATTCGAAGAGGAAAAAACGTAGCCCATTTGGCAGGTGAAATCTATGTTGATTCTAGATTGATTGCCACTGCAACCGGAACGTGGGTCATATGGAAATCGAAACCCGAGAGTTTGCCTGGTAGGTCATAGACCAAACAAAAAATACAATCGTTGAGATTATGAATCGCACCCTTGTGGATGAATTATGGTCGAAGACGTTGTCATCGTAGGAGGAGCCCGCACCCCTTTTTGTGAATGGGCAGGTGGAAAGACTGGCGCTGGAAAAGCAGGTGGGGCGTTAGCAAGTGTATCAGCCCAACAACTTGGTGCTCTTGCGATTCAAGGTGCTCTTGAACGTACAAATACATCGCCCGATTCTGTTGACCATGTGGTTATGGGATATGCCCTGCAAACCTGCTCTCAATCAATCTACGGTGCTCGTCATGCTGGACTTCAAGCAGGCATCCCACAAGAAGTACCGATGTTAACGCTCTCTCGGATTTGCGGCTCAGGTATTCAATCCATCATTTCGGGTGCACAAATGATTCAACTTGGAGAGGCAAAAACTGTCGTCTCAGGAGGCATGGAAAACCTTTCTCAAGCACCACACGTCCTTCGTGGTGGACGCCAAGGATGGAAATTAGGGCGGTCGCCTCCAGTTGAGGATTACATGATGACCAACTTGCAAGATATGACATGTGGACTTTTCATGGCTCAAACCTCAGATGAATTGTGCAAAAGAAAAAATGTTGACCGTGAAAGCATCGATGAATTTGCAGCATTATCACATCAACGAACTGCATACTCGATTGACAATGATGTCTTTGAGCAAGAAATCATACCTGTGACGATTTCGTCAAGGCGCGGTGATACCATCATTACTCACAAAGACGAAGACCATGTCGTTCGTGGTACGACAAAGGAAAGTTTGGGTGGCCTACCCACCGCTTTTGGAAAGGATTCGTTCGTGACAGCCGGAAACGCCTCAGGTGTCGTCGATGGTGCAGCTGCTGTGGTCATAAAATCTGAATCGCAAGCAAAAGAAGATGGTGACCAACCTCTAGCACGAATCATCAATTGGGGTATCGTCGGACTCGAACCTGCAATCATGGCATATGGCCCGGTACCTGCTTCACTCAAAGCACTTGAGCGTGCAGGAATGAGCATTGAAGATATTGACCGTTGGGAGATCAACGAAGCATTTGCAGGCCAAGCCGTCGCCTGCATTCGCGATTTAGGCCTCGATGTTAAAAAAGTCAATGTGAACGGTGGGGCTGTTGGACTAGGACATCCTCTCGCTGCGACTGGTACGAGACTCGTGTTAACACTTGCACATGAATTAAAGCGTTCAAATAGCCGCTTTGGTATCGCAACTGCATGTATTGGTGGTGGACAAGGAATCGCTATCATTCTTGAGTCGCTGTAACCTGCTGAAACGTATGTGGGCAGGTGTTGCGCCCCATCATCATATAAAACGGGCAATAACCCAAGACGGATGTGATGAGCCCCCAAGCACCTAAACCCAAGAAGATGAGTTCCCAGGTAGAATTCGCCAAGTAATCGAAGGCAAGTAAGGAAGAGCCCCCCACGAGACGTAATACTCGGTCTTTACCCCCGACATTCATGCCTCCAAAATTGAAATACAAGGTATAACCCTTTGTTTCAACTGGTTTGACATTTGTTTACTATTTCAAGATAGAAGAGGATGAAGAATCGATTAAGGAAAGTCTCAATAAGGAAATTCATGTACGAGGTGTTATGGATACAAATGTCATCATTGGAATTGTTGCCGGAATTATCGTATTGATGTTTTTAGGTTGGTTTATTTCGACATGGAATCGATTAACAAATCTCGAAGAGAATGCAATCAAATCATGGGCAGACATTGATGTTATCCTAAATCAACGGTATGACATGATTCCAAATTTGGTAAACACAGTCAAGGGTTATGCAGAACATGAAGCAAGCATTTTTGATGAATTTGCCAAGGCTCGTCAAGCCGCAGCTGGTGCACTTCAACAAGGCGATGTACGCGGCGTTGCTGCCGCAGAAGGTGTGCTTGCTGGTATGCTCCCACGAATCAACATGTTGTCAGAGCAGTACCCTGACCTCAAAGCAAACCAAAACTTCTTACAACTTCAAAATGAACTCGTATCAATCGAAAATCAACTCGCAGATCGAAGAGAGTTTTACAACGCATCTTCAACTAGTTTCAACAAGGCAATTCGAATGATTCCTACAAACATCGTTGCGAGCATGAAGGGTTGCGAGCGTAAAGAATTGTGGGAAGTTGCAGCACACGTACGTGAAAACGTCCAAATTCAATTTTGAATTCACTTTGAACGCACATGCCATACGTAGACTTAGGACCAAGGATTCGAGTCCTTGGTACTGCACATGTATCGCAGAAATCAGTTGATGAAGTACGGCAACATATTGAAGAATTTGAACCAGATATTGTTGCCGTAGAACTTTGTCAAGCACGACATGACGCCTTGTTACAAGAAAGAAGATTTGACAAAGAAGGTTTGTTGAAGGTCATCAAAGATGGAAAGGCCCCCCTTGTATTGTTACAATCTATGTTGAGTGCTGAACAACGACGTCTTGGTTTAGATGAAGATCTACAGCCAGGTGCAGAGTTGTTGGCTGCGGTTGAAGAGGGGAAAAACGCTGGAAAGGAAATTGCTCTCATCGATCGAGATATCCAAGTCACCTTGAGAAGAGCATGGAAACGAATGACTTTTTTTCAAAAAGTACGACTTCTCATGGGCATGCTATTCGAAGAAGATGATGAAGAGGAGGACATTGACATTGATGAGTTACTACAAAACACTGACCTTCTTTCTTCTTTGATGGAAGAACTGAAGTCATTTTCACCTGGTGCTGGCGAAGTTCTTATCGATGAACGTGACCAATATCTTGCTGGTAAAATCATGCGGTTGCCATCAGATAAGAAAATACTCGCAGTTGTCGGCGCGGGTCATATGAATGGCATTGGTCAACAAATTGATTCAAAAACTGTTGATGATGAGCACATGGCAACAATATCCTTGCCGCCGAAACGTGGTATTTTTGGAAAACTTTTGCCTTGGTTGATTCCTCTAGCATTTCTTGCATTCATAGGATGGGGCATCTGGTCCAATCAGGACATTAATTGGTTGGAACTCTTTACCATTTGGACAATTTCAAATGCAGTCTTTGCAGCCATTGCTTGTATTCTTGCACGTGGCCATCCATTTGCCGTCCTTACAGCCGCTCTTGCCTCACCGATTACATCATTGAACCCGGCACTGGCTGCTGGATGGTTTGCTGGTTATGTTCAACTCAAAGTGAATGAACCAACCACGAAAGAATTGCAAGAATTTCTAAAATTGGAGGAAATGTCTCAATTTTGGAAAAATCCTGCTGGGAAAGTCTTGCTAGTTACTGCTTTGACAAACCTAGGCTCCATGGTGGGCGCTTGGGTTGCAACCGCTGGTTATCTTGGCGGATGGCGTTTGTGACCATGCAGTGTTGAAAGTACAGACAGGATGTCTGCATGCTCTCTCACATCATGAACGCGTAAAAGATCAATGCCCTTTGACATCGCAAAAGCAGCAACACCCAATGTTCCAGCAAGACGGTGATGAGGTGATTCTTGACCTGTAAGTGCACCAATAATCGACTTTCGAGAGACACCCCATAACACAGAGATTTCTAGTTGAGGCGAGAATGACAAACCTGCCTGCAACAACGCAATGTTGTGCTCTGTCAATTTACCAAATCCAATACCTGGGTCGACAACGATGTTCTCAATTGGAAAACCTCGGCTAATGAGTTCTTCAACACGTTGTCGAATCTCAAATGATATCTCGGTAACGACATCATCATACTCAACATTTGATTGCATTGTCTTTGGTTCACCAAGCATGTGCATGATGCACACCGGACATTGATATTCGACAACTACGTCAACCATTTCTGGATTTCGAAGTCCTGTAACATCGTTCACCATATCTGCTCCAGCATCAAGTGCTGCTCTTGCTGTATCCGGATGACGTGTATCGATAGAGATGAGACCATGAGGGCGTTGTTGTCTAAGCCCATCAATAACAGGAATGACCCGTTTTATTTCTTCTTGAATTGTAACCTCTTCTGCACCGGGTCGTGTTGATTCACCTCCAACATCGACCCATGTAGCACCGTCGTCCCACATTTGAAGGCCTTTTTGTATGGCAATCTCATTTTGCTCGACTCGACTTTCTTCATAGAATGAATCAGGTGTGGCATTTAACACACCCATCAGCAGTGGAGCACCATGCTGTTTCTTAAGTGAGGAAGCATAGCTAAGCTGGCGATTTCTCTTGCCCTCCATATTCGACATAAATCGAGGACATCAAAGGCAGGTTTCATAAATTGTGATTGCGAACGTTGCGTCATGTCGGATGCGGAGGATATTCTCGAACCTCCCAGCATGGCTATAAATCCACAATCCAATGGAATTGAAGGACACAGCGATGAGGATTTTGACCTCGCCATTCGTATCTTGAAGCAATTTGAGCCTAAAGACCAAAGTCAATTGTTTGAAATGGCATCAAAATATGGTACTTGGGGGGGCATGGCCTTGACTGCAACTTTTGTCTTTTGGTGGCTCCTTGTGCAAGGCTCTGATGACAACATGAATGTTGGCGTATCTGTCTTCTTTGGATTTAACTTCTCACAAGTTGCCTTGGTCGTATTGTTTCTCTGTACCCTTTCAACTATTCTAGCTGATGCGAGTAGAGTTCGAGGGTCATTCATGCTATCTCCTGTATCAGGAGGTATGTTCATCCTTTGTATGCTCTATATTGCTGAACCATTAGCCGCATCAGTCATCTTCGACAAATACGACGCAAGTGTAGGATTATGGCGAAGCATACGATTAGGAATTCTCTGGTCAGGTGCACGTATTGGTTCTGTTTTGTTTGGACTCTCCGTAAAATTAGGATGGGTGAAAAAATTCTGCGAGCAATGGGGCTATGAAATGAATAGCCTCGCATCGGCTGAAGTCAGTTCAGATTCAAATTCTTGAACCATTGGTGATCGTGTGAGTGAACAATCCGTTCATGTTGTTCGAATCGGATACAGATTAGGCCGTGACCCGCGCATCACCACGCACTTAGGATTGGTAGCTCGAGCATGGGGGGCAACACATTTCCATGTTTTCGGCGATGAAGATAACAAATTATTTTCATCAATTGAACAGGTGAATCAACGGTTCGGCGGAGTTATGGAATGTCATCATCAAAAAGGATTGAATCGTTGGTTGAAAAACTTTCAAGCAAATGAAAACAAAGGTGTCGTTGTACATCTGACGATGTATGGAGAGGATTACAAGGACGTCATCCCAAACATCGATCAAAATAGTCCTCTAGCAATAGTTGTTGGTGGAGCAAAAGTACCGGGAGAAGTATTCAAAATTTCGAACTTAAATGTCTCTATTGGAACACAACCTCATTCAGAGGTGGCTGCATTAGCATTGTTCTTGGAGGAGTTGAATTCAGCACGAAATTTTAGCCCATCATTCGAAAATTCAAAGATGATTATCGAACCCTCCGCTGATGGTAAAATTGTTCATATGGCGGATGATTTTGAAGAAGAGTGATTTTTTACTTACTCGGAGGGTTGGAAGGCGTAAATCACTTTATTTCATATTCAAATATCGGCCAGAAAAAACAATTTTTCCACACCCAATAATTATGACCTACCGTTTCTGAAAGAAGTTGATGTCAGAGGTCCTTGATGCTGATTCAAGCATTGAAGAGACTCACTTTGTTTCTGACAGATTGGAGAATCTACCACTTCCTGATGCAACTGATGGATTGGAACCTAGCAGTTTGCCCCCCTCTGCATCTGGAAAAGGCGTTATTTTAACAGCAGATGGACAACGTTACGAAGGGGACCTGTTTGGTGCATCTGGATGGGCAGAAGGGGAACTTGTTTTCACAACCGGCATGATGGGGTACCAAGAATCCCTAACAGACCCCTCGTTCGCTGGCCAAATTCTAACATTTACATATCCACTTATTGGAAATTATGGCATCCATGGTGGAAAATCTGAATCCTCTAAAATTTGGCCTAGAGGCGTCATTGTTCGCCATGCAACACCTATACCGGACCACAGAGATAGCATCGCAAATGTCGATGAATTCCTACGACACCATGGCGTTCCTGGCATTGAAGGGGTTGATACCCGTTCAATCACTCGTCACGTTCGAGAGCTTGGAACAGTGTTGTGTATTTTTGGGCCACTCGAAGATGAAAAGCAAATGACACAACGCTTAGGGCAATTAACTTCACCGGATTTAGATGATCTTGTTGATGAAGTTTCAATCAGCGAGCCAATTCATTTAGGGCGTAGTTATGTCCACGAAGTGTTCGATGAGAGACCACGATTAGGTGTTCTCGATTGTGGTATCAAATACAACATACTTCGTCATCTTTGTGCATATTTTGATGTTGTTTGGTGCCCTCCTGATATCGATTATGATGAACTTCGAACCAACTACAAGATAGAGGCACTGTTTTGTTCAAATGGCCCAGGCGACCCAGCTCATGCGGGAAAAGCAACAGATGCGAGAAAAACACTTGCAAGAGCAGTAAAAGACAACATGCCGGTTATGGGCATTTGCCTTGGACATCAACTCATGGGACTTGCTTCTGGACTACAAACCTACAAAATGCGATATGGTCATCGAGGAGCAAATCAACCGGTGGTTGATTTAGCAGATGGTACGGTGGCCATTACAAGCCAAAATCACGGCTTTGCAGTTGCTCATCCAAACGATGGAATGCTTGCTGCACACCCCTCTGGTGCAACTTCACCAAAGGTCGAAAATTTACATGGCTCAGAAGTCAGGGTTCGATACATCAACGCAAACGACGGTACCGTCGAGGGATTGGATGTCATTGATAGGCCATGTTTTACAGTACAATTCCATCCTGAAGCTTGTCCTGGGCCTCATGATGCATCCCCTCTCTTCAAGCACTTTAGGCATGTTGTCGATGCTCACTACGGGAGGGTGAAGTAATGCCCCGACGTGATGACTTAACCACAATTTGTGTTCTTGGAAGCGGTCCAATAAAAATTGGCCAAGCGGCTGAATTCGATTTCTCAGGTTCACAGGCTGTTCGCGCTTTGAGAGAAGATGGCTATCGAGTCATTCTTGTTAATTCCAATCCAGCAACCATTCAAAATGACCCGGAAATGGCTGATGTGGTCTACATCGAACCCCTGTTGCCTTCAACTGTCCGAAGAATTCTTGAGATTGAAAAACCGTGTGCACTACTCGCTGGAATGGGTGGTCAAACCGCACTAAACATTGCTAGTGAACTAGCACATGATGGGACACTGGAGAAACTTGGTGTCGAATTAATCGGTTCAGATTTGGATGCCATCGATAAAGCAGAGGATAGAGAATTGTTCAATCAAGTATGTGATTCCATACAGTTGCCTATCAGTCAAGCAATAGCATGCAATTCTATCGAAGAAGTCATTCAAGCGGCAAATACCATTGGTTCATGGCCAATTCTCATTCGTCCCGCATTTACATTAGGTGGATTAGGGGGAGGAACGGCATGGGACATGGGCGAACTGGTGGAGATTTCACAACTTGGCCTCCGAAATTCTCGAATTTCCCAGGTCCTTATTGAAGAATCAATCTTGGGTTGGCAAGAACTCGAATACGAAGTGATGAGAGACGCTGCCGATAATGCTATCATCGTTTGTACCATGGAAAATATCGACCCAATGGGAGTTCACACCGGAGAATCAACCGTTGTTGCACCGTTACAATCCTTCAGTGATGCAGATCATCAAGTCCTTCGAGACCAAGCACTAGCCTTGATTCGAGCACTCAACATCAAAGGTGGATGCAATGTACAGTTCGCATTTAATCAATTCACAGGTGAAATTCGAGTGATTGAAGTAAACCCTCGGGTGTCAAGGTCTTCGGCTCTTGCCTCAAAAGCCACCGGCTATCCAATTGCTCGAATGGCTGCAAAAATTGCGGTGGGTTACACCCTCGATGAATTACCAAACCCTATCACTGGTGAAGGAACGACTGCCGCATTTGAACCAACGCTCGATTATTGCGTCGTCAAAATTCCACGTTGGCCATTTGACAAATTCCGTACAGCCGACAGAACACTTGGAACTTCAATGAAGTCAACTGGAGAAGTCATGGCCATTGGGCGTAATTTCGAAGAAGCGTTTCTGAAAGCGTGGGCATCACTTGAGCAAGGTTGCCCTCATCCAAGACCATTAACAAGAGCCGATGAATCTGAAGGTGAAGGCATGAGTGAAAGAGCACTCGAACAACTTCCTGATGCCACACTCGAGGAATGGTGCAGGGTTGCGACAGACAGAAGGATGGGCGCATTGATTGAAGCTTTTCGAAGAGGATGGTCAATCGAGGAAGTCTACAATATAACCAGCATCACCAGGTGGTTTTTACATCGATTCCAAAAGATTGCAATGATGGAAAAGGAAATCGTTGATGCTCGTAAATCTCCTGCTGAAATCTCTATAGAAGCAATGATTCGGTGGAAATCTCACGGATTCACTGACGCACATATTGCAGATGGATTATCGGGCTTCCCTCCGGAAGGGTACAAATCTATTCCCAAAGGCATGGACGAACGTGCCGTCATGTTGCGTAGGCATGAATTAGGCATTCATCCACGTTACAGAATGGTCGACTCTTGTGCCGCTGAATTTGCTGCAAAAACGCCCTACTATTACTCGACATATGAAACTCACACTCAATTTGGTATAGACCTATTACCAGACATTGATACGAGAACAAAAGAAAGAATTGTTACCATTGGTAGCGGTCCAATCCGTATTGGCCAAGGTATCGAATTTGATTACGGATGTGTCCACGCAGTAAAAGCGATTCGAGAAAGCGGAAAAGATGCAATTCTCATCAACAACAATCCGGAAACCGTGTCCACAGATTTCGACACCTCAGACAGACTCTATTTCGACCCATTAACACTTGAGTATGTGAGCGAAATTCTTCTCAGAGAAATGGCTCATGGTATTTTGCTTCAATTTGGAGGCCAAACTGCGATTAACTTGGCCGAACCACTTGAAAACCGACTTCCTGACCTGCGTACACAAGGTTTGAATTTGGAAATCATTGGAACATCATGCGATGCTATCGATGAAGCGAGTGACAGAGAACGATTTGAGGCATTCGCTTCTAGGGCTGGATTGAAAATGCCGAAAGGGGCGACCGGCTCATCTTCAGATGACATTCGCGCAGCGGTGAAGGAAATCGGATTTCCTGTACTTATTCGACCCTCATATGTCCTCGGAGGTAGAGGAATGGAAATTCTTGCTACGGAAACGCAACTTGAGAATTACCTCAAAGAAGCATATATCGCACCAGACAAACCACTTTTGATTGACGAATATTTGGGTCACGCAACTGAACTTGATGTTGATGCCGCTGCGGATGGTCACGAAGTTCTTGTTGGAGCGATCATGGAACATCTTGAGGAAGCCGGAATTCATTCCGGCGATTCCACATGCTTTATTCCTGCACAAAACATATCGGATGAACTTCTGAAACAAGTTGAAGAGCAAACAAAAATCATTGGCCTTGGCCTTAAGATTAAAGGTTGCTTCAACATTCAATTTGCAATTCAGAATGATACGTTGTATGTTCTAGAAGTCAACCCACGTTCGTCGAGAACAGTACCATTTGTAGCAAAAGCCTCTGGTTTGCCGCTCGCCCGGATTGCTGCAATGGTCACCATCGGACATCCATTATCTTCTCAAACAATTCCTAGGAGAACCAGTGGACAAGTGTGTGTCAAGGCTCCAGTTTTTCCTTTCATCAAATTACGAGGACTCGACCCTGCTCCCGGTCCTGAAATGAAATCTACAGGTGAGGTGTATGGTTCTGATAAAAGAGCTGATTTCGCTTATCTGAAGGCACGATTAGCAACTGAAGTTCCTGTTGCAACAAACGGAGGGGTTTACCTTACAGTTCGCGATGAGGACAAAAAAGGACTTATTCCAATAGCACAGGAATTACAACGTTTGGGCTTTACACTGTACGCAACACCTGGAACAGGAGATGCGTTACGAAATGGAGGAATACAAGTAACGACTGTATATCGAATTGCAGAAGGAAAACATCCAGATGCATTGGACCTCATGAGACAAGGAAAGGTTTCCTTCATCATCAATGTTCCAACGATTTCAGGTGGTGCCGTTCGAGATGGAAATATGATGAGGCGATTGGCGGTTGAGTTGAATATTCCGTTTGTCACCACACTCCGTGGTGCTGAAATGGAGGTTGCTGCAATGCGGGCCCATCAACATGATACCTTAGAGCCGAGGCAACTGACAGTCCATTACTGATCAGCAACTGTCAAATGCCTCAATGAGGTATTTTGTAACCGGACTTGTATGAGCGAGTTCTGGAATTTCAGCCTCACCTTTCTCAGCATAGGTGAAAATAACGTCCTTAACACGAACATTGCCATCAGAAGACCGTGCAAGAATTGTGTTTGGTTTCAAAACTTTGCCAGTTCCGTGGGGGTCATACACTGTATCCAATGCTTCTTTGAGGAACCATTCGGCCTTTCCTCCAGGTTCACCTTCGTACGTTCTTTTTGGTTTCTTTGCACCAAACATTCCTCCTGATTTTTTCTTCGGCTCCGGCTTCTTTTCGGGTTTAGACTCTTCTTTCTTCTCAGGCTTCTCCGGTTTCTTCGCCTTATCATCTTCAGTTGTACCTTCCTCTTGCTGTGGCTTAGGTTCAGATGTACTTTTTTGTGATGTGCTTGTCTTAGCAGGTGATGCATTTGATTTCAGTTCTTCAATCGTGTCTTTTAGTGTTCGAATCTCATCAATGTATGTTGAGGCAGCGTGCATCAGTGCTGCAGACATACTGGATTCAAGTTGTATTGCGAGCAATTCATTGTTGAGTCCTTGCCACTTTTTCCATTGAAACATCGTATTTTCGATGATGTCTGAACCACATTTAGGGCAGAAACTTTTCTTCGGTGGTTTCATGATTGGGATATCTTTCATCGAATCTTTCATTTTGTCGAGTGCTTTCATTTGTGAGACTTCGAGTAATTTATGCAATGTCTTCAATCCTATATCCATCGATTGGTTGATTAAATCTTGATGTGAATCAAATTTTCCTGAGGTTACTGTGTTGCTAAATGAATCATTTTCAAAAGCAGAGAGAATGATTTCTCTTGGTGTATCGGATGAACCCCAAGATATCGATGATAATGAAGTGGGCACTTCCATTTGGTCTGCAACTGAAAAGGCTTCATCGAGTGCTGCTCCGCCTTCTTCCTCAGCTGCAGCTGCAATTCCTAATTTAATCGGATTCGCTCCATTTTCAATCTGGCCAATCATGTCAAATTTTTCAGCCATTGATAAGTCGTCCCTCATTCGAATCGCTTCTTTGAGTTGATTGAGGTCATGACCTGTCGATGTGATGGGGCCCTGACGATTCAAATCATGACCGCATGTGAGACAATAGGTTGCAGTTACCTCTACTTTTGACTCACAGGTTGGACAGTAGACCCCCGCCATGAGTCTCAATAACCTCAACGGTTTTTCAATCATTTCCGAAAAAAAATTCATTCAAGGCCTAACCTATGAAAGAAATTGAACTTCAAGGTCACTGAAGAGCTTGGTCAAGGAGGTCGAGAACGCCCTTTCTATCCCACGCTTCTAGAATTGGTGCAAGCCTTGGACCCTTTTCGGAGCCTAGAAACAGCATGTATGACGCTCTGTACACGTCTCGAACCGGTAGTTCCGAGGCTTTTGAAACTTGACCAAAAATTGATTGAAGGTCACCCGCCTTCCAAGGTGTAATCTCGAATAATAGTCTCATTTCAGAATAAATGCGTCGGTCATCGATTGATCTTGATTCCATAAATTCATCACTAAGTTTGGTCTGTATTTGTATTTTCATTTCTTCAGGGAAATGTTGTGAAGATATCCAATACCTCATCCTGTGAAGTCTCTCTTTTAGTGATTCTGAGATTTCATCGATCATACCTGATTCACGAAGTGATGTAAAGACATCATCATCGACTGTACGAATTTGGGCTAACATTGCGAGATGACGAAATGAAACTGATTCTGATACTGCCTCGTCGCCGTGTGCAACAACAGAATAACGCACTGCGGCTTGAGCATCTTCCACCTGAACTTTCTGCCGGCGGCTCAAATTTCCCTGAGCAAGTTCTTGTTCAAAATCACGTGATGCAAGACGTTCATATTCATCTGCAATGGCAACAAGTCCCATGCCTGTATCAAATTCTATCGCCTTATTTGGTTTGGTTTTCGTCACGAGGAGTCGCAATATTTCTGGAGGAACGAGGCGAAGGGCTTCCATCGGACCAATTGTGTTTCCAACTGAAGATGACATCGCTCCTTGTCCTTTGAGGCTAATCCATTCATATGTCAAAGGTTCTGGGGCTTGATACCCAAAAAATGCAGATAATTCCTTCCCTGTATCGTATGAACCGCCCGATGTTCCGTGGTCTTTACCAAATGGTTCCATGGTAATTTCATTAAATGACCATCTTGCAGGCCAATCAATTCTCCACGGTAATTTCCCCTCACCTTTGGAAATGTCCGATGTACCAACAACACCATCTTTTTGAACAAATGTAACAATTGGATGCTGGTAACCAGTAATGGTTACATCACCAAGTTTTCCATTCGTATCGAGTGGAGTCCATGGAAACCAATCTTGAGGAAGTTCTCGTCCTGACACCCTCTCAATAATCTCTCGTACAACGTCAATATTTTCACATGCCATTTTTGCAAATGGTTCAAATTTCCCCATACGATACATCTCAAGATTATCAACAATTCTTGGCCGTACACCAATTTCTGCAAGAGCATCTAAGAATGGCTCAAGAAAAAAATTGGCATACGTCAACCCGTTTGAAAATGCATCATGGTCCGGACGACCATCAGCATCTGGTGGAGGGATGTTCCCAATTTGATGACCAATAAAATTTGAATATTCTTCATGTAAAAATGGATAGACTTTTCGAAGTGGATCTGCGGAATCCACAATAAAAATAAAATCGACTTCAAGTCCTATATGATGGCAGGCTCTTGAAATAATCTCTCCCGTGAGAATCTCACGAATATGCCCGATGTGAAATTCCCCACTGGGTGTAATACCGGCTGCAATGATATGCTTGTTGCCTCGCTCGGCTAATCTCGATGCTGCAACATCAGCCCAGTGCATTAAAATCACCTAAACAGAAACGGCACGAATAATACCACGCAATGGAACATCATCAATTTCATTCCTTGTGGTTTTGTTAACGAGGACAACGGCAAGTAATACCTCTCCACCTTTTTCTCGAATCGATTCTATTGTTTTTGACATTGTCACGCCTGAAGAAAGAACATCATCGATAATGACGACAGATTTTCCTGAAACTTGACCGTATTTATTTGACAATGAACCATGCCCAGTTCCTTCATCTGTTGTTCTATAGACGGTCATCTCAACACCTAAATTTCTTGCAACCTCATATGCAAACGTGATACCATTAATCGAAATACCCACAATCGTATCAGCTGCTTCCCCTAGCTCTTCAATAACAACATCAGCCATAATGTCACCAATTGCTGAGATTCGCTCTGGCCGAACACCAATGGTTCTCCAACCAATACGCACATCGGATGGACGGTCAACCTCGTTTGCATCGGTAAGGAGCCACGCTATCGTGTCTTGAGAGAGTGACATTTCATCAGCGATTTGCTGTGGATTTAATCCTTCTTTTCTCAAATTTAACGCCATGGCTTTGAGTTCTTCAATACTTAAGACCATCTTACTCATTGCTTGGGGTGATAAGTTGATACTTCAACTCTTCCCACAATTCGACATCGCAACATTTGAAGAAGTGGAACTTTGACGAAGCACCATGGGCGATTTCGATTATGAGGCGTTGCTCGACAAGGCGAGAGAGAATATCCCTGAAGAAATCTCAAATCGCTCTCGTTGGCAATTGCCCGCACCTCAAATTCTCATCGAAGGTGCGAACACGATATTCCGAAATTTCAATGAAGTAGTTTCCATGATGGAAAGGGACGAAAATCACGTTTACCAATATCTCCTCAATGACCTTGGGACCTCTGGTTCTCGTGATGGACCAAGAGCCAGATTTAAGGGACGAATCCCTCCGAAAAGAATCAAATCTGCAATTGTCAATTATGTAAATACATACATCAAGTGCAATCAATGTTCTGCTCCTGATACGCACTTTATCAAAGAAGACCGTACGACATTACTGAAATGTCAAGCCTGTGGTGCAACACGACCTGTGAAATTATGATATCGGATCTAGTCGTTGATCTGCATTCTTAATTTTTCAGCAATGGTGCCGACCCGTAGATGCTCGACAAGGTCAAGTAAATTTGTATCATCTTTCAATGAATACCATACACCTTCAGGGTAAACAACGCAACTGATGCCCTGCTCACAATAATCTAAGCAACCTGATTTTTGAACTCGAACATTGTTCAAACCAGCCTCTCTCGTGAGCATCTTTAGTTTGGAAAGAACCTCTAAACTTCCACGACCTTGACAATGTGGACGCGTGGATCCTTCTTGTCGTTCATGACCACAGATGAAAAGATGGCGAGTGTAGCCGGGCAATTTTGGATTTGTCTCATCCATAACGAACTCTCCATTAGATTTCTGAAATCAGTTGTGCCAAAGAAATATCACGCTGTGTTATTTTCTTTTCATCATGCGAAAACAATTCAAGCGATACATAACCCCAGCCGAATTTGATGTCTGGATGATGATTTTGAATTTCGGCGAGGATGGACACCTCGTCAACAAATTTTTTTGCTGTCTCAAAATCTGGAAACTCGAAATCGCAGATTAATTTTTCACTTACAACCCGCCAAGGCGAGGGAACATCCAATGGCTCATCCCCAGAGATGCGAGTCTGTATCGCCAGTGCTTTCTTTTTCGACTTTCTCATGAAGTTTTGATCGACGCTTCATGTCTTCACGTTCAAACGAAAGAAGTTCTTTGTCATCAATATATGCTGGCCGGGTGTGAGCAATGAGGGTGATTTTTACAATCACATCGCGAGAGATGAACTGACGTGTGCCGTCTTCGCACAGCACTTCAAGACTGCCTTTTCCAGTTGAAAGGAGTACACCGCGAACAATAAGGTCAACCCCGTCAGTAAATGCCCTTGCATCGAGAAGGATTTCAACGATATCGTCCTTTCTCAAACCGTTCCTCCGTTCCAAGAGATCTCCATGTAAAGTCGCCTGAACATCGGAGAGTTTTGGTGAGCCCATGGATTCCCACATAGGAACCGCCCATGTTGGTAGTTGAAAGTCTAATTTTTTCTTGCCCATGTATCCCACACTTTGCGACCGTTTTTCAACCTCTCTATTGCACCTATTTCATGAAAAAACGACCCCATCAGTTCATGAACACGGAGGATTTCGAAGTGTTGGAGGCAGGTAGATGAAGGTATCATGGAAAGCACTGCCAACTGTTTTGCTTGCGGATGAAATTCTCGACAAAGGGTTCTCCCGAGCCAAAAAAGCAGCCGATAGAGTCGAAGACCAGGACAGAATATTCCGTGTGCGGAAGCAGTTGACGCGAATGGTACAAACCTCTGCGGATGTCATTTCGACTCAGTTATTGGACACCGTGAATTCATGGCCATCGCTCGATCAGACACCTCAGTTTGACTTTGCACTTATCGATGCCTGCGTAGGATGTGATGAATATCGACACCATCTGTCAAATCTTCAATGGGCTGCAAATCAAATCATGAAGGTGAGTTCACAAAATGCCAAGAAGATTATTCGAACAGCAAGAACCGAACTTATGCATGAGGCGAGGAAGGAAGCATATGGTCGCATCTCTTCTCTAGTGGGCCAAGTTAGTAAATCTTTACTTTGGTTAAATGAGGCAAGAGAGACGCTCAAAAAATTACCAACAGTTGACCAAAGTTTGCCAGTTATCGTGGTCTGTGGGGCCCCTAATGTAGGTAAATCAGCATTTATTTCCGCTCTTTCAACAGGAACGATGGAGGTGAATCATTATCCATTTACAACCAAACAAATCCACGTAGGACATTTCACACATCGAAGACTACCTTACCAAATGGTCGATACACCGGGCCTTCTTGACCGTCCTATGATTCAACGTAACGATATCGAGATGCAGGCCATTGCTGCATTGGAAAACATTGGCTCTTTAGTTTTGTTCATTATCGATAAAAGTGAGCACTGTGGCACAGCTTTAGAAGAACAAATGCATCTGCTTGAAGACGTAAAAGACCTCCTCGGCGACACACCAACAATCGTTGTGACATCAAAAGCTGATTTGTTGAACCCTCGCCCTTCCGAATGGCAACATGTCAAAGATGCAGAAGAAGAATGGAGGAACACCGGGTCAAAAGGCACCCCTGAACTTCCTCTCCTTTTTGATGATGAAAAAACTGTAACGATGTCCGCCATCGAAAATGTAGGACTTGACGCTATGCGTCTTGAACTCATCCGTCTTGTCCAACAACAATGGGCTACTGATCCGTTGCAACTTCCCGACGGTTGGCATAGGGAATAAATCACATGGATTCAAGCGGAACGATACCAAGACCTGTAAGGCCTTTGTTTAATGCAAGTTTTGCAATCTCTGAAATCTTGAGATATGAGCGTTGTAGATTTGTACCATCGATGATATGGCAATCACGATAAAAAGCGTGATATGCAGTAGCAAGTTGTAACATATATGTTGCAAAAATATGTGGTCGGTTTTCGATGACTGATGATTTCAAATGGTCTTGGAATAAGAGAAGGTTCCGAAGCAATAATTCACAACCTTCTGGTACATCATTCCAGTTTGAGATCTCAACTTGATGTAGACCCGATTCAGTTTTTACTTTCTCTTCAATAGAACAAGCACGTGTGTGGGCGTACATCACGAATGGAGCAGACCCCGCTTCAAAAGCGAGGGCGTCTTCCCACCTGAAGGTAAATCCTTTTTCTGGGCTCACTTTGATGATATTAAAACGGACTGCGGAGGTGCCTACAGCCTCTGCAATTGTCGCCACCTCATCTTCTGAGTAATCAGGCCGTAATTCTTTGACAACACTGGCTGCGTGCGCATGAGCTTCCTCAAGAAGGTCATCCATGAAAACGACATTACCCTTTCTTGTTGACATTTTTCCTTCGGGTAATTTGATGAATGAATAAAATACAATCTCTGGTGATTTCGAATCGAGCTCTTCCAACGTCAAACCAACTTGCCTTGCTTGTAATTTATGGTCCTCCCCAAGGATGTTAACCAAATGATTACTCTGGGTCCACTTCCAAAGGTGATATGCGATATCCCTTGTTGCATAAAGCGAAGACCCGTCACCTCTACAGTAGAAAAATTCTGTTTTCCCTTTCAAACCACGTGATTCTAAATCAAGGAAGAATGCACCATTCTCTGCTTCAGAGTGTAATTCTGATTGCTTCAAACGAGTGATGAGATTAGCGACATCACCATTTATGACAAATGTTGATTCTTTTGTAAAACGGTCAAATGAAATACCCAATCGTAGTAGTGTTTCTAACATCCCATCAAGCACTGGCTGATATGCATCTGCAAATTGAGCCAAAACACCTTCATCCCCATGTTCGCTCGCATGAACCATTTTTGCAATGGCGTGCTCAATTTCTTCCTTATCCTCTGATGATTGTCGAAGAAGTTGTGCGGCTTGATACCAACGAACAGATTGATGATCAGATTTTCCTTCCCAAAAATTAGTGCCTTCATTTCTGTCTTTCAAGAGTAAATCGACCCGTTCTTTGCTCAAATTTTCCAATGCCCATGCCAACACAGCAACCTGCTTACCCATATCATCCACATAATATTCTGCTGTCACCTCATGGCCTGCTAAACGATGAAGTCGGACAAGCGAGTCACCTAAAATTGCATTTCGGGCACGTCCAACATGAAATGGCCCATTTGGATTGGCAGATGTATGTTCGATGAGAATATGTTTTGGAGGCAAAGGAGGATTTGTACATTCATCAAGTTGTTGAAACATCCATTCATTTGATGCACGGAAGTTGAGGTATCCGTTGACAGCAGTGCACTCACGAATCTCTGGAAGGCGTGGAAAGGTATTTGCTAGTGATTCTGCGATATCAATCGGGCTTTTCTTCAATTGCTTAGCAAATGGAAAACAGGGGAGTGACACATCCCCTTGACTCATCTCCCTCGATTGTTGAAGATGTTGTGTCCAATGTTCCTCTTCGAGATTCATATCCGCAAACAGTGAGCGAAGATGTTCTGTAATGACATGTTTTAGTCGTTCCATCGTCTTCCCTCACATCAAGGAATATCGGAGTAATGCGGCCATGCCGCCAAATCCTTGCAACAGTTGTGAACCCTCCTCAGTGTCACTTGAAATGAATGAAATCGAACTATTACTTTTTTCTGAAAGTGTTGAAAATTCATCAATCAATGATTCTGAATGTAGTTCCTCAATATTCGAACTTTTGCAGGAGTCGCAATTGGGTAATTCTTCAGTTCGTCCAAGTGTAACATTCCATTCGTTTGAACATTGACCACATTTAAGCTGAATTCTGCTTTTTCGTAAGCCCTCCGACACCAAAAGGCGATCAACAGCACCCTGCTTTAATGCATCTCGAACCATCATTTCACCATACGTTGCCTTCGGATGTGCCCTTGATAATTCAGCGAGAAATTGATTCATGAGTTGTCGCTCAGCATCCAATTCAATTTCGCCCATAAGGGAGCCAGCATTATCGACTAATTCACGGATTCCAGATTCGTTGGAATAGCCCACATCGAAGGTCGTTTTTGCAATCTTCTTTGCGATTTCATGGTGGAAATAATCATTCTTGACCACGAAATCTTTTGTCGCACCTGGGCCCCCAATAATAACCGCCTGGATGTTCTCTAAGTGTGGAAGCCAATAATCAGATGCATGTTCGGTTGCTCGCTTGAAGAAATTATGTGCTGCCTCTTCAATCAATCGTTCAAATCGTTGTGCAGATTGACCACCTTGGCGGTGTTTGCCCATGATATTTGATGTAAGATGTTCCTGAACATGAATTCGTTTCCCTGTGGCAATACCATATGCTGCTTCTGAGCGGTCAATGACAAAAAGTGCGTACGATTTCTTATCGACGAGCATCTCTTCAAGTTGAGTCAATTCGAATGTTGAATCACAGCGATATCGAAATGATATCAGTTCTTGTGGGGGGTCCTCAACAACGACATTCACCATCCGAGTCTTGTTATTTCCAACGATAATTGAACCCACGAATATTGCTATACCATTTTCACCAGGTGTTTTGTAACGTGATAGTGTGGAAATGGCTGATTCAATAGCACCCTGAACGTTTTTTCTCGTGCCTTTTGACTTGATGTTTGCTGCCTGACCATGTTCATTCTGCAGCATGGTTCGTGCATCATGAATTTGTCGGTCAGGGGGTATGATGAGAGTAACGAGTTCGGTTCCGAAACCCTTCATTTCTCGTAGGTCTTCAAGGGCCAATTTCAATTTCAGCCGTCGGGCAGATAGTGATGCTTCCTCCGACATGTGAGCCCCCATATCATTGGGCAAAGCCCAATCTCTTGAAACCTCCCCTATGACAAGTGGCTTTCAAGGCCATGTCAACATGGAAATGATGAAGAAGTGAACGGACTATGATACAGCATGGGTGAAGTTCAGGTGATTGCATTAGGAGGCAGCCTCTTACGGCCAGACTCCGAACACGACCGCCATGATTGGATTGAAAAAATAATGACGCTCTTGAAACAAGGAATTTCTTTAGGAATGAAATTTATTTTGGTCGTCGGCGGAGGAGCTCCTGCAAGAGAACACATAACAATTGCAAAACAGTTCATCACATCATCTGAACGACTCGACACGATTGGCATTGCAGCTACACGATTGAATGCAACTATGTTGCAACAGATTTTTGCAGCAAATTCATTTGATGTATCCGAAGCAATACCTACGGCTTCTGATCAAGTCAACGATATGATTGCAAATCATTCATTGGTTTTGATGGGGGGCACAGTGCCCGGACAAACAACGGACACAGTAGCAGTTAATGTCGCTTGTAAAACTGGAGCAGAACATTGTATTATCGCAACCAATGTATCTCATGTGTACTCCAAAGACCCACGTGAATTCCAAGATGCCATTCCAATCAATTCCCTTTCCCTTCACGAACTCTTGGAATTGACAGGAGAACAACTTCAACCTGGTGCTTCGGCGGTTGTGGACCCTGTTGCAATCAAGAAGGCAATCGAAGGCCGGCTGAAAATTCTCGTTCTCGATGGGCGTCAACCTCACCTCATTGGAGCAGCAACTAAAAACGAACATTTTGACGGTACGATAATCCTGCCTTGAGGTGAGCAAGTGGTCGATGCTGAAAAGATAAAAAATATTGTCAAGAAAACTGGAAAGAACATCGTTGGTTCAACCCAGAAAATACCTGCCCATAAGCACTGCAGGATTTGCCATGAGCCAATCCCGGTGAATGTTGAGTTAAGAGTTTGTAAAAATCAAGAGTGCATTGAAAAACATGAAAAAGACGAGAAAAACCAAAGGGTTGTGCGAATCGCAATGTTTGTCTTTTTCGGTTTGTTTGCATTACCCTACCTCTTCGCCCTCGGAATGCAAGTTGTAGGTTAACAAAGAACAAGGTCACATACCGGCTGCATCTGCTTCACTTGCTTTTTCATGCAGTAATTTCATTGCATCTGCCAATGTATCCGTTTGATTTGAAAATTGAACTGGAGGCCAACCACAATGAAATTCATCGTTTGATTTTTCTTCAATCCATGCGAGACATGCAACTTGATGGCATTGACCTTTCGAAGACTCAAAATCAATCCAAAATGTCTTCCTTCGACATGCCGGACATTCTCTGCAATGGAGGCTTGTTCGGATTTCAAATCCTTCTTCACCGGGAACATCAAGAATCCATTTTACGATACTCGCTGAGTTATACTTCTCCTGAAGATCACTTCTCAAATGAGTTTTTAGAACGTCCCAGGCCAATTCTTCTGAAGAAAAACACCCCAATGCATTTGATTCATCTTGATTTGAAATAAGACTTGGAACAAACACCTCGGTGTATTCTCCGGTCATGAGCAGAGTATCTGCTTTCTCCTCTTAAGTTTGGTTTTCTTTTTTCCACTGCATCTCGATGTATGGCAGGCCACCGGGGTGTGGCAAAGGAGCATTTGGCTTTTCAATTCGTACCCAGATCAAATGAACATCTCCTGATTTTTTCACTTCTTCGATGATGGACTGACCTAGAAGTTCAAGAAGGCGTATTGGTTGTTGACCCTCGAGAAAGACTTGGTCGACGACCCGTTGTAATTCACCATAATCGGTTGTCTGTTCGAGGCCATACACACCGTTGTCGGAGTGAAATTCAACTTTTAGGGAAACGACAAACGGCTGAGGTGCAACATGTTCTTCGTCAAAATACCCATGGATTGCAAATACTTCATAGGCATCAAGTCCAACTGTGAACTTCATCAAAGCACCTACTTTTCTTCACGTTCATGGACCCATATAAGGTGATATCCGAATTTTGTTTTTATTGGATCTGAAGTCTGTTGAAGGGGAGTGTCCCACACGGCAACATCGAATTCTGGTACCATTTGCCCTTGGCGAAACCATCCTAAATCACCACCTTTTTGGCGAGATGGACAAGAACTTTTCTTGCGAGCTACTTTCTGAAAGTCTTTCAGTTTGCTTATTTTTTGCCTTAACTGAATCGCCTCTGATTTTGATTCTACAAGAATGTGTGAAGCCCATGCACTTGGTTTTACCATATCTATCCCTCTGTTCCGCATTACATTTCTGGGTTGTATGCAAGGTACCTCATGTAGGTGCCATATATGGTGACAGATACACCTAATGATTCTTCATTAAATCTGTCGAGTGTGTCAAGATATGTATGGTATTCCCAACTGCCACTTCCATAACAGACAACTGCTCTCCCACGGTACGACTCTGAAATGTCATACACAAACGGACCGTGGTCCGAATTGTAAGGCATTCCATTTTGTGATCCTTTCGGACCTTGCAAAAGCAATGTATCGATTTCATATTTTGTTGCAACATCAGAACGCTCTTCTTTGTACAACTTTGTGATTCGTACAATATGGTCATAATCATCGGCATTGTTTGTAAATAATCGAAGCGAGTTTCCTCGATTTTCAAAATCAGCATCGACGTGATTCATGTCCAAGTTAACATATAAACGCAAATCATCTTTAAGTTCAGTCTTGAATTTATCGACATATGCCCTGCTTCCGTAAAGTCCTTCTTCTTCTCCGCCCCAAGTGCAAAATCGGATGGTCCTATCTGGCATCCCGGTTTGATTCACAATAGTACTAATTTGACGAGCCATTTCGAGCACGCTTGCAGTTCCAGAGGTGTCATCAATCGCACCTTGACCATGGTAGACGGTGTCATGATGGCCACCGGCAATGACGACTTCGCTCGTTTTGCCTTCGATTTCACCGCATGGGACATAGATTGTTCGTTGTTGATCATTTGTTACATCAAAGAGAAATTCGACGACTGCATTTCCACTTCCGTTGAATACAAGGCTCTCGAACATTTCACCTGCATCCTTGGACATCGCAATGAATGGGATTTCGGTTGGAACAGACCCGCCATTTGCCTCAGTTATTGCATCTATAGAAGAACCTTTGAAGATTGGCACACAATCTGTGCCTTCGATTTTACCACAATTGTAATCCTTGTTCACTCGGATAAGTCCGGCAAGGTCATTTTCAACCGCTTTCACGTACATGTCTGTATTTCCGGTAATCGTTCCTCCACTTCGTAGATATCCAATAGTACCTGTAGCTTGATTCCAAAGGCTATCATCACTTCCATTACCCAAGTCTGTGACTTGAACATCTTGATTGAAAGTATATTCTGATTGGCCTGAAAACCCTTGGATGACATAATCAACTCGGTGTTGAAATGAAGTCACATCCGAGCCAATAGCTAGAATTCCGTCGCACGGGTTCACATTAAATCCTCGCAAACAGACGCGAAAACTGGGTTCTGAGTTGACGTGGTGCATAGGCACTTCAAACGAATGCAAAGTTCCTTTCATGCCCATGGATTCGAATTCTGAAAGAATATATTCAGAGACATTTCTTTCCTCGGAGGTACCACTCATTCTACCCTCCCAGTCGCCGTGACCATAGGACACGAGGTTTTCAGCAAACTGCCGTGCGGAATTTTGGTCATAATCGATGAGTTCGTAGTTGTAGTCCTCTCCAAAACCCAACCATGTTGGGCGGACGATCAAGACGGTACTCACAAGCATAATTGCAATCCCAAAAGCGATGACTCCTCCAAGTGATATTGGACCTATAGCAGGTTCACTTAAACGTTGTTTGATTTCAATAAATTTCGATTGTGAATCAACCAATCCGTTCGCCTTCGATGAAGCTACATCATCTTCAATTAATCGATCCATCAACTGAGCTTTCGTTCCTGATACGGGAAGGTTGCGCTTCTTTGCCTCCTCCCGTAGTTCATTTAGAGTAAACGGTGAATAACCTCCGGACATGTCAACCGCCTCGGTATCATCCATTTCATCATCGTTCATGAAATGCATGGTTTTGCGTCGAACATCAAAACCGCCTGTTTGGAAGAAAAAATGATTATATTTCATCTCCAGTCCATCGTTCAGACAAGTCGATATCGAGGTCAAGGTGGTCAAGTATTCTTGAGACAATGAAATCGATAAGGTCACTTATTGAGGTCGGGTGAAGATAGAACCCAGGGGAAGCGGGAATGATGATGGTGTCCCACGAAGATAATTTTGCCATATTTTCTAAATGGACCGTAGCATATGGGGCTTCTCGTGGAACGATGAGGAGTTTCCTGCGTTCTTTCATCGCAACAATAGCAGAACGTGTGATGAGATTATCACTTATACCCGCTGCTAACTTTCCAATTGTCGTCCCTGAGCACGGACAGATAATGACTGCATCTATTTTAGCAGAGCCCGATGCTGATTTTGCTGCAACATTATCTGCCTGTTCAAGAAATGCACCCGTGTTCTTTGAAATCTCTTCGGGGGTGATATTGCATTCATGCTGGAGAGTTAACCTTCCCGAATCTGAAACGACGAGTCGTACAGAATGGCCATGTGTCGTGAGTACCTCAACGAGACGAAGACCGTAGATTGCTCCAGAGGCACCAGAAATACAGACAACAAAGTCTCCCATGCTCCTAGGAAGTCCTTTTCCCTTTTATTGTGTTGTTCAACACAAGACTTACTGTAACTCCAACCATGCGAGGAAAATCACAATTGGTAGGCTGAACAGAACTATTTTTTCAATTTTATTTGATTTTTCGACTTGAGAATGAACAGTTGGTGGCATGACCTCGATTGAAGATGTCGTTCGCTTTATTCTGGTCGAGGGGATATCTTTCTCGATGTACCCCAATACATGATTGCGTAAATCGGGATTTCGACTCGATTTTGAACCGCGTCCCACAATAAACCGAATTGGATGTTTGTTTGAAAGTTTCAAGGAAGTTTTGACCACTCCTCGAATATTCAATAAATTGTTGAGATCGATTCGAAGCATTCGTCCATCTGATTGAACATGACTGACAGACCGCCAATTCCCTTGTCCTTCGTTGTACTCTTCTAGCAATACTCTAGCCTCATGCAAGGGATTGACATAAGGAATATCGGGGATTTTGCGGAACCCGAGCACTGGGCCGAGGGTGAAGGCGAAAACGATTGGAAAAAGACAAAACAATTTGAGATGGCGAAACAAATCATCTGGGCGAGTTAATGCTGAGACCACAGCCACAGAAAATCCAACATACAATCCAAGGACTGCACCAGCTTGAACACCGGTTGAGATTCCAACACGCTTGAGTGGAATCTCATCCATAGCGTGCCCAAGGCGACAAGACCTTTAGATTTCATGCTAAATCCAATAAACTCCGCAATTCATGAAACATCATGAGCGAGAGAAATGGGCTAGACCATCGAGAGCGAGAGATGAAGTTCTCGTTTTGGTCATCTGTCGTGATCGGAATTCTTCTCGTATCTTTTTTTCTTGCACCACTCTCGTTGGAAAAAGGCACAGTAAACAACCTCTCCGGAAACGCCAATATGTTTGATTATGTATCTAGTGATGAATCATCCTGGGGTAGCGCAGGGAATGAAAACACTGGACCACACGATCATGGTGATGGAGAATTCGTCCAACATAACGAATTCGCTTGGTCAGATTTGCATTTTTTTGCAGCCTTCATTTACGGTTTTGGCGACTTAAATTGTCACCAAAAGCATGAACGAAGTTGGGAAGTGAACGAAAATCAAATGCCTGTTTGTGCTAGAGACATCGGTATTTTCTTTGGCCTCTTTCTCGGAAGCGTAGCATTTTATTTCCGAGGTGTGAACAGGTGGACTGTTCGTGACACGTGCCTTTCAATTTTACCCGATAAGTGGTTAGAATCAACATACACGAAAAATAACAGGACAATTGCATGGCTTGGTCTTGGCACACTTCTTTGCCTACCTCTCATTTTTGACGGGTTTTATCAACTACTTACACGGTATGAGTCAACCAATCCTCTTCGGTTGATTACCGGTATTCCGTTTGGCTTCGGAATTGCCATTTTGTTTATCGGCATGTATTGTGCAAGGTCCCAATTTTTTGAAAACGCTGCATCTGTCAATTTACCCGGTGGAGCTAAATTCACATTAGCCAAGAGTGAAGAATCAGAGTGAAGGCGGTTCCATAGACCACCAAACAACCATTTCCTCCAAGTTCATTGGAACTGGGCAACCGGTATGGCCACTTGTAAGAATTCCAAGTCGCTGTGAGATTTGTCCGATGAGTCTTTGATGTGCTGCACTCATATTTGTTGAATCGGAACCAAATATCGAGACGAAGGCGTCGGTCCATGCTGATGAAGGATTTGCTCTTCTCCAAGAGGAAAAGAGATGTCTTGCGGGCCACATTGCAAGTGTTAATCTTGAAAAACCAACAGTATCATCGCGCAGTTTGAAAACTTGAGCATCGACGAATGGAGTGTGTGATTGCTGTTTGTGAATCCACTTTTCCTGGACTAACCATTTGACTAGACGTTGCGTATGTCGTTTTGTGACCATCCTTGAAGGTCCGAATGATTTGTACAAACGAGGTATTTCGCAAGACCCTCCCATGAGAGATAGCGTACCCAGCACCGACCAACATGAATGAGCAAATGGCGTTGCGGGGACATCATGTTCTTTCGCAGATTCGGGATCCCATCGACTTTCTGCATGTTCAAACCACCATGAAGGAGATTTTCCGTTCAGCCAATCCGTATGCAATTCTGTTTTTTCCATAGGTGCCCCCGGTAACCTTCGTTGCATTTGTACTGTCTCGACGAGTTTCGACAACAACACCCTATCGACGTCATCGGATGAAACATTAAGCGGTTCCATTCGTTTGTTGAAAAAACGCCTCAATTCTTCTTTTAATTTTGATTTTAAATCATCAAGGCCGCCTTCATTTGCTATTGGGCCAACAATTTGACACTTATCAAACGGTGGCGGTACAAGAATTTCTCCTGAAAGGAGTTGGTGGAAACCATTTCGTATTTGTACTTGAATTTCAGTCGTTTCAAAATACTCTTGTTTCCCACTTGTCATACGCAGCGTTCCGGTTTGAATTCTTTTCATCGCTTTTTCAGGATCGCAATCAATCCAAAAAACGATATCTGGAATCATAGCTGCAGCATTCATTTTGACGACTTGTTCAATTCCTAAATCACCAACGACGCCTTGGTAGATGAGCGACGAATGAACATTACGATCTGAAACCACAATTGAACCTTGCTCGAGGTGAGGTAAAATGAAGGTATGAGAATGGTCTAACCTATCTGCAGCGAACAACCCAGCCTCCTCGAGTGGCGTTTTCGTTCCGTGTTTGACTGCATCCAAGGCAAGTTTTCCAAGTTCGCTTTGACGCCTTGGCTCGTGTGTTGAAATCACATCATGAAAGGGATATTCTTCCAACAGTTCAGTCAAAATTCGTGCAGCCTCACCTTTACCGGAGCCATCTCCGCCCTCAACTGAGATGAGGTACATGGTCACACACCTGTTTGGTCTTCAAATTCTTCTCGAATAAATGTGATAAGAATCATTCCCAATAGGATGAGGAGAGGTCCAAAAATAATGAGGCCCCGGCTAAATAAACCGATACCTGAAAGGTAATGGCAGCGTCTATAGTGTCGTGCTCGACGAACTTCAACCGCACCCTGTATCCCAATAAATCCACAAGAGATGGTGATGATACCAATGATGCTTGAGAGACCGACTGCTAAGTCTAGACTCCATCCATCCTGATTGGTTCGAAAATCTTCGGAACGAATGCCTTCGCCTTCACTCATAGTTGCGGGTAAGGAAGTACCTCCATCAGGGTCAAATGTTCGCTCAATTGACTGATAACCTTCTTTTGAAAACATGAGAATATGTGTGCTTGTTGTCACATTTTCAAATCTATAATAACCGTCTGAATTCGAAATTGTAGTTTGTACTGTAACGCCATCGTCATTTTGAAGTTCTACGAGAACATCAACCAGCCCCCCACCATCATCTTCAAACAAAACGACTCCAGTTACATCGACTGTCTCTGTTTCGGAAAAGAAAGAAGAGGCCAAGAGATCGCCGGGATTCCCTTGAAAAATAAGAATCCCGCTGATGACACCGAGAATACTTCCGAGCAAAATACACATTGAAGCAACAGATTGAACTCTGTTTGAATCCTCTTTGACGAAAGAGTAGATTTGATGAGAACGGTTCACAGTTTGTTGGTCATGAACGATGAGTTCATCCGATGAAACAACAATTTCTTGTTCGATATCATCTTGGTTGAGTTGTTTTTTGACACGTTCCCGGAGAGCTTGTTTTCGCTGCTCTCGGTCAATATCCATTCTCTCACCTGTTATATCCATCGCATACGCGGATATGAGTTCTTGCATTTATTACCGCGCACGATATTTCGATATGTTGTACACTACAGCGATAAAACACAGCGTCGGCACTGAAATGAGGATTGCTATTTGATACACATTTGATGAGGATTGTTCCGTCGTCGTCGTGTTTTGTTCGTTTTGACTCAAATTGCTACCACCTTCATCTTTCGTTTCATTTGAGGTGTAGAAATCAACAAACATATCATTCAATAAACCGTATTCAACAATCCTGCCCACCGCTAATAAGGATTCAGGTGAAACGTGTTCAATTGTGTCATTCATTGTGTGCCACAATGTACCAAAACCATAGGCTGTCTCATCTCCGTACACAGGGTCCATGATGTCTATTGATGGAATACCAAGTTGATGAGGATGAACGTGGTCGTCAAAAACAAAGGATGTGTTTGAGTAATCAAGGATCCCCAATGGGAAATCCGTCTGGCATGTGGAATTCTCAGCATAACCGAGTTTGTTGGCAATCGATGATATCTGATTGTAGAGCGAATCATTTCCGGGTTTGATTTTTTGCAGTTTCAAATCACGATCACCGACCATATCAAGCAAAATAAACGAATCTATCGATTCAATTTCTTCCTGGGTTAAATTCTCAGCCCATGCTTTTGCTCCAAGAGTGAAATTGGCATCTTGGTCTTCTGCATCAGTCCATAAAAGTTCAATCGCATATGGTAAGTCAAGCAGTGGAATTATTCTTGCGAGTTCCATGAGAACTGCCGTTCCGCTGCCCCCATCATTAGCACCATCAATTGGTTGTGAGTGATAACTTACATTTTCATCTCGGTCTGCAATGTTCCTAGAATCATAGTGTGCAGACACCACGACCCGCGGTAACGTGCTCGAAGCATTTGTCACTGGAGAGTATCTCGCTTGAACATTTGTAAAATTGTAGTTTAGATGTTGATGTTCGTTGAGTTGGACTTCAAACCCAATCTCGTGAAGCATGTTCGATAAGTTTTCTCTGAAGTTCGATGATGCAATACTCTCAGGTAATCTCGGGCCGAGAGAGATTTGCCATTCGATATCAGAAAACGCACGAGTTCCGTTGAAATGAAGGTCTTCAAGTGCTGAACAATCCACATCAGGTGATGATGATGAAGGTATTGAATGGTTTTCTAAAGTGACCGGCGAATACAACGCAGAGAGAAGAAGAACAAAGCAAACTGACATCAATCGGCCTTGCATGAGATGATGCTTCAATGACGGACACTTAAATACCTCCTTTCGTGTCGTACTAAAAGAGAGCATGCTCTTCATATGCTGAGGTGATAGAATGTATGATTTCCGCTCCAAAAAGGCTTTATTCATCATTCTCCTTTTCACAACTTCAATTCTCGTCCCAATCGTACCTGCTTCCGCAGACAACGACGCCATGGGCCCTGAATACGATGCACCACTAGGGACAATTCTGGGTGATTTGAACGATTTCGACCCGGCAACAGGTTCTCAATATCTTTTCATCGACGAAGAGCAACCAGTCGTATCTGCAACTCAATTCATGAGGCAGGCCTGGATTGATGCTGGTCGGCCAGGAGTGGAAGACATGGTGATTGATCAGCAAACAACATCCGGACGTTCTTCTGCCCGAGCATGCTCTCAACATGTAGTTGGAGATACGCTCAATGTCAACACAGCTGGAGGACAAATTGGTGCATATGTAGCGAAGACAACGCAATCCGTAGCATTCATCGTCGAAAGCGGTCGAACATTATCTTCAACCGTTTTGAACAACTTGGCAAGCACTTGGGACAACACAATTTACCCAACAATGACGACCTACTACGGCAAGGATTACCAAGATGGGCGAGGACTCGCCCCACCTGATGTTGACAACAACTGCCAAATTCAAATTATCATCTATGCTATCGATGGGGCGTACAATACAGGCGGCTACTTTGCACCTTCTTTCGCAAGTTCGAGAGAAGCAATCTTTGTTGATTTTGCAGACATTACGCTAAGCTGGGGGAAATCGATTCTAGCACACGAATTAGAACATCTGCTTCACAACGCACTCGACCCATATGAAAATCTGTGGTTGGATGAAGGCAACGCTGACGTTGCAATCTACCTCTGTTTCGGTGTTGACTCAACCTTGGTAAGCCACGTCAATCAGTGGACTGCCGCTCCAGAACTTTCTGTACGATGGTGGAATCAAAGGTTTGCAGACTATGGAGCTGGCTACCTCTTCACCATGTACTTGCAAGACCACCTCGGTGGAGGGCCAGCGGTGCGTCAACTCGTCCAAGACCCTGCTACTGGTGGTGCAGGTGTTCAAAATCTTCTCTTGTCGCCCCTTGCTGGTCAAGTGGGCATGCTTGGAAGGACAATGGGTGAAGCATTTGCTAACTTTTCCATTGCGGTCACCCTTGATTCAGACCAAGGCATCTATGGATTTCCAAACCTCAATCTCAATCCAGTCTGTTCTTCCGGTGCGTTTTGTAGGGCACAACCAACCGAAGTAAACAGCGATTGGACGACCCCTTGGTCTTCGACCGGCAACTCGGTTGAGGGGTGGGGCATTCGTTCGTTCAAATTCACCCCTGGTAGTGCATCGCCTGCACCATTGACAATTAGGGCGACTGCATCAGTAAGTAATTTCGATGGTGTTGTGGTCACAAAAGCAACAACTGACGGATTGTGGAGTGTGACTGATCTCAATTTCAACAACAATGTTGCCACTGCCCTAATACCCGGATTTGGAAATCTGACTGACGAAGTTTGGGTCATCACCTGGTATGCCAGCACAGTAGCGGACTGTGATTATACATCCTGTGGGCCAAGTTATCCTCAAGGGACTGTTGACATCGAAGCCGCACGAATCACATCACCAGCGACACTGAGCGTCAATACAACAGTGGTTTCAGACCGAGATGGTGATGGAACTGGCGACACGATGGAAGTAGGATACGACATTCTCTCAAATGCGTTCTTTGAAGATCTTGATGTTGAATTCAATGTACGAGACAGCAACGGAACTGTGGTTGATACACTCACCCGCAGAGTGCAAGCAGGTGGAGGCTCCCCGGTCTCGAACACTGTGTATTTCACGGCACCAAAAGACAATCAGTATCGAATTGAATTTTCAATGACCGATGTGATCGGCACACAAGTCGATACGGTGACTACATCACCTACATCGCTTGGAAACATGGCTCCAACAGCGAATGGCTCTCTTTCTCAAAATGATGTTCAAACTTGGGAAAATATCCAGTTTATAGGTTCGGGATTCGATGCGTGGGGACTATCGAATGAAAACAATACATTGCCTTACAGAGACCAGCCTACCGCATATTACTGGAATTTTGGAGATAATCAAACTTCTAATTTGAAATCTCCTTTACGTTCGTACAAAAATATTGGCCAATACAACGCAACACTTCGGGTTCAAGACCAAGGTGGAACCTGGTCTGATGTCGATGTTGAACAACTCAACGTCACCGACGACACAGACCCATTGCCGATTATCTCAGTCAACAACGTCGTTATTGAAGAATCAATTTCACTCATGACAAACCAAAGAATCCTCTTCTCTGCTGGTCGTTCTGTTGACAATGTGCCTATCGAGAATCTTTACTTTGAATGGGATTGGGGTGACGGAACAGTCGACTCGGGCATTGGAGCATACCTTCAACAACATGAATGGGGCGACATACAAGCAGAAAACGAAACATTCACACTCACACTTTCAGTCTCAGATGGAATGAACACAGGAATCAAAGAAATTGAGGTCACAATCAACAATCGACTACCGATTCAAATTTACTCCGATCAACTTTCGACATCAACATACATTCCTCTTCAGATGCCAAACATCTTTGTTGATGATGATGGTGAAATTGTTTCCTATCTTTGGACATTTGAGGATGGAGTCTATCTCGGTAGTAAAGCACCAACTCGGGCTGACGACTTCATCATGACGACATCAGTAGACTCGAATCCATACGTTTCATGGGACACACCCGGTCAAAAATCAGTTACGCTTCTGGTCACGGACGATGACGGTAGTCAAGTTACTGCACAACTGTATGTCAATGTGTACAACCAACAACCAATTGCTCAATTTTCAGTGCGGACATCCACTACATCGGGTTCTGTTCCGGTTGATTTTCGCTCCGAAGATGCAAAAATTGACACAGCATACACATTTGATGGTCGGTTGAGCATGGACCCCGACGGGCAAATTGGCGATTCCTCTGATATTACGTTCAATTGGACATTTTCCGATGGCTCCACGTACGATCGACCTCAAGTCACTCATTCATTTTCCACCCCGGGCACGCACATGGTTACCCTCATCGTCACCGATGCTGATAATGAACAAAGTTTCCCACGAATAGTAACACTCCATGTGGAAAATCCAAAGCCAATTATTTCTGTCAAGATTCTCGATGCTTGGATTGATGATGAGCAAGTCACCAGTTCGACATCGTTTACCGACACAACTCAAATCGATTATTTCACTCACACATTCGATGATGAAAATCGAATCTATACCTCACCGCACAACATGTTGTTTTTCGATTCCTATGGAACAAGAGATGCAGATAGAATGTTTGAAGGTAAATTCTCTCCACTCATTTCGAATGAAGAAGAATGGAACGGTATCGTTGAGTACTCCTGGGATTTTGGCGATGCAACACCCGTTGAACACAGTCCAATGCCATATCACGCTTACATTCTCCCCGGAGTGTATGAAGCAACATTGACGGTTCGAGATGGATTCGGTACAGGCGATGTGAGCAGAGCAACATTTTCGATTATCGTAGCACACCCTCCCACAATTGAAGAAATCGTCTTCCAAGACGATGTATACACCGACACTGCAAATGCGGTGTATGCGAAAATTGCAAATGAAAATGGCCCGCTCTATCTTGGGGATATTTACCGTGACACCAACATCGAAGATGGCTCAATTTTTGATAGAGATGAAAGAATTTCACAGGAGTTTGAAGTTTTGTGGGATTTCAATATCGAGGTTGATGAAAATGCAAACGGGAACCCAGAAGATGATTTTGTTTCCCCTCTCGCTGGTTCTGTATCAAGAGCGAGCACAAACTGGGAAGAGCCAGGAACATACACGGTTCTCATCGTCGTATGCGATGGTTTTGGCACATGCTCATCGATGTACAGTGAAGTTGAAGTCACCATTGAACCATCAAGTCGACCATCGTTGTCTGAATTTAGTGCAGATGAATGGAAATCATGGCTTGCAGACGCAGGCTCAGAATTTGCTAAATTTATGGGTCTTATCATTGTAGCACTCATTCTTGGATACTTATGGTTGAGAGAACCATCTGAAATTGAAGAAGCTGCGAAAGAGGCTGCTGAAACATACAATGATCTAGAACGTGTCGAAAATCAAGGCGGTATGCTTGGAATGGATCACCATAAACCACCCCCTGCTCCAAAAATCTTGTCGAAAGACGAACGAAGAAATTCAGATAGTGGGTATGTTCGGCCTTTACGCAGAAGGTGAGGGTGCTCTAAAAATGAAGTATTCAAGGGCGTTGTCTTTGGTCAGCGACGATAAAATGAAAGCGATGGTGCTCACTTACTTCTTCATTTCAGTACTTGGTTTTGCAATCATTCTATCGCCCAACGCTTCTGCAGCAAACCATGAATGCGAGGGAAATATCCAACCAACTTCGTGGAATGAAACTTTTGCAAAACATTCCCTTGTACCGCATTATCAAGGTGAGTGGTTCTTTGACGGGAGAGGATTTAATGGAAGAGGAGATGCTGTTGTCGTGGAAGATGATATGGAAGCGAATGATGTATCCACAAACATTGATCTTAACATTAATCCGGAAGAACGCTGGATGTACGTAAACCCTTACTCTGCACCACTCGACACATTAACATCGGACCATTTCATTCAAACTGTTGTAGGAAACGATAGCGCTGGAGCAATCAGATTCAATTTATCTTCAACACATCGCACAACATTCTGCGTTAGTCTTCTTTCGAACGATATGTCCACCTCACCTCACCTCATTGGCGATGTATATCTCATGACATCATCAGAATTCCAAAAATACCAAACATCATACTGGATGGAACATGATTCAGACTGGTACTATGATGACATGAGGGATTTCGATGATGAACCCAGCCCACCTGAGTGGCAAAATTTTGACATAACATCATGGAAGAGTTTTCGAGATGTTCACGAATATGAAAATGTGCAAGAAACGGTTTTTTCAGTACATCTTGACGCTCCAGAAGTCTATTCCTCGATTTTTGGAGAGACTATTTGGGACGAATTTTATCTTGTCATCGATGGGTGGGACAACAGCCATACAAATGATGGCCAAGCATTAGGGGAACCCGTATATGCAGACATCACTGTCCTCACAACTCCCCGCTCATTTGTACTACCCAACTGGACTGTCGCTCTTGTATTCTTCATCTTCTGTGCCAGCTTAATCGCTGTCCCAGTCATTCTTAATCAGCGATATATGAAAGCGGGTTTGCAAGAGCGACAGGACCAAACTTTTGTCCCAACTGTCACGAAACAGTATCCTACACACAATCAACAAAACACGATCATTGAGGAAGAATAATCAGTATTCCAACAACACCCACGCGTCTTTCAAATCACGAACATTGACAAGACCTTTATTGCTCAGTCGGTGTTCTGTGCTCAGTGATGCGTAGACGAGCTCTTGACCGAAGATGGGTGCGTGCAAACGAGCCCAGTCGCCTCCGTTGCCAACGCCCATCAAGGCGAATTTTGATGACGTATCTTTGAGTGATTGACACGCTTCAACGATTTGCAAGGCGTCTTGATGGTCATTGATTGTTGAACAGAACTTCACTATATCTCCCATCTCAGCGTTGGTTCGGACGAGGTCAAGGATTTCATCAGCAGATGGTGTTCCACTAATATCATGCTTTGAACCAATGACTTGAATGCCATTCTTTTTTGCTGACGCTAAAAGTTCATCACGCGTTTTTCCATCGATTTCGAGTTCAAGATCGATCCAGGAAACTTTGGAAGAAATCGCTGAATGAAGAATTGATATGCGTTCATCCTCTGTTCCTGGGAAAAATCCACCTTCTGCAGGTGATCGAACTGTAAAAATGACTGGGAGGGGGATTCGCTCTTTGAGTTGAGAAATGGTTTCTTCAACATTAATATCTGTGACGGATTTTCTCGACCATTCATCTTCTGGAGGCGTAATGGATTTGGTTTCTCCATCTTCTCCTTCGATTTCAACGGGCTCCATCGGTATCAAATACAACCTATCAAAACGAAGTTCAACCATATCTGCACCTGATAAATTAGCCCTAGCGGCTTCATCAGCCATTTGTTCAACATCAGTGCCATCCAAAGTAACACAGACTTTTGGGTCAGCCATGAAACTGCGACTTTAGACGCATTCTTAACCATCTCGGATAGATTCGACCTAAATTCTCAACGATATGTTGTCAATCTCCGATTTTTTGAACAAAAATAAAGCACAAGACGCCATTTTTTACTTTTTTCGAACACTACCTTTACAAACCTTCGATACTGTGAAATTATTAAGGAAAAAGGTGTAATTGGCCCAATATTTTCGCTCAAATTTTTTCGACGAAAAAAAAATTGAAATTTCGCACCAGGATGGGAACATGTCAACGGAATATGACTCTTCAAGTATTCAAATTTTAGAAGGCCTTGAGGCGGTGCGAAAGCGCCCAGGAATGTATCTCGGCGACCCTCACGATGGGTCGGCTCTGCACCACTGTATATGGGAGGTTGTGGATAATGCTGTTGACGAGCATCTTGCAGGACACAATCCTACGGTTGAAGTCATACTTAATCCAGATGGTTCAGTCACGGTACGAGACCATGGAAGAGGTATTCCGGTCGACATTCACAAAGAAGAGGGCGTTAGTGCAGCACAAGTCATCATGACCAAACTTCACGCTGGAGGTAAATTCGATAATGAAGCGTACAAGGTTGCAGGAGGATTGCACGGAGTGGGCGTAAGTGCCGTAAACGCTGTTTCAGAATACTTAAAATTAAAAATTTACAAATCAGGACGCATCTACACTCAGGAATACGAGCGTGGAAATCCTCTTCAAGATCTTCAAGAAGGCGGAGAAACAAATGAGAAGGGCACTGAAATCTCATTCAAACCCGACTTGACAATCTTTAGCGACATTGTCGATTTTGATTTTGAACAAATCAATACTCGACTAAGGAGAACTGCTTTTCTCAATGCGGGCCTAGAAATTAAATTTCATGATGCCAGAAAGGAAGACTCAGAAGTAATCCAACACAAATACGACGGAGGGCTCAAAGAATATGTTGAATGGATGAACGCAAACAGAGAATCTTTGCATTCCGAACCAGTCCACATTATTGGAAGTCGGGTTGGAGACAAAGGTGAAGTTCATGTTGAAGTTGCTCTTCAATGGACCTCTGCATATTCCGAATCAATTCATTGTTTCACCAACATCATCCACAACGCAGACGGAGGCACCCATTTATCCGGTCTCCGAAGTGCATTGACTAAAACCATCAACTCCTATGCCCAATCGAGGAATTTACTCAAAAGTTCCAGCGGACTAAGTGGTGAAGATATTCGAGAGGGCGTCTCCGCCGTTGTTTCAATTAAGCATCCTGACCCATCATTTAATGCCCAAACGAAAGCAAAACTAGTAACAAGTGAAGTACAAGGCATTGTTGAATCTGTGATTAACGAAAAACTCAAAGAATACTTAGAAGAAAATCCATCCGCTGCAAAAGCTGTTGTTGAAAAGGCAGTTCTTTCGAGTAAGGCGAGAGAAGCCGCAAGGA
>JAYQSB010000011.1:0-61376 GCA_038146705.1 Candidatus Poseidoniales archaeon
AATCGGAAGGGTCTGTGGAAACCCCTCAAGACATTATGGAAGAGTACAATGGGTGTTCAGTCCCCCAGTACACTCGCTACCGTCTGCTTGGACGGGTAAGTAAAGGACTCGCAGTGGGTCGAATCACTCGCTAGCGATTCGATTGATGTTATTCTATGAGTATTCAAGATAAAACATTTGATGAGGAATGCCGTAATGGAACTTACAATGCTCGATGTCACCGATGCCCTTGGCGAGGCAATTGATGAGATGGAAGAAAGCCTCAAGCAACGATGGTGGTGGAAAATTTTGTGGCCAATTATTGTTTACAGTCCGCTGATTTTTGTCATCATCTACATCCTTCAAATGTGAAGGACCTAACGTTCCCCGGTCTGAACTTTCCAAAGTGCAGCATAATGACCACCAGTTTCTACAAGCTCGTTGTGGGTGCCGTCCTCGACAACCACACCTTTGTCGAGAACAATGATCCGGTCGGCATGGCGAATGGTCGAGAGCCGATGGGCGATAATGAGTGTCGTTCTTCCGGCAGAAATTTTAGCGAGAGAACGCTGTAACGCTGCTTCAGTTTCATTGTCAACTGCAGAGGTGGCTTCGTCGAGAATGAGGAGCGGGGCATCTTTCAGAACGGCTCGAGCAATGGCGATGCGTTGCCTTTGACCACCGCTTAATCTGTGCCCACCTTCACCAACAAAAGTTTGCCAACCTTGAGGTAATCCTTCGATGAAATCAATGGCTTCAGCAACTTGTGCAGCATGCTGAATTTCTTCAAACGATGCTTCGAGGTTTCCATATCGAATATTTTCTTCTATCGTGGCGGGAAAGAGGGTGACATGTTGTTCAACTAGAGCGATATGGCGACGCAATGATTCAAGGGACCATTCACGAATGGCTTCATCGCACCATGTGATCGAACCTTGATTTGGCTGGGCGAATCGAAGAATGAGACGGACCAAGGTGGTTTTTCCAGCCCCGGTAATGCCAACAACGCCGAGGGTTTTTCCGGCATCAATAGTCAAATCGAGGCCTTCAAACAAAGGCTCACGACCAGGGTACTGGAACCCCACATCTTCGAATCGAAGTTCTCCATCTCGTGCAATTTCTTTTTCGGGTGCATATTGTCCTTGTTCGAGTTTGATTGGTGATTCAAGAAGATTGAGGATTCGAGATGATGAGGCCATCGCCCGTTGATACAAATCAAATGTTTCTCCGAGTCTTGTGAGTGGCCAAAGAAGCCTTTGGGTCATGAACACGAGCACCGAGTACTCCCCGACACCCATTTGGCTTTCTAATGTTAACCAACCACCGAGCAACAACGTAGCGGTAAAACCAATGAGAATCAGCATACGTATGAGTGGTGTAAATGCTGCTGAAAACCGAATGGCATCTCTGTTTGCCTGGCGATATTCTTCACTTTTTTCGCGGACGCGCTCTTGCTCATACTTCTCGGCCGTGAACGCCTGAATGGTCGTCATACCAGAGAGGTCATTTTCGAGTAAAGCATTGAGTGAACCTGCGGCATCTCTTACCTTCTTGTATCTGGGTTCGAGGTTTCTTTGATATCGAAACGAACCAAGAAGAATAAATGGAATCGGAACGATAGCAAAAATGGCGACCTGCCATGAAAGTGTAAAGAAAACTGCACCAACGACGATGACAGTTGTCGTCACTTGAATCAAGTCGTTGGCTCCCTTATCGAGAAAACGTTCCAACTGATTGATGTCATCATTGAGAATGGCAAGGAGGTTTCCCTTTTCTTGTTCATCAAACCACGAAAGCGATTGACGTTGTACATGTGCAAACACATCAGTTCTCAAATCATGTTGGACTGTTTGTGCTAAGTTTCTCCACAAGACGCCAAAAATATACTCAAAAATAGACTCGAGACTCCAAATCACAAATGTGAGCACACCGAGAATCAAGAGTTGCGTCCAAGGGTCAGTCCAGCCAAATGAAGCCATGAACGAATCTTCTTGCTTGACGACCACATCAACTGCCACGCCTATAAGGAGTGGGGGAGCAAGGTCCCAGAATTTATTCATCACTGAACAAAATGTGGCAAGGCGTATCGTCGAGCGGTGAGGGCCCATGTAGGTCAAAAGCCGACGAAGCGGCCCCACTTCCTTTGACATCATACCTTCCTCTTCTTTATTCTATGAGAACATGTGCGTTGCATTCTACGAAACATCAACAACACCGACGATGTTGAAATCATTCTCTGAGATGACAATGGCCGCCCACCGGTTCTCGATATCTATCGAAGAGAGCCCATGAAAACTTTCTCAATCCGGGGACACCTTCTAAAAGTGCGATGGTTTGTAAGAAATCATGACGATGAAAGCCATCTTGGTTGCAGGAGGCCACGGCTCTCGTCTACATCCATTTACAAGATACACGCAAAAAACACTCTTGCCACTGTACAATCGGCCTGTTATCGATTACTCGCTCGCAACCATTCGTCGAGCAGGTATCAAAGACATCACGATCATATCAAACAAATTTGTTGGACAAATCACGAGCCATGTTGGGCAAGGCCTTCCAGATGAAAGGATTCACTATGTCATTGAAGAGGAGCCCTTGGGGGTTGCACACGCCCTCAACCTCGCACGCCCTTACAACGAAAACGCTCGCCTCATGGTGTATTTTTCAGATAACATTACCACAGTTGAATTCGAATCACATGTTCAAGATTTCAATGCCTCAAATGAACCACCGGGCTGCATGCTCATCGCTCGTGAAGAAGAGAATCCCCAAGCTTTTGGCGTTGCGGTATTTGATGAGGAAGGCAACATTTGCGACGTGGTTGAAAAGCCAGAACAACCCCCATCGAATCAGGCCATTGGCGGCATTTACTTGTTCGACGAAGAGTTTTGGACCTATTTGGATGAAGAGTCGGCATCGAAAGGAAATGCATTTTCCATTTCCGATATCACACGAAGGTACATTCAACAGTCCAAGGCTAAAGTTCTCACACTTGGAAAAGATGCATGGGTGGATTGTGGCACCCCGGAATCTCTCCTTCAAGCATCACTCATGGCTAAAGAAGGGAAATTGAACCCCCACCCCCACAGGTGAAGACGATGAAGATTGGAATCATTGGAGCTGGAATGGTCGGTGGGGCAATTGAGCATTGTTTTGCGGACGCGCACGACCTCTATGTTCACGACCCAGCAAGAGGGACAAACCTCGATATCGTTCTTGACAATGTGAACATGGCCTATGTTGCTGTACCTACGCCACCTCACCCTGAAACAGGAGCCTGTGATACCCGAATCGTTGAAGATGTTCTCAACGCTCTTCCTGAAGGGTTCATGGTCGTGATCAAAAGCACTGTTGTTCCCGGAACGACTCAGCATTACCATGAACATTATCCCCACCTCAAAATCGCATATTCACCAGAATTTCTGGTTGAGAGAAGACGCCTCGAAGATTTTGCCAATCAAGACATTCTCGTTGTCGGAACGCACCACAAAGACTTGGCAGATATTGTGTTTCAACAGCATGAGGAGGCTGGTGTTCTGCGACGGAAACAATTGTTTCAAGTGACGCCGACGCAAGCAGAATTGGTCAAATACACAAAAAATACGTTTTACGCCCTCAAAGTCACATTTGCAAATCAAATGTACGATATTTGTGAAGCGATGGGCCAAGACTGGTATGCTATTCGGGACATCATCACAGCGGAGCAGGCCCAACCGATTGGACCGTCTCATCTCGACCCGATATTCGGATTACGACGAGGTTTTGGAGGGAAGTGCTTACCAAAAGACAGTCTTGCCCTGGGCGTTTTAGCCGACGAATTGGGTGTGAAGTACAACATCATGGACGCCATGCAGGAAGACAACAAAACCCTTCGCGACATCCTTACTGGTAAGCCAAGTGACGTCGTGACGAACGACGACTAAACTCGATTAGAAGCGGAACGCCTATGTCGTGGTTTCAACAGCGTATGTTTGAGTGCGATGAATCTTGAAAACGCTTCAATAGCGGATTGGTTGGCATCCACCTCTTTAGGAGCACGCCATATTCTGCTTATCGACCCCGACAAACAAGAGCCCGATATCGCAGCTCAGCGTGCTATGGTTGCCGTCGACCTTGGAAGCTCAATGATCTTCGTTGGCGGTTCCACCGACACACCGTTCGAAAAGGTCGAAGCAACATGTGCGGCTATTCAGGAATCATTTGAATTGAGAATTTTTGCTGAGAGTCAGAAGCCAGATGGCGATGAACAGAAATGGAATGTCCCAGTTGTGCTGTTCCCAAGCGGTGCAAACGCACTTGCAACATCAGCAGATGGCATCACGTTCATGATGCTGATGAATTCAGAAGACCCACGATTTCTCATTGGAGAGCAAGCAGCGGGGGCCCCACTCATTCGCAAATTTGGCATCGAACCAATTTCTATGGGATACATCGTTTGTGCACCTGGAGGAAAAGTTGGCGAAGTCGGCAGTGCTCTGCTTGTCAAAGAGGGCGAAGAAGAACGAGTGGCACAGTATGTGACCGCTGGAGAAATGTACGGTTTCAAATCCATCTATCTCGAAGCAGGGAGTGGTGCGGACAAACCAGTTTCAACAACACTCATCAATGCGGCACGAGAACATTGCAATCTTCCACTCATTGTTGGCGGTGGTATTCGCACCAAAGACGATGCAATGAAAGCCATACAAGCCGGTGCAGATTTTATTGTCACAGGAACGTTAGCAGAAGAAACAAGTGGTGTTGAAGAACTTCAACAAGCGTTAGGCCCAATCGTTGAAACCTGCTCTTGATCAGTCTTCTTCGAAGACTGCCGGCTCACCAGTTCCACCCGGTGAAGGAATTGCATCGGTATCAACATCAGCACCTTTGGCGAGTTCAGTTTCCTCTTTCTCGAGTTCAACGGTGTCGCCGCCAGCGAGTTTAGCCATATCTTCAGTGGTTGGCGATTTTATTTTCCGTTCTTTATTCGGCGTCTCAGCGTAGATACTTTTCTTGAGTTCCCGACTTTCATGTCCTCGGACAAGGGTGAGCGAATCAGCAAACGCTCTTCCCACGACTTCACGGGTTCGCTCACCACGCTTTGCGGATTCTAACTCATTGGCGATAATCATTCGCTGGTCTTCGAGTTCACGCAATTCTGCCGTTCTGTCTTGGAGTGCAGATTCGAGGTCGGTGAGTGTGAGCGTCATTTGTTGGATGCGCTCATCACGCTCAAACACATCATTGTGAAGGCGACGTTCTCGCCTTCGAAGCGATTCATATTCTCGGTTACGCTCCAATAATCGACGCTTCAATTCTTCGATTTGTTCCACTAGATAATCGTGCTCAGCAGAAACTGAACGAGGACCTTGCATCACTCGCTCCAGTTGTTCTTCAAGTTCAGCCAGCCGTCGGTCGCGAGCATCGAGCAACCCTCGCATTCTATCTGCGATGTCTCGGAGTCTCTGTCGCTCCTCCTCAAGAGCCTCATTGGCTGCTTTTTCAGCATCCAATTCTCGTGCTTTCTCATCGAGTTGAGTTTTCATTGTTCGGACGTCTTCTGCCGTGACTGAAGTGAGGCCAGCATTTGCTGCACGTTCAAGCGCACCTACCATTTGCATCATTCGGCCCTCCATCTCTCCGATGACCTCATCTTGCTGTTGAGTTAAACTTCGAAGTTCTTCAGCCTCCTTTGCTAATGCTTCTCGTTCTTCGACCGACATCGAGGATTGTTGAACTTTCAATTCTTCTTGAGCGTCATCAAGAAGTCGCTTGAGGTGGACAACTTGAGCATCAGCGTCTTGAAGTTGTTTTTCAGTTTCTTGGAGGCGAATGAGTTCTGGAGCCACACTGTCTCTGCGGTCAGCCAAATCCAATTCAACGACGCGCAAACGCTGCTTTGCATCGACCAATTCTTCGTTTTTATTGGCCAATTCATCCCATGCAACGAGGATTTCTTCAACCAATTGATCGACCGGATATCCCTTGAGCATACCTTCAAGCGCAGCACGTTCTTGCGAACCTGACGAGAGGTCTCGTCCATTGTCACTCGGAGCGGCACCGATAGTCATATACAACCTATCGATGCACCACCACTCTTGAACTTTCCCAATGTTCAAGCCGCGATATGCCGAAAACTCGGCCTATTTTCGCAATCCGTTTTAGTTGATGGCAGTGAACATTTCATCGTCCATGTCATTGGCGAGTTTGAGTGCACCAATGGCGACCGAGTGAATAGGGTCATCAACACATGAAACGGTGACGCTTCCAATGTCTGCGATTTCCTTGGCGACACGGTCTGCGATACCGTCAATCAATGAACCTCCACCGGAGAGAATGATGTTGTTTCGAAGCGTTTCTTGGTATTCTGGGTCTGCTCCGGCAACGATTCTCTTAATGGCGTTTGCAATTTTTGGAACAACACTTTGACATGCTTCTTGAACCAAGTCACCGATGTCGACTTTCTGACTCTTGCCGTCAACGGAAATCGATACCTCGACAACCTTTGTTTCACCACCGACGTATGAATTTGCCTCTTTCCACTTTCGAACCATATCTTTGGTGATTTGTGCTCCAGTGTACTTCTTCTGAATGAGTACCATGAGTTCGTTGTCCAACCAATCACCAGCTTCAGTGATGGTGACTTGGTCTTCATCGCTTGGGAATGTTCCGTACAATCGTGCAATATCGGTCGTTCCTGCACCAATATCGACGACGATGGAGCCCATGTATTGGTCGATACCGTATCCGGTAGCGAATGGTTCACTGACGACCATGATGGCGTTGACTTGTCCTCGCAGGGTTGCAACGAGGTTGGATTTGTCTGTGAATGAAACGTGGCTTGGAGAACAGATGACGCCAAGAACCTCGTCGTAATCTTCTGGGTCGACAGATTCGATGAGGTGAGAAACGAATGCCTTTGCTGCTGCGAGGTTTGCTTCATCGTCTTGAGTTACACCTGCAGCCATTGGTCGGTACAGATTACATGCTAACTTCTTACTCATCGCTTCTTCGCCAAACAAGACGTCTTTTCCGAGCATATTTCTTGCTACAGGGTCTTTTGGTCGTCCGACAACAGTTTCGATTGTGAGTGTTTTACCTGCACTCGATGATACTGTTGATTGATATGTTCCTAAGTCGATTCCTACGTAAAGTCGTTCACCCATGCTTTTCACCTATGGTTGCTTATGTTGACGCGACAACCTCATTTATTTTCAAGTTTCACCTTCAAAAATAGGCTTCAAAAATCACTCATCTTCGTGCAGTTGGTTGTTTTCATCAAATTTATCTTCTTTTGAAGATTGTTTGACAAATGGGTCTAAAATTTCATCATTCATCTCGTCGTCATGGAGGCGTTTTGTGAGTTGATATGCAATCCCAAATCCGAACAAAATTCCAACGAGGCTCCATAACCAAATTCGTTGTGAAACACCGTTTTGGTTTCGTTCTTGTCCATCAGGGTCTTCCAATGGATTGTCCCAGGCCACAGTGAACGATTGATTGTGTATGTATTCGATGTATTCGGAATTTGCAAAGGGAGAATTGTTGTATGATTTTGCGTACACCCGTAACTGAAACGTCATGTCAGCAAGCGTATAGGGGGGTAAGTCGTCTGGATTGTTCCACACACACTCAAACTCCGTAGAGATGTTGCTCGAAAAGAAACAAGCCGTGATGATGAAATTTGTATTTTCGACAGAATGGATGACAGCACCGGTTTCATACGAATCGTTTTCGACATCTGTGACACGCCATCTTAGAGAGATTGTATCGCTCCACACATCAGTGAGGTTCTCAACCCCGTTGAAGAGGAGTTGAGGGGGTTGGTCTTCGGGTATGCACCCCGTTCCATCAACCGTCCATCCAAAGGTATCCTCGAGTGGACAAGCATCGATAGGATCGAGGAACCCATCGTTGTCAGAATCATCGATACAACCGTCAAGATTGGCATCAAATCCCGAAGCATCTTCTTCTTTGCACAGGTCGAAGAGATTTGCAATACCATCTTCATCGTCATCGTTTTGACTTTCACTACATCCCTTTTCGTCAACAGTTTCTCCGAGAAGTGTTTCCGGACAGGCATCATCGATATTTTGCACACCATCGCCGTCGTTATCCTCATGAGGCTGGACGCCCTTTGCAACTAGGGAAAAGCCCGTACGACTTCCATCAAGACCAACACTTGATACATTATTTCCAGGCGTTACAAATCGTGCAAAGACTTCCACATCAACGTGAGTGATGTTTGCGAGTTGCTTTGCAGGGATGAAGAGGCCCTGTGTTGTCTCATTCGTGGCCGGAATCAATTGTTGATTGCTCAGATTGAGGTTTGTTGAATTGTAGTAGATTGGCGAACCATCAGCAAGAACATGGTCTCGTACAATGGTTGTCCCGTTGGAAAGGTGTGCGATGAGTAGAAGGTCATCGACCAACTCGGGCTCAGGTTTCGCTGGGAAAGCCATTCGAATTTGCAGGTCCGAATCTTGCTCAACGATGAGGCGGGAGGAGAAACGCTCGTCTGTGGCGAGAAACGGTCCTTTGGCATTCGAACCATTCCAATTGAGTGTCATTGGGTCTTGAACCCCTGCAATCCATTCCTCAGGATGCACCTCCTGAAGTTCAAAACTGTCGTGGAACCAAACATCTTGAGCTGGCGTGGCATTACCCGTTTCTAGTTGAAGTCGAAGTGCTTGGAAATCAACCAACGCACTGAGGTTGAGCGCACCCCAACCATCCGAAGGATTGTGGAGCAAAGCCGAACCCTCTCCACGATTTCGCTCATCAAGAGCATACGGCGTGGAGGAAAGAGCAAGTGTGGCACGAATCAGTGTTCCAGAAGGAACGATTCCGTCAGAGAGGAATATCCCTGAACTTGCGTTTGATGGAATGCTCACCCAGCCGGCTTGAAGATCGTCGACCAAGACAAAGGACGAACGCTCAATGGAATTTGATATCCATCCCTCTTGATACATTTGTTGGATGATTGCCGCCATGCTTGCAGCAGCCGGCGTCGACATACTCGTACCCGAAGAAGGACGTAAGTCGGCATTGTTTGTCATGTCGTCCCCATCACCTTTGGCCGAGAAAACGTTTGAACCGGGGGCTAAAGCAAAAATTCCATCTCTACCATCATGGAGTGGTCCATGAGCAGATGAGACCCACACCTCCTGCGTAGACGATTTGACTGAAGCACCGATAGAAGCAACGTTTCTGCCGTTTGCAGGTTCGAGCACGTTTCCTCCATTGTTGCCCGGTGCGATGAATGCAAGCGACCAAGGCATTTGCCTTGCATACCCATCGAACACACCCGTTCTTGCAGTGTATTCTGTGGTGTCATCTCCCCAAGAATTTGAATGAAGAATTGCCCCGTTTTGATTTGCCTCAAAGAGCAACTCATCGACATCAGGGATGACCCAACCTTCGTTTGAAACGACATCTTGGAACACGAGCTGACTTCTATACGCTAGAGAACTTCCATTGTCCGGGGCCGTGAGCGAAGGGTTGTGAAACACATCATGACATGCCAAAGTTCCAGCAACGTGAGTGCCGTGGCGGTAGTCGAGATGACCGCTTTGGTCATAATCATCGATGGTGGTATTGTACAACACAATTTTTCTGTGGTCATCTGAAAAGAGGCCAACGGCAGTATTGTTGGTATAGGTTGATGTGACATTCGATTCCTCAGTTGTCCGATATTGCCGAAAGCATGCATGGTCGAAATCAATGCCACTGTCTGCAACGCCGAAGACGACACCCTCTCCGTTGAGGCCAAAATCCCAAGCAGGCGTTTCGGTGGTATGGCCATGTTGAAGGAGGGAGGAAACAACCTCGTTTCTCGCCTCTGTTTGAAGTGAGGGTTCAATCCATAGGACGCCAGGTATTGTTTGGATGTGTTCTATGGGAACTTGCAGTGCGGAAATCAACACTTCGAGGTATGTTGGATAGGCAACGGTTTCAAATTTAAGTTGAGCATTGTTTGTTAGAATTTGGTTTGCAATGGCCTCTTTGTGTTCACCGGGCAATCGAGGCTCATAGACAATTTTGATGTGACGAATGTCACCATCTGCAAGATCTTCTAAATCACCTTTGTATGGTGCACTAGGTGAAGGGACGAAATCATAAGGCGAGGTATCGATGGCAGCCGATGTACCCAAAACCAACAACTCAGTTGTCGAAACAACCCGTAGCGGCGTCATCCCGTACGAACGTACACTCAACCATTCGTCGTGGGTCCACACTTGTTCTTCTGTGAGGAGAATGTACTCATGGGTGGCGGCGTCTGTCATGTTGTTTTGTTCTAATACTATACCTTGGCCAAGGGATGAAATGAGAAGGATGCAAAGCAGACCCACTTTCCCCATACATCGATTGTCACACCCTCACACTTCTAAATGATGCTATGAAGAGCGTCTTCAAACACACCATTCAATTTAAAGAGAAAAGCAAAGTCGCGGCAAAACATGAAGGCATTTCGCATTCAAGGAATTGCACCATTTGGAAAGATGCGACAAGAATTTACGTTTGACGTCGTCGCTGAAAATGAAGACGACGCTCGAGGCCGAGTGTATTCCACACTCGGGTCACGTCATCGTGCTCCACGAAGAAAAATCGAATTGAGTAGTGTTGCAGAAATTGACCCGAGAACAAGCAAAGAGCCACACGTCCTCAACCATTTTCGAGAACAAATCACAGCACAAGGTGGACCAATTCAAGTCGCTGAAGAAGAATAGTTCTACAAAAATACAGGGCCTTATAAAGTCATCTTGACGAAATTCGCTCATGCGAAAACTATCGTTTCTAGTAATACTAGCCCTCATGACCGTTATGCTACCACCCTCAGCAGTGGCAGATGAAACAAAAGACATACCAACCAACGCCTCAGAGACGGGTATTCATGACTCGCTTGTTGCTGCACTGGCCCATGCGGGCCTCGTGACGCCACTCGAAGGCGATGGCCCGTTTACTGTATTCGCTCCTACTGACGACGCATTCACTGCAGCAGGTATCGACCTCAGTACATTTGACACAGACGAGGAAAACGCTACGCTCGTTGACATTCTCACATACCACGTTGTCGTTGGCGAAACGCTTTCAAGTGCGATCTCGGAGAATGTTACCGAAGTGACAGCATACAACGGGGACTCCCTCCGACTCTACCTCGATAACGGTTCGGCGTTCGTTAATGATGCGACAATCGTCCAAGCCGACGTAATGTCATCGAACGGTGTCATTCACGTTATCGATACAGTCCTCCTACCACCGGCCGACGAGGAGCCTCAGGGTCCCCCAGGTGAAATCTGCTACAACATAGCGACCCACACCATTGCTGTCGGAGCAGATGAGGCGATCTGTGGAGCGTTCATGTATGTCGAGAATTACACGATGGGCGAAGAAGAAATCACAGGTTGTTACAACACAGTCACACACGAAGTTACAAACACCACTCAGGCTATTTGTGAGTCGTACATGTGGACGCCAGCTGTCGACATCGTCATGACTGCAAAAGCAACCACGATTCACACAACATTGGTTGCGGCAGTCGAAACCGCTTCACTCGATGATACATTGAGCGGTGACGATAACTTCACCGTCTTTGCACCTACAGATGCTGCATTCGGAGCAGCACTCGAAGCACTCGACCTTACAGCCGAAGAACTCTTGGCGAGCGAAGACCTTTCTGACATTCTATTGTACCACGTTATTCCTGGAAAGATTACCTCCACTGACATTGCAGAAGGTGAGACAGTTGTTGCATCAGCAAACGGTGATAATCTCACTATTGTCCGCAATGCCTCTGGCGTTTATGTTAATGGTGCCGCCGTTACACTTGCCGATGTACCGGCGTCCAACGGTGTCATTCATGTGATTGATGCTGTGCTCTTGCCGCCAGCAGATGAAACCACAGAGGGCGAAGAAGACCCATGTGACATGACCATTTCAGTAAGCAGCACAAGATTTGCACCGACAAAGGTTACAGTCGATGTTGGTGCAACAGTCTGTTGGAGTTGGGAAAACGCTGACATGGCACACAATGTTCGTGAAGTCGATGGTGATAAGTCGACCACATATGTCGAAGGAGGATTGTACTCCGGAGCTGCTGCGACCACAGTGATGTTCAAACACACCTTTACAGAAAACACGACATTCTACTATGTCTGTGAACCTCACATTGGTGCAAACATGTTCGGAACTGTCGTCGTGGGCGATGGTGGGGTGGCAGAAGTCAGTCCACCTCTTCGTGATTCAGAAGACACACCGGGATTCTTACTTCCAACACTCATTCTTGCAATGATTGGAGCAGTACTCTTCGCACGAAGAACCAGCGAATCGTGAGTATATGGATTGGAAAAAACCTCTCGGAGCGGCACTCGGCATTCTTGTCATCGTCGTTGTGATTTGGGGTTTTTTTGTCGTCCAGTTTGAGAGTCCACTCGGTACAGATAATGTGGTTGAAATCCAACGATCTGAATCTCTTACCGATGGTTCAAGTGACACCCTAGCCACACTCTCCTTCGCAGAAGGTGGAGAAAATTTAGACTGGGCTTCGACAGAAATCATTGTCAAAGTTGGTAATGAGCAATTTCCATGTTCGTTCGGAAGCATGTCGCTCGGACAAACAAATGTGTCAAAGGTATCGCCTACATTGAGTGCGGATGGTGTGACATTTACCACGGAGATCGATGCAACAGACGAAGAGTCGTTCACACATTTCAATATCTCAACGCAGCGAGGAGGCGAATCGAATCATTCAACGATGAGATTTTCCAAAACAGACATCTACTTCGCCCAAGGCATTGACTGGACATTTATTGCAGACGCCGAGTTTAACGATGTTTCATCCACAGAAAATCTCACATTTTCCAACGATACAAATGAACGTCTCGATTGGTACACATATGATATGGTCGCACACCGAGTTGAGCCAAATCAAGGCGTTTATGTTGTTCAAATTGGAGAGGAATCGTACAAAATTCAGTTCCTATCATACTACAATCAAGACGATGAGGGACGGCATCCAACCATGTTGATTGGAGCACTTGAGGACACGACGTTCCCCGCACTTTCCGATTCAACCCTTGTCGCACCGTCACCGTGTATCATTCTCTCGGAACACCCAGAATCATTGTATTGGAATGCGAGTAAGTATATTGTTCTGGCCGAACAACAAACCAATATCTGCTCGCAGGCGTGTGACATGGAACTTTTCATCTTCTACGAAACCATGCAAGTCGAAACACGGTTTGTCTAGCGAATATCCACATTCAATCCTAACGCCGCATTCATCAAGGGGGAGCACGAGGCGTGGTCGAGCCGCATGGTCGAGAAGGAAGAGTTGCAACGTCTTGCAAGAGAGGTCGAAGCACTTCGACAACAACTCGATGAAATCCAAAACCGTGTGCAACAAATCGACGGCATTCTCGAAGAGCATGACGTGACCGATGGAATTCTTGAGGCGTACATATCAACCACATCAACGTCGGTTAGCCATGTTCCAATCGGCTCAGGTGTGTGCCTCAAAATCGAAATCGACCCCGAGGCATTGCCTATAGCATTGGTTGATATTGGCAGCGGCATCTATGGTGAAAAGAGTCTTGATGATGCTCGTACGATCACTCAAAAGAGAAAAGCAGACATCAAGGAATTGCGAGACGAACTTCATGGCCAGGGTGTGCAAATTGAACAAAAACTGGGGGAAGTTGCTTCGGTGTTCAATGCTAGTGCCGAACAATTCAAACTCGAGCAAGGCCAACCTCCTACCCAGTCAACAGCACCAGCAGCACCAGCAGCGGAGGTCGAAGAGGCTGAAGAAACAACCACACCCTCTCGCAAAAAACGCAATTCGATGATTCGTGGTGAACTGACACTCGATGATTAGGTGATACCATGGGACTTTTCGATAAATTTCGTTCGAGGGTTCGAGAGGTCGCAACCGAGTTAAACGAAGACGATATGCTTGCCGAGGAAGAAAGTAAAGAGGGTCAAGAAGCACTTCAAACAGCAATCGACCATGCTTCCAAAGGTCCAGAGGCAAATGAAGCAGCAGAAGATGAACCAACCGACGATGAGGTAGAAGGCGATGACGAGGATTGGGACGCTATTGATGATGCACCTCAACCATCAAGCGATGATGATTGGGATGATTGGGACGAAGAAGAGGACGATGAAATCGTCCAACAACCTGCACCTGCGATGTTAACGAAGAAAGAACAGAAAATGCTTTCTAAACACCAAAAAGAACAGAAGAAAATTGCAAAACAGCGGGAAAAGGAACTCAGAAAACGACAAGCAACTGAGGTTGCGAGGCCGAAAGGAAGTCGCGTGGATTTATCGATGATGCGAACGGCTACAGGTCGACAATTGGTCGAAATTCAACAAGCCCCAAAAGGCTCGGAAAATAAAACAACTCTCACAACCGACAAAGGTGTAAGCGTTGACATCGACCTTGGTGGCGGTGTCGTTCAGGAGGGTGGAAAAGTCATCAAAGCTGGAGCTGCATTGGAAAACCTGCTTGAAGAACTCGAATGGATATTGCTTGAATCCGACGTGTCGAATACAGCAGTCCATTTCATTCTCGATGGACTACGTGACCAACTTGTAGGTATGCGACTACGAAAAGGAGCCGACCTTTCCAAAGTGCTTGAAGCGGCCCTAAAGCGAGCCCTTCATTCTCTTTTAGCAGCAGGATATTGGGATTTTGATGCTACGGTACAATCCTACATCGACAAGGGCGACACACCAGTTGTCATCATGTTTGTCGGTGTGAACGGAACAGGAAAAACGACCACGGCAGCAAAAGTTGCAGCTCGCCTTCAACAGCAAGGCCATTCCGTCATTGCAGCAGCCGGTGACACGTTCCGAGCAGGTGCCATTCAACAACTGGAAACGCATTGTGAACGACTTGGCATTCGATGCATCTCAAGTCAGCGAGGTGGTGACGCCGCAGCTATTGCCCGAGATGCCATTGAGTCAGCCAAGGCCCGTAATATCGATGTGGTGCTCGTGGATACAGCGGGTAGAATGCAGAACAAAACCAATCTCATGAACGAACTTGAGAAAGTTCGAAGGGTAGCAAATCCCCATCTCACTCTCTTCGTTGGCGACTCGCTTGCAGGCAATGATGCCGTTGAACAGGCCATGATGTTCCAATCCATGCTCAAATTCGACGGGGCCGTCTTGACGAAAATGGACACCGATGCAAAAGGCGGAGCAGGCCTTTCGATTGCATTTGCAACCGGCCGCCCCATCGTGTTTGCAGGCGTTGGTCAGAATTACGAAGATTTGAAGCAATTTGACCCGACATGGTTACTCGACCAGTTGTTTGAATAGAAAGAAAGTGATGCATATGTTTAGTTCAGAAGAAGACGAACGATTTTTCTCCCTCATCTACATGTTTCAACGCTCAGCCCTCCTCCATCTCGGCCTCCTCCCAGACCAAAACAAACAGATTCACTTCAACCTCGCCGAAGCACGGGAAGCCATCGAAATGATCCGGATGTTGCAAAACAAGACCAAAGATTCGATTGGTGATAAGGAGGCACACCTTCTTCGTTCGATTATCAGTGAATTACAACTTCAGTTCACACAGGCCCCCAAACGACAACAGAAAATCGAAGAAGACCAAGCACAATCCGAGATGATTCGAGAGACCTTCGCCTCGCCCCAAAACGCTCCAGCCGAAACCATCTCAAATTCTGCTCAGAGTGAAGAAGAGTAGCGGTTGTTTGATGTGCTATTAGTTGAACGGAAGGGCGAGGGCTATGGGACTGGTCTCCGAAACAAACGATGACTCTGCACCAACTGTGCTCATTGTTGACAACAACCCTATGAGCATCAATCGACTCAAGAACGTCTTCCGTGTAAAAAATTTCAACATCGAAATTTGTGAAGACGGTGACCAAGCGGTTGACGAATACATTCGAATCGACCCTGAACTCGTGGTCATGGCTCTAGATTTACCCTCACTCGATGGTCACATCGCTGCTCTTGAAATGAGGGAACACGGTGGCGACCAACGAATCATTTTCGTTGCTCCAAAGCGAATGCTTTCGATTGCAAGGGATGCAGCATTTTCCGCAGGTGCCGTCGCCCTCTTGGAAAAACCAGTCACGACAGAAGCCCTTGACGAAGTCTGGGATACTGTTTTGGGCGATGTTCCTGATGCTCCTGGCCTTGAGGACCTTGACGAATTGTACCCAGGTGAACGTATCAAGGTTGAAGAGGATACGGGACCAATCCTTCCTCAATTACCTCCACTCCCCCTTCCTCTACCGGTGCCAGAACTCGACGAACTTCCAGTGCTTCTCCCACCGACGCCAACCGCCCAACCCAAGAAGAAAAAAGGCAAAGGCAAACTTCTCTTTGGCCTCTTGATTATCGTTGCAGGAGCATTGGGTGTGGCCTATCAACAAGGCATGCTTCCTTTGTAAAATGTCAAAGCATTTTACCAAGCCTATGATAATCGATACCACCATCCGGGACACATGCGGGGCATTTGGCTTACACGAATTCTCTTGCTTGTGTTCCTCTCCGCCACACTCTACGGGGCCTTCACTTTATTCGCAGAAGATGCACCTAAGAGCGAGGAACAAGAAGATGGCCTATTCGACGGCCCATTACAAAATGATGAACCAGCAGATGAATCTGATGATGCCGAAAGCGCAGATTTGATGAGAGAAGAAGATACGTCAGAGCAGAGTCCCGAATCTTCAAACGACGATACTTCAGCAAACTCAACCTCGCTGTATGTTTTTTCCGGTGGTATTGGTGGACTTTCACTGATTGTTTTTTCAGGCTTATTTTTTGAATTTATGCGAGTTGTTCTTCTCATCGCTCTTGTGGCTCCCATGCTCGCTGCTCGGAAAACTCATCGAGAAGACGAACTGACCAAAGGACGAATTCTAGGATACATTGAAGCGAATGCAGGCATCCATTTCTCAGCCTTGCGAGACGGGCTTCATCTCGCTAACGGTGTGACTGCTTACCACACCAGCAATCTCGAAAAAGAGGGCAAGATATTCTCGTGGAAGGACGGAAAAAACCGCCGTTATGCTTCAACATTTATTCCCAAAGCCGAACGAAAGGCGATCCAAAACCCGCTTTCAGGGACTCGTCTCGCAATTCTCGAGGTCCTTGCAGAGAAAGGCCAGGTAGGCGTCGATACCAAAGAAATACGAGAACGTCTTGCTATTTCGCGACAGTTGCTCAGTCACCACATCAATGAACTAAAGGCGAGTGAATTGATTGAACGAAACGAAGAGAAGAAGAGATTTTGGCGACCTTCTGACCACGGCCTACAACAACTCCAGATGAGCAAAACATTGCAAGAAAGCGTCTAAAGTGTAAAATCAATTTACCAACTCCTTAATATGAAGTTGGCCCTTAAGCCTGTTCATGGTACAAAGCAAACTCGTTGCTCTCACCCTCTGCTTGACGATGCTCCTTTCAGGTTGCATTTCAAATGAAATTATTGACAATCCCGATGAAACGCCAGTCGAGTTGCCTGATGACTGGAACAACACACCGTCGTATTCTGCCACGTCCCCAGCATTAATTTCTTACCCAGATTGTGACGCCCTCGAGACTTCACTTAAGCAGTCACTTCGGGAAGAAGCACGAACACAGTTGCTTCAAGCGGTCGAAGAACAATACTACTACTTCTGGGGCGACGATATGATGCTCGAAGATGCAGAAATGGCTGCAGATGGTGACACTGCTGGTGCTGGCAACAACGCCAAAAGTTCAACCACGCGGACCGAAGGCGAGGATTTCTCTGGAACCAACAACCAAGAAGAAGGCGTTGACGAGGCAGATTTTGTCAAGACCGACGGATATCACATTTACCTCCTTCAAGGGCGTACTTTGCATATTCTTGATGTCCCAGAATTTGGCCAGATCGAGAACGCCTCTGAAATGGACATCGAAGGAACGCCTCAAGCCATGATGCTCGATGACGACCGAATCGTCGTCATCTCTTCGGTCAACCCATGGTCGATTCCATCAACAAGCCCGTTGTATGAAGCGATGGCGTGGGATGATGGCTACCGAGGATGGCGAACATCAACCCTCACGAAACTTACCGTGATCGATATCACCGACCGAACTGCACCAGAAACCTCGCAAGAGCTTTTCATCGAAGGTTGGTACATGACGGCCCGAGAAGTAAGTGGAACTGTTCGTATGGTTTCACATGCTTGGATGGACGTCCCCGGCCTGCAAACTTGGCTTGACCTTCCAGATGGTTACTGGGAACTTGATTATGACAACCCAATTCGAAAAGCCATTCGTCAACAAGTGGCATACAACACCATGCAAGCAAACGAAGCCGTTCTTGCTAACCTCTCCCTCGAAGACCTCACCTCCAAAGTGTATGAAATGCAAGGAACAACACTTGTTGAACATTCGATGCTGGAAGCAGAAGATTGTGCAAATTTCGCTGCACCGTCCGACGGTTTGAACCGTGGAATTTCCAGTATTTTCTCGATTGATCTCGCATCCGACAATATTGGCTTTGAGGTCGACCACATCATCGGTAATTACCCTCAAGTGTATGCATCGAGTGACGTGCTCGTCCTCACTGAGAATTCGTTTGATTGGTGGCGTTTTTGGATGAATGAGAATCTTACAGAGATGACCAACATCCACACCTTTGACATCAGCGAACCTGGTGAAACAGTGTACACGGGCTCTGGACGAGTTGACGGAACCATCCTCAACCAATTCTCCATTTCTGAATACGAAGGTATTCTTCGAGTAGCGACCACCACAGGTCAATGGGGCCGTTGGTGGCTTGATAACCCTGAACCAATGTCCTCTCAAGTCGTGACGCTCACACGCTCAATCGATGTCGAGACCAACCAACAAGTGCTTGTTGAAGTGGGTAAGGTCAGCGGTATCGCAGAAGGCGAACGCATCTGGAGTGCACGATTTGTTGGCGATACGGCCTACATCGTCACCTTCGAACAAATCGACCCACTGTGGGTGATTGACCTCTCCGATGTCACCCAACCACAAATCCTTGGTGAACTCGAAGTTCCAGGGGTGTCGACATATATCCATCCACTTGACGAAGGGCACCTTTTGACGATTGGACTTGGCCCAGCAAATGAAGATGGCACCGGTCTTGATTGGTCTTCAACCCAGATCTCATTGTTCGACGTGAACGACCCCACGAACCCGACCAGAGACGATGTTCTACGGGTTTCACCGGTCCAAGACCCGAATGAAGAAGGTTGGGCGTGGTCATGGTCTGAAGCAACATATGAACACAAAGCCTTCCAATTCTGGGGACCAAAAAATCTCCTCAGTATTCCTTTGTCAACCTACAGATATTCATCTGGATATGATGACGCAGGCCAGTATTATTGGAATTATGAATGGGTCTCAAAATTGGTCCTTGTTGAAGTCAACGAAACCTCAGGAGACCTCAGTTTGTACGGCGAAATCAACAATTCTGACTTGTATGACCGTGGCGACAACCGCTATTGGTGGAATGATTACAATATTCGACGGTCCATTTTCATGGGCGATTACATCTACGCCATCTCTTCTGGTGGTGTTACAGTAACCAACCTAACATCACTTGAAGAATCCGACCGGGTGTTGTTTGAAGTGGAAAATCCGTACTATTACTACGATGAAGTGTACGCTGAAGATGACAAAGAAGTCACATCCGAGAGTTCGTCATCATCATCGGGCGAGGGTGAGGGCGCGAGTTCGGATTCTTCAGACGGTGAAGTCGATGAAGGTGAGCAAGAAGCTCCAGATACGCGATAAATTGCTTAGATTCGTTACCAAGATAGTCATCGGGTGCGGTCCTGTGCGGCCACGAGAAACCTTAACGAATTATTGAAGCGGGTCATTGACGCCTTCTTGGCCAAGCACCCACTCAAGCGTTTTGACAACACCCTCAAGAGCCTTGTAATTGCGAGCGGCTTCTTTCATCCCCTCTTTATCGCCATCTTTCTTGCAGACGTCGTACCATGAACGCCATTCACGTCGCTTTTTTTCTGCACGCTCAAGCATGATTTCAATTTCTTCCCACGTTCTGTCATATGAACGAGCAGGGGCCAAATTCGTCTTCTTGTGTATCATATTCACAACCTTGTCGGTCCCTCACCCTACTTAAACAACGGTTTTTGCTGTTTAGTCTATGGTGGAGTATAGTGAGTATTGAGCAAGAATGTTGAAAAGAGAACATTGACTTCAAATGCTTCTACCAATAGCAGATAACACCTGCCATTTGTTTATGGTCAAGGAGCGGTAGAAGCATGGTCGAAACCGAAGCCCTAACCGCAGTTCTCTTCCTTCTCGTGTTGGGGGTGGTGACACCAGGCCCGAACAACATCACGTGCATTGTTCATAGTTCAATTCACGGCCCTCGGTCGAACATCAAGCTCATTGCAGGCATGGCTACTGGTTTTCTCGTTGTACACATCGTGGCGGGGTTGCTTGTTTCATCGATTGAAAAAGACAGCATGACTCAACAGGTGCTTGAAGTTCTTGGACTGCTTTTTTTTATGGCCATTGCCATCAAAGTCTATACATTAAATCCATCCCAATTTCTTGGTGCTGTCGACGACCATAAACTTCGAACCGCATTCTCTCTTCAATCAGGAACGATTCCAAAACTTGGTTTTACACCGGGAATGTTGATGCAGTTTGTCAATGGAAAGGAATGGACGATGGTTTCAGCCATCATGGCACTTTCACTTGAGGGCTTTGGCGGAGGATTATCGGGGATTCTTCTCATCGCAGCCATCACTATACCTGGGGGAGTTGTAGCGATGACACTCTGGACCTATGCCGGTGGGAAAATAATGACATACATCGAAGACGAGACGAAATCTAGGCGAATCTTTCGAACATTAGGAGTGATGTTAATGACGCTCGCGTTTGTTCTTGTGGTGCTGTAATTGATTACAACGATTTGGTTTGTTCAGACCAAGACTGAATAATCGATCCTTCGGCGGACTGGAGGTGTTCCGCAACAGTGCCTTGTCGGAGACCGAGAGCATCTGCTATATCTCGCTGAGTGCATTTTCGGGGCGTTTGATAGTACCCCATATCCACTGCGAGTTCAATCACCTGTTTTCTTCGCTCCGGCAATTGAGGCGCAGCAACCCACTCCGCCTTGATATCTGAGGTGATTCTCATCTTCAAATCACCCGGAATACTTGATGCGAATTTTTGCCTAATGTCCAGTAAACCACTTTTTGTTCCAAGAATGGTCATAAGCATCCCATTCTCGCGCAACAAGGAACTTGGCGTTTGAAGCCAAACACCTTCTGTTTGATGAACCATCATTGGCAGTATACCAATCAAGTGACATGTAGCAATGAGAACTGTTTCATTGTGTTCATGAACATGAAGAATTCGATGTGCCTTTGAGGAGCGAAACTGTTCATATCCATTTGAAAAGTCACCATTAAATTGCAAAACATATGTCGGAAGTTCATTTTCAAAACCATCAGGGCATATCAATGAGACTTGTTGAAACATGGAAATGAGTGGGTAGCCGGGTAAGCCCTTCCCCTGTTCAATAGGAATGTGAATTTGTAAGTACCGCATTCCCGTAGTCGCCATCGTTTCACCGTTCATAATAGGTTTTTTTTTCCTATTTGAATGTATTTTTCTACAACGATAACAACCCAATGAAACCACATGTCGCCGATTATAAATGGGTCATCAATTAAGTGCCTCCATTCAATACACCATTCCATGTCCAGCGAACGCTTTGCTGAAGTACGAACCCCATTGCTTCTCTCAATCCTCATGCTGTTGATGACTCAGATTGGTTATATCGGGCTCTTCAATCCGTGGTATGAAACACTCGATGAAGAGAATGTACCAGCGAAATCAACCGCACTACCAAGTGGACTTACCTTCTCTGCTATGACCTGTGGCTATGAAGTGATGTCCGATGTCCAAGGCGACAACGGAAACAACGGCGCACTCGATATTGTGGGTAATGAAACATATCCTGCAGTTCAAACAGCTACGAATGCGACTTCTGTATTTATCCAACTTCGACTCGACGATTCACCCACCAACACACAAGGAACAAGCCTTCAATCGTTCATGTGGGGTATGGAGGTTGATACCGATGGGAACAAAAGTACCTACGAACACCTCATTTCATACTACGGGTCGGGTTCCGATTCCCTCAAGATCTACAACAACACCGTGACATCTACTGTCGATAGCCCAACAGATTCCGCAGAAATCGAGTCGGTTGAACTTACTCCAGCGAGCGATTACTGGAACTCATCGGTTGCAGACTCTTCATTTGGTGGGGATGATGATTATTTGCTCACCATGATTTTACCCTGGGACGTGCTTGAAGAGCATGACATGGACCGAAATGGAACCCCCTCATACAATTGGTTTGGGACTTCAAATTCAAATCAAAACTTGAACGGCGATTTTGCTTGTCATGATGGTAACAACGATGGTACACCTCAATTGACCACGACCGCAAGCGACCCTGTACCGCTTGACTCTGCACGTCGCTTCACCTTCTCTGGTGGCGTTTGGTCAGGTACAAGCACGGTGTACTATGTCAACGGAACACAGTATGATTCACTGACCTTTGCACCAACAACAACTCCAGACGGTGCGACCTTCGAGGTCGACCCAGCACTTCCATCTGGTTTGAGCGTCAATACAACCGGTGTCCTTTCAGGCATACCCTCTCAAGTCATAAGCAGTGGCACGTACACGATTTATGCAAATTCGACCGTTGATGGTGTTGCTTTTTCCGCAACCGCCAACATCATTCTTAATGTGGCTCCCGGCGAAGCCGATTTTACCTTATGGCAGTCTGTAGTTGACGGGGCAAAACTCCCTCTTAACGCAGCCATTGACCCCATCACCTTCGGATACGTTGAAGGCGAAGACGCTTCGACCATTCACGGCAACGGTTCGTCTTGGAACATCACGGAGGCATACTCCTCGGGTCTTGGCAACAGAATATCCCAGTTGGATGGCTATGACGTGATGTTTGATGACGATGTCATCATGTTCAACGACAACAACGATTTGTACATGCATAATTTGAGCAATGGGACGACGTGGAACGAACTCACACACTCTAGTGGATTCTATCATTTCTTGTACGTCATTGACGACGTCTTGTTATTCGACAGTTATGTTTCTTCTTCGGTAAATCAGTTGTGGGCATACAACACCTCGAACGGAACGAAGTGGAGAGTTGGTGGTGCAGGTTTTGAATTACCATCCTTCACTTGCTGCGGTACTGGATGGCCAGTCACTAATGTGAAGTCTTTCCCTCCCTCTCCGCTGAGGGTCGGCGACGATTTCTATCTCTACGGTGAGGACACCAATGGGCCAGGAGAGGGGCTGTATCGATTCAATGGGACCTCGCTTGAACTCGAATTTTTGTCGAATTCAACGTCTCCCTCGACTTCATTTTCAAATTTGAAAAACCTCATCCATCACAACGGCACGGTGTACTTCACGGCACAGGAATTTGGCACTTACCGCTGGGAACTTTACAAACACACCATCGCTACGAACCAGACCAGTATGTTACACGATGTTACTGGCGGGTCGACGTCCTCGTCGAATCACGGCTTTAATGATCAAGTCAAGATGGTTTCAGATGATATCATCGTGTTTCGTTACACTGGCCTGTGGGCGTACAACATCACATCCAACACGTCATACCAAGTCAATTCTTCACTTGGGTTGCAGGTCAACCTCAACGAAGCCGTCGTCGTCGACAATGTGGTGTACTTTTCAGCACGCACAGACAGGGAGTTGTACGCCTACAATCTTTCTTCAAACGCAACGTGGATGGTGAAAGATATCAATACGAATTCTGGGGATAACGGGTTCATCAGCAACGATGGCCCAGATATTCTGGTGCGGAATGGGAAGTTGTATTTCATTGGATTATCAGGAGCACAGGACATCAACGACAACTATCGAATTTTTGTCCATGACACCCAAGAGAACACGACCTACTCGATTGACAACGGATACAATTACGGGCGCCGAGCATCCTGGTTCCACGGATTTACTCGAGACCAACTTTTCTATCATTTCGATAGCAATTACGACTCGACACTCATGTACGATATTTCCACGAACGAGACAAGTTTTGCTCTTAGTAATCCTGGCCAGTATTGGGCTTTTGTGGATGATGTGTTTGTTTATCAGAAGACGAGCGACAACAAAATGTATGCTTATTCTCCAGAAGAACTCAGCGTTGTATCTTTTGACGCTGTCGCTGGCGCTTCCTGTAGCATTTATCCTTCCTTGCCAACGGGCTTAAGCCTCAATCAAGGAAACTGCACCGTGAGCGGAACCCCAACCTCAGTCACACCAATGACAAATTTCACCCTCACAGCGACCATCAGCGGCACAATCTACAGTTCGATGTTCTGGTTGGTCACCGACTACCTTCCGCTATCACCAAGTGTTTCTGGTTTGGAAACTAACATTGGCGAAACCATCGAACCGATCACATTTGGTGTACCCACGGGCGCCGAGGCAGGCGATGGTGGCTGGGATACGCCTTACAACAACAATTTCAGAACCTTATTAACGGGCGACTTCCATTCATGTGCAGTCAAAGCAGGAGGTTCTGTGGCTTGTTGGGGCGAAAACGCCGATGGGCAAATCGGCACATCATCAACCAGCACAAATTATCTTTCTCCAGAATTGGTTGACCTACCACCTGGCAGTCCTGCAGTTGCCGTTCCGGTGTACGCAGCAGACCACAGTTGTGCCCTTCTTGCGAATTCATCACTGTATTGTTGGGGCGAGAACGGCTATGGCCAACTTGGCATAGGTTCGACAGCGTCGAGCGTTGTTACACCAACCCATGTTCCGCTTCCGAATGGACGAACAGTTGCATCCATTCATGCTGACCATTTCCATGCATGCGTGGTCCTCGACGATGGTTCAGCCCTGTGCACTGGATATAATTCGGATCGACAACTGGGTATCGGAAACACGACCACGATGAGGGAATACACGCCAGTCAATGTGTTACCTTCAGGTGCAAAAGTGGTTGATATGGCCCTTTCTGGCTATTCCACATGTGCATTGCTCGAGAATGGAGATGTGATGTGTTGGGGTAGGAACAGCCACAGCCAACTCGGTCAAGGAGATACCACGACCTACACGACAGCGAAGAAAGCCATCCTTCCCGATGGAAATATCATTGCCATTGAAGGCACAACCCAATCCGTATGCGCCTTGTATGAAAATGGGTCAGTCGCTTGTTGGGGGGAAAATTCTCCGCATGGTGAGCGAGGTGTAGGGTCCTCGGCATGGAATACAAGCATTGCAGGCTTTACCAACCCAATGCCAGGTAATCTTTCTGCGAAATCACTTTTCGCTGGAGATGACACCTTTTGTGTCATTCTTTCCAACGGTTCAGTAGCGTGCTGGGGTGATGACTACGCAGCATATTCGACCACTTCTTCGGATGTCCTTGAACCAACACTCATTCCATGGCCACACGGATCAGTTCGAGCCGTTGAACTCTCGGTTGGTTGGTACCATGCTTGTGCACTGCTCGAAAATGGGTCCATGTGGTGTTGGGGGGCAGGAGGTAGCGGACAATTGGGTGATGGTACAACCAATTCAGGTCCAACATTCGTAGATATCGGAGAGATAGCTGGGCCACCAACATCTCTGTCGACTGCGACTTGCTCAGTTCAACCCTCCCTACCCGCTGGCCTCACACTCGCCCAGGGAACATGTACAATCAGTGGAACGCCGACCGCACTTTCAACCAATCAAACCTATACGGTCTATGCCAACACATCCCAAGGAACATTACGTGGACAGGTTTGGATTGGAGTTGATGAAATGCTACTTTTCCCGAGTAAAGAAGGTGCAGAACTCCTCATCGGTGAGGCCATGACCGACATCACCTTCCAATACAACGCCAGTGCGGCGAGTGGTTCGGGAGGCATGACCAACGTCACCGGGGCACTATCGTGCACTGTTTCACCTTCATTACCGTCCGGCCTGTCCATTGACAGCAGCACGTGCACCATCAGCGGTACACCAACGGTTACGACGAGCAGAACAACGTACACAGTCACAGCAAATATCAGCAACGAGACCTACCAAGTCGATATTTGGCTCAAGACATCACCCTTCGCAACACTCACATCTTCAGTCGATGGTGCAGCCCTCGAACTCGGTGCGACGATGACACCAATTTCACTCGAATATTTCCTCACAAATGCAGCAAATATCACTATGGAGGAGTGGGTTGATTATGGCAACGATTCGACGTGGCGAGTGGCCAATATTCACGCCTCGTATCTCAATAGCCTTCCTGGACAATACATGTCCATTGTCGTTGGCGAATCCATCTATTTTGATGCAACCGATGGAGATGGTGCAGAATTGTGGGCTCATAACACTTCAAACCATTCTACTTGGCAAGTGGCCGACATCCGAAGCGGTTCAGGCAGCAGCGAACCTGGAGGACACATGTCCATTGTCGTTGGCGACACCATCTATTTTGATGCTGTTGATGGAAGCACAGGTCGAGAATTGTGGGCCCATAACACTTCAAACCATTCTACTTGGCAAGTGGCCGACATCCTAAGCGGTTCAAGCAGCAGCGCTCCTAGTCAATACATGTGCAACATCCTCGTTGGCGACACCATCTATTTTGATGCATCCGCGGGACAAGGTTCAGAATTGTGGGCCCACGACACCTCCAACAACTCCACTTGGCAAGTGGCGAACATCAACAGCATTGGTGGTAGCGCTCCTGGGGCGTACATGTGTATCCTTGTTGGCGACACCATCTATTTTGATGCTGATGATGGAAGCACTGGTAAAGAATTGTGGGCTCACGATACTTCAAACCATTCTACTTGGCAAGTGGCCGACATCCGAAGCGGTTCCGACCCCAGCACACCTGGAAGATACATGTCCATTGTCGTTGGTGACACCATCTATTTTGATGCATTTGATGGAAGCACAGGTCGAGAATTGTGGGCTCATAACACTTCAAACCATTCTACTTGGCAAGTGGCAAACCTTGACGGCGGTTCAAGCAGCAGCACACCTGGAAGATACATGTCCATTGTCGTTGGCGACACCATCTATTTTGATGCTGATGATGGAAGCTGGTCAGAATTGTGGGCTCACGATACCTCCAACAATTCCACTTGGCAAGTGGCCGACATCCGCACCTCCTGGGGCGACAGCAATCCTGGAGCATTGATGAGCATCCTCGTTGGCGATACCATCTATTTTGATGCTGATGATGGAAGCACAGGTAAAGAATTGTGGGCTCACGATACTTCAAACCATTCTACTTGGCAAGTGGCGAACATAGCCAGCTCCTCAAATAACGGCAATCCTGGAGCATTGATGAGCATCCTCGTTGGCGATACCATCTATTTTGATGCAAATGATGGAAGCAAGGGCGCAGAATTGTGGGCTCACGATACATCCAACCACTCCACATGGCGAGTAACAGACATCGCTCCAGGAAGTCGCACTGCCGAACCGGGGCGATACATGGCCGCTCTCGTTGGCGACACCCTGTACTTCTCCGCAAGCCACAATACCGGCTCTTCATCAACCTCCACAGGTGTTGAATTGTGGGCACATCAACCTGGAGAAATACAGGTGATCTCTTTGCAATCTGCAATATGGGAAACTGAACCACAACTTCCAGACGGCATGAGCCTAACGAGCGGTTCCATTAGCGGCACCCCTTCAGTCTATGCATCCAACCAAACATACACTGTTTACGTCAATCAGAACAATTACAGTTTCACACTTGACCTTTGGTTCACGGTTGATACTGACAATCCACATACGGTTGTAGAAAACGTGACCATTGACCCCATTGGTTTCCATCCACCGTTTTGGAACGGTACGACCACATGGACGGTTTCACCAGCCTTACCTTCAGGACTATCCATGGATTCTGCTACAGGTGAAATTACTGGGGCGGTCAACGGAACCCTTGCCAACACCACGTTTACAGTGACAGCAACGCACAATGGCTCAGCCACTGAAACATTCACATTCAATCTCGAGAGCCTTGCCGATTACGACGGCGACGGACTGCCAAACGACTTGCCGCCCGACTATGATACGAACGACCCGCCGACGTCTGGCCTGGTTGCGGACGATGACGATGACGGCGACGGTCTTCCAGATGCAAATGAAACAGATACGGGCACCTATGTCAATGAAAGCGATACAGGTACTGACCCGCTCGACCCCGATACCGATGACGACGGTGTCTGTGATGGTCCAAATGCTATCACAGGCGTGTGTGTCGCCGGTCCAGATACGAACCTTGGACCGCTTGTTGTAACAACACCAATCGTTCTTGTCAACAACACTGCAGTTGCAGAAATCGACCCATTCTATGCCCCGACAGGTGCGACCTACGGGCTTTCACCCGCTCTGCCATCTTCACTTCAATTCGATGCGAGCAACGGCTCAATTTGGGGAACACCGGACGTGGTTATGGGTAACACGTCCTACACTATGTGGGCGAATGTGAGCGGCGGAGCGAGCATGCAATGGACATTCTATCTGGCCGTTCTCGACGACTTTGACGGCGACGGATTACCCGATGTCTTGCCAGGCGATTACAACGGTTCAGAGGACCCAATTCGCTCAGCACCAGGTCTTGAAGAGGACTTAGATGACGATGCAGATGGATTGCCCGATACCAATGAAACAGATACGGGCATCTATGTCAATGAAAGCGATACGGGTACTGACCCACTCGACCCCGATACCGATGATGATGGTATATGCGACGGTCCAAACGCTGTGCCCGGTGTGTGTATTGCAGGCCCAGATACGAACACTGGTCCTCCAGTCATTTCCACACCGATCGTTCTTGTCAACAACACTGCAGTTACAGAAATCGACCCGTTCTTCGTCGTGTCAGGAGCGACCTATTCGCTCTCACCATCACTTCCAACTTCACTTCAATTCGATGCGAGCAACGGCTCAATTTGGGGAACACCGGACATGGTGATGACCAACACATCCTACACCATGTGGGCAAACCTAAGCAACGGCGTAAGTGCACAATGGACATTCTATCTCACCGTTCTCGACGACTTTGACGGCGACGGATTACCCGATGTCTTGCCAGGCGATTACAACGGTTCAGAGGACCCAATTCGCTCAGCACCCGGTCTTGAAGAGGATTTAGATGACGATGGTGACGGCTACAATGACTCGGTAGAGACGGATACGGGCATGTACCTCGATGAAAACAACACAGGTACAGACCCACTTGACCCCGATACCGACGATGATGGTATTTGTGACGGTCCAAACGCTATTCCAGGAATTTGCGCCGCAGGCCCAGACCCAGCACCATTCGGGCCAACGGCTACGGTGGTGGCAGTCAACAACACTGCGATACCCAATGTACCGCCGTACTATGTTGGAAGTGGCCTCTCCTACCAGATTATGCCAAGCTTGCCTGCTGGCTTGTCGATTGACCCTGCCACAGGTGTGATTTCAGGTACGCCGACAGAGACCATTGGTAACACCACTTTCACAGTCTTTGCAAACCATACTGGTGGAAACTCGTACTCATGGGATTTCACCATCGAGGTGCTTGAAGATACGGATGGCGATGGCGACCCTGACACCCTACCAATCGATTACGACGGCAACGAGGATTCAATTCGTGGCCCACCAGGCCTTACTGAAGACCTCGACGACGATAACGACGGCTTACCCGACCTGAACGAAACCGATACGGGCATTTGGAACGGTGAAGGCGATACGGGAACAGACCCCCTCAATCCAGATACAGATGGTGATGGATTCTGTGATGGTCCTGCCTCCGAAGTTTACGACCGACTTGGCAACCTCGTTTGCCGAGGTCCAGACCCAGACCCGCACGACCCAACCGACCCACTCGACACCGACGGCGACATGTATCCTGACGACGACCCAGATGGCGAAGGTGGGCTTGAAGCCGATGACGACGATGATAACGACGGCTATCCAGATATTTCCGAGGACGCTTGCAACTCCGATTCGAAGAATGCAACCTCTATTCCTGAGGACATGGACGGTGACGCAATTTGTGACGGTGACGACCTTGACATGGACGGTGACGGTATCGACAATCTCAACGAAACAGGCCTTCCAATTGGAACAGACCCTGACAACCCAGATACTGATGGCGACGGCGTCTGTGACGGACCTGAATCACCAGTAACGAGCAACTGTACTGCGGGACCAGACGCCTTCCCACTTGACCCGTCGGCCTCCAAGGATACTGACGGCGACGGTAAGCCAGATGACTTGGTTCCAGGCGTGAATTCAACGAGCGACCCTGCCCTCATAGAAGACCTGGATGACGACGATGATGGTTGGGATGACCTTGACGAAATAGCCTGTGGTACTGACTCACTCAATGAAACAGACATTCCTGTTGACCTCAACGGCGATGGTCTCTGTGATGTCCTCGATGATGACTGGGACGATGATGGCATTCCAAATGCGAATGAAACCAACACGAGCATCTACGTCAATGAAACAGATACGGGAACAGATCCATGGAATCCAGATACAGATGGTGACGGATATTGCGATGGACCAGTTGATGTCATGAACGGAAGCGAGATCGTTTGTGTTGCAGGCCCAGACCCCTATCCAAACGACCCGACTCAGCCAGTGGACACAGATGGCGACGGTTTGCCGGATGAACTCCCTGATGATTACGATGGAGAACTCGTTGAAGATACGGATGACGATGGTGACGGCGTCGAAGATGTCGATGATTTGTACCCACTCAATCCAGGTGCAGATACCGATACCGACGGGGATGGTCGACCTGATGAAGTACGACAAGATGTGAACACTGACCCTTCACTCATCGAAGATTTGTTCGATGATGATGCAGAAGATGATGGTTGGAGCGACCTGGATGAGATTGCTTGTGGTACCGACCCACAAGACGACACCGATGAGCCAGGTGATATCGATGAGGACGGTATTTGCGACGCACTCGATACAGAAGATAACCGCGACGACCTCGATGGCGACGGTTGGTCAAACGTTGACGAACTCCTGTGTGGAACTGACGAAGACGATGAAGACAGCATTCCAGATGATTCTGACCTCGATGGAATTTGTAATGCCTTTGACCCACCAATTTTGGTCTACACCAACCCGAATGCAACACGTCAATACAACACATCCGATATGTGGATTCTGCTCAATGAGAGCATCGTTTTGACGCCGTTCTTGGATGGTATACTCGCAGATACGTGGGAAATTAATGGAACCTTACCAGAAGGCCTGAACTTCACAGGACAGGCGAGAAGTGGTGACGGTTCAATTTTCGGAACACCAACTGAACTGATGAACATGACGACGTATTTCATTACAGCCTCAAATTCATTGACAGGCGAATCAATTTCGTTTATGCTCAACCTCTCGGTTGTCGAAGACACCGATTTGGATGGACTACCCGATAACGACCCAGACGGTCCAGACGGCATCATTGAAGGTGACCTTGATGATGATAACGACGGTTGGCCTGATACAGTTGAAGAGCAGTGCGAAACAGACTCGAGTGATCAATCTGATACGCCAGCGGACCTTGTTGATGACAACAATCAGTGTTTGGAGACCTTTGTCGGCACCGGCGACCCAAGCGATGAGCCATTTGGTTATGGCTTGTGTTTCCTACCGCTTCTCCTTCTCCTCTTGTTGCTTCTCCTCGTGGTCCTTTATCGAGAGCGAGAAGTTCTTGTTGGACCGGAACCAGAGTTCACTGATGCTGAACCAAAATTCCAGAGCGGTCAAGGTACATCGAGTGACCCATTCGTGCTTAAATCTCCGAAGCCAATCAAGCATGGTGAATCGGTGGTGTCCAAGGAACTCATCACCTTTACCAACATGAGTCCGAACATCAAATTCCCAATCAGCGATCTCGGAAACGAAGCCAATCGAACGAGATTCAAGATGATCGATGAACGTGGTTCAGAGGAAGGTGTGTTCGAGGCCCATGGCGATGAAGAAGGCACATCTTCGATTCGAATCATGTTTGATGACTCCTTTGAAAATACTCGAGAAGGTGGTACATTCCAAGGGCTGCTCAAGATTGGTTTGAATTCGGTCTATGTGATGTGGGAAGTCGAAGTCAAACCAGACAAAGAATACCTCAAGGAACTCAAGAAGCAAGAGAAAGAAGCCGAAAAGCAACGTAAGAAGGAAGAGGCTGAAGCCAAGAAGAAAGCAGAAGCTGATGCCAAAGCCAAGGTAGAAGCGGATGCGAAGGCCGACGAGGAAGCGAAGGCAAAAGCAGATGCTGAAGCCAAAGCCGAAGAAGAAGCAGCAGCCGCACTTCTCATAGCGAAGAAAGAAGAGGAAGAGGCAGAGAAGAAGGCAAAGAAAGAAGCCGAGGCAGCCGAAAAGAAGGCAAAGAAAGAGGCTGAAAAGGAAGCAAAAGCAAAAGCCGATGCTGAGGCCAAATCCAAGAAGGAAGCAGAGGCCGCTGAAAAGAAAGCAAAGGAAGAGGCAGAAGCCAAAGCCAAAGCCGAAGAAGAAGCCGCCGCCCTCCTCATAGCGAAGAAAGAAGAGGAAGAGGCTGAAAAGGAAGCAAAGGCAAAAGCAGATGCTGAAGCCAAGGTCAAGGCAGAAAAAGAAGCGAAGGCAAAAGCCGAAGCAGATGCAAAAGCCAAGGCTGCCGCTGCCAAACCGGCCACCAAGGAAGCCAAGAAGGAAGAAGAGATTGAGCGAGTTAAAGAACGAGCCAAATCGATTGATTTCAAAGTCCTCGGGAAAGCAACGACTTCAGAGGTCAAGGAAGAGGTCAAGAAGGGTGCTGAAACCCTCAATGTTGGCGACGCATCTTCGTTCGAAGACCAAGGTGAAGCGACCATTTCTGACGACCAAGGAAGTATGGTTATCTCATGGCAAGGTAAAGACGGCAACACCCTCACAGGTGTGAAAGGTGTGACAAGAGTCATCAAGACCAAGGCAGTGCTCATCGCTCGAAATGATTTGCAAGCCATCAAAGGTGTTGGACCATTCATCGAAGAGAAGTTGAATGCCCTCGGTATCTACACATGGCGACAAGTTGCAAACATGAACGCTAAACTTGAGGAACAAGTCAACCAAGCCATCGAGTTCTTCCCCGGAAGAGTCAAGCGAGACCAGTGGGTTGCTCAGGCCAAGATTCTGCTCGGTGAAAACGTCAAACTTGATGAAAAAGCACTCAAGCAAGCCGAAGAGTTGGCCCGTGTTGAAGCGAAAGCAGAATCGATTGATTTCGCAACGCTCGGTGTGGCATCTGCAGCCGATAAGGACGACCTCAAAGCCATCAAGGGTATTGGGCCATTCATCGAAGAGAAACTCAACGCTCTCGGTATTTTCACCTTTGAACAGGTCAGTAAGATGACAGCGAAGATCGAAGAAGAGGTCAACGTCGCTATCGAGTTCTTCCCTGGTCGTGTCAAGCGAGACGAGTGGGCTAAGCAAGCCAAGCAGTTACACAAGGACAAGAAATGAACGTTCAAATTCACGACGTGTCCATAGGTGTGCACGGGCTCAAACGTTGTCCTACCTTACTACCTCGCTGTGCGTATGTTGTCGTTCAAATTCAACACATGCATTGATTTAGCGTCGATGATGATGGATTGATTCATTGCTGCAAATCACAGAGAATTGAACGAGTTTTGTTATTTTTTTTTGAAAATATTGCATTCGAAATAGCATCTATATCGTTCAAGTCGTCGATGAAATGCAGAAAAATAACGAAATGTGCAATAAATTTGCACCATTGTTAAGTAAGGGGCACGGACGCATAACAAATAACGGAGATATGATACAATCACGAAAAAAGAGAACAAATTGAAAATAAAGCCTATAAAACTGAAATCTTTTGCTCTTATTGCTCTGTTGTTAACTGGAATCCTAGCAGGATGTCTTGGTGATGACGCGGCCGATGAGAACAAAGACACAACAGAAGAAAACAACACCGGTAATGCAACAACAGCATACCTGTACGATGACCCAGCAACGCCAACAACTGTGAATACAGTCGTTCCTGCAGGGTTTGAAGACAACGCGCCTTTAGCTGCATGTTTGCTGGAACAATTCCAACTTACCGGAGCACTTGAAAACGCCGCCTTACTCTTTGCTCAAGATTACGATGGAGAAGGCGAGGCGACGATGGCTGCTGCTTCGGCCTTCTTTGAAGATGAAGCAAATTCAGAACTTATCGCTTCCTGGATGAATGCTTGTCCAGCTGAATCGATGGGGTATCTCTACGATGACCCCTCATCCCCAACGACAGTAAATACTGTGGTATCGACCACATTTTCAACAGATGCACCAATGGCAGCATGCTTCCTTGAACAATACCAACTCACAGGAGCCCTTGAAAACGCCGCCCTTCTTTTCGCACAAGATTATGATGGTGAAGGTGAATCCACTATGGCTGCTGCCGAGGATTTCTACGGTGATGACAACAATACCGCTGTCATCGAAGGATGGGTCGATGGATGTGCAGAACTCGATATGGGTGTTGACATCTTGGAGTTCGGCGTTCCAGCATGGTCTGGTGAAATGTTCCGTTCATACCTTGCTCAAATGATTCTAGAGGATGGTGGTTATACCGTCAACCTCAACGAAGGACTTGACCCAGCAGCAATTTACACTGGAATTGCCAATGGCGATTACCATGTGTATTTCGGTTCTTGGCTACCTGCTCAAGATGCAACTTACGGACCGAATGCTGACAGTCTGCAAATTATTGGACAGAATCTTGAGAACGGATCTGCATTCCTCGCTTTAGCCGTTCCACAATACACATGTGACGCTGGTCTCACAAAACTGAGCGATCTCGTTGATTTTGCTGACGAACTCGACAGCACCATCACTGGAATTGAAGCCGGAGCGGGCATGCAACAAACAGCAGAAGCAATGGTGGAGAACGGTGGATACGATCTCGACGGTTGGACCGTCACAGCCTCATCCACGGCTGCTATGCTATCAGCATACGATAGTGCAGTTCAGAACAGCGAACACATCGTTGTCATGACATGGGCACCTCACGCTATGTATGCTACATGGGAAGGTGACCAAGCAATGTGTGCTCTCGAAGACGATGGATATGTCATGGAAGGTAACGCTATGGGTGTCGAAGAACTTGAGTTTGGTGTCCCTGCATGGTCAGGTGAAATGTTCCGGTCTTATCTTGCACAACTCGTCCTTGAAGAAGCAGGTTACACGGTCAACCTCAATGAAGGACTTGACCCTGCCGCCATTTACACAGGACTTGCAAATGGCGATTACCACGTTTACTTTGGTTCGTGGTTGCCAGCACAAGATGCTACTTATGGCCCACATGCAGATGACTTGCATATCATTGGTCAAAACCTTGAGAACGGTGCAGCATTCCTCGCTTTAGCCGTTCCACAATACACATGTGACGCTGGTCTCACAAAACTGAGCGATCTCGTTGATTTTGCTGACGAACTCGACAGCACCATCACTGGAATTGAAGCCGGAGCGGGCATGCAACAAACAGCAGAAGCAATGGTGGAGAACGGTGGATACGATCTCGACGGTTGGACCGTCACAGCCTCATCCACGGCTGCTATGCTATCAGCATACGATAGTGCAGTTCAGAACGGTGAACACATCGTTGTCATGACATGGGCACCTCACGCTATGTATGCTACTTGGACGGGTGACCAAGCAATGTGCGCCCTCCAAGACGATGGCTATGTCGTCTACGAGTGATGCAGAAAGCAAGGACAACACTGTTCTGCGAATTCGAGGTTTGTCGAAAGCCTTCGGGCCTAAACGACGCTTTAATTTGCGGGAGCGAAGGTTCGTTCATGCCTGTCAAGAAGCCATTCAATCGATCGACAAAGGCGAAGATCGAACAGAGGTTGAGGCAGAACTCGGTGTAAATGTCGCCCTCCGAGAGATCGAATTTGATGTCCATCAGGGTGAAATCTTTGTACTGATGGGCCTATCAGGCTGTGGAAAGTCTACATTGCTGCGTTGCGTGAATCGTTTGATTCGTCCGACACAAGGTTCGATAGAATTCTACGGTGAAGACATCGTTACGATGGATAAACGGCAACTGAGAAGTATTCGAAGAGAACGAATTAGCATGGTGTTTCAACACTTTGGATTACTCCCTCATCGAAATGTTCTCGAAAATGTAGCCTTCGGTTTAGAAGTACAAGGCATATCACGCCAAGAACGATATGAAAAGTCGAAGGAAATGCTTGAAATTGTTGGTCTCAGTGACCGAGTCGATGCTTTTCCCCACGAACTCTCAGGTGGTATGAAACAACGTGTTGGCCTTGCCAGAGCTCTTGTTAACGAACCAGATTTGCTCTTAATGGATGAGCCTTTTAGTGCTCTTGACCCGCTTATTCGAACCTCGCTGCAAGACGAGATTATCGATATTCAGGAGCGTTTGGGTCTGACTATTTTGCTTGTAACACATGACCTCGACGAAGCACTTCGGATGGGTGACCGCATCGCTATTTTATCAACACCAGATGAAGAAGGTGGAAATATCATGCAAATAGGAAGCCCTGCAGATATTGCCTTGAGACCTGAAAGTGAGTATGTGGCGCAATTTTCAAGAGATTTAAATCGAGCCAAAGTTCTCAAGGCTAGAGATGTCATGATGCGATTTGGAGCGGTACTGAAGACTGGAGATAAAGCAAAAGATGTTGTAGACAAAATGAACACAGCGGATTGCGACATCTTGCCTTGTATCGACGATGATGGCTGTTTTATCGGGTACGTCGACCGAACAAGCCTTCTACGCAAAATCGAACAAAACACAATCTCATCGATTATCAACTCCACAGACCGCCTCGTGAAGCGAAACACGCCTCTAGAGGATTTGTTCGCTTTGTTTCTTGTCGATTCCGCACCAATTTTCGTTGTCGATGCAAAGAACCACCCCGTTGGTCTTGTAACAGGAGACGATTTACTCGTCATTTACAATCCGGAGGTCGTTGCTGATGAAGAAGAATGAAGCAACTTCCATGCGAATAGCACTTGGAAAATTGACCGATGTCCAATGGAAGAAAGCGGCACCTAAACTTGTGGTAACAGGTGTCTTCCTCCTTATTCTATTTGCACCCGCAATGGTCCCAACAACGCCTTTTGCGGTGCATGATGACGATGATGGAGACGGATTATTCAACGAAGATGGCGACCAAGATGGCCGGGATGATGACAAGGATGGACTGGTCGATGAAGAATCAGGACCGGGAACAGGGGATGTTGTGCATGATTCTCGAGATTCAGGTATTGACCTTGGGGCAGATGAATTTGATATTGAAGAAAATGTAACGACATTTGTTGATTGGGTACAGAAAAATTTCCGAACCCAAACTCAATCGATTAAAGAAAATTTAACCTTAATTCTCGAAGGTGATAATCAACCCCGATCGGAGCCAGAGATCATCGATGGGCTTGAAGAATTTCTCCTAGCCGACCAAGTGCGTGTCTTCTTTTTGATGATTTCAGGGGCAGTCGTTTCCGGCCTGACTCGAGTTCGTATCGTTCGCCAAGTTGGTTGGAATGAAGCAGCAAAAGATATCCGGTCCTACGGCCTTGCAGTGTTCAGCATTTTTGGCTTGATGCTTATTGACAACATGGAGTTGTGGGAAGCGACGATGGAATCGATGGCCCTCATCATTGGTGCGAGTATTGTAAGTCTCATTGTCGGATTACCGCTTGGGATTTTTGCAGCGTACAATCGATGGGCAGACATCATCATTCGGCCATGTTTAGACTTGATGCAAACCATGCCTGCTTTTGTTTATCTCATTCCTGCCATCGTTCTTTTTTCCACTGGCATTGTTTCAGCGACACTAGCCACAGTCATATTTGCAGTTCCACCACTGGTGCGATTGACCACACACGGCATCAAAAGTGTAGACAAAGAATTGGTCGAAGCGGGTCGTGCATTTGGAGCAGGATGGCTTGAACGTCTTGTGAAAATCGAACTTCCAATGGCACGAAAAACCATCTTCGTGGGAATCAATCAGATGATCATGCTCAGCCTCTCTATGGTTGTCATTGCCGCACTCATTGGGGCAGAAGGGCTAGGGAATGAAATTATGCGAGCAATCAATCGTATCAACCCTGGTGCGGGCTTTGAAGCCGGGTTGGCCATTGTTATTCTTGCAATTTACCTTGACCGTTTGGTCGGTGCGTATGGTGTTCAAGCGAAATCATCGCTTTGAAGCAAAAATTCCTTTCTTCACTTCCAAATCAAAAAAGAGAATGGGGCGATATGTTCAGTTGCTTTCACCCCAAAAGAAATGATTGGCCGTGAAAACGACAATCATGCATGTGAATATGTTGCATGCAATGCGAAGCGAATATATGTAGATGGGGCGAGGGCGTGGCCATGGGCGACAACGATGACCTCATCAGCCGGATGAAAGAAATCAAGTGGTTTCACTCCATCCCAATTCGCGATGGAATCGTCACACCTGGTCTCGACAGGTCAATGGAGAAATTAGGACAAATTTGCCTGCCTGAAGACCTTTCAGGAAAGTCAGTACTCGACATTGGAGCTTGGGACGGCTTCTTTTCTTTTCAAGCGGAAAGGAATGGAGCAAAGCGTGTTTTAGCCACCGACCATTTCTGCTGGAGTGGACCAGGTTGGGGCACAAAAGCCGGGTTCGACCTCGTTCACGAAGCGTTGGACTCCAAGGTCGAATCACTCGATATCGATGCGATGGACATCACGCCTGAGACCGTTGGTACCTTTGATGTCGTGATGTTCCTCGGTGTGTTGTATCATCTGCAGGACCCCATGCGAGGTCTTCGCACTGCAGCATCTGTTTGTGATGAATTACTCATCATTGAAACGCAAATGGATGACTTGCATCGTTGGAAACCCTCGATGGTCTACTATCCAGGCGATTCCTACAACAAGGACGACACCAACTACTGGGCACCGAATGTTGCTGCCATGCGTGGTATGCTCAAAGACCTCGGATTTTCACGTGTCGAAGTCGTCTACCCGAAGCGACCGTGGTTGCGATACGCACGACCAGTACGATATTTGTCATCGATCAAGGGTTTGTTCGAGAAAAGAGGCTCCTTCCGTCAAACCATGAATCAAGGCCGAATGTCCTTCCACGCATACCGTTGATTTTGTTGTCGATTGCTCGACGAAAATCTTTGCAACACGATGAAAAATTAAGTTTCGGGGATACGGCAGACTTCAAGAGGGGCGAGCAAGTCGGCGGCTCATGGAAGGATTGGACAAAGGTGAAAACTACACAGTTCGAGATTTAGGATTGGCAGAAAACGGCTCTCTATTGGTCGATTGGGCTCGTTCCCGAATGCCTGTGCTCGCCAAACTTAAGGAAGAGGCTGAACGCACAAAGCCACTTGCTGGCATGAGGGTGGCAGGATGCCTCCACGTGACTAAAGAAACTGCAGTTCTCATCGAGGCTATCGGTGCAGCAGGGGCAGAAATCTCGTGGTCAGGTTGTAATCCTCTCTCGACAAATGACGAAGTGGCTGCATGGCTAGCAAGCGAAGGCTACTCTGTCCATGCTTGGCATGGCCAATCCACCGAGGATTTCTATTGGTGCATTGACAAGACGCTCGAATTCAAGCCGACCCTCACACTCGATGACGGTGCCGACCTCATCGTTCGGGTTCACGGCGATAAATCCGAATACGCTGAAGGCGTTATCGGCGGTACCGAAGAAACGACAACCGGTGTCCACCGTCTTCGAGCAATGGCCGCTGCTGGCGACTTGCGCTACCCTGTTATCGCCGTCAACGACGCTGTAACAAAGTGGGATTTCGACAACGTCTACGGAACCGGCCAATCCACAATTGACGGTATTTTGCGAGCTACCAGTGTCCTTCTTGCTGGAAAAACCTTCGTCGTCGCTGGTTTCGGTCATTGCGGCAGTGGACTTGCTATGCGTGCCAGAGGCATGGGTGCAAATGTCATCATCACCGAGGTTGACCCTCTTCCTGCACTTCGAGCGGTGATGGAAGGTTATCGAGTCATGCCTATGGATGAGGCTGCAAAACTTGGCGATATTTTCTGCACGGCTACTGGAATGGAAGATGTTATCGTTGGTCGTCATTTTGAGAGCATGAAAGATGGGGCCATTGTCTGCAATACAGGACACTATGATTGTGAAATTAAGATCACAGACCTTGAAGCACAAGCCCAATCCGTACGAACGATTCGCCAAGATAATGAAGAATTTTTAATGGCAGATGGACGACGAATTTTCCTCTTGGCACGCGGCCGATTGGTGAATCTCGCTGCAGCTGAAGGCCATCCATCCGAAGTCATGGACATGTCCTTTGCTAACCAATTCCTTTCCCTGTGCCGTTTGGCCAAAGAAGGTGGTTCCATGGGCAAGGAAGTGTATGATATCACCACCGAACAAGACCAAGATTTGGCGACCACTAAACTCAGCACACTCGGCATGAGCATCGATGTGCTGACCGACGCCCAACTTGCGTATTTGGACGACTACACAGTCGGTACTTGAGACAGATTCAAGCCGTACTGTACCAATATCCGTCCAATATTGTTTTCACTTTCGAACCATTGAAGATGGAAACGATAAATGTTGAATAGAGGAGTTGTGAGGCATTGGTATGGCGCAAGAGTGGTTGTTTACTTCAGAATCCGTTGCTGCAGGCCACCCAGACAAATTATGCGATGCTATTTCCGATGCTATCGTTGACGCATGTCTCGCACTTGACCCTAAAGCCAAGGTTGCTGTTGAAACGCTGGTAAAAGGAAGGGAAGACCGCTCACACATCGTTCTCGCAGGCGAAGTCAAACTCGCCGCTGGTATTTCGCCGCCCGATTACATTGGTATCGCCCGAAAGACTGCTGCCGCCATTGGGTACACTTCACATGGTATCGGCATGGATGCAACTTCAGAAGAATTGTGCGAAGTCACCGAACTCATCACTTCTCAATCCGCCCACATCAACCGTGGCGTTGTCCAATCCATTGACGACCAAGGCGCAGGAGACCAAGGACTCATGTTTGGTTATGCATGCGATGAGACAGAAGCATACCCCGAACACCAAGGTCGATGGATGCCGTTAGCAATCGCACTCTCTCAAGCCCTCACGCGCCGAGTCAGTAAACTCGGACTTGACGGCACACTTCCGTGGGCTCGACCTGACGCCAAATCACAAGTCACACTCATGCATGGGAGTGACGGACAACCGTTGTATGCAGACAATGTCGTCATCGCTGTACAGCACAAGGACATGATCGCTGAACATGGTTCAGAAGAGGCCGAACAGGCTTGGATTCGCCAACAAATTATCGAACACGTGATTCAACCTGTTGTCCCAGCATCGCTTATGATGAATGACAAAACCACCATCCACGTCAATTCAACAGGCCGGTTTGCAGACCCCGGCGGTCCGTACGCCGATGCCGGTTTAACCGGTCGAAAAATCATCGTTGATACCTACGGCGGCCGTGGACGCCACGGCGGAGGAGCATTCTCCGGCAAAGACCCAACCAAAGTTGACCGCTCTGCTGCATATGCTGCTCGATGGGCTGCAAAGCATGTCGTCGCCTCTGGTCTGTCCAAGGAATGCGAAATTCAACTCGCTTACGCCATTGGTGTAGCCGACCCTGTGAGCATACGCGTGGACACATTTGGAACTGGAAACCTCTCTGATGAAGTCATCGCCGACCTCGTCGATTCACATTTTTCATTCAAACCCGGACACATCATTCGTGACCTTGGCTTGGCTGCACCGATTTACGGTGTTACTGCCGCAGGCGGCCACTTCGGCCGCCAACCAAATGGTCAAACATTCCCATGGGAGAAACTCAATCCTTCTGTGGTTGAGGCGTTCAAAGCCGCTCTTTAAGCGTCGACAACCGTTGAAATCCATCGAAAGAAATGATGATGTTTTATCCGTAAGTGCAATTGTATGCGGGTAAAATTAGCCTCACCTTATCGCATAATCATCCTCGTCGATGGCGAAGATGATGAGGTGCTCGACGGGGCCGTTGTACCTCTCAAGTGAAGCCTTGATTTCTTCGATAGTTGCAAGTCCATGAGCAACCGTTGCAACCGTGTGATGGTTTGATGCCTCAAGAATTTCCTTTGTGAGATATGGCGTTGCATCTTGACCAGACCATTTGAGTTGAGGAAATCTCAATCTGTTTGACCAGTCCCTTTGCAATGCTATCGAATGTTTTCCAAGTTCCCATCTCAATTCGATGAGTTGGGTTATGAATTTCTTCCTTGCGACGATAGCAGCATTTTTTCCAACCAACCAATCAGCGTACTGAAAGATATCACCTTTGACAATCGTGACATCGATGCCATTGAAATGGAAGGTATTCTTTGTCATACTTGGTGGCCTAAGTTGGTCTTTATTCTCGATCAACGAATTCAACCATGCATTGTAAGCAATCTTTCTCTTCCAAGTCCTTTGATTTGAAATTGGAATTGTAGGTGCAGAAAAGACGCCAGGGAGGTCAATATGCAAGAACCACCTTTCACAATACTGACTTATTGTATAGTATGGTGGAGGAGATTTTGGGATATCGTTGAATCTCAACATTAGATTCTCCACTGATAACCTCCTTTCCAATATACACTTTGAAAGAAATTCAAACGGTTCCTCAAATGATTTTTTTGAATGAATGACATACACTTCGGTTTCGATATGCATGTTTTCATCAAGTGATGTGGAGAGCCATTCAATAGTGCCCTTGTATTCAATTTCAACACCATTTTCTAACCTCGTCCTTTTTTTGGGAAGGCCCTTTCCGTTCCATTCATTTTTCTTATCAACAAACAACAATCCACCATCAATGATATGGTTGGAAAGGATTTCAACTTCCTTGAGTTGCCTTTCCTTCAATGTAATTTCTTTGCTCCAATCAAAAGAGTTTGAACAGAAGATATCAAAGAAATCAAGATACATGATATCACAAAATGGAAGGTCATTGATGCCCTTTCTCGCATCGATTTGCCTTTGCACCATCACATGTTCGTAGCCCAACCCAGGCCTCCTGTATGCCCTTCCCCCAGTGAGGGGGGCGTCCATTCTTGTGAAGATTTCAAACCCTACGATGTCCGTAAGGGGCTCGTATTCATCATCAGGATACCATGGAAATGTATCATCACAAATCAAGGTAAATGGCTTGCCCATTTCTTCCATCACCGACCAAGAGGCCTTGTAATTTCTATGTGGCCCAGGGTGGTACACAATCAACGGCCTATCCACTTGTGGTGGGTCAAAAATATCACAACTGTAGTTATTTTTTAGAATCATCATATCACCTCAGTATAACGTGGCGAGGATATCCGGATTCGAACCGGAATCCTGGGATCCGAAGCCCCAGATGCTATCCATTACACCATATCCCCTCACGTTGTTACTCTTCACCTCCGTGCTCAACATCGGAAACCAATGTCATCGATTCGAGTTCAGTCATCGACTTTGCTTTCTCGAGTTGGGCAATTGTCCATGCTGCAAATTCAGCAGGTGGAATGGCCATATCAGCAGTGTAGTCTTCTGGAATTCCGTTCGTGAATTCAAGAATTCTCCAAAGTTTGTATTTGTAATCCCTTAGATGCACTTTGTAAGCATGAATCCAAATTTCCTCATCGTCTAAACATGCGTTGATGAGTTTGAGAATTCTTGTTGGAAACGGACCATCGAAGGTCTTTGTCTCAATCCAAGGGTCGGCTTCGAGTTGTGCAATTGTTTTCCCAAAACTCAGATGTTTTGGCCAAGTCCAAAATGAACCAAGGTTGTGTGTAATGGTTTCTTTTGGTCCAACGACACTCGATGCCCTCCACGTTTCGTTGCTCACATCGATGTAAGCAGAGAATTGATGTCCGAATCCACCAGTGATGTAGATGGTGTTGCCACTTACGTTCACATTCTTGTTTTCATTGATGATTTTGAAGAGCGATTGCCATGAGGCTGCAATTTTCTTTTCCTCTTCTGACATCGTTTCCCAGTAATGTATCGATTCGGGTAATGGCGAATCCATGAGTTCATATTGTGGCCATGAATTCCATGCATCACCAGAACCTTTTCCAAGGTTGTACATGCAAAACAGGGTGTACATCTGTTCGAAATTGAGTTTTGAATTTTCCATAGTCATCACCTCACAGACCCCTTTCGTGGTCGATTGGAACTACCCTGAAGATTCTCTTTGTCCTCAGATGAGACCTTGGATATTTGTCAGCTTCAAAGACGCCTTGTTTGATTGCAGTATCAATAATTGAATCTTGATACATTGTGACAATATGGGCAGTGCATAATTTCCCATTGCCATCGGGTTCGGCTGGTAATGGGTGTGAATAGAATGAGAGGAAGAACAAATCGTTCAATTCCTTCAGTTCATCAATGTAATACTCAAGCGGCCTTTGGTCGATGTTGCAATAGGCCAATTTTAGGCCACACGATTCAAGTGCCTTCGACCATGTTTCTGGTGCTTGCGTATTGATCATCGCCTTCATGTCTTGAATGCTTATCTCTTGCCCAAAGGCGTTGGCAATCATCGACAATGTCGTCGGTACGCATGATGGTCCAATTTGATGAAGATGCTCAATGGCAAGGTCGTTGAAAAAAACCTCTTTTTCACCAAACCAAAGCGGTGCTGATGGGTTTGGTTTCCATACCAAACTCATTCCCATTCCTCCTTAAATTCTTGAGAAAACGATGTTTTTTTGTCATCGGTTTCCACCTTTTCATCATCGTCCTCGCATGTCGGGCAGGTACAAGGTATACCCGCCCAGTGTTGCAATTCTTCAAGCCTCATGCTTTCTGCTGCAATCTGAATTTTCAGATATACGAGCAAAAGCAACAGCAGTTCTTGTGTTATATTTTCTTTATTTTTCATTTTTTCACCTCATTGATATTCGGCATCTTCTGGCCTGCCGAAAGGCCATTGTTCCATGTCTTGTTTTATCGCACTGGCATTGGCTCTTGCGTGTTCAAATTGATCTTCCCAAATGGCAGTGTCATCGATGCAAAGGTGGATGAGTCCTTTGATGAAAGCAGGAAAGCACTGGTCATCCCACATGAAACAAAAACTGTCCTTGTAGGTAAATTCAGTTGATTTTCCACCATAGTTTGGTACATGGTCAGGGCAAATCCACATTTCCCCCCTCGAATGAGTTATGCATTGAGTCCATTCCCTAAACGGGTCTTTGAATTCAAAATCATACTTGACAGGATTGTGATTTCTCGTCGCCAAGAACTCATCCAATTTCTTTGCCTCAGTGAATGCTTGTGCACTCAGACAGAAATCAAAACTGAACATGTTTCCATGTTGACCTTTGATGAATATGGTGTACTCGTCAAAACTGATGGCAGGATGGTCATGGATGAATTCCATCAGTGCTAACCAGTGTTGTGCTTCTGCAGCGACATCAACCAATGGGCTTTCGAGTGGAGAAGAATGAAATTCTTCTTTCATCGATGTCAAGCACAGCTCCCATTCTGGCCAAATTGTCCATGGCGTTCCCTGTTCAATATGCTCTTTGTTGTAGAAGGCAAAGATGGACAGGAGATGTTCTGGATGTTCGAAATTTGCATCGAAATCAATGCCATTCTTGCTCATGCTACCACCTCCTTTGATTGATTTGTTTCTGGAATGAGAATTCTGGCAAATTTTGAGGGCATATTTGGATGGCATGCTTCACAAGTCATGTCAAAGCAAGGCCAGTCGTATGAATTTGCAATCTCATCAATATAGCCTCTATGTTTCATTTTCTGCCAGAAACCTCTTGAGTGAGTCCACGTCCTAGCCCAAATGAAAGCATTTGGAAATGAATGCCTGATATTCTGCACCATCGTTTGTCCGTAACCTTTGCCCCTATCCAATTCATCAAAGATGCCAAAATTGTGAATTTCAATTGAAGCTCCATCATCGCTAAAGATGATGATGCAACCACAAACTGGAAACATTCCAGTATAATGAAACCAATTTTTGAATCTCTTGTTTTGAACAAATTCTTTTTTCTTTTTGTTTGGTATGTATTTTTGAAATTTATTTTTCTTTTTCAATTGTATTCCTCCTATGTTGAGCGCTACCGCTCTGTCCACTGGTGAAGATGCCCGGATTCGAACCGAGATCCTAAGATTCGTAATCTCAGATGCTATCCATTACACCACATCTCCGGCAGTGAGATATGCGATTATGAGCGGCGTCGTTTGAAGTGATTTGACCAGATATAATTCGTCATTTTTGTCACCCCGCAAAAACTCTAAAGCGGCTCAAATATATAAAACTATGTATTTACTATGTAAACTATATAGATTTGAGGAAAAACTGCCTTTTTTTCAAAAAATCTAAATGAAAACAAACCATAATTCACCAAACAACACACAAATCATCACATAATTCTAACAAATTTTAGAACTCCGTCACGCAAATCGAGCAGTATAATACGTTTTCATATGAATTTCTGGGAAAACGTCAACATATTGTAGACCATTCGCTTTTGTTCATTTTGGTTCAAAGTGAAGTTGTAATTTTCCAAAGGCATTGAGTTCGAGGACAGGTTTGAATCCATCGTGAGGCGTGAGTTCGATTGATCGAATAATTTGGTCTGCAGTTCCTGGTGGTAATCGGATGTCGAATCCCTGCTTCGTTTCAATGAGAGTCTCGGGTATGAATGTCTCTTGTATTACTGTTGATTGCACCGTTTCTTGATGACGTAGACAGAACTCCGTGTTTCGAAACGCTAAACCCTTGCAACCATCTTTAGAACAATTTTTTCGACGATTCTTCTTCTGCATTGTCTTTGGCTCTTCTTCATCGTCCGAATCATCGTTGTCAGAGGACGCAAGCATAGGCTCAACCTCATCGTCTTCGGCCGAAGCCTCTTCGTCGATGACTAACGACTCATCATTGGTATTGATCATCTGAGGGATGGAGCCCTGTTGATTCATTTGCTGCTGCAGGAGTGGCTGAATACTCGAACGGAATTGGAGGTAAACGAAACCATAACCAAGAGCCAAAAGACCCAAGCCCACGATGGTTAAATTTGCATACAAATCATTGTCGACCAAGGTATAGAACATCAATCCAGAGAGCATGGAGCCATAGACTCCGAGTGCCCGTCGCCAACGTACATTGTGGTACTTTTCGTTGAAGCCAGTAATAGCGAGGCTCGCAAGAAGAACCGTGAGCAAAATGAAGGCGAGTTCAGCTTGTGAACTAAATCCATACCACACACCAACAATTGCCGAAAGCGTACCTGCTATGCCCAACCGTTCTACAAATTCGAAGAATTCATCGTTCGAATCCCAAGTAAAGATTCCTAGGTCGTACAGTGTATCTTCCTTAATGCTCAACCCGAGCAAGACGACGCCCTCTATGCCGAGCAGAATTCCAACAAGAATTTCTCTCATGCTCTCATCGGCAACATCGAACTGATAGAGTACATTTCCAAGGGTGAGTCCATGCAAAAGTGGCAGGAAAAGAAGGGAGATTTTCTCACCGTTTTTCAGAACATCAAAGGTTGCCCAAATGCTTGCAACGAGCATACCAAGTCCATTGAATGCATCAAACGAGAGGAGCAGGGCTCCAAGGCTGATATACCGAAGCTCTGTGTTAAGTTTCTTTTTGAGTGCCTCTTCTTCCTCTTCTCCGACATTTTGATGATTGATGGTTAATTTGCCCTGTGAAGCAAGATAGGCAAGAACGGTGACTTGAAGTCCACCATAGAACATGGACAAACTGAAAATCTCCCCATTGAGTGTATCCAAAGCATCGGAAAACCCGATGATCCACGACACAAGCACGGCGATAGAGAGGCCCGTCATCCAATGCACGTCACCACGGTACCATGCATTCAGCACAGCAAACGTAACGAGGACGAGAGGGAGCCATGCGGCATCTGGAAGAGAAGCCCACATAGCAAATAAAAACCAAACAAATGGCATAACCCACGGCATTTTGATTTCTCTTTCTTCATTTTTCACATCAGTAAGGCTGATTGCTAGGGCTGTCAACATGTAAGCAGCAGTAAGGAAACCTGTGAAACGACCAAACCATAACACGCGCTCTTCAAGATAGTAGGATGGGTGATTGCCAAGCCCGTCAAAGATTCTGTCCATGAGGCCTGCCTCTAATCCAAACAGATCATTTGCCAATGTGAAGACAAAGACCAATGGAGCAACGGTAAGAATGCCCAATCGATATTTCAAACTTTGATAGGCGACCAGGCCAAACATCGTCAAAAAGAGCAAACCACCAGACGCATCAAAGCAGCCGAGAAGCAACAATGTCCCCATCATCATATTATCTGCAGTGCGGTTTAGGCCTTCTTCATCCAACCCTCGTTTAACGATGAGGGCGTTGACAATTAAGGGCGCTGCAAGAAATAGAATATCGTGCAAGAGTCCGGATTGAAACACGATTCCATCGCTTGCACCACGTTGCAATTCGTCGAGCATAGGGGCACTAAAAAGAGCGATGAAAAGGAGATGGACTGCACCAATAAAGCGTGTGTATGAGGAAATTGAATCCATGGCCATGACCTGATGCAACAACAAACCGATTGGAAGGGCCAAGAGGAGTGGAAGAATGATGGAAACAGTCCCACCCGATGTATTGATTGTTGCAAATCCTACTGTGATAGAAATCAATGAAAAAATCAGGGAAAATCGTGCCAATTCACCCCACTTTGTTGGCAAGCTCTCTTCATCATCCCCATCTGATTTAACCCAAGCATTGTGTTCTGAACTGTACTTCCATTGGGATGTTGACGAACTCAGGACAAAGTACAGAAGTTCGCCGAAATCCAACTCTATTTTTCGAACCGAAAAGAAGAGGACATACACAAGAACGCCGAGAAGAACAAATTCGATGGATGCGCCGGAGAGAAGATCGTTGGTGTAAGGGATATTCATTTTCCCAGTCAAGATGAGTCCGAGAGTAAAGAACATCGTGGTGATGAGTGAAAGTGTGGCATTTCTCCTCTCAATGAAATCATCTTCAGCAACAGTTCTCATTTTATCGAAGACAACAAAGAGAAGGAATGATGTGATAGCCCACCCGGTTACCCAGTACTCAGAATTGAGTATTGTATCGGTGATGGCAACACAAACCAATGATTGAAGAGCATATTGAATGTCAATCTTACCCATTCGAAGAGCGGTCCACGCAATTGCAATCAATGAAATGGCGATAACTAAATTGACCTCTGGAGCATCAATCCCGTAGCCGATTAAATCTGAGATCAAATAAGCGATAGAAAGGGCTGATATTGTGAAATTTGCCACCCATTTTCTCGTGACTTTTGCAAAGAAAAGCATGTAGACGACCATGAGAACTGCTGTAATCCAAGGTAAGATGGCCTCATCACCATTCAATGTCCAAAGAGCAAAAGCAAGACCAATTGGCATTGCTGGAACTCTGTTCGCATGGACGGCGGGGAAATAGGCAGCCAAGGTCACAAACCAAAGAATGACAGGAAGTGTGAGCGTATCAGCAAAGGCTGTGTCCGACATTCGAATGGGGCCAAGTATGGCGTTAGCATCGAAATTGTTGGCAACCAACATGGCGAGGACAACTTCACCGATCAGGATAAACGAGGTCCGTTCCATCAACTTTTGATTCAGTTTCGGACTCGTGGCCAAGTAGCCTTGAATGATGATAATGAACACCATGAGCGATAAGGCTCCTCCAACACCATCTGCAGGTGCATTTTCATTCATCAATTCGTAAATGATTGGGATGATGCCGCAGACCGATGCAATAGCCGTGAATGTAATGGATTTGTTCGACTGAATCGAAACCCACATGGCTAACGAGGTGAGCAGGACAATAGCAGAACCCAATTCATAGGAAACGACACTGTTGGAATAATCAATCCACGGTCCAACGCCGACAAGAAGGAGGGCGAGAGGAATACTCGCCGCTACGGTCCATGAGAAGGTTAACTCTCCAGAATATCTGTGAAGAAGTCGGATTTGTCCAAGAACAAGGACGATAGCCCCAGCGGTTTGAGCGTAAATGAGGTTTGCATTCGGAACCCAATCCCCTTCGAGTGCAGTTTTTGCTCCGAATGCAGAGAATGTGCCGAGAGGTTCTTCGAAGGTGAGCCATCCGGCAATAAATCGAATTCCCCATAGCAATCCAACTGCCATGAAAAAGAACGACACACCAAGGATGTAATTTTGTGAGGGCATCAAAACATTCTCGTTCTTTCTGCCATGAAATTCGACCATTGCTAAAGCAATACCCGCTGACACAAATCCTCCAATGAAGAGAATGAGATAATTCCAATTTGTTGCATCGTCACTAAAGGCAATACCAAGCAAACCCGTCCAGATGGCGAGCATTGCTCCACCGAACATGATGACTTCAGTGAACCTGGCAAGGAAATCATCCCCTCCTGCTGGTTGGCCAACCTGTTGTATGATGACAGGAGCTTCTTTTTCTTGTTTCGCCATGACTGAGGATTGTAGGATGGCTTGTGGCATGACTGTATTTCTAGTTGGTGCAGGCATTTTCCTCGAGGCCAAATCAGCCATGTTCATATTTAACTGAATTGCCAATATCAAAAACAAACAAGCGAAATTTCCCAAACAGTTCGGTCTTGGGCCCTTTTTTTCATTCAAACACTATTCCAATACTTATTGCTCGAGAAGTGGGCGAATTCGCTCAAGAGCATTTTTTGTGTATTTTTCGCTGATCTCTGAACCAATGAATTGACGCCGATGTACGATGGCCATTTTTGCTACCGTTCCCGAGCCCATCATTGGGTCATACACGATGTCGCCAGGGTTGCTCCAACTCAGAATATGGTCGCCAGCCAACTCATCGGGAAAAATAGCTGGGTGGCCGTGGTTTTTTGTTCCGACATTGACAAACCACACATTGTCCCTTCGTTTGAATTCATCAACAACAAAGTTGGGCACTTCATCTCGAACCCCACTCGGATGTTTTCGAGCACCTTTGACGGTCTGACCACCGAGTTTTGCAGGAACGTCTTTGATGAGATTGACGGTTTTTGCTTTACCCTTGCTAAAGATGAACATGTATTCGAAACTTTGTCGATAACAGTAATTTGAGCCGAAATTGAAACTATTGGGCTTAAACCAAATCATCGTATCGTGCAAGAAAAACCCGCACTCTTTGAAGAACAGAGCCTGTTTAAACGACGTTCCTGTTTCGTTGCCTTTGATGGTGGCATCGTTGACAACCCATACCACGATGCCACCTTTTTTCATTACCCTGTACAATTCTTTGACGATTGATTCAAATTCAAAGGTGTAACCATCGTAATCCTTCAAATTGTCATACGGAGGTGATGTGACAACAAGGTCGATGAATTCATCATCCATCTTCGCCATCGTATCTAAGCAATTTTCATTGAAAATCGTATTCAATTTCACGAAATTTTCCACCTTACTGTATGCTCGATACTGTGTTGTAATGACACAATTGCTTGGTGAAAAATTTAAGCCGAACACCAATAAAGTTTGGTGTAGAATTTTTCGGACACATGTTGTTCTAATTTTAGTGAGAGAGGTAACGAATCGAACCAAGCCCCAATATGAACGGAGTTTGATTTATATTCCACCGAAAATTCGTCAAAATTGGGTGAGCGAATGCTTTCTGTAGAAAAAAAAGCAAAGGCAGTGACGCTCTCTTTGCTCATGTTCGCTCTTGCCCAGACCGCCTACATCGAAGCCTACCGAGGATGGCAGCCGCCCGTTGAACTTCACGAGGAGGACGAGCAGGACGTGCGACGCGTTGCTTCCCCGTCGGTGTGTGCAGCGACCTCTCGGACCAGCGGAACGGCGATTCACGTTGACGTGTCCCAAGGTGACGACACCTATCCAGGTACGACCAACTGTCCCAGAGCCAGTCTTGGCGCTGCGGTGACCTTGGCGGCGAGCGAGTCGGCGTCCAATCCTGAAATCGTGCTTCACGCCGGCCTGTACCACGAAAACGTGAGCGTCAACAACCTCGACAATCTCTTGATTCGAGCGAACGATGGCGATCGTGTTGTCTTTGATGGAACACGCAGTATCACCGATGATCTCGGTGGCGTTTGGGGTTCTGCCGATAGCGATGGAATCCAAGAAGTGACCTTGACCGAGGACGGTTGGCAGTTGTTCCTCGACCACGAAGAGCAGGTGCCTGCTCGATGGCCAAATGCAGGCTTCACCAACGATTCGGTGTTCAATCGATCGTATTGGGCTGAAGGAACCTTGACCAGTTCGAACAACGCCTACACGGTAGGTTGGCTGACCGATGCCGGTCCCGAGGCAGGCGTTCACAACGGTCTGAACGAGACGATCAATGCGACTGGTTTGAATCCTGTTGGAGCCATTGCCATTCTGAACGTCGGCTCGTTCAAATCCAACAGCCGCATCATCACGGATTGGAATCCGAACAACGGCACCTTCGCTTACGACGGCACCGACGTGGGATGGAAAACCAAGCACCACGCTTACTTCTTGGAAGGCAAGCGTGAACTCATCGACCAGGACGGCGAATGGTGGTACAACAACACCAACAATCGATTGCACTACAAGACGCCATCCGGTCAAGATGCCAACGACCTTGACCTCAGAGTAAAGGTCCAACCGTTCGCCATCAGTGTTGACGGGTCGGATGGTGTCACGATTCAGGGCATCGATTTCTTTGGAACCACTGTTAATTTCAACAACTGTGATGGATGTAGTTTCACCAACTCAACCTTGCAATATCCAAGCACCTCAAAGCGTGGACTGGGTATTGCGGGCGAATCAGAAGACGACCGCTGGATGACCCGCTTCTACCGTTCAAAGAATTCCTTTGTCGACAACATTTCCATTACCAACACCGATGGTGGAGCCATTGAGTTCCACGGTTCAGGTGGCCAATCAAACAACAACACGGTGAACAATTCCTACTTCCATGCCATCGACTGGTCAGCGGCTGACCAGAAGGGTCTGATGACGACCATCTACGAAGGTGGCCGTGACATGTATTTCACCAACAACAGCGTTCACCTCACCGGTGCATCCTCTGTTCTCTCCATTGGTGATGCGCCCAAGGTCTTCTACAACGAGGTATGGGATGTTGGCCATCTGCAAACCGATGGTGCGGTTGTCCAAGTGATGCAAGGTGAAGCACCAGGTGCTGAAATCGCTTACAACTGGATCCACGACGTCATCAAGTACGGTGCTCGATTTGATGCACCGATTGGGGAAGTGGGAGAAGGTCGTAATGGCACCATGCACCACAACGTCATTTGGAACGCGGCTGGTGGATTGATGGTCAAGGGCGACTATCACGACATTCACAATAACACCGTGTTCAATTCAACCGGCAAGAACGACATCATCTTCCTGACCGATGGTGGCATCAACAACAAGAATTCAACGCTTCACTACAACGCGGTTGACGCCATGGCGGACCATCGCTCGGATGACATCTTTGCGAACCCCATTCCCTACGGCACGGATTGGATGAATTGGAACGGCTACATTCAGGGCAAACAAGATGCTGTGACCACCCTCAATGGTGAAATCAATAGCGGAGGTTGGGTTCAAATTGGCTACACATGCATCATCAACAGCACAAAGTCGCTGCTTTGTTGGGGTCACAACGGCTTTGGCAATCTTGGCCTTGGCAACACCACGAACCAATATTCGCCCGTTGCAGTCACCTTCCCCAACGCTGGAACAGTCGAAAAGGTGGCTGAGTCCGGTGGAATGCCCCTGCAAAATTGTGCCATTATGACCAATGGTTCGCTCTACTGTTGGGGTAAGAATTCATATGGTGAACTGGGAATTGGCTCGACAACACAACAGACCACACCGCAACTCGTGAATCTTGGGTCTGGCGTGAAAGCCGTCGATGTGAGTGTGGGTGATGGTTTCACATGTGCTGTGACCGATGCAGGGGCACTCATGTGTTGGGGTACCAACGGCCAGGGTCGTCTTGGAATAGGGAACACAACTTCGGCAGTATACTCGACACCACAAACAGTCAACCTCCCGACAAACCGCAAGGCCGTTGATGTACAATTAGGCCGTCATTTTGGTTATGCTTTACTGGATAACGGTGATGTTGTTTCTTGGGGCTATAATCACGTGGGTTATCTTGGAACAGGCAACACAACAACGATGTACAGTCCAACCGTCGTTTCATTGGATTCACAACGTCAAGTTGTTTCGATGAGTGGTGGCAAACACCACGGGTGCATCGGCTACGACAACGGTTCAGTGGTGTGTACAGGAAGAGACAACGTAGGTCAGCAAGGAAGTAATTCTCCAGGCGATGCAAATGACCTGACCTTCAGTTACACGAACGCCTTGGCGAATCTCTCGATCATCGCTTTAGCAGGAAAATACACCAGTTGTGCCTTGCTGGCCAACGGTACTGCGCAGTGTTGGGGCGGGGGTGCCGTTGGACAAATGGGCGATGGAACCACTGGCAACAATGCATATCCGGATGACCTCGTCAACATACCATCCGGGCGCTTTATTGTCGACATGTCGATGTCTGGAGAACACGCGTGCATCGTTCTTGATGATGGGTCTGTCGCATGCTGGGGGCGCAATAACGGAGGCCAACTCGGGCTTGGAAACACCACCACCCAATACCAGCCTGTTGTCTTGACGGGTCTTGACGATTTATTGACGACAAGCGTCCATGAGATGCTGGTTGACCCTGCCAACAACGACTTCCGTCCGAAGTGGGGCTCCCACCTTCACGTCCTCAATGCGGGTGCATACGATGCGGATGACAGCAACCCATGGACTGCCGGTATTTCGTGGAACTACACTGCGCCAGATGCACCCGTTGCAGGTTGTATGCTCGATTATGCAGACAACTACGATTCTAATGCAATCGTCCCAGACGGTTCGTGTCTATTCTCTTCCTATACTCCACCATCCACGCTTGACCTGCGTCTCCATCTTGACCCAACCAACAGCAGCTCCTACAGCGGCAGTGGCACCAACGTCGCAGACCTTTCGGGCTTCGACAACAACGGAACCGTTGCGACTGCTGGACCAACATGGGACGCTGATTTCACCCGATTCACCTACGATGGCGCGTGCACGGGTTCCGGCCCGTACGTTTGCGACGAGATCGAAATTGAGGATTCAGAGACCCTGCGACCAGGTGAGCCGTACGAGGATTTGGCCGCCGAATTAAACCCACCAGGATCGAGCTACACGAAGATTCAGGCCCCGAACTCATCAGCCGGCTATTGGGTTGGGGGCGTTGAGACCTCGTTCACCATCCAAGCCTGGCTCAAACCGAGCGATTGTGAAACAGCCACGAATCATGCAACCTTCATCCAAAAGGACAACTCGTACTCCTTTTCATGCAAGGGTGGGTCGTTGTATTATGCCCTCGGAAACGGCTCTGGATGGTACAGTGGCCCTTGGGTGAACACGAACGTTCCGGTAGAAGATGACGTTTGGCAGCACGTTGCCTTCACGCGTTCAGGGAGTTCGAACCCGGTCAAGGTGTACCTCAACGGTGTACTGTCGTTCACGGCCTCGTCGAGCGTCAGTGACCTTGGTGCGAACAATTCCCTCGCCTTCGTGTTGGGGGGAGCGCTCACGGATACCACTGGCGCCAACAATTACTCCGGCCTCCTCGATGACGTCCGTATCTACACGTCCGACCGTTCTTCCACCATCGCTGATGACATGAACGAGTACCCCAACGTCAACGATGCCGCCCTCAACGCCTTCTTTGATTTCAACCTTGAACGCCACGGCGATACCATCACCAGCGTGCCGAACATGGCGACAGGGGCAGGAGCGAGTTCCGCCTCCTTGACGGTGGTTTCAGGTTCGCCCGACGTCGTTCGCACATGGGATGTGTCCACCGTTGGAAGCGACACCGTCCTCACCTTCGAGCGCACGGTACTCACCGCACAAGGCGGATGGCGCGTCCCAACGGGCGTTGTCGACGTCGAGTACCTCGTCCTCGGTGGCGGAGGTGGTGGTGGTGCTCACGTCGGCGGTGGCGGTGGCGGTGGCGGTATGCTCACCGGCAACAATTCAAGCGTAGCTGGTGCCATTCTCCCTGTCACCGTTGGACACGGTGGCCGTGGTGGAGCCCTCTTGACGCCTGGTTCTTGTGGTGGTTCATGTTCGTCTCAATCCCGTCAAGCGCAAAACGGCGGCGAATCTCAATTTGCCGACATCAGCGTGAACGGGGGTGGTTCAGGTGGCCACTGGAATTATTTCTCACCCGGTAGCGGTGGGTCTGGAGGAGGATCTGGTGACTCCACATCGGGAGGTTTGGGGACCGGAACTGGAGCCACGCGACAAGGCTACGGCGGTGGTAACGGCGATGGTGTTGCCACCTATGGCTACCTCACAGGAGGTGGCGGTGGCGCTGGTGGTTGGGGAGAAAATGATACCACAAGTTCCAGCACATCCGGCGATGGTGGTTCGGGCCGAACATCGTCCATTACCGGAACCAGCGTCGCCTATGGCGGCGGTGGCGGTGGTGGCGGTCACGACACGGGCGTCACCGTAGGTTCTGGCCAAGATGGCGGAGGTAACGGCGCAACGGCAACCGCAACACAGGCGGGTTCAGGTACACACGGACTCGGTGGTGGCGGTGGTGGAAGTGGTGGAAACTCGGGCAGTATCGCATCCAAAGGTGGAGATGGTGGCTACGGTGTTGTCATCGTTCGCTATGCAAGCGTGGACCACGACGATTGGTCGGTCGCTACATGGATCAACGCTTCCAGTCTTCAAGGCAGCACCATCATCGGCACCTACGATGATAATGGTCAGGCTTCAGATATCGGATGGGCGCTCAGAATTCGAGCTTCTACAGGTGATCTCTATGCAACGGTAGGTCCATCATCGAACACGTCTGCAGCATGGACCTCGGATGCCTCCATAGACACCGACCGCTGGTATCACGTGGTCATGGTGGCCGATGTTGGCAACACGCTTCGACTCTACCTCGATGGTGTCAATGTCGCCAACGGTAGCCTGTCGGGTAGTGGAGACCTCCGCGATGTGAGCAACAACATCTTCCTGGGCTCGTACAACGGTGGAGAGGCGAATCAGCCTTTTGATGGGCAGATTGGTTCGGTCATGGCCTTTGCCAATGCGCTCAACGCCAGCAACATCAACCAGTTGTACACGTCAGGAAAAGGGGTGTACAGCAACACAACTAACCTGTCTTACGCTCAATCCTCTTCGACGATGCTTCTCGGCCAAACCTATAGTTTCCCTCTCACCGTTACCAACGGTGAGGTCACCACCTCCTATTCGCTTACTGGAACGTTGCCGAGCGGTATGAATTTCGAATCGAGCAACGGTACGATTTGGGGGACGCCCACGGTCGCGATGACAAGCACGACCTACATGGTGACTGCCAACAATTCAGCCGGTTCCTACTCAACCTCCTTCTCATTATCATCGCAACACGTCGCTCCATACGATTTGGTCTACTCACCAGAGAACATGACCCTCACAAAGGGTACAGCGATGACGCCGAACCTTCCCACGGTCAGCGGGGGGACCGTCACGTCATGGCAAATTAGCCCAACATTGCCGAGTGGATTAACGTGGGGCACTTCAGATGGTAAGATCAGCGGAACGCCTTCAGTGCTGCAAACGATTGCAACGACCTACACGATTTGGGCGAACAACAGTGGAGGTTCAGACAATGCAACGGTGAACATCACCATCAACGATGAAGCTCCTGATATCGCTTACAGTCCTGACTGGTTTGTTTTGACCAACAACACGGCCATGTCGCCGACTGCGACACCGACCAATTCTGGTGGAGCGATTCCTTCAGCGGTCATCGGTTCAGGCGGTCCTACAACAACCTCCATTGCCGTTGATTCCTCTGGCCACAAGCACGTTTCCTACCGGGGTCAAAATATTGGTGGTTTGAGGTACGCGACCGATGCATCCGGTTCTTGGGTCGTCACCACGGTTGACACAGCGAGTGCTGCGGGCTATTACAGTTCAATTGCCATCGATTCCAATGATGTTCTTCACATTTCATACTTCGATGATACCAATAAAGATCTCAAGTATGCCACCTGTTCAAGTAATTGCACAACCGCAAGCAATTGGAACAAGGTATCCGTTGACACATCGAATAATGTGGGCTATTATACCTCAATTGCCATCGATTCCAACGATGCAGTCCACATATCCCACTTTGATGACACCAACAAATATCCCAAGTATGCCACCTGTTCAAGCGGTTGCACAACCGCCAGCAATTGGGACAACGTCCAAGTTGAAACTTCAGGTTCTGGGGGGTATTTCACTTCAATCGCTATCGATTCCAACGATGCAGTACACATGTCCTACTTCCGTTGGACCAATTCCGAATTCAAGTATGCCACGTGTTCTAGCGGCTGTACAATGACAAGCAATTGGAATACGGTCTCCTTTGACTCGGTAGGCTCTTTAGGAACTGGTCACAACCCTTCAATGGCCATCGATTCCAACGATGGTGTACACGTATCTTACTTTGATGCTACCAATAACGATCTCAAATATGCCACCTGTTCAAGTGGCTGCACAACGGCAAGCAATTGGAACAATGTATCCGTCGACACAACAGGTGATGTGGGATATCACTCTTCCATCGGCATCGATTCCAACGATGCTGTCCACATTTCCTACTTTGATGAGACCAATGACGACCTCAAATATGCCACCTGTTCAAGCGGCTGCACGACCGCAAGCAATTGGAACAACGAGACCGTAGATTCAATTGGCTTAACAGGGTATTACACCTCAATCGCCATCGATACCAACGATGTCATCCACATATCCTACTTCGATGATACCAATAACAAAATCAAGTATCTCGCTCTAGATTCTTCTTCAAACATGCTCGGTTACTCGGTCAGTCCAGACCTACCAGAAGGATTGACGCTGGACCCAATCTCAGGTAAGATTTCGGGAACGCCAACCGAACTGTCGACCAACACGACTTACACGATCACGGCCAGGAACAGCGGTGGTGTGAATACGACCACAATCACCATTCAAGTGAATGACTTGATTCCAAATGCACTCGGCTACACGCCCGAAAACATGACCCTCGAGAAGGGCACAGCGATGACGACCAACACGCCAAGCGTGAGCGGTGGGGCTGTGACGTCCTGGGAAATTGACCCAAGCCTGCCTAGCGGCCTTTCCTTCGGCTCGACCAACGGCAGCATTTGGGGAACGCCCACCGTTCTGCAAACCACAGCCGCAACCTACACGATTTGGGCCAACAACTCTGGCGGTTCGACCTCAGCTCAAATCAACATCACCATCAACGACCAAATCGCTTCCATTTCCTATTCCTCACCGGTTGAAATTTCCAACAACCGTCCGCTTGCCTCAACCATCACGCCAACCACCTCGGGTGGTGCGATCACTTCGTGGGAAATTTCGCCGTCCTTGCCAACGGGCCTCTCCTTTGGAACCACCAACGGTAGCATTTGGGGAACGCCGGAGAACGTGACGAGCAACGCAACCTACACGATTTACGCCAACAACTCGGGCGGTTCTGCTTCAGCAACGCTCACGCTCAACATGAATTGGACTTTGACGCCAAGTGTCGATGGTGCCTACATCACTCGAAATTCCTCGATCGGTACCGACATCACCTGGGAGTGGGATTACGACCCGCTCGAAGCGGGCAACTTGACCATGTATGCCACATGGCGCAACACCTGTGCCATTCGCAACGATGGAGACCTCTATTGTTGGGGTCGAAACGGTAACGGTCAACTCGGTATCGGTTCATTGGGCAGCAGCACCTGGAAGGACAGACCAACCAAAACCAACAACCTCGGTTCTGATGCCGTATCTGTTTCAATGGGTGAGCAACACACTTGTGCAGTACTCGATACAGGTGTTCTGAAGTGCTGGGGTCGCAACAACAACGGCCAAGTTGGACAAGGTTCTGGTGGGGATCAGCATACACCGACAACCATCAACGTAGGTTCAGGCCGAACGACCACCTCTGTCTACTTGGGTTTCCATCACACGTGTGCTATTCTTGACGACGATTCCGTCAAGTGCTGGGGACGAAATGAGGACGGAGAACTCGGCGTTGGCTCGACAACGACCAGTTTCAACACGCCACAAAGCATCAATTCGCTCGGAACAAATCGTCATGCCGTCTCGCTTGCGCTTGGTCAAGGATTCACCTGTGCACTCCTCGACGATGGTTCAATCAAATGCTGGGGTCAAGACAACTTTGGCCAACGTGGTGATGGTGGTGGGTACGGTAGCGATATACGATCACCACCAAGTTCAGCCATTTCTCTCCCGACCGGTCGCACTGCAACGCAAATTTCTGCAGGAGAATTCCATGTCTGTGCCCTCCTTGACGATGATTCTGTTGTTTGTTGGGGCAAGAACACAGAAGGACAACTGGGCGACGGTACAACCACTCATCGCACTTCTCCAGTTACCACCTCATCGTTCGGTTCTGGACATACCGTGTCTTATGTTTCAGCCGGTTACGACCATGTCTGCGCTCTGCTCACTGATGGTGGCGTACGTTGCTGGGGAAGTAACAACAACGGACAACTTGGTGATGGAACAACCACCGACCGCTCCTCACCACCATCCACCGACGTCAACCTCGGTTCCGGCTACACCGCTATCGGCATCAGTTCTGGTGGAGCCCACACCTGTGCCATGCTGAACGATGGCGACATGAAGTGCTGGGGTGCGCGAGGGAGTGGTCAACTTGGCGATGATTCGAACTTCGCTTCAAGTGATCAAACGACACCGGTCTTCGTCCAAGGTACACGCGTCTGGCAAGCAGGCGACTTCCTGACTTCACCGGATGTCAGTGGAGCAACGTGTGGCATTTCACCTGCACTCCCAACCGGCATGAGCCTGACCAGTGGAACGTGTGCGATTACGGGCACACCCACGGTGACGGCGTTCAACACCACGTACACGATATGGGCCAACATCTCCGGTCAGTCCTTCAGTGGTCAAGTGTGGCTTGAGGTTGGTCTCAATGCCCCCGTCCTCTCCTATTCACCCACGTCCTACCTGTTCGTGAACGGCACCGCCATCACCGAGGTGCAACCCATCAACTCGGGTGGAGAAATCAGTGGGTTCGAAATCAGTCCAGCGCTGCCCAACGGTCTCTCGATTGGTTCAACCAACGGCACGATTTGGGGAACACCGACGGTTGCTTCAGCGCTCACCTCGTACACGGTTTGGGGCAACAACAGCGCTGGTTCGTCGTCCACAACGATCTCCATCAAGGTCGAAACGACACCAACGTCACTCTCCTACGATACGGAAAACATGACCCTGACCAAGGGCCTTGCGATGACCACCAACACGGCCACGGTTGGCGGTGGAACGCCGACCTCGTGGGCCATCAGCCCATCGCTTCCAAGCGGTCTTTCCTTCTCCTCAACCACCGGTGACAT
>JAYQSB010000012.1:0-60624 GCA_038146705.1 Candidatus Poseidoniales archaeon
CCCTTCAAAACGGCTCTTTCTTCCACGATTGTTCCAAGTGAGATGAACAAACGGGACATCCCGATACCCGTGATGAGGACATAAGAAACGGTGAGATATTCGAAGTTGTCCATGCACAACCGAAGGCTTTGATTCCTTAATGGTTTGAGGTAAAGAACGGCAACAACCCATGAAATGATTTGCATCTACCGACATATCATTCCCATGAAATCGCAAAGGTTCTGTCAAACCCCTCAAGACATTTTGGAAGAGTACAATGGGTGTTCACCCCCCCCAGTACACACGCTACCGATGTGTACAAAAGCGAAGGATTCCAATGAGCGTGCAATTATTGTTGGTACGGAATCCAAGCTTGCGTTGTTGCATCGAAGTATGAAAGATTACCTTCAGCATCTTTGTTCCAGTGAACGCCATTGTCAACCCATTGCTGTGCACCTTCGAGTGGATTGTTGTTCTCTTTCTCCGAAAATTGTGCTTCAGTTGCAGCATCGATTTCTGGAGATGATTGAGCAAATGCACTTTCAAGAGTTTGAGCACCACCTTTCCGAGCATTCATGAAACCAAGTCCACCGAGTCCACCAAGGATAAGAACGACGAGGATGAGATAGAGGCCAAGATTTGAGTCGTTTTCTGTTTCTGCTTTGGAGCGTGTTGCATCTTGTGGGTACTTGTCATATCGGTCAGGTACCCCGTCACCATCGGAATCGGTCGTCTCATTTGCATCATACGGGAAATCGTCATCAGCATCGCTCACAAGATCACCATCTGAATCGATTTGAGATAAAGAACATCCATTCTCGAGAACGAGTGTATCACCTAAGGTGCTTGGACACTCATCATCGATGTCAAAGACACCGTCCTCATCTGAATCAAGTTGATACTTTGAGCATCCATCACTATCGACAATTCTTCCATCGACGGTATTCGGACATTCATCACGTGCATTGTTGACATTGTCGTTGTCATCGTCTTTCTGTGTATCTGAACAACCTACAGCATCGACTTGCTCACCTGCTGGTGTGCTTCGGCATTGGTCTTCATCATTGTAATAACCATCATTGTCAGCATCAAGTTGTGACTGGGCACAGCCTACAGCGTCGACTGTTTCACCGGCTGGAGTGCCGGGACATTGGTCAATATTGTTTGCGAACAAATCCAAATCATCGTCCTTCTGAGAATCTGTGCAACCATTTGCATCAGCCTCTTCATCGATTGGTGACGCAGCACAAATGTCATCTGCATCCATAACACCATCTCGGTCAGTGTCTCGTTCACTCGCAGCACAACCAACACCGTTGACTTGTACACCGGCTGGAGTGCTTGGGCATTCATCGATATCGTTGGTGATGGTGTCTCCATCTGAATCCAATTGACGCTCTGCACACCCGGTTGCATCAACTGAATATCCGAGTGGCGTTCCTGGACAGGCGTCAAATGCGTCATTCACGCCATCTTTGTCTTCATCCTCTTGACTTGCTGCACAACCAACAGCATCGACTGATTCACCCGCGGTCGTATTCGGGCAGGCATCAATATCGTTTGATACCCCGTCCATGTCATCGTCGAGTTGAGATTCTGAACATCCATTCTCATCAACAGGTTCCCCTGCAGGTGTATTTGCACATTGGTCGCCGTCAGTACCAGCAGGATTGTCACCGTAACCATCACCGTCGGCATCGAACCATTGTGTTGGGTCATTCGGGAATTTATCGGCATTCATGCCCGCTTGATTGTCACCGTAACCATCACCATCTGCATCTGCCCATTGGGTCGAATCGGCGGGGAATATATCGGGTGAATCGCCGTTTTGATTATCACCATAGCCGTCACCGTCAGCATCACTCCATTGGGTAGAATCGTTCGGGAAGGCGTCGCCGTTGGTTCCGGTTGGGTTGTCACCGTAACCATCACCATCGGTATCTTTCCACTGTGTAGCGTCGTTCGGGTATTCATCACCGTTGGTGCCTGATGCGTTGTCGCCATAGCCATCACCGTCGGTATCCTTCCACTGAGTTGCATCGTTCGGGAAGGCATCGCCATTGGTTCCAGTTGGATTATCACCGTAGCCATCGCCGTCGGAGTCTTTCCATTGTGTTCCATCGGCAGGCCATAGATCTGGGTTGCTTCCAGCAGGGTTGTCACCATAGCCATCACCGTCAGTGTCCGACCATTGGGTGCTATCTGCGGGGAAGGCATCAGGCGAGTTTCCGGAAGCGTTGTCTCCATAACCATCGCCATCTGCATCGGACCATTGTGTACCGTCAGTAGGGAAGGCATCAGGTGAGTTTCCTGAAGCATTGTCACCGTAGCCATCTCCATCCATGTCTGAATATTGGGTTGCATCGGTTGGGAAATCATCAACATAATCGTTGTACCCATCACCATCTGTGTCCTTTTGGTCAAGGGCACATCCATTTGCATCAACTGTTGCTCCAGCGGTTGTGTTTGCACAGAGGTCGAGTTCGTTTGCAACGCCATCGTTGTCATCGTCAAAGACGAAAGTGAAACACGTTGTATCACCAATTCGTTGAGTACCATCGCTCTCAAATAATTCTGCAATAGCACAATATTGGCCTGATGAGGTAGGGGTGGTGTAATTCCACGTACCAAAACTCATACCTTGCGAAGTTGCGGTCACAGAAATGAGACCAGATTGGGCGATTGTAGCATTTCCTGCATCAACAATTTTGATTCGGTAATCATAGTCATCGCCTGAGACCAAATCGTGTCCTCGTGTCGTCACATCATTGGTCGAAGCAGTTGAGGAGGTCGATACATTGAGGATGAGAATGCTCGGTAGTTGGGGGATAAATTCATCTTCATGGAAACCAATAACATCTTGGAACGAGGTTAGATTCAAACTCGTTCCGTTTTCGTAAAGCAGGCCAATAAGTGCGTGTGTGTTCATTGTTGTTGGTCCATTCCAAGTGATGTTGTAGGATGCTTGAGTGCTGGAAGAAGAAACTTGAATGACATCTCGATCAATCTGCGTCAGATTAACTGCATCATCAATAGAATACCCATTAGCAATTTCTTGATTGTATTCAACGAGGTCGAGCACAAACCATTCTAAATCATAATCTATGGAAGACGATAAATTTGTCAGCGTCAATGTTCCAGTGGTCGAGGATGTCGTTTGCAATTCAAGCATTTCAATGTACATAACATCAAAATCATCATCCAACATTGACCCTGAAGAAGAATACAATTCAGCTCGAACCACGACATAGGATTCGTTATCAGATGGCGTGTAGGATACATTCATGCTCATCGTTGTTGCATTTGCAGTGAAGTTGCCTGTTTGAATTGTAGAATACACAGATGAGCCGTCCATCATAATTTGTTGTAAGGTGATATTGTAAGAAAAAGTGGATCCATTCGTTAGGCCTGAAAAATCAACTGAACCAGAAGTTGTCGAAGCCATGGTCACATCAACTGTTTCAAAGGTTTGACCACCTCCGGGGTTGTCTGTCTCAATTGAAATCGAGTAAATTTGGTTTGTTGCACCTGAGAATGAAAAAAGATACACATCAACAAACGATGTCATGTTGGAGGTTGCGGTATATTGCAAATATTCGTCATTAGATACGGATGTGCCAGAATCGAGAGATGTTCCTGTACTTGAGTCCCAGCCTGCATCAATATCACCATTTGCATGTGTAAAGGTGATGTTCACATAGTATGTTACGCCCGCGACCAATTGAATTTCATACATGTCGACATCTGTGGTCGAATGTAAAGACAAACCTGTGCAAGAAATTGGTAGAACGCTTGCGAGAGTAGCTGTTTGTTGTGTGTCATTTGGCTCGAGAATATCACTCTGCACCGTATTGTTTCCAGTGCACGGCGACGGAGGTGCTGAACCATTGGATATACCTCCGCCTCCTCCTGTGCTTTGGACATTGAATTTCCACATCGTCAATGTCCATGCCCCAACACCAGAATATCTCCCGATACCGATGTAGACCATTCCGCCGTGAGGGGTTTGCGAATTATTTGTTGAAACTGTTTCTGGGTTGTTAAAGATCGATGAGTCAAGCGTCACATTGTTTGTTGTTGTCATAATCAAATCGAAATCGTTTGTTGTCGTTGTGCCATTCGGCAAAGTGGTCGTTGATGAAAAGGAGAGTTGAACAGCAAGTCCCTGATTCGAGTTAAGGGCAACACGTAACCAATCTTCATCATCGCCGTAGTCGAGTTCTCCAGTTCCACTGTACGTACTGGTGAAGATATAATTGGTTAAATTCACACTGGTGTTATCTGGTAAATCACCGTTTGAACCCAAGTCGTTTTGATTTGGACCAATTGCAGAAACGTTGCCGAGAGATGCTGCCAATGTCGAGATGAGCAGCAGAAATGTCACGGATAGTGATTTGAGTGTTGGCTTTTGGGTTGAAGAATTCTTCACCATGTTTTTGGGTAGCCAATATTCGTATAAAAATGAGTGGGCGGAAATGGACCAAATCAAGTGCACTAAATCGCAGTTGGAGCGACATGTCCGTCGCCCTTATCGTCTGGCTGTCGGACCCTTGACCACACACCTGACATCAGTTCATCGTGATGTGCTTGGCAATAGTGGAATCGCCTGTACGCTTCTCTAAATGAATATGCTTTCTTTCCAGTGGCAACTAAGTAACCCTCAGGAGACAAACGTGAGACAATTGTTCCTTCGTCTTGGCAACCAGGTAAATCACACACTGGAGTTTCATTCATACCTGCACCTCACCATTACAATACATTAACTCTTGCTTTCCTACTCGGGTTCTTCATCTGGTTCGATGACAAGAAGAGGGACATTTGCTTCGATAGCATCCCCTTCATGACATTGAACTGAAGTAACAGTTCCTGTGATAGGAGCTTGGATTTCATTCTGCATTTTCATTGCCTCTAGGATGAGAACGACTTGACCTTCCTCGACCCGCTGACCCTCTTCGACTTCAACTGTCACCACTTTTCCTGGAATATTTGCGGAAACTGTTCCTGATTTTTTCCGCCCTCCAGATGCAGAACGTTTTGCTTTCGGTGCTGCAGTTGCTCCCGGCATCTCAATGGTGAATGTTGATCCATCAACTGTTGCCTCCCATACTTCACCATTGAATTCAAGTTCGACTTCATATTCTGTCCCGTTCACCTTGACCTTTCGAATATCTCCCATCGTCATTACCTCCAAGGTGATCGGCCTGCTTTGTGGTGAAGGACTGGTGACCTACCCGATAGCAACCTTCGATGATCTTGAGCCCAGATGTGACCTTTTTGACGACCAACTTGACCCTGCTGGTCGTCGGAGCCTTGCAGTAATGAAAAAACTGCCATAATCGCAGCCATTCTCTTTTCCTCTTCAACCATATCATCATCTCATAGCGGAATGTTTCCATGTTTCTTTGCTGGTCTCAGCTCTTCTTTATCCATCAACATCGCAAGAGCCCTGGATAACTTTTGACGAGTTTGATTGGGTTCGATGACATCATCAATGTACCCGAGGGCTGCGGCCTTGTATGGGTTCGCAAACGTCTCATTGAAGTCATTTGTAAGTCGCTCTCGCTCTTGCTCTTCATTGCGAGCGGATGCAATACGACGTCGATGAATGATTTCAACAGCCCCGTCGGCTCCCATGACGGCAAGTTCCGCTGATGGCCATGCAATGTTGTAATCTCCACGAATGTGCTTGCTTGACATGACATCATAAGCACCCCCGTATGCTTTTCGAAGAATCACAGTTAGTTTTGGGACTGTGGCCTCAGCAAATGCATACAATAATTTAGCGCCGTGACGGATGATGCCGCCCCACTCTTGACCAGTTCCGGGCAAAAATCCGGGCACGTCTTCAAGTGTGACCAAAGGTAAATTGAACGCATCACAAAAACGAACAAAACGAGCGGCTTTATCTGATGCATCGATATCGAGACATCCTGCCAAAACTTTTGGTTGATTGGCGACCACGCCAATTGTTTGCCCATTGAGGTGAGCAAAACCTACAACGATATTTTGTGCCCAATCGGGTTGCACTTCAAGAAATTCTCCGTCATCAACGATTTCTTTGATCACATCAACCACGTCATATGGTTTGTTTGCTTCTGATGGAATAATCGAATCAAGTGCAGGGCACGCTCGGTCTGCTGAATCATTTGTCGGTCGTTTTGGTGCATGTTCAAGGTTATTTTGAGGGAGCATATCCACAAGTTCACGAGCCAAATCAATAGCTCCTTCATCTGATTGTGCTGTGAAATGAGATACACCGGATTTGCTTCCATGGGTGTGTGCACCACCTAATTCTTCGAAGGTCACCACTTCATTTGTCACCGTTTTGATGACCTCGGGACCAGTGATAAACATGTGAGCGGTTTGGTCGACCATGATCACGAAATCTGTAATTGCCGGAGAATAAACGGCTCCACCTGCACACGGCCCCATGATAACAGAAATTTGTGGTATAACGCCTGAAGCACGAACGTTTCTAAAGAAAATTTCTGCATACGACCCAAGTGACGCAACGCCCTCTTGAATTCTCGCACCACCAGAATCGTTCATTCCGATCACCGGACGCCCTGTTTTAAGGGCCATGTCAAGCACTTTGCAAATTTTAAGTCCATGCATCTCTCCAAGCGAACCACCGTAGACTGTAAAATCTTGAGCGAACGCAAAGACTTCTCGACCATTGATCGTTCCGTGGCCGGTGACGACACCGTCGCCAGGGATGATGTTCTTATCCATGTCAAAATCTCGACATCGGTGTTCAACCAGCGCATCAATCTCTTGGAATGACCCATCATCGAGAAGTAATTCAAGCCGCTCTCTTGCAGTTAATTTTCCTCGTTGATGTTGTGCATCAATACGTGCTTGACCCCCTCCCGAAGCACTTCTAGCCTTGCGATTTCGGAGGTCTTTTAGCCGCTCTTCAGTGGTGGACATAGTCTTCCCTAACCCTCATCTGTTGCACGAAACCACTTATTGATTGCTCTTCATTTTCAAAAAAGAAAACTATTCTTTGGTAGGTTCAAACACGGGATGAACGCATGGCTTGATAGGTTGAGCCGTTCTCGCAAGAACATGAGCAGCCCAGTACGAGTGGTTGTTGCAAAACCAGGCCTTGATGGCCATGATAGAGGAGCAAAAGTCGTGGCCCGTGCACTACGTGATGCAGGGCATGAAGTGATTTACACAGGTCTGAGAAGAACAGCTCAACAGATTGTTGACACTGTTCGAGATGAAGATGCCATGTTCCTCGGACTTTCATCGCTTTCAGGTGCCCACAACCATCTTTTTCCGCGAATCTGTGAATTGTTGGTTGCACAAGACATGGGAGACGTCATTGTTTTTGGTGGAGGCATCATTCCACAAGATGATCGTGAAGATCTTCACAAGGTTGGCATCCGTGCGATTTTTGGACCGGGTACACCTACCTCAGAGATTCTGCAATTTATTGAAGAAGCACGAAATGAGGACGATGTAGGCGTAGGTGGCTCATCAAATTGGCTTTGGTCCTCATCAGCGTAGGCGATGTCATGGCGATTGAAGAGTTTCAAAGGGCAAAAGAAGGCTCTCGTCGTGATTTGGCCCGTGTCCTCTCCATGATTGAGAACGGAACTGCATCGTTTTTAGATCAAACGAATGTTGACAAGAACCGTTCCCTGAGTATTGCCATAACCGGCTCGCCTGGTGTAGGTAAGTCAGTTCTTTGTGACCAATTACTTACACACTGGGCAAATGCAGGTATCAACGTCGCTCTTTTGGCTGTCGACCCAAGTTCTCCAAGGTCAGGTGGCGCCCTCCTTGGCGACCGAATTCGATTAAAGTCTGTTGATGACCCTTCGGTCAATGCACGAATATATGTGAGGTCAATCGCAACTCGCACCTCCTCAGGAAGTGTACCTCTTATCGTTCGCGACATGGCCGAAATATTGCATGATGTTGGCTATGAGAGGGTGCTCATTGAAACCGTTGGAGCGGGGCAAGCCGAACTTCGATGTGCTGCAGTAGCCGATCGAATTGTCTTGGTTGAAGGTCCTGCAAGAGGTGACGGTATTCAAGCAGAAAAGGCTGGTTTACTGGAACTCGCAGATGCAATTGTTGTGAATAAGTCAGACTTGGACGGGGCTCAGAAACATTATGACGAAATCCTAGAATCTATTTCACTTGAAAAAGATGAACTTCCGAAAATGTTTCTTGTCTCGGCTCTCGAAGGCAAGGGTACTGAACAATTGTCCGAACAACTGCTTCATCTACCATCAACAGAGCGTGCAAAAAAATCGAGAATTTTCCAACATTTACTCGCTGCTCATGAACAACGGCTAACACAGCACCCCTTGCTGAATGATGTCCTCGAGCAACTTTTGGAGGGCACTCTTCATATTGAAGATGCACTTTCGCAACTTAATGTCAGGAACTGAAACAAGAACACATCCAAAAGATGTGAGTGTGGAACTGACCAACCCAATCGATGAATCCGTAGGTGGCATGAAGGGCCATCTTCTTCGTCGTAGCATTCATTTATCGATGGTTTTCATCCCCTATTTATTTTTTGAATTCGGTGAAGATATCGCTGATACCATATCGATACAACGAGATGAACTCATAGCATTGCTCCTCATTGCCATTGTCGCAGGCGAGTATATTCGACTAAAAATGGGGTTCACCGTTTTTGGCCAACGTGCATACGAGGCGAAACAAATTTCAGCACTTGCCTGGGGTGGCATTTCCATTTGCCTTGTGCTTCTCATCACGCCAATGGAGGCATATGCTTACCCTCTAATTTTGTCTCTTGCGCTTGGCGACCCGTTTATGGGCGAGTTGAGAAGAAAGCAAGTGTCAAAAAATATGTTAATGTGTTTCACGATGATTCTTTTGTTATTGGTATGGATAGCATCATGGCATTTTTTTGATACGCCCTTGTGGTTTGCTCCAATTATGGCTCCACTATGCATGGTTTCGGAATGGCCCCGGTATTCAATTATCGATGACAATGCGACGATGTTGCTCATACCACTTGCAGGTGTGGTCACACTCATTCCATTTGTGAATTGAACACCATTCATCGTTTTGATTCAATATCTTGAAATGGGAGGTTTCTCACGAAAGGTTGAGGCATATTCATGACCGAAGAGAAAGCAGGCGGCGACCCCCCTCAAATGGCATATTTTATCGCATTTGGATTAGCTATCATATTCTTGGGAATCACCATGTTTAGATACCCGCTCTGGGGCCTATGGTGAACTTACAAGCAATACTTGAAAAACAAAGGCGTTGACTTTTCGTTATGTGTGGCATAGGTGGCATTCTCGGTCAGCCAGATGCTAGCATCGCCCACAAAATGAACAAGATTCAGCAACATCGAGGCCCTGATGGTTCTCAAATTTTCATCGATGAAAGTATTGCTTTAGCACATGCACGATTAGCAATCGTGGACCTCGTGGGAAGCCCTCAACCAATGAAAGGACCCAACAACGAGGTGTTGGTCGTCAATGGCGAAATTTACAATCATCGAAATATTCGTGGACAATTGAAAAATTATCAATGGAGTACACAAGGCGATAGTGAAGCAATTTTAGCATTACATGCGCAATCAAAATTGAATTCAACACGTCGGATGTCTGCAAAAGATCACGCAACTTGGATTTCAAAGTTAGATGGCATGTTCGCTTTTGCATTGTGGGATGCTGATGCAAAGCAACTCATCTTGGCAAGAGATGTACTCGGAATTAAGCCTCTTGTAAGAACACATGTCGATGGGTCCTTGCTTTTTGCGAGTGAACACAAAGCCTTGAGAGCAGATGAACGACACATTCCTTCAATCGACATGACCGCAATGGCGGTTCGATTAGCATACGAATACCCACTTGATGCGACAACACTTCTCAACGATGTCTACCAAATTCGTCCAGGGACAGTTGAAGTCTGGACGATCAAAGAACATGGAGCAGAATTAGAGAATCTTGCTCAATTTGATACGATTCGGAATCATTCGACATCGTGGAATGAAGTGACAGGAAGTCATGAATTGCTTGAGTCATTCACATATTCTGTTGAACAACGTTTGATGTCTGATGTTCCAGTTGGCATCGTGTTGTCGGGCGGACTGGACTCTAGCCTTGTAGCAGCAGTGGCTGAGGATGCAGCAGAGCGTGCAGGTCAACCAGTCCCAGAATGTTGGACGGTCGCAGAATCGGAAGACAACCCCGATTATGTGGCTGCGGAACAAGTTGCTTCAAGCCTGGACCTTGTCCATCATCAACACGTGATTCAACGGGAAGATCTCGATGGTGCAATTCAAAATTTAGTCTGGCATGGTGAAGACCTTGATGTTACCGTCGTTTTTTTCCAACCCCTCTTTGAGAAAATGAAGCATCATGTTACTGTTGGGTTGTGTGGACAAGGTGCGGATGAATTGCACGGAGGTTACCCCCGATACAAGAATATCCAAGGTCATCTCAGCCTCATTGAACAACGTTTTCACGACATCGACGATGATTTGACAAACGAACTCATGACATCGCCGTGGCCAAACAACGGGCGATGGTACAGCGAGGACCACATTCCAATGTCAAAAAACGGAAGTCTCAACTCCTTTCTCGATTTTGAACTTCATCACGGACAACTCACAAACTTCCAATTGCGACTCGTTGATCGACATTCGATGGCACACGGTCTTGAAGTACGCGTTCCATTTCTCGGTAAAGAGCATCGAAGTGCTGCAACAGCACTACCAGAGGCCTGGAAATTACCACCTTCTGGTGTAGAAAAATTGGCTCTTCGAAAAGCTGCAGCTCATTCAAAATTACCTGAAGAAATTGTAAAACGTCCAAAACTACCCGCTGGAACAGCGACTACACCATCACTCTTGAAACAAATTTTGTCTGAATATGATGCCCAAATCAATGAACTTCGCCAACATTATACGCCGTTTACAAAGGTGCTAAAACATCAAAAAGAATTAGCATTGGGGCTAGGATTGTTCGAGGCCATGCACATCATTGATGGCGGTCGAGAAAAGAAACACTCAACTATTGACAATCTCATATCAGAGGTGCTGCCATAATGAATCTGTCCGATATCACTCACCGTATTGAAGAAAAGCGTGCTGAGATAGAGGAATGGTTCGAAAAGAAACGAAGTATCCACCCACGTCCGATCTACGGTAGCGTTGATGTGCGTGACGCTGGTTGGAAAGTAGGCGTAGTCGATGCGAACCACTTCCCAGCAGGATTCAACAATATCGATGAAACAGATAAACCTCATATTGCAGCCTTGTTGAAGAACCATATATTGAGACAACACCCCGATTGTTCATGGGTTCATCTCTATCCAGAGTCACATACACGAAATCCGGCCTACGTGGAAAATGTCCGTTCCATTCAACTTCTCATTGAAATGGCAGGATTTCATTGTACAGTTGGTTCAGTTGAATTGAGTGAAATCGGATTTTTGAACGGTATTAACGGACCACTAAAGTTGTCAAAGGTTGAACTTGAAGAGGAAACTGAGACGATGTATGTCAACGAAGCAATTCCTTGCCTCATCTTGTTGAACAATGATTTAACTGAGCAAATTCTACCTCCAATCACACAGCAACACATCACACCTTCTCCTCAGATGGGGTGGTTCCGAAGAAAAAAATCTGAACATTATCAGTGTCTTCGACCACTTGTCAATGAAATTTCGGAACTCATTGGCATCGATCCTTGGCACTTACTCCCTGATTGGTTCGTTTCCGAGGACAAATGCCTCGATGAAGATGTTTGTAGGAAGAAATTAGCAGGGGATATCGACGAATTTCTTTCAAAGATACGTTCGAAATACGAAGAACTTGGAATTGAAAGAGAGCCCGTAGCCGTCGTGAAAAATGACAGTGGCACATATGGATTGGGCGTCCTCATTGTTCACTCAGGTGACGAACTACTGAATTTATCAAATCGCAAACTCAACAAATTGCGGTATGCAAAAGGTGGCTCGAAAGTTGAAAATTTTCTCATTCAAGAAGGCATACCAACACGATTGTTCACAGCCGAAAACAAACCAGCAGAGCCCGTCGGCTATCTTGTGGATGGAGATGCCGCCTCATGGTTCTATCGAATCAATGCAAAAAAGAGCGATATGGATAACCTTAATTCCCCCAGTGCAGAATTCAAACCCCGTTCAGAAATGGAGGCGCATGTGACGCAACATGCTGACAACTGGCATACATTGGTCGCAGAATTAAGCATGCTCGCTATGGGAGCAGAACTTCAAATGCAGTCAACACACGAGGGCGAGACGTGAAAAATAATCTTCAACGTAGCATTCTCTATGTTGCAACAATTAGCATTGGTTTGCTGCTTTCTTCAACAGCGTTCTTCGGCTTTACAAAAGGAATCGTCGCTGAAATGATTGTGTCATTGTTCGTTTGGGCTTTGTTCATCAACATCTATAGAACGACTGATAGGAAAGAGCGGGTGGAAATGATCACAGTATTAGCATTCGCAACGCCTATGGAATTGTTCTTTTCAGAGATATGGCTCATTTATGAGTATCAACGTGGCTTGATGCCGCTTTTTGTTCCGGCCGGCCATTATTTTCTTTTTGACCTAGGACGGATTTGTGTCAAATACCTGAACAACAACATCACATTTCTTGGATTACTTCCATTGATTCCCTTTGTAATGTATGGATGGTATGATGGTAGCGACACATCAGCAATTCTCCTCTTGCTCTTTGTCCTCACCTTCATTCGGTACGGTAGAGAGTCTCAACTCTATGTCGTCATGGTGTGGTTAGCACTCGCAATGGAACTCTGGGGGACATACCTCATGAATTGGACTTGGTCGAGTGATGTGCCTTGGACTGGTTTGACAGCATGGAATCCGCCACTTCTGGTAGGTGCCTTTTATTGTTTAGGTGACCTTTTGGTTGTATGGAGTGTTGCTAAGTTTGAAAGCAAACCACGGGTTCGGTGAGGCGATGACAAGTGCGGATGACTTGCAAAAAAGACGTCAGCAAGAAGCTGAACGCATCCGCCAAGCCCTTGAACGTCAAAGGGAAGAACGTCATGCGGAATTGAAAGGTGGCGAAACCGCAGTTGCATACGTCGAAGAACGCTTGTGCATTGGCTGTGACCAATGCGACATTGTGTGTGATGATGATGCAATTGAATTTTACAAAGTACCAATGAAAAGTCCACTCCTCGTTGTCGAAAGCAACAAAAAAGCAAGAATCATCAGGGATAATTGTACAGGATGCAGACTTTGTGTTCTTGCATGCCCAACAGATGCAATCAAAATGATCGATAGGTGATATGAAATGTCAAAGGAAGGAAAAGAGCCATCTGCACAACGGTTTGGGGGAGAATTTGGCCCTTATCGGAAAGAAGGAACGAAAGGTGTTACATTATCAACATTCAAGACACTTGTTTGGACATCGAATATCGGAGGCTTACTTCTCGTCGTTCTCGCACTCGAATTGTTGTTTGTTGTTCAAAATTTTATGTGGGGATTTGTAGCATTGATTGCAGGCGTCGCAATTGCACTCTTCCCTTCAAATTATGAAATCGTAGGCATGGAAGATGTTCCTCAAGAAGAACAAAGTGAGACAAAATGAACGACACACTTGTTCATTGGTGTATCAACACTCCACTTGCACCTCTTCAGATTCAGGTGAATGAACGTGGAATTTTAACATCAACTTTTGTCAAAAATTTCACTCCAAACGGAACATATGATTCTGCTGTGATACATGCACACATTCAATCTGTAGAACAATGGATTGAAGCATATTTCACAAAAACAAAAGGTCCATATTTGACATTTGATTTGTACAACCTTACTGACTTCCATCAACAAGTGCTTCGGCAACTTTGCAGGATTCCTATAGGCACCACTGTTTCCTACAGCGATCTTGCCAACATGTGTTCTCGACCACTGGCTGCTCGAGCCGTTGGAAGTGCTATGGCAAATAACCCAATTGGTTTGATGATTCCATGTCATCGTGTCGTGAAGAAGGATGGCTCATTAGGTGCGTATTCAGGTTGGAACGGGACAGCAACGAAGAAATTACTTCTCGAATTTGAATCTCAAGATTCAAGCTTCGATGAATTCATGTCCGGTTGAACTCTGAGCAGGCGTTCCTTTCTTTGCTTCAACTTGCCTAGCAAGGAAAGAAACAACATCAAGAATCTCAATGTCGTCGTACTCTGTACCATCTTCAAACTTCAAGCACTCAAAGTGAGAGACACATTTCGGACATGAAGTTAGCATGGTTTTTGCACCGGTTGCTCGAACTTCTTCCATACGTGCTACTCGAAGTGCCCGTGCATTTTCATTGCATGACATCATGCTAGAAACACCACAACACATTGCGTCTTCACCATGGTGTTCCATCTCAACAATGCTCACACCTTCAACGCTCTTGATCAGTTCACGGGGTTCATCATAAATGTTCATTTGACGACCTAATCGACAAGGGTCGTGATATGTCACCGTTGTTTCTTCGCTTTGCAAAGACATGTCAAAGCCGTATTCTGTGAGGAATTCAGTGGTGTGCATGACTTTTACACCATCGAGTTCGTAATCTCTTGCAAAGGTTCTGAAACATTCTGCACAGGAAGAAACTAAGGTATCGATTCCAGACTCTTCGATTTTCCTTTGGTTGTATGCTTTGAGTTTCTCAAATACTTCCGTGAGACCTTGCCACTTTTGGTCGTGACCACAACACTTGAGGAAATCTCGACCTAAGTAGGACACATCGACATCCATCTCATCGAAGAGTGTAAATGCGGAAGTTGTTGAATCACCAAGGTCCATTGTTCCTTCATTGACATGAGAAAAGACGAGATCTTGGTCGAGGTAGTCAACACAGCCTGGATAATATCCGATGTTTGAAGGCAGAGGATAATCCTCGGTTGCGATGAAGTCTGCATCTGCTTCTTCCTCTGCTTCTGCTGCGAGAACAGCCTGCAGAACTGTGTGAGGAATCTCTGCTTGCGGGCCACCGACGATGAGACTTCGACGAATATCGACGTAAGAATCGTAATCGACAAGTTGAGGGCAAGCATTGGTACATGCAGTACAGGTCAAACATGAATACAGTGGAACACCATCGTCCTCATTATTCCATGAGTTGTAAATGATATTGAGTTTGTCACCACCGTTGAAGAGTCGGACAGGACAGGCGTCATCGCAAAGGTCACAACCGTAACACTTGTTCATTTCAAATTCATATCCACGGGCCATGTATCGTAGCAACACAAAGACAAGCGCACCAAAGGTTAGGCAAGGAATGAACATGGCATAGATGAGTTTAGCGTCAAGTGATTTTGGATTCTGGTGGTATGCGGGATTGTCGATACTCGTGTACATCGTTCCACCAAGTCCCATCTGCGTCATATTGTTCAAATCAACAGTGTAACCTGCAAGTTCATCTGGTGCATCCTCACTCCAAACGAGAAGAGGTTGGAACGCTGCGATATTGAATTGAGTCTCTGTGTAGACACTATCATTAACAGCAAGTGCTCCTTTGGCCGCCACATCAAACGTGTAGAAATATTCGCCAACTGTTAATTCGACGGTATCTCCAGCACAACCGCTGAACGAAGAGACGACTTTACCTTGTGAATCTTTGATTGTTAGCGTTGCATCAACCATTAATTGTGTGTTTACATCGTTGATTTTTCGCTCTGAGGAACGGTATTCGCAAGCAATATCTGTTGTGATTGATTCAATGGTTTCAGGATGACCCTCAGGGAATAAGACTGGGTCTTCGGTCACGAGGAATGAACCCGTTGCCGATACTGTTTCTGTGCCACTAATGTTCCACGCACCGCTGGCAGCATTGGTTCCTGTCGCCGGGTCTTGATGACCATTGGCATTTGCAAAGTCAATAATGACTTCTCGTTCAGGTTGGTAGATGTTCCAATTGAGCCAAGCTGTTGTAGGCACAGTAAGTGATTCAGACCAACCTCTGTCATCACTGAATTGGTTGGCATCATGCAGATGAACATCAGAGGGCTGAGTTCTCATTTCTTCAAGTTCAGCGTAGTCTTTGATGGTGAGAAGACCTTTCATTTCGTAGAAACCATTGTCGTAGACATCCCATGTTGATACGGTCGCTGCTGATGAAATGATAAGGGCTCCAACGATGAGTTGACGACTGCGTTGAACGGTAAATCCGGCACCCCATGCTTTGATGAGAATAATTCTCCCAATGAAATAGATACAGATCCATAACAGGACCCCTGTCATCACCCAAGGTATCGAATTAAACACATCAGCTATCCATGGGTCTCGAACACCACATAGGAGGTCGCCATGAGAATCTAGTTTACAGAAATCAGACCGATTCTTTCCGTAGAGTTCGAGGAAAATGTTGATCGAAAACACAGAGATGAACCATATGTGGGCCAGGTAGACTGCTCCTGCAGCTGCAAACCATGGGTCTTCGACAGGCCGCTTTTCTCGACCGCCCAAAAATGGAGGTAGAGCGAGAATTCCTACTGGAATTCCTGTGAGTGCTGCACCCCACCACGCTGCGTTCCATGGGAACACAGGTTGACCGACAATATCACCGATAAATCCTGTTGGAACAGTGAATTGTGGAAGGTATTCACCCCAACGCAGGTAACCATACGAAAACAGCACGTACCAGTCAGGGAATACGAAACCGGCTTGTGCATACGGATCTGCTGCACCATGAAGTGGAGGAGGTATGAGCCATGCATAGAAGAGGAGAACTGCGATCATAAATGAGAAGAGAATCATGTCTCGAAGAACTTCATGTGGCCAAAAACCGTGCCCAGTTCGAGTGCGCTTTCGCTTCACTTGAGCCTCTTGCATGTGTTGCTTTTCTTCCATGTAAAGAGAAGCTACTCGCCCAAAATTATCGATTAATCCCATGTCATATCACCTCAATGCGGCTCCGCAATTCCTTGTACCCAAACAATAAACAAGTGAACAATAATCAATCCAGTGACGATAACTGGAAGAATGAAAACGTGAATGAAATACATCCTAGTAACAGTTCTCGGGGTAAGTTCAGAGCCTGAAAACAAGAGGGTTGCGACATATTTTCCGACAAGTGGGCTCGAATTTGCCAGGTTGATACCAATGATTGCAGCACCGTAGGCGAGGCTGTCCCATGGAAGCAGATAGCCTGAGTAACCGAAAACGATGGTCAAAGCCATCAATGCTACACCAATCAGCCAGTTCAATTCTCTTGGGTTTCGGTATGCTCCTGTGAAGTATACACGACACATGTGGAGGAAAACACTCGCTACCATGAAGTGCGTGGTCCAGTGGTGGACTGCACGGAGAATATAACCAAACGGTAATTCAAGCATAATGTATTGCATGCTCGCATAGGCTGGTGAGGGGTCTCCTTCCCCTCCTGGAACATAGTAAATGCCGAGGACAGTTCCGGTGATGACGAGAATAATGAACGAAAGGAACGAGATACCACCCAAACAATAGAGCGGATACCAATACCAAATAATGCGAAGTTTGTACTTTTCAGCGTGTGTAAGTGGCATTTGTCTGTGCATGTTATAGTATGCACCTTTTGACATGTTCCAGTAATCTTGAATGCGGAATCTCGTATCGAGCCAAGAAAAGACCCAAAGAAATGACCGTTCGGCAACACCCATCTTACCAGTGGATTCAACTGCTCTGAGGATTTCCCTTCGAGGCATTTCTTCGCTTTCCTTTCGCAGAGTAAAAGCGATGAGGACGACGAGGAAGGCAATGAAAAACCACAAAATCCAAAACATCGTTGTCATTTTTCCACCTCAATCACAAAATGTGTACCAGTCAATATAATCTGGTATGCCTTCAATCACGTCACCATTGAGCACGATAGGAATAATCGGCAAACCTACAGGAGCTGGCCCTCCTGCTCTTTGGATACCTGCATAGTTGAATGTTGCACCGTTCGAACGGTTTCGGTTTGAGTTCATCTCAAGCACCGTTGGGTCGAACCGAGAAGAATGACAGATGCAGAAGAGTTTGGTTCCTCCGTCGTCACCGCCTCCTGCTGTCCACGAGTCATCGGTGTACGAATTTGATACGAGTTGCCATCCAGGAATGCAACAAAGGTGTGTGCATCGTCCAAAGACCATGATCAAGTCGTCATTTGGCATTAGTCTTGGGTCGAGATCTGCGAGGTCCTCAAAGTGCCCCACATACTTACCCGTCTCGTCATATCCTTCTGTGAACTGAAATCGGGCTTTACCATTTGTGACTGGTGAATTGGCGTACTTCGAGTGTTCAACATACATCACGACAACGGGAACACCGTTCCAAATCCCGGATGCACCTGCGGTACCGGTGTTTGATTTTGCTGCTTCTTCAACGAAATCAGCCTTTGTCATGGTCTGAAGATGCTTGGGGCCGTACCACGCACTATCTTCTCGACCCTTTGCCCAGAACTGAACGGCGAGGTCCCCGCCGCTTCCTCCGCCTGGCGGAAGAAGAATTGATGCAAAGCCGAGGACACCAAGTGATGCCGTCAAGACACCTGCTGCGGTATTGAAGCCATAGCGAAGGAATTGACGCCGATTGACAAGTGTTCCTGTGGCATCTGCATCTCCAGCATCTTGGGATGGTAGTGGACGAAATGTGTATTCCTTTGCCATTTAACTCACCATTTGTATTCTCGCCAATCTTTCTGATGCTCTGGCACAAACTTGTTTTGAGCATGTTTGACCACAATTGTGTCTGGAAGAATGAACTTGAGGTACACAATACCCATGAGAATGAGGGTCGTGAATGTCATAGCGAGGTGGAAGGAGAGTTGTTGCTGGTCCCATTTGTTAGCAAGGCCATACATCATTGAGAATGACCAGTAGCACACCCAAAAGATACCCCATACGAGGAAGAATATGGCGAGGTAGGATGCACCAGATGGTGCAAGAGATGCACTAACAATTGTTCCCGGTTCAACTGGATTGAATACACCGTGGTCAACAGCGCTGTTCATTTGTTCTTCAGTGAGGGAAGCACCCTCCAATGCTGTGCGAGCATCTTCAATTGAAACTGAGCCGTCTGCGACACCTCGTAGGAGTTTCGTAATTGTGTCATCCATCACTGATCACCTCGACGCATGAGTTTGTAACGAAGGCGAAGTTGATTGCTTCGACCTTTGTAGGAAGTTGAAAAACCGTATCGGAGGAGAAGGCCTGCAAACAAGACAACAGCAAGAACGGCCCCGAATCCAAGCAAACCTAACCAATGTGCTCGAAGTTTCGCCCCCATGTGGTGGAGGTCAACACCATGATGGTCTGGTTCAGGTGGGCTTACATTACCATCGCCGGCGAAAAGTGTTCTTTTGCCGTAGGATGTCGTAGCCTCAGAACCTTCTTGTAGACTGAATTGAAGTTGATTCCACTGGTCTTCGACGCCTGGAACAAGGTCGCCGTTCACGGAGTTTCCGGTAATCCAAAAACTCACGACGCCGCTATCTTCAGCAGGGGCCGTCCAATCGAACACCCATTCTCTGTTTGCTTCATCAGCGGAGCCTTCGGTATGTGTTAATGATGTCACGTCATCGTTCCAATTTTGTAAACCGTCACCAGAGAGTTCACCCAAGGTCACTCGCATCGAGAACCCAGCGGTGTACGTGCCAGTCGCTGGTGGGCCTCCAATGACTTGAAGGCGCATGGTGTAGGTTTCACCTGCGATGTAAGCGTATGGAACATCATCGAGGATAATTTGAACGCTATTATCTGCAACGGGATTGTGGCAAAGACAACCGGATTTAGCAACGTCATCAAATGGGACGTCTCCTTCAGGTCCAGCGTAAACTTGGGCTCCACCTATCCCCCCGTGGAGAGAGGAGCCAAGCGGCAAAGCGAAGAGACAAACGATGAGCAAGGGAATCGCAGCACGTGGGAATTGTGATAGTCGTGGCATTGCCTCACCCTACGAATTAACCGACTTGTGTGGACTCCTTAAACATTGTTAGTTAAACACTACAAAAAATGCTTTGCAGTGTAGCGATTTTTGCTCAAAAATTTACATTGTTCGAAAATCTCAGAAAAAGCCAACATTCATGACTCTTCGGTATTTGGCAAGTTCTATGTCAAACCATGCCTTTGAAAACACGTATGGACTCACTCAACAACAACTCAACGACTTGGAGGAAGCTGAAGATTTGATGTTATCTGGCAACTTGGGTAAGGCTGAAGATATCCTCCTTCGAATGCTTGAGGAAGAAGATGATTGCATCCCCGTCCTCTCAAATTTGGGCCATCTCTACGGCAGATACTTTTCCGAATTTGAGAAAGCCGTTGAGTATTACGACAAAGTGCTTGAAATTGAACCAGATAATGCTTGGGCAAGAGACGCCAGGCGACGTTACTTGCGTTACATCGAGTAAAATATTCAAACCCAATATTCATTGACGGTCATCGACCAAATGCACTCATGGAAACTTCCAACTTGCTCATTGCGGGCGTTGGAGGTCTTGGGTGTTCGTGGGCAAAACAAGCTTTTCATCGATGCGGTAAAGGAGCTATGCTTGCCCTAGTCGATGCAGACCCTTCGAGTTTTGAGCAAGATGAACAAACGCACATCCTCAGATTAGGTCACACGCTCGATAAAGTTGGATGTGCTGCATTACCCCCCCTTGCAGAGCAACGCATGAGAAGTTTGAATGAAATGACTCGTCGGCTTTTCGAAGATGTCGAACTCGTCATTCTCCTTTCAGCACTCGGAGGCGGAGTAGGAACTGGTGCATCGGTGGAGTTTGCCCGTCAAGCACGACAATCTGGTGCAATCGTGTTAGCCATCTCAGCCTTGCCTTTCGATTGCCAACAAACCCGATTAGAAATAGCAAAACAAGGTTTTCAGCGACTACAATCCACTGCACACGTGACCGTGCAATTATCACTTGAACGCCTTGCAAGACAGGCAAGAGAACAAGGTCAAAGTTGGCAAATGGGTTCAGAGTGGATCGAAGACCTCGTCGATGGACTTGTCCGAACATTGCTTCGAATGGGCCTCATCAATCTAGATCTGATGGACCTACGAGCTATTGTCAATCAAACAGGAGAGGCGACAATGCTCGTCGGTGTTGGAAGACCTGACGACCCGAAAGGAATTCTAAAATCGGCCTTGGTTGCCCCACTCGCAGAACTTGATGTCACTGGAGCGAAAGGTTGCCTTGTGCAAGTCGAGGGAGGACCTGGCATGACCATTGGCCAAGTTGATGCTGTTGCGTCGCTGTTCACATCTGCCCTTGACGATGATGCACAAGTCATACTCGGGGCACGTGTAAGTGATGACTTGATTGATACAATTCGTGTTGTGACTATCTTATCTGGAATCCAAACCGAATCATATTAATTCAACATCGTCATCTTCGTCATCTTGAATTACCTCAACAATTTTCTCTGCTTGAACTTCACTCGATTTCATTTCATCACTTTGGGATAGAAGTTCGTTGTTTTGATCGAAATTTTCCTCTTGATTTGTAGATGGAAGAGAATCAACGATGTCTTGGACTTCTTGTCGGTCAAAGAAATTTGAATACATTCTTGAGAGTTGCTTTCGCAGACCAAGAACAACAGTGATCGCAACTATTCCATGACCAGCGATGAGTACGTTCTTCACGTCTCCGAACAAATCAGATAAAACAGCAATTGACCCTGCGTAAGCAAAACCAAATGCTATGCCAATTGGCAGGGCATTTTTTTCGTTCACGAGTTGTAAATGTGACTTGAACGATTTGGATGTTAATGCCCATATCGACATAATGACAGTAAAAATCATGAGAAAAAGTTCTTCGATATACATGAGCGTTGACCCCGAAGAATCCTTTACTTGTCGTTGAATAGTAAAGAAATGCCATGTGACAAACATCATGGCGAGAAAAATAACTCGGTTGTATGCGTTCCTAAACTCCTTTGTATTTGCTTGAATTTTTTCTTTTTTTGTCGAATACAAGAGAATACCTAAGGATAAAACGATGAGAATAAACATGAGGGTATACGATGGTAGTGAAACACTCGATTCATTGAGAACGAATGATTCGTACCCAAACACAACTGCATAGACAACCACGAGGAAAATTCCAATTTGGAGTATTGAATTTGTGGGAACAAATCTCACTTGATGCCCAGATAAACGTAGCCAATTCAGAATTGCACGTCCTTGTAAAACCGACCAAATCACGAAGAGTGAAGATAAAAGCGTTGGAAGATATTCACCCACGCCTTCCTCAAAATCAAGGGTCACGAGCATTGTCAAGATAAGAAGCACACTTAGGCCAACTGGTGGAAGTAGGGGGAACAAAATTTTCTTCACAATCGACTGCTGCTCTTTAGATTTGACGCCAAGAATGTTCTCAAATTTCTCACCTAGAAATACACCTAGGAGAAGATATGCGAAACTCAATCCAATGAATATCACAGCCTGTATGTGCTGATTTCCTGAAAAAAAAGTGAACAATAGAGCACTTGAAACAATCATGAACCCGACATGAGGTAATGTTTTGGGCTTCATCATTGATTTCAATAACGAAAAGAGGGTCAAGACATCTTCTTTCTGAGAAGAGTCATCCTCAAAGTGTTCGCCTTCAACTTCATCGGGCACAAGTATACCGATGCTCGATTTCCTTTTCATGATATTCGCTTCTACCCTCCTAACTCTTCTATTTTGAACACCTCGCCTTGAACATGGCGCCCAAACTCTCGAAGGCAAAACGAGGGAAGCGGCGTTGGATCGGCCTGCAAGTCGATCAGAGATACGAGAACAGAAAACAACTTGAGGATACACTAAAGCACACCACAGATATTGTTGGTGAAGGTTCAAAACTTCGATTGTATGATTTCAACAAAGGCATCGGCGATTCTGCACAGAGAAAATGTATCATTGTCGTCTCGCTTGAATATTCAACTCAAATCAAAGACTATTTTTCGAAGAATCCGCAACTCGGAATCGAAACACTGACGACAAGTGGGAAGATTCGTCTTGTCAGACAACGTTTGGGTTTGCAAAAACCAGCCCGTAGAAAAAAGAAATCTTCATTCTAATCATAAGACAATGGTTTGTCTTATCTATCGGATTCTTTAGGGGGGTTCATGGCAGCAGGAGGGAATGCACCCGCTCTGAAAATTTCAGATGTGTTCATTTTCTCAGGAATCTCCATCCTTCTCGCATCATTGGTCATGCATGCATGGGAGCCAGAACTGAAAATCGATGAAGATGGTGAAGTTTTGTCCAACGGCGTTTCGATGATGAAAGATGACCGGCTTGAAATTATTGTCCAGACAATGAATGAGAGTACGGTAAGGATATCGATTCAGGATGAGTCAGGGTTCACAATCCAATCCGACATCAAGACGATTGCAAAAGGAGGTGCCCTCGAATTTTCATTTGAAGCACAGGAAAGTGGTTTTTACACCTACAAAATCGACACTCGGGGCAATGAAGCTGATGTCGATGTTGAGATTCAACGAAAATGGATGATCGACTTCGTACCAATTCCAATCGGCGGTGTTTTACTCGCAATTGGGCTCGCACAGCGAAAAGCTAGTTCCGAAGACTGAGCTGAACATCCTCGTAAGCAACGTCAAGATAATGGCCTTCTTTCGTCGTAATACCGATGCTTCCATCACTGTTCACATGTTCAACAATGACGATTTCATCTTTGAAGAGAACATCATACAAAAGGCGAAATGTTTCGATAAATTCACTCTCGATAGGAGAGAACATCTTGTATTCTATAGAATCATATTTTGCACGACTGTTTGAAAACATTGATGCGACGCAAGCATGCACCATAGAGTGAGAAAAACTGATCTTATCATTAAATAACGAGCCATTCTGTTTAGATGAGGACCGTAGATTGATGCCTACACCCAAAACCACTCTGTTGTGTTGACCTAGACTCGATGATTCGATGAGAATACCACAACATTTTTTCCAGTCATCTTCTCCATGTCGAACAAGAATGTCATTTGGATATTTTAGTCTGAAATCGGATGTAGGATTCAAGGTACGAAACAATCGTAAGAGATGATAACCAATGTGAAACTGAAAGGAAACTTCGGGGTGTTTTTGCCCATTGGATATGACCCACGACATTGCTCTGCTGTCGACTTCAGAGTCCCATGTATTTGTCCCACGACCACGCCCGTGTGTTTGGTGATGTGCTAGAACAAAACTTCCAACCGGTGTCTCGGCGTTCAAACACCGCAGATTCGTGCTGTCGATGGTTTGATGTTGCTCGAATTCACCTTCACCGAAAAAGGGGTGCCAAACACCAACAACTGCAATTCTTTCCTCCTCGAAATCGAGATGTTTCAGTATTCGAGCACATAGGCCGTTTTTCCATGCTTGTTCGACACAATCGTTGAGTTCAAAATACGATGAAACTACAAAGTAAGCAATTCCTTGTATAGATAGTAACGTTGATGTTTTCAGACGACGCAACATCATCTTGTACAAACTATAATTTCGCTCTGCAATAGTGCCAATTTCCTCAATTGGCCCCAGCTTCTCGCCACTGGTTGATGGTTCAGGCAAATATGGTAGATTCCAAAGAACCCGATCATACGTGCCGAGACCGCCCCATTGAGCATCGTTAGAATCGTCTTGTGGCCCTGGCCCACCTTCAAAACATTGGATCACGAGGTTGTTCTCCGTGGCTAATCGACGAGTTGATACAACCGCGTATGGATTCATGTCGCAACAAGTCACTCGATGAGAAAGTTTGGCTGCAAGGCAAGATAATACTCCACTACCTGAACCGATTTCGAGTACATCAAGTGGCGAGTTCATCGGCCATTCTTCGATAATTGAACCAAGCAAGGTCGTGTCTTGCCTCGGAGGGTAGACTGAAAATGGAAGCGTTCCGCTGAACTCTACGCCACTGCTCGATCGCCATTTGAATTCACTGAACTCAGTTCCACTTCGAACGGATTCCCTTTCGATGAGCGAATCATCGTACGGCAAGTCCTCCATCGACCTCTTCCAACCCTCCCAAAACTATGAGGATATTGCCGGCTTGAAACCAAAGGCTCTGTGAAATCGCCCAAATTTAATGAAAAATTGATATAATTCAATCCGCTGAGTTCTCATCAAAGGCTCAATGTATTTGCATAAAATATAAAAACACCATGTTGGTCGGACAAAAAGCCCAGTTGCTACATTGGGCCTGTAGCTCAGTCAGGTAGAGCGCCGGACTTTTAATCCGGTGGTCGCGGGTTCGAACCCCGTCGGGCCCGCCTGCTGACCTTCAGGCTCGCTGTAAGGGTTCGAGGAGAGTGTTTGGGGATGGTAGTAAAAAGTGCGACAAAAAAGAGACTAATCGAATTGGGCGTTCCAGAGGACTACGCTCACAAGTTAGCAACGAACAGAAATATGAGTGATATTAAATCGCTCTCACACGAAGACATCGCAACCATTCTCGGCATCTCGAAAGACTCCGAAGAATTCACAAACACCATGATGACAATCGCTGAGCAAGGAAGCCGAAGGCGAAAAAACAAACAAAGCAAAAAGATCACAATCCGAGCCAAAGCACTCGATGAAATCGACAAGCCAGAAATCACTCGTCGATTTAACGCTATGAACCATGAATTAGTCCCTCACCAAGAACTCGTGGGACCTGCCAATGTCACACCCGAACAATTGTTTGAAATCGAAATGGCGGAACTCGCTCCGTGGCAACTCCTCGAAGCAGACGAAGAAACTGGAGAACCTCGATTGGCAAAGGAACTTCTCCCCAAAATCCTCATTTCAGACCCAGTGGTCCAAGTCATCAAAGAAGTCGCAGAGGCACAAGATACAGATGCTCATGCAAATGATGAGGATTACAAACCCTTGGCTGCGGGATGGATTGCAGACCGCGTACTCAAGGTGATTCGAACATCACCATCAGCAGGACAGTCGGTGGCATACCGACTCATCGTCGAGGGAAATTAAGGAGAGGAAAACATGGAAGAAATTATTCACTCATTTTTTAGAGAAAGAAGCTTAGTCAACCACCAACTTGCATCGTACAACGACTGTGTTCCAAGTCCCGAAAACCTGCGTTCTCGAATGGAGCGAATCATCCGGAACATCCGAGTCGGAACCGATGATGAATTAGATGACGATGAAGGAGGCTACATCAAACTTGACGTTGCTGACCAAGACATTGTCATCCGAATCAAAAATGTCACACTCGGGGAACCTTCTATCAAAGAAGCCAATGGATCTGAACACCCATCCACTCCAATGGAATGCCGTATTCGTAAATTAACATACACATCTCCAGTTTCAATGGATTTCACCATCTACAAGGGTGGTCGACCTCAACCAACAGAAGAGGGCGTCCAGGTTGGACAAATGCCAATCATGGTGCATTCAAGAGTATGCAACCTGCACCCGAGCCACATCACTAAGGATAGAGTGCTTCACACAACCACCTCAAAAGAGGACAAGGACGCATGGCACACTCTTCTGCGTCAGAAAGGCGAAGACCCACTCGACCCTGGCGGTTATTTTATCATCAACGGAACTGAACGAGTCCTCATCTCGATGGAGGACCTCGCACCAAATCGAGTCACTATCGAAATTAACAAGCGATACTCCAAACATACAGAAGTTGCAAAGATTTTCTCACAGAAAGACGGTATGCGAAAACCATTGACTGTGGAAAAGCGACGTGATGGAATGCTCATGGTCAAAATCAGCTCAGCTGGTGGTACAGCAATCCCAGTCGTTTTGCTCATGCGAGCACTAGGAATCGAAGTTGACCAAGAAATTTTCTCGGCAATAGGTGGTTCCACCGACGCATTCAAGTTCATTGTAGCAAACATCGACGAAGTGAAGGCAAATGATGAATACGAAGTTGAGCGTGAAGAAGAAGCTCACGAGTGGCTTCAGAAGAAATTCGCTGCAGGTCAACAAAGAGAATACAGAGAAGCACGTGTCAATCAATTGCTCGACAGAGAACTTCTCCCTCACCTTGGTGACCAAGTAACTGACCGAAAGAAGAAGGCCGTTTACCTCGGCCGAATCGTACGTCAAGTTCTTGAGATGGCTATTGAAGGTCGCGACCCTAATGATAAGGACCATTACGCAAACAAGCGTGTACGACTTGCTGGCGACCTTATCGAAGACCTCTTCCGCGTTTCAGCAAATCAACTTGCTCGTGACTTGAAATATCAACTTGAGCGACACCACAACAGAAAGAGAGAACTCAAGATTACCGCTTGCCTCCGACCTGATGTCCTCACCTCCAAAATCATGCACGCACTCGCAACAGGAAACTGGGTCGGTGGAAGAACCGGTGTGAGTCAATTACTCGACCGTACAACATACCTTGCCGCACTGTCGCACATGCGTCGTGTGACGAGCCCTCTTGTTCGAAGCCAACCTCATTTTGAAGCCCGTGACCTTCACCCAACTCAATGGGGCCGACTCTGTCCTAACGAAACACCAGAAGGACAAAATTGCGGTCTTGTGAAGAATGCTGCACAAATGGTTGACATCTCTGAGGACATCGACGAGAAGATGATCCAACAACAACTCACAGAGATGGACGTCATTGAACCTGATGATTGGTCCGAAGGTGCTCGAATTCACGTCAACGGTGACATCTATGGGACGCATAAAAACGGCGGTCGCCTCGTCGAACAATTCAAGCAATCTCGACGACGAGGCCGAATCCCATACGAAGTATCGATTCGACACGACAAGGAAAACAAAGACATTTTCATCAACACAGACAAGGGCCGAATTCTTCGTCCATTGATGATTCTTTACGACGGAACGCCTCGGCTAAAGCCTGAACATTTAGATGCTCTACACAACGGAAAAATGGTGTTTAGAGACCTCATCAACGAAGGTGTTGTCGAATGGGTCGATGCTGAGGAAGAAGAAGACCTCTACATCGCTCCAAAACCATTCCAACTTCCCGAAGTTATTCCCGAAGGAGACAAGGCTGGCTTAGCCGGTAGAACCTTCATGTTTGAAGACACCACATGGATGAATCTAGGTGAACAAGGTGCAACAGAAGCTCAAATCAAAGCTACTGTCCGTATGCCAAATAATGAAATTCAAGAAACCGAATTCAGCGTGCCGCTGCTCTACACGCCCGAACACACACACTGTGAAATCGATCCACAACTCGTGTTGGGAGTATGTGCTTCGCTCATCCCGTACCCCGAACACAATTCAACACCTCGTGTTACCGGTGGTACTGCAATGGTCAAGCAATCCCTAGGATTGCCCAGTGCGAATTACAGAATCCGACCAGACACTCGTGCACACATACTGCACTATCCTCAACGCTCAATCACACGCACTCGAGCGATGGAGACCACAAATTTCGATGAACGACCTGGTGGTCAGAACTTCATCGTCGCCATCATGTCGCTTCACGGCTACAACATGCAAGATGCAGTTATTATGAACAGAGGTTCTGTTGACAGAGCACTTGGACGTTCGACATTCAACCGTACATACAACGCTGAGCGACGACGGTTCCCAGGTGGCCAAGTTGAAGAAATCGAAAAGCCGGGTACTTCTCGACAAGAAGTGAAAGGTTTGAAACCTGAAACAGAATACCGCCATCTCGAAATGGATGGACTACCAGTTCCAGAAACCTATCTCGAAGGTGGCAATGTTCTCGTCGGTAAAACAAGCCCACCGCGATTCCTTGAGGAAGCGCAAGGTGGTGCATTCCTTATGGCTCAAGAGCGAAGAGAATCTTCGATGCTCGTACGACACGGCGAAAAGGGCCACGTTGACAATGTCTTCGTGACAGAATCTCTCGATTCAGGCCGACTCGTCCGTGTCATGGTACGAAGTCACAAAGTGCCGGAAGTTGGTGATAAATTCGCTTCAAGACACGGACAAAAAGGTGTCATTGGTCGTTTAGTCGACCCAGAAGACATGCCATTTACAGCTGACGGTGTCGTCCCTGACCTCATCATCAACCCACACGCTATTCCTTCGAGAATGACCGTTGCACACGTCCTTGAAATGATCGGTGGAAAGGTTGGTTCGATGGAAGGACGAAGAATCGACGGTACTGCATTCCGTGGTGAAAAAGAGTCAAGCCTTCGCGATGGATTGATTCGAAACGGATTATCCCACACCGGACGAGAAGTCATGTACAATGGTGAAACTGGAGAAGCGTACCCTGCTGAAATCTTCGTAGGATGTATCTTCTACCAACGATTACACCACCTCGTTTCATCAAAGATTCACGCTCGTTCCCGAGGTCGTGTTCAAATTCTCACCCGACAACCAACCGAAGGTCGTGCCCGGCAAGGAGGTCTTCGATTTGGTGAGATGGAACGTGATTGTTTGATCGCTCACGGAGCATCTATGGTCATCAAAGACCGTCTCCTCGATGAGTCTGACGGTATCGACATGTACGTTTGTGCTCAATCAGGACACATCGCTTGGTATGACCCGAAGCGAGCCACATATGTGAGCCCAATCCACGGTGACGGAGCTGAAGTCTACAAAGTTCAGACTTCATATGCATTCAAACTCCTGCTCGACGAAATGAAGAGTTTAGGGGTTGCCATGCGACTTGAACTGGAGGACCGAAAATGAGTAAGAGAACTGACCTTATCCCTAAGCGTATTGCACAAATTCGATTTTCGTTGATGGACCCAACTGAAATTCGTAAGATGTCTGCTGTCGAAGTCAAGACTGCAGATACATACAAAGACGATGGGCATGCTTACACTCAAGGTTTGATGGACCCTCACATGGGTGTCATTGAACCAGGTCTTGTCTGTCCAACCGATAACTGCCAATACCAAGATTCTCCTGGCCACTTTGGCCACATCGCACTTGAACTCCCTGTCATTCACATTGGGTTCGTCAACTTAATCAAAACTGCTCTCAAAGCAACATGCAATTCATGCAGTAAGATTTTGTTGAACAGTGAACCTGGTTCTCATGGTTCAGATGAGCAAAAGAGCGAACAAGATTTCTACCGAGAGAGAATTCGAGACATCATCCTCAAGCACGGTGTAGGTTCAACTGAATTCTCAAAAATCATCAAAGAAGTTGAGAAGAAAACGACCGAAGCAAAGCGAAAAGTGTGTATGCACTGTGGTGAAATCCAAGGAAAAATCATCCTCGACAAACCAACCACCTTCAAAGAAAAGACTGAAAGCACTGGTGCAAACAAAGACACTGAGAAGAAGTTGACTGCACGTGATGTTCGCGAATGGTTGAGTGCAATTCCCTCAGAGCATCTCATCTTTATCGGAATGGACCGGCAAAACAGACCTGAATGGACTGTCCTCAAAGTTCTTCCAGTTCCGCCAATTACCGTTCGACCGTCAATCACACTCGACAGTGGCGACCGCTCCGAAGACGATTTGACACACAAACTCGTTGACGTTCTTCGAATCAACGGACGACTTCGAGAGAACAGAGACACTGGTGCTCCGCAACTCATCGTCGAAGATTTGTGGGAATTGCTCCAATACCACGTCACGACATACTTTGACAACCAAACCTCTGGTATCCCTCCAGCACGACACCGTTCGGGACGAACTCTCAAGACACTTACACAGCGATTGAAAGGGAAGGAAGGGAGATTCCGAAGTAACCTTTCAGGAAAGCGTGTGAATTTCTGTGCACGATCAGTTATTTCGCCTGACCCATACCTCGGTGTCAACGAAGTTGGTGTTCCAAAGAAAATTGCACGAGAACTTACTGTTCCAATTCGAGTAACACTTCGAAATCGAGAACAAATGCGACAAATGATTCTCCGAGGACCTGATGTTCACCCTGGTGTAAATTACATCCTCAAAGGCGATGGTCGGTTCAAAATCAACGAGAGAAGCAGACTTATCAACTCAGGATTTAGATGCTTCAACCCTGAGTGTAACGAAGAAACAACCATGCGTCCAGACCTTCACCAAGTTCTACCTGCTCCAAATTTCCTGCCAGGTCTCGTCATTCGAAAATCAATTTCACTCACTGCTGATGGCGAAGAATTGGAAGTCTATTCAGTCGACGACGATGCAACACTGTTGAACTTACAAGGACAAGATGCTGGTGGAAAACCCCTCGCTGAAGACGATCCAAGAGCTGTCCTACACTATCGTTGGTTGCATGATTTGTCTCAATCCGAGAAACCGATTCCAGACCCATACCCTGAATATTTAACCATCCAATGCCCACACTGTGGAAGCCCGAAAGACGAATGGGGTGACTCCACGCGAACGGACGACCGTCTCTCAACTGTGGACATCCATGGCAATCCAAAGCCGGGCATTCAAGTCGAGCGTCACCTCATCGATGGTGATGTTGTGATCTTCAACCGACAACCATCGCTCCACCGAATGTCCATGATGGTTCACGAAGTGCGTGTCATGGAAGGACACACCTTTAGATTCAATCTTGCAGTTTGTACACCATACAACGCAGATTTCGATGGCGACGAGATGAATCTACACGTCATTCAATCAGAAGAAGCTCGTGCTGAGGCAAAGATTTTGATGCGTGTACAAGAACACATTCTGACACCAAGATACGGTGGTGCAGTCATCGGTGGAATTCACGACCACATCTCTGGAGCTTATCTCCTCTCACGACAAGATGCACTTATCCCTCGAAGGTTGGGTCTTGAAATCCTTGGTAATATTGGATTCCGAGGTGAATTACCACCACTTGTCAAAGATGCGAAAGGAAATGAATGTTTCAAAGGTCCAGATATGCTTGGCCTCATCATTCCAAAGAACATCCACTTGCGATTCAAGAGTCGTTCAAATGACCTCGTGACCGTCCGAGATGGTGTTATCGAAGGCGGTACCATCGACAAGCGTGCCATTGGTGCAGAAGACGGACGACTACTTGATGCAATCGTACAAACAAACGGCCCAGAAGAAGGTGCGAAGTTCCTCAACAACTTCACTCGACTTACCATCGCTGCGTGTACCTCGCTAGGTTTCACAACCGGTATCGATGACGAAGATTTGTCACACGATGCTCTCGATTTGATCGAACAAGCCAACTACGAAGCACGACAACAAGTTGAAACTGAACTTGACAAATATGCTCAATCCCTTGAGAAGAAATCCAAGGTTGAGTACGAGGCTCGACCAGGCCGAACCGTTCGAGAAACTCTTGAAGAAAACATCATGATTATTCTTGATGAAGGAAAACAAAAGGCTGGTGAAGTCGCTCGACAAGAGTTGGATAAATCAGGCTCCACAAATGCCGCGGTGAACATGGCTATCTCCGGTGCGAGAGGGTCGATGGACAACCTCAACATGATGGCTGGTTCAATCGGTCAAGCAAAAGTTCGTGGAAAGCGTATCGAAAGAGGATACGATGACCGCGTACTACCACACTTCCCTCGTGGAGAACGTGGTGCAGCAGAAAAAGGATTCATTTCCTCATCATTCAAACGTGGCCTTCAACCAACTGAGTTCTTCATGCTCTCGGTTTCTGGTCGTGAGTCACTTGTCGATACTGCGGTCCGAACATCGAAGTCCGGATACATGCAACGACGATTAATCAACGCAATGGATGACTTGAAAGTTTTCAATGACGATATGCTATCTGTGCGAAACACAGCGAATAGGATTATTCAATTCAGTTACGGTGAAGACGGTATCGATCCATCACGTGGCGTACACGGTTCACCATTCAACATCGATGTCATTGTTGACTCGGCACTCGGTACGAGCGATGGCGGCATTATTGACAGAGAATCATTTGAACGAGATGAAGCAGAAGAAGACTTCGGTGGTATCGAATTCGAGGATGATTCCGACGCAGACATTGGAGGTGGTGATTGATGGTCGTTAAGAGTGCAACAAAGAAGAAACTCATGGACCTCGGCATCGCTGAAAACTTTGCCCATGTACTTGCTGACGACAGAAAGTGGGATGATGTCAAAATTATGAATGCACAACAAATTGCACAAATTTGTGAAACAGATTCTGAACAAGCGGGCCAAATCTACGAAATTATTCGTGCAGCGAGCCAGAAAAATCACAACATCAACAGTGAAGCTGTCGGTCCAACCACCGCCGTTCGACTCGGTCGTAGAAGCCGAAGAACTCGCCAAAAGGCCGTAGTGGACATGGATGTATACCAACTTGAAGATAAAATGGTGGCTTCCAATCCATACCACGACCTTGAGTCAGACCCTGTTTTCTCAGCATTGGAAAGTGCTGCACAAGACGAAGGCGTCACACAACTCTTCACAAAGAGAATTTATGCTGACCTCACATCATCTGTTCATAACAGAAAGAAAAAGAAATTGACAAAGGCAGAAGCCAAGAAAATAATTGGTGAAGCAGTTCATGCTCTCCAGAGGGCACGAATCGACCCATACGAAGCTGCGGGCATCATCACTGCACAATCGATTGGAGAACCAGGAACGCAAATGACAATGCGTACGTTCCACTATGCTGGTGTTGCAACAGTCAACGTCACACAAGGTCTTCCTAGAATTATCGAGATTGTCGATGCACGAAAGGAACCGAATACGCCCACGATGGTGATTCGACTCTCAGATGAAAACAAGAACAATGCAGAAGAAGCACAGAAACTTGCTGCAGCTATCGAAGTGACAACAACCGTCAACATCTCTGAACTTGAAACCGACGTAGCACAACGAAAACTCATCATCAAACTCGACAAAGAACAACTGGACAAGAAGAACATGACCGGTCTTGAAGTTCGAGATAAGATTGAAACTGCAACTCGATTGTTTATCCAGGTTGATAATGAAAAGAAGCCAAAGAAATTGACAATCATTCCCGGTGTCCACAGTGAAGAGGATCTTAAAGATCTCACCGAAAACCCACCATCGTACACGATGCTCCTCCAACTTGAAGAGAAAATTCGTGACCTGCGATTGAAAGGTATTCCAAATGTTGAGCGAGCGAATGTTCAGCAGGATAAGAAAACTGGCGAATTCTATCTTTCGACCATTGGAAGTAATCTTCAACGAGTTTGTGAACTTGAAAACATTGACCGATATCGGACCTACACAAACAACATTATCGAAATTTACAACTATCTTGGAATCGAAGCCGCAAGACAAGCCATTGTCAATGAATTGCAAGCAACGCTTGATGGTGCGAGACTTGAAGTCGATGTGCGCCACCTTCTGATGGTCGCTGATGTGATGACCTCCGAGGGTGAAGTCCGAGCGATTGGCCGACACGGTGTTTCTGGAACAAAGCACAGTATTCTTGCTCGTGCAGCATTCGAAGTCACCGTTAATCACTTGTTGAAGGCTGGTATTATCGGTGAAAAAGACAAACTCACTGGTGTTGCAGAGAACATTATCGTTGGTCAACCGATTTCACTCGGAACTGGAAGCGTAGCATTGTACTATATCCCTGATGAAAATTAATCGATTCAACCATGAGAAACAAAAGTGGAGTATGGAGGAAAAAATATGGACATAAGTAAACAATTGAAGCAAGCAATAGCAACTGGCAACCTTCTGTTTGGACAGCGACAAGCAATAGATGCATGCAAAAACGGTGATGCAAAAGTCATCATCTTTGCAGCAAACTGCCCCGCTGAATTCACAGATGATTTACGAGCTCAGCACCCTGAAGTGATCATGCACCGATTGGGCATCGTCAACAGGGAGCTTGGTATCGCATGTGGTAAGCCTTTCTCAGTTTCGACGGTCACCGTCACAGATGCTGGAAACAGTGATTTGCTCACAATCGATTCAAACCTTTGATTTTCAAAGTTTACACTCGTAAGCAAAGGCTTCATTTTGGTTAAGCATAACCGAAGGGTATGGCTCGCCTAAAATCGCCGCTGATTGCCCTCGTTTTCACAGTCGTGATGCTGATTCAATACATACCACTACAGCAACAATCTGACTCGTCTATTCTCTATTTCGAAGATGCTACTGAACCGAACTTTTCAGCATTCGCACGGTCATCTGGTGATGTCTTTTTGTTGGGTGGCGGAAGTTCAAATGGAAATGAATTTGCTGAACAAATCACCACAACGATGTCCGGTTATGTGGTTGCAGGTAATTTTACGCAATCATTGAGTCTAGGTTCAAATAGCCTCAATCCAACAAGCCCATATGGCTCTGAATATTACGTAGCAGGAGTTACTGAAACTGGAACTTGGGATTGGGTCGCCGGTGCAGACCATTCAAATGGTATTTCTTGGGTCGAAGACATTGACTCATCCATGGGCTCAACGTTCTTGATTGGATACTTTGCAGGGAGCATTGGATACACCACTGGTCAAGCCCTGACCACGACATCACTAGATGGATTCATCGTTCGATATGACCCTATGGGTAACATGATGTGGGCATCTCAAACCTCGTCGACTCAAAATGGAACGAACGATTATGCCGTTCCGAATGTGGTAAAAGTTGATCAGTCCGGTGATGTGTATGTTGCTGGAGTTTTCAAAGGAGAAACCGATTTCGGTGGCATCTCATACAATGTCAGCAACGAAGAAGTGTTTGTAGCCAAATATGATGGAATGCAAGGCAGCTTAATCTGGGCAGAGGTTGGTGGAGGTATTGGGGGACAAGTCGTCACCGATATTGCATTTGACCCAACCGGCCTTATCTATGTCTCTGGATATACACAAAACAACGTGATCTTTGGTTCGAACACATATTCAATCCAAGGCAGTCTCGACTCATTTATTGTGAAACTCGATGTCAATGGAAATTTCCAAGGCATAGAAGGTTATGGTTCTCCCAATGAAGTGGTGGCCATCACACAAATGGAATTCGATTCCCAAGGTGACGTCATTTACGGCGGACAATATTCCGGAACGTTTGCGAAATCGACCTGGTCAATCACAGCAAACCAAGGTAATTCCGACCTATTCATCTTCAAATCCAGTTCAAACATACAAAATGAATGGGCCGTAACTGGAGGAACTTCAAGTCACGATATCGTCAGTGGCATGGTGGTTACGTCAAACAACGATGTGGTGTTCACCACGACCATCGATGGCTCGTTCATCACACCAACAAAGTCGGTTTCCATCGGTGGAAATTTTGACGCCCTTATTGCCGGAGTGACAAAACAAGGTGATTGGGATTGGCTTGATGTAACGGACAGCAATGGATATGAGTTTGGTCAAGACTTGGCCATCAACACATCCGATATTGTCGTAGCGTCCGGTGCTTTTGCAAACAATGGCATCACGAAAGGCTCGACAACCATCAACCCTGTCGGCGGAGCGGATTTGATGCTCTGGGCATTTGACCCTGCGAACAAAAAGGACGCTGATGGCGATGGTGTACCAGACGTTACAGATAATTGTCCAACCGTTTCGAACCCGAGTCAGGCAAACACAGACATGGATGCACAAGGAGATGATTGTGATTCAGATGATGACAACGATGGTTTGACTGATAATGCTCCTGATGATTGTCCAAGAAACGGACAATTCAATTGGACATCCACACAAGATTTTGCAAACCCTTCGAATTCAACTGATTTCGACAAAGATGGCTGCCATGACGACCTTGAGGACAATGATAACGACAATGACAATGTCGAGGACGCAAACGACAATTGTCCATACACATCTTATCAACCACCAAGACCTACGTGGGTGTCAAACAGCACAACCGATATTGATGGAGATGGTTGCCGAGATAGTGACGAAGATGAGAATGATGATGGTGATGCTTTCGATGATGCGAATGATGACTGCCCGACGACTCCTGGAGATTCAACCCTCGGGCAAACAGGATGCATCGATACTGATGGAGACGGATGGGCTGATTCACTCGATGATTGTCCGAATGAAGCAGGAAATTCGACATTGGGCGGAAAGAACGCTTGTCTTGACCAAGATGGCGATGGATGGGCTGATGTTGATGATGCATTCACACTCGACCCAACCCAGTGGGACGATACCGACAACGATGGCTATGGCGATAATTCAGAAGGAACAAATCCCGACGATTGTATCGATGAAGCTGGTTCATCAACGATTGACCGACTTGGCTGCGTCGACACTGATGGTGACGGATATTCCGATGCAGATAACGTATGGTCGACTGAAAATGGTGCAGATGCGTTCCCCGAAGATGACACACAATGGTCTGATTTCGATGAAGACGGATTTGGTGACAATTACGGAAATGGTACGTGGACAGACCGAAACCCATCATGGCCCGGTGAATATCATCCTGATGTCCTACCGCACCAACAAGATGCTTGCCCAACCTTTGCTGGTACATCATGGAAAAACGATATGCACGGTTGTCCTGATGCCGATGGCGATGGGTGGTACGATAAGCATGATGCGTTCATCAATGACCCAACACAATACAGCGACACCGATGGTGATGGATTTGGCGACAACGAATCTGGTTTCGAACCCGACGCATGTATCGATACTGCTGGAACATCAACAATCGATAGATTTGGTTGCCCAGATACCGATGGCGATGGTTACTCTGACCCCGACCCTGATTCAAATTATCTTCCTGCAAACGGAGCGGATGCATTCTATGAAGACCCAACACAGTGGGCAGACCGTGATGGTGATGGGTTTGGGGATAATCCTGAGGGGTTAAATGCAGATGATTGTCCAGATATTCGCGATTACTCATCGATTGACAGAATTGGATGTGATGATACCGATGGCGACGGTTACTCGGATCCTGATTCAACATGGAGTGTCGAAAATGGTGCTGATGCCTGCAAATTCACCAATGGAAATTCCACACTGGACAGAATTGGTTGTCTAGACACCGATGGTGATGGCTATTCAGACCCTACTGAAGAATTTGGCATTGACCAAGGGGCTGATGCATATCCAGAAGATCCATTGCGCTGGGTGTTCGAAGCGGCGAAACAAGACAACACAGGTGCTGGAACGACAATGTACATTGTGATGGGTCTTATTCTGCTCGTTCTCGTAGGGGCTGGAGCGTTCTTGTTCACAAGGCAAGGAAATGAAAATCTAGCACAAGAAAAAGAGTTGATCGGTTTACAATCTTCAACACCAATGCCAAACATGAATGCTCCAGTTGTGGGTGCTCAATCACCTGTCGCCATGCCGGACATGTACGCACAACCTGGTACGACACAAGGTGCAGTGGCCATGCCGGACATGTATGCACAACCTGTGGCTCAACAACCAGTCCAACCTGTCGTCAATCCAGATGCATTGAATTACTACAATGGACTTATCTCTCAAAACTACCCACCAGAATATGCCCTCATGTACACTCAGCAGTATTATCCTGATTTCCAAATTTGAAGAAAATTATTTTTGGCAAGAAGGGCAGAGGTCGAGGCGCCTTGATGCTACGGTTTCTCGAAGTATTGTATCGTTGCAAACATAACAAGGCAAACCCGAGCGAGTAAAAACATAATGCCGGGATGCACCATGACGGTATCCTTCAGCGCGTAAGGATTCGTAGCGTTGTTTTGAAACTGTGATACCTTTTTGTTCAAATGCACGTTGAACAATCTCAATGGTTACATCACAGAAGCGGTGCAATTCGTCTTTTGTCAAGGATGAAATTGTTCGTTTTGGTCGAAGCCCTGATCGAAAAAGAATTTCACTCCGCAGATAATTACCGACGCCAGATAAGAAACCTTGATCGAGCAAAAGGCCGCCTAACTGTCTTCGCTGGTATTGCTTTTGGGCGATATGATGTTGAATGTCCTTTGCTGTCGTGGACTTGAGTACGACATCTGGACCCAATTTTGCAATGTATTGATGTTGGTCAACCTCGTGGTGTTCGAGGAGACAAACATCTGTTGCTGAAAATAATCGAACCACATGAGAGTCTGATTCAAAGACTAAACGCAATGAACGTCTCGATTCGGGAAGTTTACGGCCTTTTTTATTGACCATCCATCGACCATACAATTGATTGTGTGCGTAAAGTACTCGATGTGGACCATGAATGAGGAGGGCTTTACCCCTTGCTTCGACTTTTTCGATGATGCTGTGCTCAAAATGATGCTCCATACCGACAATTGGTTGAAACTCAAAATTCACATCGAGTAAGGGCTTACCCTCCAATGCGATTCGAATCCGTTCTGCTGCCCGATGAATCTCCGGTCCTTCAGGCATAATCCAGTGTACCAAGGTTGGTACAAAAAGACCTGTTCAATTTCACAGGATACCTTGTGCTGTCATTGCCTCTGCAACTTTGAGGAAGCCAGCGACATTTGCACCAAAGACATAATCTCCTTCTCTTCCATATTCTTTTGCAGTTTCAGAAGCATTTTTGTGGATGTTGATCATGATATTTTCTAACTTCTCATCAACCTCCTCTCGAGTCCAACTGAGGCGGAGAGAATTTTGTGACATCTCAAGACCTGAGGTTGCAACTCCACCAGCATTGCTCGCTTTACCAGGAGCAAACAAAACGCCTGCTTCTTGGAAAACTGCAACCGCCTCTGGAGTACAAGGCATGTTTGCACCTTCGGCGACTGCGATTACACTATTGGCAACCAAGAGTTTAGCTTCTTCACCGTTGAGTTCGTTTTGTGTCGCACAAGGAAGTGCAACATCAACATCCACGCCCCATAGACCATTCAACGACGGTTCGGGAGCTGATGGAGTAAATGTAGCCCCGAACTTTTCAGCATATTCACTGATGCGCCCACGTCTGTTATTTTTCAAATCCATAATCCATGCTAATTTCTCTCGGTCAATACCATCTGCATCGTATATCCAACCAGACGAGTCCGACATGGTTACCGGCATCCCACCGAGGTCGAGGACTTTTTCACAAGCAAATTGTGCAACATTGCCTGATCCTGAAATTGAAACTTTTGCCCCTTCGAAGGACTTACCCTTCGTTGCGAGCATTTCTCGTGCAAAGTACACTAGCCCGTAACCAGTTGCTTCTGGTCGAATCAATGAACCACCATATTGTAAGCCCTTACCAGTCAATACACCTGCTTGGAAATCGTTTCGCAGTTTTTTGTACATCCCAAACAAGAATCCTATTTCACGTCCACCGACACCAATATCGCCTGCAGGAACGTCACAGTCTTGTCCTATGTGGCGCCATAATTCCATCATGAACGATTGACAAAACCTCATGACTTCAGCATCCGATTTACCCTTAGGGTCGAAGTCAGAACCACCCTTTCCACCACCCATTGGCAGACCGGTGAGTGAATTCTTGAAGATTTGCTCAAAAGCTAGGAACTTGAGAATTGATGCATTGACAGATGGATGAAACCGAAGGCCTCCTTTGTAAGGGCCGATTGCTCCATTGAATTGAATACGGAACCCTCTGTTCACATGGACATCACCATTGTCAGCAACCCATGGCACACGGAAGTGGATAAGGCGGTCTGGCTCAACAACGCGCTCGACAATTGAAGCATATTCTGGATGTCGCTCCAACACTGGTTCGAGGGATTCCAAAACTTCGAGAACCGCTTGATGGAACTCAGGTTGATTCGGGTCTCGTGATTTTACTTTTGCATATATTTCTTCTATTACAGACATTGAATTCACCTATGGCTTTCTGAATTGTTTCAGTCGAACTGAAGACCCTTTCTAATAGTTCCCATTTTGTATTTCAAATTAAGCCCGTTTTCTCGATTAAATTTGACATACGGTGAGATAACGCTCGAGGCGCTCAACACGTGTCTGACCCATGGCGTCAATGCCTTCAGTTGCTCGAATGGCTTCTTCGATGAGGGCGTGTTCATCCTCTTGGATACCTACAAGTTGCCGGAGATGATTCACAAGTGCCCATTCATCCTCTGTAATAACCTCATCATCAAGTGCTGCGATTAATGCGGCCTGATACATCGATGCATCTCCAACTTGATATCCAGTGTATTCTTGTTCGCCAAGAACAAATGGATTAGGAATCTCGTTGGAGACTATACTTCGAAGTTCAGCGGTATCACTTGGTTGCACGTCCAGTGCTACGGCGATGATCTTGAGGATTTCAGCCTCATCACTGGTGACAATTTCATCATCAAATGCGACCTTGAGGCATTCCATATAGAGATACATTCCTCGTGTGTATTCCCTTTCCATGTCCTTTGGTACTGGACCATGAATTTGAATGTTCGCAGGGTAAAATTCCTGTGTATACATCTGTATTACATAATGTAAGTCATTTGTAAACATCTTTATATGCTTCAAGGTATAGCATAGGTTACAGGAGGAAGCAGGATGGTTCAACCAACAGTACTCGTCTCATTCAGATTGAGTGAAGAAGATGCTCAACATCTTGACATGAAAATCGGACAGGAGGGTGCCAGAAACCGTTCCGATGTCATTCGGAAAGCAGTGGAAGAATACCTCAATGGCCAACCTAAAGTTCAGGGTATGGATTCGATTCGAATTCCACTTGGCGTTGGAGACAAGAAATTGCTCGGTGAATTGTATGAACTACGAGGAATCACTCCTGAGCATGCTGCTCAGCAAGGTCTGAAATCATTCATTGAGGAACAAATAGCCTCATATCAAGAAGCATCAACAATGCTTCAATCACTTTTAGATGATGCAAAAGCATCAACACAACGACGAAGAGAATACCAAGAATAAGTGGTGAGAGTACGGAGGGGATGGGATGAATAGGCAATCAAAGGGATACAATCTCATTGATGCCACCCTTTGGGCTGTGCAAGATCGGTCAAACTTGCATGGTCTACACTCACTTTGTCAGCGTGCCCGCCATGCACAATTTGGCCATGGTTCCCACAACCACCACACCCCCACAGACCCCTCGGATGGCGGCCGAGGGGACCCTGCCTCGGGTCAAGCAAGTTGACCCACCTTTTCCCACGTGCCCAACCCCCACATTTTTTGGGCACACACAAATTCCTTCATGACGAATGTCAAGCCTTTAGAACGGTCGTCATTGGTTCGACAGTATGGGTCAACATACAACTTCGAATGTTGAGTTTGAATTCTTGGCCCATGAGCATCCTAGGCCCGGCCAACTTGAAATGATACGAGATTGCATCGCATCCCTTCAAAATCGTGGCAATCACCTCGCTGCTGCACCAACTGGAATTGGGAAAACAGCTGCTGCTCTTGCAGCAGCCCTTCAGGTTGGTCTTTCACCTGGTGAGGAGAAAACGGTGTTTTTTCTCACCTCAAGACAAACTCAGCACCGCATCGTGGTCGACACTGTTCGGAAAATCAACGAACGTCGTGGAAGCACATCGAAAATTTCACTTGTTGATATGATTGGACAGGCGGGAATGTGCGTACAGGATTTTGCCAAAGAGTCCCCGTTTGTGTTCTCGCTCATGTGTTCCCAGGCTAGAAAAAATCGTTCATGTCAGCCTTGGATGACGAAAGCCGAAGGACTACGAGAAGAATTTCTTTCCTATCCTCTTCACGTGGACGAACTTGTAGAAAAAGTTGTACAGCATGTTGAGCATGGCCGCCCAACAGTCACCTGCCCATGGAAAATAGCCAGAGAAACCGTTGCATTTGCGGATGTCTTTGTCGGAGACTACAACCATCTCTTTGATGATGGTGTTCGCGAAAATAGCCTGAAAGCGATGGGTCTGAGTCTGGAGGACATTATCATCGTGGTTGATGAGGCCCACAACCTCCCCGATCGAATTCGCATGACCATGGAGCGACGGCTCACCCCGACCATGGTGAAAAATGTCTACACTGAACTTGAGGAGTACGAAGAACGATACCGCAGCATTGTGATGCAAACCACTGGGGATTTGGCACATAGTCAATACGAGTTGATTGTATGGGTCAAATCGGTTTTTGAACATGCAAGAAAGATCTTTTCAACCTATTTTGCAAAACTGCACAATCAATTGAAGAATGATGATGACGAGATTGAATTGAAAGTCGAAGATTTATTCGAACTCCTTCACGAGGCATGTGACCTCGCTGAGGGTAAAGGTTCACAACAAAAATTAACGGAATCTGAGGAATCTCATGTGCCTCGTATCAGTCGAATCAAACTTCTTCGAGACATACTTGCAAATGTCGATGTCGATGTCGAAGTTGGCGATGGAGAGGACCCGATGGAGCCAGATGCCATCCGATTTTCAGAACTGTTGAGAATTCTTGATAGGTTTCAAAACACAAATTCAATTGCACTCATTTTTGATGGTAAAGGAAAAGATGGCAGAATTACATCTCATCTGCTCGACCCAGGCATGGTCGCAGCACCCATATTCGAAGAGGCTGCTGGTTCAATACTGATGTCAGGAACACTCTATCCACCTTCGATGTATGCAGATATCCTTGGTTTTACTGATTCAACATCACATGCCCATTATTCATCTCCATTTGCTGCGAAACGAAGACCTGTGCTCATTGCCAAGAATGTCACAACAAAATTTTCAGAGCGTTCACAAAACAACACCGCTCTCATTCAAGAACACATTCAAGCATTGGTCGACGCAACACCTGGAAATGTCGCCGTCTTTGCACCATCATATTCGATGCTTGAACAAATCGTTGGGAAAGGACAATTTTTTGGCGCTCGCCTTATCCTCGAAAATAGAGATTGGTCAAAGCGAGACCTCGATGGTGTGGTTGAAACATTGCTCTTTGAGAAACAAAACAACAGAAAGGTTCTGCTCGGTGGCGTTTTTGGTGCTCGACTCTCCGAAGGGATTGACTATCATGATGGAGCACTTGACGCAGTTGCATGTATTGGCATTCCAAATGCACCACCATCATTACTTTCCAAGGCGTTGACGAGATTTGCAGAAGAGCGATTTGGAAGAAGTCTTGCTTGGAAATACACAATATCCCAACCAGCGATAAATTCAATTTTACAAGCGATGGGTCGGCCGATTCGATCAGTCGCTGATAGGGCGATGATTCTCCTGTTGGATAAGCGGAACAACGAACGCACATACGAAGCATGTTATCCGCCTGATTTGCAAATGATTTCTTGTGACTCCTCAGAACAAACCAAGCAATATGCAGCACGGTTTTTCCGTACAGTTCAAAGAGAAAATACAGAATAAATTCTACACGAATATTGATGAGGCACAGTAGGTTGGGAAGGACTATGAACGAGTGGAAAGAAATCGAAATTTCACAAACGCTTGACGACGAAGATTCATCACTTCAAACCGAGGACTCGACCGACCGCATTCTTCAGCCTGCTGAACAGAAGTTTAGCGAATTTATTCAACAATCCCCTCACTTGAACGAAGTTCGCTCAAGACATAACCAAGTTCTCGTTGCAGCCGGCTTGCAACCTGAATCGCATATTCTTCAACAGAATCCAGACATGGCATTGCAGTGGTTTGTTGATGAACTCAATGGAGCCTTCATCACCGATGGCCTAGAATTGCCTATGCATGGAATGACACTCGACCACATCAATCTTGAAACGACTCAACTTGATGACGGGCAAGTCCTTGGTCGCCTTCGACTTGAGATTGAAAATGGGTCCCTTGAACGAACCTTTCCCGTTCCAAGAGATGGCATACGCAATGTATCGTTCGTGAACGGCCTATTGCGGTTGCGTTGGTGATCAAGCAAATTCTCTTGGTGGAACCTTCTGAAGTTGATAGATTTCAGTCGTCATTTGTGTGACCGATTGCAAAGCAACTTGCTTGTGACTTTCACCCATTTCTTCTCGACTATATCGTGCCATTTCGAAGGTATTGTCGAGAGCGGTCAGAGCTTCCTCGGATAAACCACCCATTGCTTGGCGAATAGCAAATTCGAATTCACGAACTGTTTCATGGTCCCTTCTCAAAAATCCACGTTCTTGGAGAACTTCGCATAATTCTTGATAGCACTTGAAAATCGCCTCTCTTGTTGCATCACCGGCAGCAAGGAGTTCGGCAGTGTAGGCAAAGATTTCAGCGGCGTCTGAATAAATATCGCCTTTGAGTTTCTTTCGATACATCATGATGCCACCGGCAACAAGTCCTGCGATGAGAAGAACGAGAAGATATGCCCAGCCACTCACCGCTTCTTCATCGGTTGCATATGTGTAATCTGGAATGAAGCCTGCCTCTCGGTCGAGGTTGAAACGAGATAATGTCTGAGGCGACAAGACTGGGTCATTGATCACAATATCAATCGAAATCTCGCCCCAGAACTCTGCATCCCCATAAGGAGGGTCGGCTAAGAATTCAAATTCAATGAGGCCATCTTCATTTGTCAATTCATTGACCTGTCGAAGTTGAGTCTTGTTCTCATCGTACATGTAAATCATCACTGAAACATCTTGCAAACCGCTTCCAGTATCTTCAGCGTTGATTTGAATCGTACCACGAACTTCTTCCTGTTTTCCTTCGACGATGTCATCGATGTCGACGAATATGACTGCATCCACATTGACAAATAAGAGGTGATTGACTGTTGCTGCATTGAGGTAAAGCGTATCATTTCGAACAACATCAATGTACACATATTGACTGCCAATGCTTGTCCAAGATGGCATTGTAGCCGTTGCTGTGAAGTTACCGTTGGCCCAGTTGACGAATGTGAGCGGTATACACCGGGCTTCTTCTCTACCATTGACACAATCTGCTCCGTCGCCAATGTAGAATTCGAGGTTTTCAAACACTTCTCCATCGCCACCAATTTCTTTTATTGAACCAATAAGTACCAGTGGGGCGAATGTTCCATCCGACCGAGTGACGATCTTGGATGAAGATGCATCGATAGTAACCTCAATGTTCGACCAAACTTTAACATTCGACTGTTCATCTGAGCCGAGGTGCAGTTCACTGCCACCAAAGCGTACTGTAAGTGTATGGTCTCCACGGGAAAGGGAAGGATCGACATAGATTATCGCAGCCCAATTTCCAGAAGCGTCAGTGACTGTGGATTCAACAAGAACACCGTCGAGGTCAATTTGCACTGTTTCACCTGCCAAACCAGCTTTGTCGATTGTATCATAATCGAACAATCGACCGGAAATTTCCCAAATATCTCCACGTGTTGCGTCGGTACCATCTGCGAATTCAAGGGTGATACTGCTTCGATGGAGCAAATCGAATGAAGTGTTGCCAACACCGTATCGGTAGTATCCTTGAGGTTCAACAACTGCAATGAGGTCGAGCGTTCCGAAACTGAACGTGTCTGTTATTGACCACATATACTCGAATTCACCATCGCTATTTGTGACAACTGAAGCGATAACAACATCTTCGATTTTTAAATCCACGATGAGGCCTTCAACGCCGACAAACTGATTGTCCCGCACAGTTCCAGTGATGAGTGCATCACTTCCAACAGCTACAGGGGAATCAATTGATACTTCAACTGCAATTTGACTAAACACCTGCCACATTCCAGATTCGTTGCTCGGCAAATAGAATGTCGTACCAGTGAATCGAACTTCTAAACTCAGTTGTCCAAGCGGTTGATTGGCTGGAACAGCATACACGGCGGTAAATGTTCCATTCTCGTCTGTCGTTGTATTGGTGATCCAAACACCACCAAGCCAAACTTCTACCGTGAGATTTGGTAGTTCAATATCCGAAACATCAAGTAATCTTCCTTGAATGGTAATTGTTGAATCTCGGTCAGCCTCACCAGATGGTGTCAACAATTGAATTTTCGTTGGGACACTAACATTGAAGTCGACCACATCGAAACTTGCCAAATAATACTCTGGGTTGTTGATGTCTCCAAAGCCAATCGGGTCAACCCAATCTCTGCCACCTCTAAACTCAACTCGCAACTGATGGGTTCCTGGTGCGGTACCTGATGGTAACGAGTATGTAATTGAGAATTGCCCTGTACTAGCATTGGTTGTTGCACTGGCTACCGGAACACCATCAACCAAGAGGTAAACGATACCAAATGCATCAATGCCGTTGGATTGTAGTGCTTGCCCCAGGTCATCAAGGAGTGTTCCATTCACGACCAATTGTTCACCAGCCGTTCGAATATCAGGGTATTCTGTAATGGTGAGATTGGTGTTCGCTAACACGACAAAGCGAGTGGTTGCATTACTTCCTAGCAACCCAGTCGTACCAGAGACACCCGCATATTCGACGTATATGTCATTTGGACCCACGCTTGTGTTGGCAGGAACTTCAAGTGAACCATAGGCTGTTCCGTTTGCTTCAGTTGTAAACACGCCCACAATGGATGTGCCTGGGAGCGAAACCGTAATTGCCTGGCCGTCTAATTCTGCACCTGTGTTGTCTCGTAATAAGATATGGAAGGTGACATTGTTACCTCGTACTGTGCGGTCATTAAGGGAAGGCTGACCGATACCATCGAGTGATGGTCGAAGGAAAACCAATGTCGAAAAGCCACGACTGTCGAAAGTTGTGTTGTTCGAACTTGCAAGATAGAAGTTGACGGTTGAAATGAATGATGCTGTGATGTTGTGTGTACCGGCTTCAAATGTTTGACTTAACGTAATGGTCGCATTCCAGTAGCCTTCCGTTCCGATAGCACCACCAGATACTGTAAATCCTGTAGGCGAGCCATCAATTGCGATGAGGATGTTGGCATTTGGCAACACAGTGCCATCTCGTTGCTCAATACCAGTTCCGTTGTCGGATTGGACTCGTCCTGAGATATTGAAACTCGTACCGGCAACAGGGTTAGCGGTTATTGCGTCGAGAGTAAAGTTGGTCAATGACCGTATTGTGATCGAAGTAATGTTGGTGTTCGTCGAAAGCAAGTCAGCTGAACCATTGAACATGATTTGGACAACTGTCAAGCCGAGTGGTTGAGTGTATGGCACATCGAAGGTGAAATTCGCATAGCCTTCACTATCGGTTTGTGTCACAGGCAGCCATGTGTCATGGAATTTGACGAACACATCATAGTTGTCAAGCGGCGTAAACATATCCGATGACTCAACGAGTCGCCCCGAGATGTTAATGCTGTCACCTCGATTGACAACAACAGGATTCAGAGGTACGATATTTTCGAAGATGGTCACGCCCATGACTTGCACACCTTGCTGGAAACTTGCCGTCAGATAAAACGGAGATGAACCCTCAACGACGGTGAGGACAAGCGTTCGTGGACCTCTTGTTGTACCGTTGTTTGATGTATCGGTTGGGATTGAGAAATTGAATGTACCATTGAAATTTGTTCTTCTCGAAGCCATTAGTAATTCATCAGGGTTATCGAGCCAAAAGGCATCCATCTCTACAGAAGAGAGGAGAGGTCGCGAGTTGTTTTCTGCATCGAGGACTTGTCCTTGTACGTTAAATGCGGCACCAGCTGTAATGACCGAAGGCATGGATGTGACGACGATTGTTGAATCGACTTGAACGGTCACATTGATGATCGTTGAATTTCCGTATCTCCTTGAGTTACCTGTAGCCAACGGAGAGGTGAGGTCGTCTTGGACGACAATCAACACATCATAGTAGCCTGGAGCTATGCTATTTGGTGAAAAGGAGGTGGTGACGTTCCCGTTGGCATCCGAATTCACAGACCCCAAACTTTGGTTACTGTTACCATAATCCCAAATGAATTCAACTGAAGCACCACTGATGTTTGACCCATCAGCCACATCCGTAATTCGTGCTGTGAAATCCACAGAATTGTTCATCTCAACGATGTAGGATGGGCTTTGAGGTTCGACATTAAACTCTGTGATAATACCTCCAAGTTGACTAATGGAACTCGGTGGATTTGGTGGCACAGAGGTGTCAACATACCGGTAATACGGTCCACCAAATGGTGCTAATGAAATGAAATCAAATTCTAAGTTGAATTCATATGCATCGGAAGGTAGATTTGTCGGCATTGTGATTGTTATGTTGAATTCTCCGGTTGAGTTGTTCAATCTTGCTTGAGCCATGTCAATAGGTCCTTGTGTCGTGAGCATTGTCACAAGGATGAGCGTATCATTTCCAATCACACGGTTGAGGTAGACTGCATCATAGATGTCTCCGTAAATGTAGGTTGAATTACCAAAGTCTGTCCAATCCTGACCGATTGAAAGGTTCCAACCAATTTCTGCAAGAACTCGCAATATACCTGAACCAGTGGATGGTTCAAAGAATTCTGAACCATTGAATGATGCATTGAGCACATAATCGCCCGGCAACAAATTGGCATCCAAATCCCATGAAAGTGTGAGTGTGGAAGATTCTGGGTCAACCGTTGTGTTGACCCACGTTGAATTAAAGAAAAAGTCGTAATTTCCACTGAAATTTTGATTGATTGCAATACCTCGATGGTCGAAGAGTTCAACCACAACAGAGGAAGGCGTTCCACGAAGTTGTTCAACCGATTGAATGAGGAAGTTGACTTTGCCTTTGAGGAAATAAGGTTCGCCAGCACTCAAATTCGCATCATCGGTCGCGGGGATTGTCGATGGGAAGAATCGCAGGGAAAACTCGACATCACCTGCCGGTACCGGTGTCGCAGATGAATTCAATGTATGTTGAAGATTGAAATTTCCATTGACAGATTGATTGAAAACTTCAAACCAAGGCCCTGTAGATCCATTACTTCTCATTCTCAAAAGTACATTTCCTGCTAACGATGTTGGAACTGCACCTATTGAAAGAGCAGAACCATTGACCCAAAACGGTTCATCGACGACGATAATGCTCGTATTTGCTCTTGATCCTTCGATAGTTGCGGTGAGATTTGGAGCATCGGACACATTGAGCCATATTGTCGTTGTCGACGGCCTTAGGTGGAACTGAGGTGGTGTAATGCTACTTACAGATGTGTCTTGCCATCCGGAGTAACCGAGGGTCGCCGTGACGTTGGTTTTCGTTTCAAGAGGGTCAAGGGATAATTCAATTGACCAAAATCCTGATGGATCAACATCACCCGAAACATTCGTCAAACCGTTGACTGAAGAGGTAAACGATAACCACACCGTTTGATTAGGAAGTTCGTTAATCACATCAACCGCTGGAGACTGAAGTTCGAGATAGCCTTCGAGTGTTGTGGTCGCTCCTGCTCCTACGACCGGCTCATTGACAAGTTCTGGAGCAGTGTGTCGCAGAACAGCATCATCGGTCACGTTGATAAAATCATCAAATGGTAAAGCCTCATTTCCAACGTAGCCGCTTTGTTGAGTGACGACGACCATACGTTGAATGCCTGGGGCCGCAGGGAATGTTGGATTTGCGTTTACAGTGAAATTTCCATTTGCATCAGTTGCAAGAGTTTGGAGCAATCGCTCTTGAACGGCTGCGGAGCCAGGTGCATTTGAAATATCCGAGTTTGGTATCAAGTACAACGAAACGATTTGGTTTGCAATCGGTGTGGAGTTGTCCACAAATCGAAGTTGACCTGAGACTGTGAAATTAGCTGAACCGTCTCGATCCCAAGTGAGTGTCGATAACGTTTGGTTGACCACTTCGAGTTCAATCGCCGGTGGACATGGGTCGAAGGCAATCCATCCGAGGTCGGTGTTACCATTCGCACTGTTTTGTTGAAGACGAACTTCTGACCATGTTGTGAAGTGGTCGGATGTAACTGCATATCCACTACCTGTCCATGTACCGCCACTGTAACCTGCAACTTGCCGTGCGGGGAGGCCAGCAAGTCGTGCCATGGTGACAAATGCAGTGTTAAATTCACGACATGTGCCCTCTTGTGCAAATGTCAAGAGATTCAAGGTCGTATCCACAAGGCTTGGGGTGCCTGAGCCATCGTAATTTCTCAAGAATGTCGTTGAGGAATTGCCATTTGTGAGGAAATCCTCCAGTGCAGATGCAATACTGTACGCATCGTTTGCACTCGAAGAAGTGATGACGCTGAAGGTGATGTTGCGGACCTCAGACTCAGGTGCAGTAGGGTCTGTGAATTTTGAATCAAGGAATGTTTCGTAAGGCAAATTTTGACCTGCTACTGTCGTTGAAGCAAGCGTAGCCCAATCGAAGTAATACTCAGGTTCTTTGATGTACATTTGAGTTAACAAGCCACCTGATGATTTGAGATTGTGTGTGTCGTTTGAACGCGTAAATTGTACGCCTGTATCAAGATAAAATGAGATGTTGGAATATGAGGATGCGATAGGGACGTATGCGTTGTTACCGATAGGTTGGTTGTATGTTAGCGTCCAGTCGACCGTAGAATTAGCAAAACTTGCATCAGCCAGATTTGTGGTGTTTTCAACTGGCGGGACGAGGCTTGAATAAGGGTGTACAGAATCAAGATGTGCATAGGTTGAACCGGTGTAGAAATCACTCGTTGTCAATCTCCAGCGATGAACAAGGGACGTATCAACAACTCCACTGGTATTGTTTGCCCAAAATATGACATCGTTGGTTGCAAAATCATCTGAAGGGTCAAGTGGATTCGAAGGAGAGCCTGAACAATCAACAAACCAGAATGGTTGTGGACATTCAACCCCATCGGGCACACCACCGCCATCAGTATCTGGGTTGGTCCAATCTGTGCCTGTATCGTTTTCAACAGCATCAGGTATGCCATCACCGTCGAAGTCAGAAGGCAGGAGGTCATCTGCAGGATTATTTTCGGGATTCGTGCCATCAAAATATTCGTCACGGTCACCAACACCACCAGAGTCTGTGTCATACACTTGAGAATCAGTCACCCAGACATCGAGTGAACCATTCGTGATCCCAATGTAAATCAAGTCACATCCAGTGGTATTTTCGAAATAATTGTTGATTCCATCAAAGTCATCGTCGAGGAGATTCGTACACGGTTCGGTTGGGTCGGTGTTGTCAAACACCTCGGTGAAATCATCGACGCCATCACCATCTGAATCGACCAAACTTGGATTGGAAAACCAGCCGAATGTTCCGAGCAATTCTTGCCAGTCTGCGAGCCCATCACCGTCTGTATCTTCGTAATCGTCATCACAGTATTGACGTGTCGTCGTAATTGTTCCATCGGAAACAGCCGCTGTGTGGCAGAATGAACCATTTCGATTGGCGACTTCTGTAGCCGTTCCGCTTGGACCATTTGAAACTCCTTGTATGACATTGTTGACCGTCGCCACATAAGCAAAGGCTTCCCACGTCCCCGAAACATTGTACCATCCAACACCTCCTGAAGGATTGAATCCGGATCCGTCACTTACAGTCACACGTTGATTGCCGGAATTGTAACTCACGAATGTTGTCACAAAGTTCGTCAATGAGTCACAAGGGTCTGTGCCGTGGCTTGTGTTTCGTTCATCGCCATCATTGATTCCACCAAAGTCGGTGTCAGCAACGTTCCATAGTGTACATGTGAGGTTCTCTTCCCAATTTTGAATCCCATCATTATCTTCATCACCAGCATCTTCTCGTCGAGTTGGGTCGGTTTCGCCAGCATCGACTTGACCGTTTGAATTTGCATCTTCAACACCGTCGTCAAATGCGTCGTCGTCAGTATTGTTGTCACGAGGGTCACTTGCTTGAGCAGGATTACCGTATGCTCCGTTCACCTCAACACCGTCTGGAATGCCGTCATTGTCTGTATCTGATGAGGTTGGGTCTGTGAGGAGTGTGAGTGCTTCGTAGGAATCGTTGAGACCATCGTTATCTGAATCTGCGTCTTGAGGATTGGTTGATGTGATTCCATCGACTTCTGCGGTTAATGTAGCACATCCACCTGGTCCGACACCTTGGGCTGGATTGCATGGCGTGATGGTTTCAGTGACGACACCATCGGGACCATTTCGGAAACATGGCGATGAGCCACACATTGTCGTCCACGAAGGATTGACATATTCGTAGAGATTGATGAGTCCGTCACCATCTGGGTCACCATTCGGCCCATCTGCATTTGATGGATTTGTTGCATTAAGTCCGTTTGCTGCCTCCCAACCATCTGGCATACCATCTCCATCGGTATCCCATCCTGCGACGTCTTCATCAGCAACACCGTCACCATCGTCGTCATCACTCAAACAGTCAGCATCACCATCACCATCGGGGTCAGCACCGTCAACTGCACCGTCTTTGTCATCGTCAAATCCATTTGCACAAATATTTCCAACAGGGTCTTCGTCACACAAAATGATGTTGCCAGTTCCGTCGCTTCCAGTGCCCCCACAGGCAACCTGGTTGAATTGCATAGCTCCTTCTTCGTTCCAATCGTTCACTGGAACCGTGCCATTCCACCACACACCATTGTCAAGATAGGTCGTTGTTGTCGACAAATCCCAGTTGGTTGGTTGTAGATAGAGGTACTCTTGGAGGTTTGACATTCCATCGCCATCTGGGTCACCAACAGCACCGTCGGCGCCGATTGTCGAAAGTGGGTCAAGGCCGTACATCCATTCCCATCCGTCAGGAAGTCCGTCGTTGTCGGAATCAGGGTCATTTGGTTGTGTGTTGATGAGGTATTCGAGACCGTATGTCAGTCCGTCACCATCTGCATCGGAGTTTGCCGATACTTCGAAGGAAAAAATTTGCATTGAAGCGAAAGAAGAAAGTAACATCAGCGCAACGAGAAGGATTGATTTCTTTGCATCTCTCATCGAAATTGAGATATCTAAACCGGCCGAAATCGCAGTTGCGCCGTGAGTCAAAGTGTTCACCAACTATGAGGAGCCACCGATACCTCATAAGGCAAATGGTACATTGTTCATACAATCTTTGTGAATTACATCAAATCGAATCGAGTTCTTCGAGCAATTCAAGATCGTCATCATCATCCGACTGCGTCACAATTGGTGGTAAATCATCGTCTTCATCATCACCAAATTCTCCATTATCTTCAGGTAGAGGAACACTGCCATCAGAATCCGTGAGCAAGTTGTACTTGTCGCCGCCCATTTGAGCATTCATTTGCCCCCTGCGGAACACTGCATAGAGGAGGCAAAGAGCGAGGATGGCGTAAATGACAAGTGTTTGGGGTTCGGGATCAATCATTTCGAGGAAGATACAATCTGCACCTGCACATGTTGTTGAAAACTCAAAGAAGAATTTCTGGTTGTAATCCTCACCGTATTGGACCTCTTCTTCCATAGGGGTGACGAGCATTTCAATTCTGACCATTTTGTTGTCTTTGACAGACTCTGGTGCTACTATTTTCATACTGAAATCTTTGTGCGAATACGGCTCAAGTTTGAGAATCAGGAATTGTGCTGCTTCTTGGTCTGATGTTGCTCGTAAGCCTGCTTCCCAGCCATCTGGTTCGTTTATTGTAATAGTCACTGTAAGTTCGATATTGTTTTGATTGGTAAGTCTATAATCGACATTCTTTTCTTCACCGGATGCAAAAGGAGAATTTTGGGATTTTTGCGTCAGTTCAAGGTTACCGATTTCGACATTTTCCATCACTTCTATCTTGAGTGGGAGATCGAAATACCTCGCTTCATCATCTTCTACATTTTCTTCTTTGATTTGAAGATAAATTGTGTGATTGCCAGCAGGCACTTCATTTCTTAGATTGATTTCAAGTTTGAAATCAACGCTTTCTTCAGGTGCAAGATTGAGAATCACAAGGTTTGCCCCCGTATCTTTGTCAGTGATGTCATAATCCCAAGATGAATACCTGCTGTCTTCCTCGATGTTTCTATCGAGGTCTTTCGGATTGACGATACGCCAGGTAGTTGTTGAGCCTCCAGTGTTCTCACTCGAATCGCTGACGCGTATTTGGTAGAAGACATAGGCTCCTGGAGAAACTGGCCCTACAGCACCAAGCGTACCTGAATCGCTGTCACCGATGATCTCGGCGAGAATACCAAATGTCCGATGGACTGTAAAACCCACTTGTGTGGTTAGTTCAGTGTCTTCTCTGCTGGTCACTGATAGTTTTACTAAACCGATATCTTGTGCTTCACGTTCTTCTGGAGGATAGAGTTTGAGAAGGACGGTTAATACTTGAGTTGACCCGATATCTGGAGTGATGGAGTAAATACCCTCCTTGACCAGTTCCATACCTGTATCGTTGTCATAAAATTGGTAATCCCAAGCATCAGGCAAGTCTAAAATTCGAATTTTGAACGAATCTGTCACAAAACCAGAGTTGAACACATTGATGAAGAATTCTCCTACTTCATCTTGGTCAACGTAGTGCGAAAGTGACTCGTCGTACGCTTCAGGCCGGTTTGAATCTGCAATTTGCACCTGTTGGTCTTCATCTTCAAACACTGAGACCCTTGGTTCAGCATTCACATCCACTTGCTCGAGTTCGAGTCGGATGGTTTGAACCCGAACCTCTTTTCGAAGTCCATCTGTGTCTTCTGCATATGCTCTTGCCGCTATGTTCAAACCTGAGGGGACATTGGTCAAATCCGATTCTGGAACTGTAATAGAGAGAATTGGCCTTTTTGAATCTCCTCCGCCTGACAATGAATATCCTCCAGGTTTATCCCAAACTGGGTCCGACCAAGAACTTGGCAAATTGTTTGTCACATCCATCTCAACTTCTATTGAAGACGATGAGGATCCAATGTGCTCGACGAGAAGTTCAACAGTCGTTGTTTGGCCAGGGGCTATCAACACAACATCGGGTTGATTCGCTGGGGTCGTCAAGTAAATATCGTGCTCGGTGAATTCAACGCCTTGGTGTTGGAATTCGACGGAATGACCTTGAACGTCTTGTATTTCAAGGTAGATGTTGTATTCCCCTTCATCGATTCCTGCTTCATATGTATAAGAAAAATTTCCAACCAAACCATCATTGTCAAGTTTGAGGTCATTATCTTCAAATTCCTTAGAGAATACTGTGCCTGCATTATTTGGTGTCCACATTGAAAGGATAACATCCTCGATATCATCTCGGCCAAATGCATCTCGTACATCAACAGAGAATTGCATGGTTCGATAATCGACTCTGTGATTCGGAGCCCAGAGTAAATCTTCGTTGTCATTCCAACCCTTACCGGGCAAGTGAACCTTCACCGATGATTTAGCTAGTGGGTTGGTCATAATTTCTAATCGGGAGAAACCCCCTGAACTTTCCATACGACCAAAGCCGATGTCAACAGCACAATCTGGACCGAAACCTCCACCGCCTCCGCCTTCACATGATGCATCGGCGTCAATTCGTATTTTGATCTGTTTTCCACTTTGAACTTGAAATCCGTTGGAAGGCAAGTCGAAGTCAACTTCTCGTGTCGACCAATCACAACTTGATTGGAATGTACTCGTGCAAGGGGATTCAAGGTCGATGCTTTCACTTGCGACTTCGGAATCACCGGCACGCAGTGAAAATGTGACGGTTGCTGTTGACCCTTGACTTCCTCTAAACTGCATGTAGACGACGAATCTAGCGGTATTTTGAGAGCCTGAGCCGTTCACAAACAAGTTTCCAATCATTTCCGACGACCTGAATTCTAGTCCATCTATAGCACTGCCTTCGATTTGGGAGCCATCGGGTTCTATCGTAGTTATTGCACCGTCCCCGCCGTTCTGAGAATTTGGCTCATCCAGATAGAGTTCGTACTCTTGCTCACCTGCTGCTCTGAACACCATAGTCTCGTCGCTAAGCCACTGGGTGTGATTGTCATCCGTTGAGGGCTGCATCATAAGTGGGGAAAGGAGTGTGAACATCATCAACATGGTGAGCGATAAACTTAGCCGATGATGACGATTCATTCCAACCACCATTGTTCTCCCTAAGCGGCCCTATCCAATACAATGTTAAACGGTTTTGCTTATATTGAGTCGTATTGCACCAATGTCGGCCTTATCGTTGCTTTCTCGAAATGAAGTAAGCGACGATGAAGAACATGACCGCAAAGACTTGAGGGTTCATGACAAGTGAATATCCACTTACCTCCTGTACTTCAAGCAATTGCCCACCTGGAGGTGGCCCTCCTCCATCACCTTCGCACCCTGGTGGTGGAGGTCCAATTCCTGGCCCCCAAGTCACTCCGTGGCCTGAACAGTCAGCAGCGCCTTCACCCTCATCCAGGAAGGTCTCGCCATGGTAGCACAGCAGGAAATAAGGGAAGCCCATATCACCCTCGCCGTTCATCATCGTGGAATGGTAGTGGTAGATGCCCTCTGGAAATTCGGGAGTTGGGCCAAAGTGGCCATTACACACATCGAGGTGACCGAGCCCTTGGACGTAGACATAATCGTCAATCCCGTTGTAGCCGGTCTCGCCTTCTTTGAGTTTGTATGAACTCTTCATCTCGACAATGTCCATGGTATCATCATAGCCCCATAATCCGTAGATAGGGTAGCCGTCCATGGCTACGCCTATGACGGCTGAGTGGGAACCGTTGGCCGTGTTTTGTGCTACTGCCGCTGGTGTGCTTATATCGTAGTCAAGGATGGTATCACCTTCCTCTGGGTGCCAATGAAGACAATTCGCATCTGCGTGGTAATGGTATGTCCCACCCATGCCTGAATGGGCATGGCAGACGCCGAGTTCAATCGCTTGTCGATCTTCAACATACACGCCGTGATGACTTGCCACTGCATCTCCGCCGGGTCCATCTTCGGGACCATAGAATGGAACGCCATTGATGGCGATGGCAACTTCACCAAGAGCTGCAGCACATTCGTAAGCACCATTTGCTTCTGGGCAGTTCGTGGAATCATGCCCTCCCGCAGTGTCATTGACAGGAGAGCGAGGGATGGTCCATTCATAGTTTTGAGCCGCTGCACAATCATTCGCTTGTGAACATGCGAGGGTGGATTCAAAGTCGTGGTCTGGCAGACCATTGGTTGCGATGGTGATGTGCGTTTCGTTCATCGAGATACTCACCGAACATTCGAGCGTTTCAACCGCTGCGGTCGTCAAATCGTCCACCGGGGTGATGTTTTGTCCGGCTTGGCAACGGAAGACATCGAGCCAAAACTGCCCCAAGTCAGAGGGGTCGTAGGTTGGTTGTGTAGGCTCTGTAGGGTCATCAGTGCCGTTGCCCGTTTCGTTACCGGTGTTGTTCCCTGTTTGATTTCCATCATCTCCACCAGAGTTGTTGGTGTCGTTTGTGGTTGAATTCTGAGTGTTGTTGGATTGATTATCATCGACATCATCACAAACATCACCAATGCCGTCCCCGTCTGCATCCGTCTGGAGCGGATTCGAGTCGTTCATGCAATTGTCCTCTTCATCAGAAACACCATCCTCATCAATGTCATTTACCACAGTTTGGCGGACAATTTCGATGTTCAATACCTCTGAACTTGAGTTTTCAGGAGGATAATACGCACGGACTTCAATCGATATCGTTTGTTGCTCGGCAATGCTTACAGATGCATTCCATGAACCGTTCGATGAAGGTAAAACAACAATTGTTTCGTAACCGGATAGTTGAACCTCAATCAGTATTTCTATGCCTTCAAGATGAATGTGAGACGCATTTCCAGTCAAATTCACGACTTGCTGAGCGTCTGTGATCGATTGAATGGCTAAAGTTGGAGCTGGGTGATCGTGGGCATATTCATGTGATGAGGTTGAATTGTTATCGTTGTTTTCTTCGACTGTGGTCTCAGATTCTTCTTTTGCATCGTCTTTATCTTCTGACTGAAAGAAAACTATTGAAATCGATGCCCCAAAAATAATTGTAAACACAAGGAATGCAAGAAATCCGTTCTTATCCATGAATGCCCAACCCCTTATTGATGTCTTTTTCACACCGTTTTTAGTCATATTCTACATGTGTGTGAAGAAAATGTTCATGTGTTCCTAAAAAAATCCTCAAGAATACGTTCCAAAATTTTCGATTAGCATTTGTAAAAACGATGCAGGGGGTGGGATTTGAACCCACGAAGCTATGAGCACAGGATCTTAAGCCCTGCTCCTTTGACCAGACTCGGATACCCCTGCTTGTCCGTTCCTTCGCCCTTCAATATTTCAAATGAATTATTGATTCATATTCAAATCCCAACCACCATCAACAGCCAAAAACTCCCCATTGAGATGGCCCGTTTGCAAAAAGTGCAGGGTTGCTTTTGCGATATCGATTGGTTCGCCTGCCCGACCCAAAGGGACTTGCTGGAGGACACTTTTGAAATGCTCTTCCTCCCAATCTGCAGCAAGAATCGCTCCGGGTCCAATCATGTTCACACGTACGCTTGGAGAGAATTCACCAGCAAGATTCGTAAGCAATTGGCGAAGACCTGCCTTGGTTGCTGTGTAATGCGTCATGCCTTTCCAATGTCGTTTCCAAGACGTATCGATAATGCCAACAATGGAGCCTTCACCATGCACGAGGTGGTCAAACAATCCTGTACTGAGCAGTAGAGGAGTTCGCATGTGGAGACCATACAGGTCATCCATGTCACTTGTTTGAAGTTCATGAATGTCAATTGGATGGTAGAAGGAGGCGTTGTGAATCAAACCAAACAATCCGTTTTCAGTTACAATTGGATGGCTGTTCACTGCATTGAGAAGAAGAAGGGCACCTTCTGTCGTGGAGAGATCGGCTTGAAGAACATCGCCACATGTTCGGTGATGACGTGCTTTTGCTTCATCTAGCAGATGCTCTGCTTCAGCATGGCTATTTCTCACATGAATGAGGACATAATATCCCGAATCAATGAACAAATTCGTCATTTCCGCTCCGAGTCGTTTTGCCCCACCAGTGATGAGAATGACTCGCTCTGCCATACACGAGGGGTGGGTTTTCAGATTGATGAAGGCTCGTATTTGCTTAGCACCTCCGTACACATCTTTTTCAAACGAGGTACTGTGGGTAAATTCGGCGGGGCAACAATGCAAGGCAAATCCTTACCAATTGCTGACCAAAAACCCCGTCTACCAAACTGGTTTCGAACCAAACTTCCATCGGGAGAACAACAACAAATATTCAACTTGACGAAGGCAGCGGTCAAAGACAACAAACTCCATACGGTTTGCGAAGAAGCCCGTTGCCCGAACATCCATGATTGTTGGTCATCGGGCGATGCCACGTTTATGGTCGCAGGAAAAGAATGCACAAGAGGATGTCGTTTCTGTGCCGTTGGCACCATAAAAACACCTCCGCCACTCGATACCGAGGAACCTCAACAACTCGCCGAAGCAGTTGAATCGATGAATTTGCGTCATCTTGTGATCACAGTCGTCAATCGGGATGATCTCGAAGATAGTGGGGCATCACATTATCGTGCTTGCATCGACGCTGTCAAGCAACGATGCCCAGAAGTGAGTATCGAACTTCTTTGTTCCGACCTTGCTGGTGACTTAGCAGCACTTGAAAACTTGCTCGACGGGGCTCCACTCGATATCTTTGCACACAATGTTGAATGCGTCCCCCGACTCGATCCTATCGTTCGAGATGCCCGTGCTTCGTTTAGACAATCACTCTCCATCCTTGAACATGCGAAGAAATTGCGTCCAGACATCCTCACAAAATCATCCATCATGGTTGGCGTGGGCGAAACTGATGAGGAAATTACAGAAACAATGCACCTTCTCAGGAACATTAACGTCGATTTCCTAACCATAGGCCAATACCTTGCACCCTCGTCCAAACACTTGGATGTTGACCGTTTTCCTGAACCAAAGATGTACGATACTTGGGCAAAACAAGCCATTGACATGGGCTTTGCTGGCATCGCTAGCGGCCCACTGGTTCGCTCATCATTCAAGGCCGGTCTGCTGTTGAGAAAAACTATCGACGAACACAATGACGAGGAACTACCCGGAGCATATGTGTACACTCAACCCAAGCAAGATTCTCAACCGACACCACTTAAGACAAGCATGAATTGAGGCGTAATCATGGAAAGGACAATTGCAACATCAACACCCTACACCATTGGTGCAGCACCCTTCCGCCCGGGCGATGACCCTGATTTCGGCGGTGCCTTTTCACATCAACCTGGCGACTTTTCTCGGCCAGACCCAGCAACCTGCTCAGCGTCAGATACTGCTGTTCTCGCAGCAGGCCTTGTACGAGTTCTCAATGACAAAGGCGAAGCCAATGGAGAATGGGATCCAAAATTGAATGATGATACATTGATTC
>JAYQSB010000013.1:0-54255 GCA_038146705.1 Candidatus Poseidoniales archaeon
GGATACACCTTCTTCATTGAACACCTTTTGTGTAATCAATTCCAACCCATCTGTTGAGGGCAATTGTAAGCCTAATTCCTCAAAAGTTTCTCTCAGGCACCCTTCCTCTGGATGCTCATCATGGTCCATATAGCCTCCCGGAAGTGACCAAAAGCCTTTGAAATGTCCTCTGTTAATCTTCGCAAGGAGAACTTGTCCTCCATCGTTGTGGACAATAAGTTTCGAAACCAAACGATGAAGGGAACGATATATCGATTCTTTTACCACAACATGTATGTTCGATGGTAGGAATACACTGTCTTTCCATATCCACTGTTTTGGCCAATCAATTTGTGGATACCCCTTTGTAATTTTTATTTTCATGTGTTGATATTCAACGAGAAAGTGTGATTTTTTTTCCCAAGGAATCTCTAACTTGTTGACTTCGTTCAATGTAGGAAAACGAAACATCGTGTTTTCTGTGATTGAAATATCGTTTTTTGTCATTGGCCCTTCTCCCTCGTCGTTCACGAGAAGGACTTTCCCATCATGCTCCAAATAAAGAACATCGAGGGGGTGCACATTGATGCCTTGACCGCATTGTTGAAGAAGGTATTGTTTCTTCGATAAAATCGGGATGTATCAAAGTTGAAAATACATGAGGTTATCGTCGAACCATGCGAGTTCATGAATTTCACCCTGACATTTGGGCAAAATCATACGGATTGGTTTGTGAAGACAACAAAATTATGATTCTTATCGACCCTGTATACGATTACATGGAGCAGTACGACTCGTTTATTCAAGAGAACGAAATCACCCTCCAAGCCGTCATTGCAACACATACACATGCAGACCACATCACAGCCTGTTTTTCGATGAAAGATACCTATGACTGCGATTACATTATGCATGAGTCGACAGCAAGTCTTGGAGTCACAACCTATGTCAACGATTCATCAACAATCGAATTTTCAAATACGATGATCAAATTTCATCATGTGCCCGGTCATACGAATGATTCAATGATCATAGACACAGGGGATCACATATTCACAGGAGATTTTATCTTTACAGGCGATGCAGGTGTCGGAAGAGATGACTTGCCAAGTGGAAGGATGGAACTTCATTGGCATTCTCTTAAAAAAATGAGTGGCTTAAACGGTCATGCGGTCATGTACACAGGTCATGAGCCACCACATACTGAAATGAAAACGCTAGAATGGAACAGAGTTCATAACCCAATATTGAACATGAAAAGTTTTGATGAATTCAAAGTTTGGCAACTTGACACAATCGAAAAATTGGGCTCCGTTTCAAAAATTAAAACTGCTTTGCCTGCTAATTTGTTTGGGGAAGTTCCGGAACATATCCCTTGGCTATCCTGACATTTGTGTTGTGATTATTTTGCAGATACCACGTCAACGATTCATTGCGATTGCATTGTCAACTGTTTTCTTTCTTGTCATACTTTCACCGATTTCAGGACTATCAAATCCTCTTGGAAATTCGCTGAAAATTGACAAGTATCTCTTCGAACAATTTGAAGAGAATCCATCTAACACCTACGAGGTCATCTATCAGTTTACACCGGAATATCAACCAGATGGAACTGAATTTGCCAATGTAAATGCAGAGGTTCTTGGACATGCACCATTGATCAACGGTGGTTTGATTCAAACAGATGAACGAACGATTCGAGCCCTTTCTGCAGAACCATACATCAAATTCCTTGAACTTAATCGACAATTGGAATTCTTCTATTTGCCTCCATCATTCGGTGGTCAACATGACATCGACCCAGGTATCATGATGCACGAAACAACACATGTCGTAAATGCAACCGCAACATGGAGTCGAGGTATCATCAATCCTGATGGTACCATTGCATTTGATACTGATTTGGCTTTCACAGAGTGGGATGGTGATGGCACCGCCATCGTCGACCTCGATACTGGAGTGGATGCTGGCCACCCAGACTATGACTACCTTGGTGCTTGGACCGGTGAAAAGACAATCTATTCTGCAAAGTGGAATGGAGTTTGGTCTGAGACGACCAATTCAGATACATCGTCGGGCCACGGCACTCACGTAGGAGGTACCATTGCTGGAAATGGAGATGCGTCAGCAGGACGACGAGCAGGGGTAGCTAAGGGTGGACAACTCGTTGCATTAGGAACAGGCGATGGGGCGTCCATCTTTGCGGCTGAACAAGGCCTTGAATGGACATACAGCCATTCAATCCCCGGACAAAATGAGTACCATATCCGTGTTGTTTCAAATTCTTGGGGGACGGATGGAGATTACAATCCTCAAGGTGCTATTGCCACGATTACTGATAAATTGGTGTTTGAAAATGGAGTGGCAGTGATTTTTGCTGCATCGAATTCAGGAGGCAGTGGCGATGAGTGTTCCGGTGGACTTCGAACCAATGTGTACGCAAACACACCTTCAGCAATTTCTGTCGCTGCAATGACACATGATGGCTCACAGGTGACTTCATTTTCTTCAAGAGGATGTAAATTCCAACAGCACACGTGGCCAGATGTCGGTGCACCTGGCAGAGATATCTGGGCAACGGCTCCACGAGGAACCGCAATCGATGCTCTTACCAAATTACAGGGCCAAAATGACCTGTATTATATGTCGATTTCAGGCACGAGCATGGCCACACCTCATGTCGGGGGGATGGCTGGAATTATTCTTGAAGTAGCACCATCGCTTGGTGTTGCAGATTATCATCGAGAAGATCACGATGAAGGCGATAGTCTCGTGGGTGGTGAAGGTACTGCAGCATATGGACAATTTCAAGATTGGGACACTGCAAATTATTCAAGGGTTCACGAACTTGAATTAATCCTTGAATTAACGGCTCAATACGCCTCGAGAGAAAATGCTTGTGAGGCAGGTAACGATGAAGATTCCTGTTCGGATATACCGGCAGAATGTTATGTCTCACAAACAGGGCGATGTCACGATTGGAGAATTGGGCACGGTCTTACCAATGTTGATGCCGCTGTCGGACTTGCCCGAACATTGCAACTCATGCGTGACCAAAATCAAGATGGTATTGTTGACCATCCCGAATACACTGTTTGGGATGCATTTGAAATTTATGAATCAATCTTCGCTACAAAAGAAATAACTCTTGACACCGACCGATTGCGACATGAGTGGAAAGGTGATTGGAATCACTTCAACAACGGCAATACTGGAATTGGTGTTGCTTCAACCGATGATAGGCACTATGTTTGGATACCGAATGGTACAACATCTATGCTTGCACAATTCACAGCGACCGAAGTCGATATCGATACTGCCCAAGTTGGTAGTTTACAACTTGAAATTGATCTGGGTAGTGATGGCGATAACGATGGACAAGGACAAGGGAGCAGAGTCGCAGATTCTTGGGTGTATGATCTCGATGTCGGTTCTGAACACTGGGGTACTTGGGCAGAGTTTGATGTCACTGGTCAGGCGATGACATTCCTTGGAATTGCTGAAGATACAGAATTTTTTGAATCGAGTATACCATATACTGTCGATGTCGTACTAACGCTAGATTTATCCTCTCCTGTCGTTGTCGAAATACCGCAAAAACCAGACTTTTATTCTGACCTTGACCCAACCACGCCTTCTGATGCATGGGATGATTCGTTCACTGGAAATCTCATCTTTATTCGGGATGTGTACGACCAACCAGCAGTCATTGAACAAATCCAACCCAAACTTCTGGATGATGAAGGAGAGACCTCATTTTTCGGTGCTCTCTCTGATATTCTACGTGATTATACATTTGCCTCACTTTTCAGTATCGTGTTCCTGATCTTGACTTTACTTGGTGTTGGCAATTTCACTCAGAGAATTCGTGTACAAACACCACATCTTCTTGAAGATGATATCCTAGAAGCAGAAATCCAATAGTGCTACTCAAGTTCAATTGGATTATCAGGCCCTAATGGGTGAGGTTTTGCTTGAGGTAATTTCTGTAGGTCATCAAACGATTGCTGAGACACAGCAGATTGGAACAAGTTGTCTAAACGCCCTCGCATGTTCGTTTTCATGGTCAACGAAATTTGCCCCTTGATTCGAGTGAGGTCATAGGAAAGCGGGTCCATGACATCGATGGCCAATTGAGAGAAATTTGAACGAACTATTTTTCCTCGCCAAGTGGAATAACCCCATCTGAATGCGATGCCAATGACACTCGCTGCGTAGAGCAGTAAAATGACCACGACAGAGAACAGAACCGGATTGCCTCCATTTCTTGCCTCCTCGAGTAAATTTCGACCGAGGAGGAACAACAAACCAATGCCAACAATCGGCTTGAGGATGCTATCTAACCACTGGTCAACAGGAACCAAACGGCCTTTTGCCGGGTCGACGAACACCAAATCTGATTCAAATGCGGTATTGAGTACACTGAGAACTGAGAGGAACAGCATGTAAAACACACCAGCAATGACGATTTCGACCTCCCAAGCATCAAGATTGAGGACCCAGTGAACAATTAACCAAGCAAATAGTCCAAGAAATGCTGCTTGGGGTACGTGACTGAAGTGAACGATTTGTTGCGATAACTCAGTGATCTTCGCATCTTTATTTTCAGATGAACGGTACGGTCGTGGAATGTGGATGACTTGCCAATGAAAGAATCGCTCTGCATATTTTAGTGTGTAAATCACGACCTTTTGCCGAATCAATAAAAATTCCATCAAGAGCATGAGAGGGAATCCGATTAAAATGACTGGCAATGCTATGAAGAACGTCAAAGGTAAGATAAACAACGATGGCAGCAGCAAAAAGTGCGAAATCGTCAGTGGGTGCAGTATATCTGCCTCTATCAATCGTTGACGAGGAGGTGATAACCTCAATTGCCTTGCGATATCATTCAATGCATCTCGAAATTCTGAGACTTGATGTCCTGAATCTATGATTTGTCGCACATTTTGTTTGTATTCTGATGCTTCATGTCCCGAGCCGACAAAAAGTTGCCAAGCCAATCGCATTGGAAGTGCAAGGAGCAGCGGGATGAGAAGAATGACGAGGCCGTATCCAAAACCCGTGGCGTCCATGGTGGCCATCGCTCCCATTCTCCCGCTCAATTCCTGTTGTTTGAACCTGCCGTCGAATAAGAATATTCATGACCCGAATTTTGCAGTCATCGAACATGGCAAGAATAGCAGTGACCGACGGCATGGAAGAAAAGGCAATTCTTTTGCTAGAAAAAGCAGGATATGAAGTGGTGAATCAATCGTTCACGCAAGTAGAATTGTTGGAGGGGGCCATTAACGGCGTTGAAGCAATCATTGTTCGAAGTGCAACGAAACTCACAAAAGATGTCATCCAAGCGTCTTCATCTGAACTCAAAGTGATTGCGCGTGCAGGGGTTGGGGTCGATAACATCGATTTAGAAGCAGCAGGAACATTTGGAATCCCAGTGGTAAACGCCCCCCAAGCCAGTACACAATCAGTTGTCGAATTAACGATTGGACATCTTTTAGCAAGTTTGCGATTTTTACCAAAAGCGAACGAAGGCATGAAACTTGGCCGGTGGGAGAAAAACGCACTCAAAGGAACAGAACTACATGGTAAGTCGCTCGGTCTCATTGGTTTTGGCCGAATTGCACAGGGGGTGAGCAGAGTGGCAAGGTCTTTTGGAATGGAAGTGCATGCGTTTGACCCTTATGTTCCAGAACGCATCGCAAAAGCAGAGCATACTCGATTGCACAAATCCATCGAATCGCTCTTTTCTTCATGCACTCACATCTCAATACACTGTAATCTCAATGATGAGACGCATCATCTCGTGAATTTGGAACGCATTCGTATGATGCCCACGATCGGAACAGATGGCATTCCATGTGGCAATCATATTGTCAATTGTGCACGAGGAGGAATCGTCGATGAAGGGGAGACGCTTGAAGCTCTCAATTCGGGTGAGCTCACGAGTCTGGCACTTGATGTATTTGAAATCGAACCAGTTGATATCAATCACCCCTTGCTTCAACATGAAAATTTCCACGGCACGCCTCATATCGGTGCATCTACTCTCGAGGCTCAACTTCGTGTTGGCATGAGTATTGTTGATTCGGTCCTCGACATTCTTGATGGCAAGAGTTGTGATTTTGTAGTCAATCAATCCTTTTTGGAATGAGTTTTACTTTCCCCTCTCTCCGAGAGTAAAGTAAGCAGTGTGCCTATTGAATCTAGAGGTATGGGTCGAAGCGTTCCTACTTGGCGTCGTCGAATTGAATATGAATTGGATCGTCTTCAACCGTTCCGTCGTGCATTGCCAAATCATGAGAAAGAAGTTTTTGATTCAATGATGAATGCAATTCGTCAACGGCGTTCTGCTGGAGGATTACTTCCAAGTCATGATGTTGTTTTACCGATGGTTCTTTCACTCTTGATTGAGTCATGGGGAAAAATAAACGCTTTAGAGGCACATGTAGGTCAATTGCAGTCAGCCCTTGAAGGTGAACCCCTTGATTGAGGGGTTGCTCTTTGATGTGCATCCATCAACTTGTGGTACACACATGGTCGCGTGGATTCTTGATTCAAGAGGCTATGCACATTCATGCCACTGCCCATGGCTACCAACATTACAGGTCTCTGGAACTGAAGAGGACCTTGAATCTCTTGAAGCATGGTTGCAACAACCAGAGATACGAATGAAATTCAAAATCCGAGATGTTCGCTACGTAAAGGCCCGCCTTGACCTTGAGGAATATGAAATCCATCATGTCCTTGAAGTCGAGTTAGCTTCAAGTCGCAGAATGAAACGGGTTGGTGAATATATTGAACAACGTGGGGATTTCATTCGTTACACACTTTACTCTTTGGACGCAAACCTTGTACAGCGTTTTCTTATTGAGTCTCGAGTTTCATTGTTTGATGTGGTTCAGTGGAACGCAGGCTTTCTTTCTTCAACACCAAAAGAAAATAGTGTAGATATTCGATTACGAGGTATTGAGCTTGCTGTTGTGTTCGATACGACTGATGGTTTTCGAACGGGCACAACACCGATTTCTTCAGTCGAATTCCGTCCGCTACATCATGAAAAAGAAGTCATCGCATCGGCCCTTGAGGTGACGCAGTGTGTGGATTTTTCTCAGTACACATCTGTAAAACTCGCTTTGTTTGAGGTTCAAAAGAAAATTCGACGAATAGACCCTGACATTGTCTGCACGCATTCAGGAGACAAGACTGAGTTTCCAGCGTTACTTCATGTTGCAAAATCAGCAGGTATTGAACTGTATTTTGGACGTGATGCTACACCACTCCGTGCCTTTAGCCAAGCACGCACCGTATGGTCATACGGGCAGGCACTGAGAAAGAATGCATATCATCCCTTGAGGGGCCGGATTCATCTTGATGTTTCTTCAAGTTTCATCGTTCGTGAAGGTGGTATCTCCGGTCTCATCGAATTGGCACGTTTATCCAACCAATCTTCCCAAGATATCTCTCGATTGTCACCAGGCTCTGTCATTAGTGCGATCCAAATACGTACAGCAATGGATGATGGCATCCTTGTTCCTTGGAAAAAAAATCGTCCAGAGGATACGAAGACAGCATTGGAATTGTTGCACTCTGATCGTGGCGGCTTGTATCTTGATAGCACCCCTGGTGTTTACGCAAATGTGATTGAACTCGATTATGCGAGCCTATTTCCAAGCATTATCGCAACGCGAAATATCTCATCTGAAACACTCAATTGTTCGTGTTGCGTCCCGATTCAGAGAAATGAACATACACTTTTCCTTCCACTCAATGTTCAAGATGCCCATGATGAGATGAATCTACGAAATATTCGTCATAATTACGGTGGTGGATTTTTTCCTCAAAGCAACAAATTCGCTCTTGCAGTTCCGGGATTGAATCTACATACATGCGGTCGGCGTTTAGGTTTTCTTGGCAGAGTCGTCAGTCCAATTATCCAACGGCGGCGAGAACTCAAAAGCCTTAGGACTTCAAAAAAAGACCGTTTTGATTTGCAACAGAATGCATTGAAATGGTTGCTTGTCACGTGCTTTGGGTATACGGGCTATCGCAATGCAAGGTTCGGCCGTATTGAAGCGCATGAAGCTATTTGTGCTTGGGCGCGAGAAATCCTTCTCTTGACCATCGAAGAAGCCCAAAACAAGGGTTGGGAGGTTCTTCATGCCGTTGTCGACAGTGTGTGGATACGGGACACGTTGGGTCGTAACCAAGACCAGCAACGTCGAGATGCACATGAATTTTCAATGCAAATGTCACAACTGGTGGGTATACCACTTGAATTTGAAGACCTGTACGAATGTATTGCTTTTGTACCCAGTCGAGTTCATCATTCAGGCACCTTGACAAAATATTGGGGTTGGAATGGAACTGACTTCAAAATTCGTGGCATCGAATCCCGTCAACACTCAACATGTGGATGGATTCGTTCGCTTCAGTTGGAGGGGCTTGCACGTCTTGTTGAACGAGAGGATGCTAGCGAATCACTTCCTTCTTATCGTCGGCAGAGAGATGTACACTCGTATTTTCATGCAGCATACGATCGAGTCTCTACTTCCGAAGTGTTGCTCGAGTCTTTTGTCATCTCGCGCCGAATTGCAAAAACTCGTCTCGAACGTAGGGTCATGAATCTTACACATGCTGCATTGCTGCGTGCTGAACGATATGGCATGGATGTGCCTCCAGGGAGTCGAATTCAATTCGTCGTCATCAATCAACATCACGAAGTACCACTAGAGCGTGTAATCCTGAGAGAAGAAATCATCTATGGGGCGAAAGGAAAAGTGGATGCCGAATTTTACATTCATGAAGCACATCGCGCACTTTGGTCAATACTTGCTCCGTTTGGGTGGAATGATGCTGCACTTGAACAATCCAACATTCAGTCAAATCTGAATGATTTTGCCGCGCCCTGAATCAAAATGCTTTAGTGTCAACTCGGGCACTTCATCTATCCAATACCCAGTTTGGAAACTTGGCTTGTGATGCAGAAGTAATTTCTGTTGACGCCCTTCACCTTGAATTTCTCCGTAAAGTTCTGCTTGAATGTTTTTCATAAGTATTGTATTGAGTTGAAGTTCACGTTTTGTTCGAAGATTTGAATCACCAGTCGTCACCAACATCAATGGCTGTATCTGCTGCAGTGAAGTTAGTTTTTTGCACTGATGTTGTAGCAACATTCGAGTCTCTCTATTACCTACTTGTTCATCCATGTGCATGGTGAGCAAACCGTCGACAACGACGAAAGGAGTGCCAGTAAGTTTGATTTCATCAGCCAAACGTTCGATTTGTCGTACAAGTTGGTGCAGTGTAAATCCACGACTTACATAAAGTCTAGAAAGACACTCTTCTGCGGGTTCATTCATTTGTCGTAGGAGTTTTAGCAAACGAGAAGGATCTATTCGACATGCTCCATCAATCCAATGAACAGGGTAACCGAGTGCTAGAATTTGACAGACCCATATTTCTGCAACAGTTCGTATATGGCGTCCTGCCTTTCCAGGACTTGAAAGGTGATACCACTGTCCAACTTTTGGAAAAATATCTGTGTGGAATGAGGAGTTTTTTGGTCGTTCCAATTTCATCTCAAACGATGTCGTTGTTATGCCAGTACCCTCGCCATATACAAATTCGGGATTCATATGAATCATCGATGATTATTGAATCAGGTCAAGATTACTTTCTCCGAGAGAATGTAAAAAGTGAATGTGTACCAAAGGTAAGGGTGAAGTTGAAACACCTTAGGCGGATAAGGACATACGAGGGGGATTCTTGACAAATCGTATTTTGGTCCATTGCGATTTAGATGCGTTTTTTGCGGCTGTCGAAGTCCTCCACCATGGACTAAATCCAGACATACCTCTCATCATAGGTTCAGACCCGAAACAAGGTTCAGGTCGAGGGATTGTTTCAACATGTAATTATGCTGCACGAAGGTTTGGAATCCGCTCTGCAATGTCAATTTCAGAAGCATGGCGACGATGTCCCGCAGCACCATACGGTCCGGGTGTGTACATTCGCGGTACGAGGGGTTTGTACAGCCGTGCGAGTAGAAAAGTAATGGAAATTTTACGTGAATCGTCTGATGAATTCGAACAGGCTGGAATTGATGAGGCATATTTGGATATCACAGAACGATGTGGAAATGATTGGGATCATGCTTACGCATTGGTTCGAAAGATGCAAAATGATATCGAAAAAACAATTGGGCTTACGGCATCATTTGGTATTGCCCCAACCAAAATCATTGCAAAAATGTCGAGTGAAGAAAAAAAGCCGAGGGGCATTTTTCGTGTGTTACCAAATGAAATTCCCGATTTTTTTGAAGGACGAAGTGTTCGACAAGTACCCGGTATCGGTCCAAAAACAGCGACTCATCTCTCTGAATGGGGGCTTGAAACTGTCGACGAATTATATCGTCTTGGGTCTATAGGCCTACAACGACTTTTGAATGAACGATTTGCCCGTTGGATTATTCAATTATATGAGGGTACTACCACCAACCGACTTCATCCGCTGAGTCAAAGAAAATCGATCGGAAAAGAGCATACATTCGCAAAGGACATGTTGGATGTTGAGGTAGTCATACAATCGCTGCACTCTCTGCTTGAACGCACTGTGAAAGAATTGAATGAAGCACAAGCTGGAGCAAGGGTTGTCGAGGTCAAAATAAGATACATGGGCTTTGAAACATATACCTATCAAAAAAGCATTCCAGTGCCAATGGATGACAATGAAGTTTTTTTGCGATTGGCGACCAATCTTTTTGCTCAAAATATAGATGTTGAGCGACCGATTCGGTTAATTGGCGTTCGTTTAGGTCAATTAGAATTTTTGACCTACCGACAAGAAACACTCTTGTGACTATTCCAAACTGTGCATTCGGGTAAGCGTCGCTGTAAACATTTCAAGTTCGCTAGGAATCTCAATTCCGTCAAGAGATTGATTCAATGAGATGCCTTTTTCTTTCTTCGCGTTCCATACCATGCCGTTGAATTCTTGTATTTTTGACGTCATTCCACGAAGCTGTTTTGCATTTGGTTCATCCTTCGAAAGAGATTGCAAATCAAGTTGAGGAAATACATCGTATTCCACTGCTGACTTTTCGTAAAGTGTGGATGAAATATGGTGTGTGAAAAAGGGGCATATTGGGCTAAACATCGTCATGAAATCTCGAACGATTCGATGAATTGTCCATGCTGCACCCTGGTCTCCATCATACAATCTAGATTTGACCATTTCAAGGTAGTGGGATGGTAAGACGCCAGTTCCGAAACTTTTGAGTGCTTGAGTTGCAGTGTAAATATCAAGTTCTCTCCAAGCAGATTCGACCTTTTCCAGAACATACTGAAACTCTGACAAAATCCAACGGTCTTCGATTTCTAGTGATTCTGGTTCTTCATCGAGAGATGAGGGTATGTCGAATTGGCTTGCAAAACGAGAAACATTGAATAATTTAGTTAATACACCGTAGTACTTTTTCTCAATATCCTCTGGGTTGATCTGAAAATCATCACCAACTTGGGCATCACATGCCTTCCAGAGGCGAAAACACTCCGAACCAATTTTATTTGCATTCAAGGTGACTTGTGAATCTGGACCTTTAATTTTCCATGTTGCAGTTCTCCCACCTGCACCACATTCAAGAACGCTGTCTGCGTCAATTCCGTTACCAAGGGACTTGCTCATTTTTCTACCCCATGGGTCCATGCCTAAACCATCAATCCATACATGCTTGAATCCTGGTTTGTCAAGAAGAAGTGATGATTTGAGGAGAGTATAGTAGAGCCATGTTCGAACAATTTCCTTCCCTTGTGGCCGCAACGCAGTTGGAAATGCACGTTCAAAAATTTCAGGCTCGTTGATATAACCGCTCGTGAAAAGGTTTGAATTTGATGAATCCATCCAAGTATCAAAGACTTTTTCTTCACCTTGAACATCATTGTATTGGGAAGCAATATCCTCCCAAATTCCTACAAATTCTCTTGATTCTCTATCAATTACCTCGGAACCTCCAGGTGGTTGTTGTTTCCAAGGTTGAACATACGAGCCCGATGGTGGCAATACAATCTTGCTGCCATTGTCAACATACCATACAGGAATCTCAGTGTGGTACCATCTTCTTCTTGAAATTGGCCAATCAATGGATATATTTTCCATCCAATCGAGTAAAAATTGACGGTTTCGAGGTGGATGGAACTCAATGTCTTCAATATGTTCTCTCATCGTATCTTGCATGTCTGTTTGTTTCACATACCATTCTTTGAGGAGAATAATTTCAACTGGGTTTTTTCCACGTTCCGAGACAGGGATTTCTTGTTCCCGTTCCTCGATGCTTTCAATTTTATTTTCTTGTTGGAGCCATGCAATCGCTGAGTTACGTGCTTCAATGACGGACATTCCAGCAAAAGGACCTGCAATTTCAGTCATTTGACCATCGAGGTCGATGGCCTGAAACGGAGAGATTCCGAGTTCTCTAAACACCGCTACGTCGTTTTGGTCACCAAAGGAACAAACCATGAGAACACCTGAGCCGAATTCACTTTTGACCGATGGGTGTGTTTGAATTTCAACACTTGATTCCCGTCCTTCGACAGGAACTGGCAGATTGATTTTTTTCCCGACCAAATGGGTGTATCGCTGGTCATCCGGATGGACCATGACGACGCCGCAAGCACAAATCAATTCAGGGCGGGTCGTTGAAATCACTACTTCTGTTCCATCTTCACAAGTCCATCGAACATCGACTAATTTTGTTTTACGAGAAATCCTCTCCACTTCAGCATCTGCAATGGTCGTTCCTTCAACAGGGTCGTAGATATTAGGTCGTAAATCTTCTATGATTTTTCCTTGTTTGAACAAATCTACAAAAATCGATTGAGTTACTGCACGGTAATTCGGTGCATCGGTTAGGTATTCACGTTCAAAGTCACATGAGAGTCCAACTCGTCGTGCAGTTGTTCGCATGGCGTTTGTGAATTCCTCTATTGTTTTTTCACAGAGTTGCAGAAATTCTTCACGGTCGTACGTTTTCATTTTGCGTTTTGTGTTCTTTTCAACAGTAAATTCGATGTTGATGCCGTTCCTATCAACGCCCCATGGAAAATAAACCTCCTTTCCGAGTAAACGTTGTGATCTCGCTAATACATCAATCATCGAATACTGTGCGACAGCACCAATGTGCCATGTCCCCGATGGATAAGGTGGTGGAGTGTCAATAACGAAAATTTCTTTTCCAGAATCGGGTTTGAAACTGTAGCGCTCCGAGTATACGACCTTATTCGCATAGTGTGCTTCTTGAATTTGCTTTTCAAGGTCAATCGACCATCGTTTCTCAGGTAACTTTGGAGTTGGCATTTGCCTCACCGGCCCCGGCCACGTCAATTGGCTGGTCCGGCCAACCCTCTCTCAAGGTGTTTTTCAAGGCGTCGCCACGTAACAAAAATATCTCACATCGACAGAAAATTGTCGGCAACCATTTGAAGAAGGAGGGTCTGGAAGAGATTGGTGAGATTCTGAGTTCTGATTCATCACAAGGCAAACAACCTCAACAAGGTAAAGGCCTTCAACGAATCGGAGAAATTACAGAAAAAAGTAAAAAACATTTTTCGAAGAAAGGTGCGGAAGTCGGCCGTCGCCTCAAATCAATGGATTCGAGGTCAACAATTGATGCAGTCCTCGAAGCTCCAAAACGATTCCAGCGTGAATGGCAAAAAACTGGGGCAACCGGAGCAATTACAAGATTCCCTATACCAACAGTTATCGTTTTTTTGCTCCTCACAAGCTACTTTGTCACCCAATCGGGTTTTTTAGATGATACACGATTCGATGATGACCCGGATGCACCCGCTTTAAACGTCAATGGCGACCTTGAAGTCTACTTGCCAGATGGAAGTAAAGTTGCAGAATTAATAGGGAAAGTAGAAGACGACTGGTCCACAAATGTGATGGTCGTCTATATCGAATCCACTGACAGAAACATCACAGACCAGAGAATTTTGCAAGAAATAAGTTACGTTGAGAAAAATATCAATCCTTCACTTAATGATGAATCAGATGACGTGATTTACATCTTATCCTTGTCCACAGTCCTAAAAGAAGTGAATTCCAGTGCCCCCCGGATTCGTGAAGCGTTCATTACAGAGTCAGGGAATCAACTTTGTCCAGGAGGCCAAACAGATGACTGTCTCTCTGCACAACTGGCAGAACAACTCAATGATGCACTCAAATTAACCGACGAACAATTCGGAGGTGCGTACGAAATACCGAGTCAAGATACGATTGATTTGGTTGTTAACAACATGTATGAGGATGGAAAACCTAGTGCTGGTTTAGATAAGATGGCTCGGGATGTCCAAGGAGCAGAAGATGGAGGTCCAGATGGAATTCTCGACCGAGCGATCATGGCGATTGCGGTAACCGAAAACCGTCCCGCAAAGGAAATTATCGAAGAAACTCAAGCAATGCTTGACAATATCTCAAAGAAGGAACGGCCATGTCAATTTAACCAGGACGGTAGCCCAGACGGTTCGCAGTTGTGTACTTGGGATGATTTAGGCATACGAATGACACTCACTGGTCCGGTACCAATTACGAATGCGGTCACAGAATTTTCATTCCGATTGTTTTGGGAAATCTTTCCCCTCGCAGTCGTTTTGGTTGCAATCGGTTTATTCGTTTTCCATTCAGATTTATTGCAAGCCGGATTAACTGGAATTCGTCCCCTTCAAGGATTTAAGGTGGTGGTGATTGCTGGCCTTCCGACGCTGTGTGCTGTGTTTTGGACATTGGGCATCATAGGGGCCACGAATTATGAAGTGACGATGACAGTCATTATTGTAGGTCCAATTTTGCTCGCTCTTGGTGTGTCATATGGTCTACACATCACGAATCGTTATGCTGAAGAGAAAGGTGAGAAATCTGAAAAAATTCGGGCATCTCTATCGTCTACAGGTCGGGCTGTATTTTTGTCTGCAGTTACAACAGTGATTGGATTTATCAGTCTCGTGTTCACACCAATGGCTCCTATTCAAACAGTGGGCATTGCTCTTTCACTGGGGATTGTCATCGTATATATCCTCACAATTTTCATGGTTCCAAATTTGACATTAATTCTCGATTTACGTAAACCAAGTCACCCCCCCTTACGAGCATTTGATGTCATGGTCGATATTCCAGTAAAGAAAAACCGGTATGTTCTTGCGTTCTTTGTTATTATTATTGCAATATCAGCAACGATTGGCCAAGCAAATGTCGAAGAAAACATCGATTTGTTGGGTATGGCACCGGAAGGCGAGTCTGCAGTTGTGAAAATGAAACAGTACAGCAGAGAGTTTGAAGCAGGTCAAGTCGGCATGGTCCTCGTGAATGCACAAGTAACAGGTGACTTGAGTGATTCGGACCCTGCAAACGACGATCCATATGGCAATTTAGAAAAAATTGAGGGTTTGGAATTACAGCTCAACCAAATTGAAAATACGTCTGCAGTATCCATTGTTTTCTTAATGAAAGCCTCGGGTGTTTCGATTGGCGTATCAACCAGTGATACGGCCCAAATCATCAACAACACACCTCTCCCAGATGACGTCAAAGATTTCGCTAACGCACTGTTCAGTCAAAATATTGACACGAACACATCGTTTTGGGATATTTTGAAGGCCCCAGATTTGTATGGATTACCTGGTGATGCACAAACTCAAATTTTCCTTTTGGATGTGTTTTATGCATCGCTCACAGATGAAACACGTGGAATTTTCGTCAACGAAGGTTTCAACCGATCGCTCATTTATGTTGACATGCCATTTATACCTGTAGCTGACACCTCCAAAAGTGTAACACTCGTCAATGAGGCTGCATACAATTTCAAGGGCGACCATGGAGAATCTGCTGAAGAACTCACAGGTGTAGCAGCAACTGCAATCGAAGTAAACACCCTGATTGTCAGCTCTCAATGGACTTCGCTAGGATTTGCAATTATTCTTACACTCATCACGCTTGCTGTTGTGTTTAAAGACATTAAATATTCAATTTGGACAACCTCACCAGTGATTGCGACTGTCGCGTTGCAATGGTTGGTCATGTGGCAAATGGATGTCTCACTCTCTCTTGTAACCGTGATGATCGGCTCTATTTTGGTCGGTGTCGGTGTCGATTTCTCGATCCATATTGCAAATCGTATCAAGGAACTAGGAGGCGGCATTCAAGCAATCCGAAGTGCCGCAGTGGGAACAGGTATGTCACTCTTTGAAGCAGCTGTCGTCACCTCACTAGGAATGTTTACCGCATATAGAATTCCGATTCCTGAAATTAAACCATTCATTACAGTGATTTTGATTTTGCTTTGGGTTGCAGCTGCAAGCGCGCTTATCTTGCTTCCAGCAATTTTCGTGACCCTAGAAAAATTAGGTATCGGGGCAGTTGATGGTGCTCCTAGTATGGCAAGAAAACTTGGATTACAACGGGTGAAATCAAAAGATTATGATGTACTCGATGCTGAACTTGAAGGTCAAGTCGTTGATGCTTGGTAATGAGCAAATCCTTAGACCCCTTGCTTTACGGCTTTATCATGCGATATTGGCTCATGAAATCTGAATTGGATGTGTATCCATACTCAAAACTTGTTGAAGATGGGTCGACGCATTGGGATGGAGTCCGTAATTATCAAGCAAGAAATTTCATGCGTGACGATATGAAAATTGGCGATAAAGTTCTCTTTTATCATTCAAATTGCTCACCTCCTCATATTGCTGGAGTAGCAAAAATTTCGAAGGAAGGTTATCCCGATTTCACTTCATGGGATCCAAAGAGTAAATATTTTGATGAAAAATCTACACCGGACACACCTCGTTGGTTTATGGTGGACATCGCTCCTGTGACCGCATTAGAAGAGATACTATCCCTTGAACATCTCAAAAACACACCTGAACTCGATGGCATGCTATTACTTCGAAAGGGTCAACGATTATCAGTTCAACCCGTTGATGAGCACCACTTTAATGTCATCATGAACATGGCGGGAATTCGATTGGATTAAAATTGACACAAGGAGTTGAAACATTGACCTCGAAGAAGCACCAACTTTCGAGTACGAATCGTGCAATGAAAATAGAATATGCAATTCGAGATGTCGTTGTACCTGCGACAAAACTTGAACAGGAAGGTCATGAGATTATCAAACTCAATATTGGCGATCCGATTGCGTACCCTGGACTTCCTACACCACAACACATGATAGATGCCTATAAACAAGCACTTGACGAAGGCAAGAATGGGTATTCTCCTTCGTATGGTATACCTGAATTACGAGCAGAGATTGCAAGTGATGAGAATTCTAAAGGTTGGGATGCAACACCTGATGATATTTATGTCACGCATGGAGTTACCGAAGCACTGCAAATAATCTTTGCAGCAACACTTGAACAAGGTGACCAAATATTAGCACCAGGTCCACATTATCCGCCATACATGGCTTATCCACAAATGTTTGGAGCTACAACTGTTGAGTATGGCCTCAAGAATGACGATGGTTGGAAAATAGATTTTGATGACATCGAGTCGAAAATGAACAAGAATGTCAAATTGTTTGTCCTTATCAATCCGAATAATCCATGTGGAACCGTTTGCGGTAAAGAAGAGATGGAAAAGTTGTTCAACATTTTACGGAAGTACCCTCAATGCATGCTCATCGCCGATGAGATATATGACGGGCTAGATTTTTCTGGTGAACATGTTTCTGCTGCTAGTTGTAGTAAAGATGTGCCAGTCTTTGTTCTGAACGGTGTTTCAAAGGTTTATTTCGCACCTGGTTGGAGAATTGGCTACCTTGGCATCCACGACCCAATGGAAGTATTATCTGAGGTTCGAGATGGAATTGAAAGAATCTTACGTTCGAGATTATGTGCGTCAACACCTGCACAATATGGATATTTAGCGGGATTGCAAGGGCCTAAGGACTGGATGGTTGAGTACCATTCTCGTGTGAAAGATCAACTTGACTACTGTCTCAAACGCATCGAAGCAATAGACGGCCTAGAGGTACAAAGCCCCCGTGGTGCATTTTACATGTTTGTAAAAATCACTCATCCCGAATGGAGTGTAGATGATAAGCAATTTGTCCTTGAGTTGCTTCATCAAAAGTATGTTCTCCTCGTCCATGGAAGTGGATTTTCGTCAGAGCTTGGAAAAGGGCATTTTCGCCTTGTGTATCTTGCAAAGAAGGACATATTGGAACAAGCGTTTGATAGAATTCGTGATTTTTTACAGGAAAATTGAATCAAACGGCGATGAATTGAAAAAAAGGGGAATCTAGGGTTTATCATGTTGAGAAGACAATCTGTTTGGATTTTTCTCATCACACTTTTTCTCTCAGCATTGCCTGTTGTGACAGCATCCTCAATCACAAGTGCCTCCGATGCGACATTTTTCAATTATTTTCCACTCATACTCGCTTTTTTAGCAGCCGTGATTATACGAATTTGGTTTATCCCCAGTCAATTGGCAAATCTACAAGTTGCTTTCGAAGTTGATGATGATGTGTATGAAGTTCATAGAATCACCCACGATTCAAGGGAAGTTCGAGAATTGTTCAAAGTTGATCTCGTAAATTATGGAATCATTTTGTACCTAATGGGGCTTACTGGTGTACTGATTTTGATTGCAGAACTTCTTTTTGATGCCGACCAATTTTTTGAAATTAATCTTATGCTCATTGCGTTGTTGATTGCTATCCCTGTCATTATTTCTCCTTGGGAAACCCTGAATGTGCAAATCCTCGGAAGGCGTCAATCTGGTTCGCTCAAACCTTCATTCACAAGCACGCTCTTACGTCGAGTCCTCACCATCGGAATACTCATTGGAGCTACAGGTGCAGTCTTAATTTACGGGCAAAGTGTTGAAGGGAAAATCACTCCATTATGGATTGGAATAGGCTTGTTAGCATTTATGTCTCCAACTATTTTTGCATATGGTAGGATTATGGGAGCCTCATGGAACATGCTGCTCATCAGCAAATGGCGGACGACTCGTGGAAAGGCAAACCCGATAGATCCCGATAAGAATGGTTTTCTAGGACGTCTCTTTTCTTTGATTCTCGTTATCTTTTTGCTTACGATGCCGTTAACTGCATTGAATGGTATTGTGACTGTTTTTCATGTTCTAGTCAATAAACCGGTGAATCAAGAAGAGGTCTTGAATTACGGTGGAATCATAGGGCACGCTTTATACACCAATATTGATGAGATTTCAGAAGTTTTAGGTCAATTAGAAATTATCAAAAGTTTACCGGAGGTTCTCTCACTTTATCTCACAATGAATATTGCAATTGTGGGATTAGCATTCATTTTTGAATTGACAAGAAACCTTGTCCTTGGTGGTCAAACCTTTGGAGGACTGTTTGGAGTAACTCTCGATACTCCTCGTGAAATTCGCAGCGAAAAAAGTGCTCAAGCACGTCAATTGACGTTCGCATTTGCCGGATTTTCTGGCTACACTGTGCTGTTGCTCATTCTTGTTTGTTACAAAGAATTCGGCGATCTCATGCCGATGATTGATACACTGGAAAAACAAGGCTTCGATGAAGGTATGCGCCTTCTTACCACCTGGATGTTCATCGCAGTAGGTCAGGTTATTTTCTTGTTGACATGGGTTCTTTCAATCGCAAAATTTTCTTCATTATCCAAATTGTCATTTGACCTCGACCCTGAGACCCGTCGCGAAGGTGCAGTTAAATTGGCAGGCGGAGATTGGCTACGAGACTTGATTGAAGATGCTGCTGGCCAAGAAGACCTTGACATGCTCGTTCGAATTCAAGAGCACGAATTTTCTGGCGACCCTTCGTTGATTCGACAAGAAAAAATTAGGGCTTCAATGTGGGAAAAGGCCTTACGAGGCTTGTGGCCTCAAGCCATTGAAGATGGTAGAAAAGTTTTGGCTCAAGCAGGTGGAGATGATGACCCTGCTCGCATGGTAATAGCGACTGGTTACCTCGCACTTCGACGTTTGGATGCAGCAAAAGAGGCTCTCAATGGTCTAGAACAAGATGAAGGCTATGATGAGCCAGAATTGCTTTCATTTGTAGCCGAATGGCTGGACCCATGGCAAGGCAATGTTTCCGAGGATGATTTGTGGGATTGGGAAAATAATCCTATCATCGAACACTTGCAAGACACATTAGAGATGCTTTCAGAGTGGTCTCCAGTTCCTGATGAAATGCGATTATCAAAAAATAAAATCACGCTCGTTTCACAATTGTCAATGGTCGGTTTGCTCCGGGCTCAGCGCAGATACGACGAAGCATTGGATTTAGCATACAGTTTGGTTCGTCAACATCCTACAGGTGTTCGTCCACGAATCGCTGTAGCACTCTGCCTTGTTGACATCGGCGAGTGGCATGATGCACGAGAGATTCTCGATGAACTCATAGAAAGTGACCCTAACGACCCTCGAGTCCTCGCATTATCTGCAATCTTCGGCTACGGGCAAAAAGGACGTAAAGAACTCGAAGTATCTATCGTACTTGACAAAGGAAAGCAACTCAAGCGTTGGATTGACTTAGCACCAACGAATGCATTTGCAGGCATTCAATTGAAAGGAGGGATGGATGAGGCTCTAACTGCGAATGTGCTTATCGCTTCACATGAAGCGGTTCGACAAGGTATGCCATCGAGGTATTCGAGGGGAATTTTATCTTATCTCTTTGTTTATGCAATTCTTCTTCCAGTGATGATTGGTGCTTCTATTTTCTATTCGGGTCTTACCACGGAGACAGAAGGTGCGGTTGCGTTTTTGATAGGCTTGAGTTCATATCTTTTCTATCGACGGTTTAAGTCTCAACAAGAACACTTGATTCAACATCGTGACCAAGCCCTTATGATCAAATATGCCAAACGAATGAAGCGATTTAAAGTAAAGCCACAAGAAGAAAATATACCCATTGGAACTCATCTTCTCCTTTCTGGTATCCTCGTTACCGTCAACGGTGTCGTCCTCGATATCGGATTCCCTGCATGGATGATTCATCGGTGCTCGACAGATAGCGACAAAGTTGTTCGTTCACGGTTGAAAAAACGTGCAATGAAAATGGTGAATGCAAGGGACCCAAGATTCAAAATTTTAGGTAAGGCATGGTGGCTAAAGCGGCCTCGAGAAAATGAAGAAGAAACAACTGTGCTTCAGCGAAATCTCGGGAATGTTGCGTACAGAGGACGGCCACAATACATGCAAAGAAAATTACCTGCAAGCCTCAATTCTCTCGCAAAGAGTGGAAAGGTGGATGTAAAAGAACGATTCATACCAAGAAACACAATTCGTAGTGAACGCAATGTACAGAGACTCACAGACTGACCATTTTCTTGGTGCAATCAATTCATGAACCTAATTTCACCTCAATGTTCATGGCTCAGACACCGAGTGGATGGATTCCGAATCAAGACGCTCTTTCCTATGCAGAAAAAGTTCTCCAAGCAACGCGAGATAGTGGAACACTATATCGGCATGGTCTTCCCATGATTGCATCTGAAAACATCATTTCACCTCGTGTAGCAGAAGTTGTGAATAGCGACCTTCACGGTCGCTATGCTGAAGGATTACCCGGGAAGAGATATTACCAAGGATGCGATGATTTTGACACCATTGAGTCAATAGGAATTGGACTTGCAAAGGAAATATTTCAAGCTCCTTTTGCCAATATTCAATCGACTTCTGGAACAGTGAGCAACATTGGTGCTTTGAAAGCCCTTGCACCATCTGGAGGTAAAATCACCGCAGTTTCAACCGCAGATGGTGGCCATATTTCTCATGCACGAATGGGCGCAGTTGGATTACGGGATTTGAATCTGACCACATATCCCTGGGATGAAGAACGAATGGAACCTGATGTTGATGCATCTTGCAAAATGATTCGAGAGGTTGAACCTGATTGTGCTCTATTTGGGCAATCCGTATTTTTGTTCCCAACACCGATGAAAGAAATGGCAGATGCCGCAAAAGAAAGCGGTGCCAATGTGATGTACGATGGAGCACACGTCCTTGGCTTGATTGCCGGAGGGCAGTTTCAAGACCCATTGCGCGAAGGTGCTGACGTAATGACTGGATCAAGCCACAAAACGTTTCCTGGACCCCAGGGAGGTTTTCTTCTTTCATCTTCAGAGGATGAAAGCTTTCAACGAAAATTGAACAATTCAATGTTCCCTGGTGTTTGCTCTTCTTACCACCTCCACCACGTTGCAGGTAAAGTTGTGGCTTTAGCTGAATTCAAAGAATTCGGAGAGGCATATGCTCGAGAAACTGTTCAAAATGCTAGAGCTCTCGGGGCTGCTCTATCATCCGAAGGCTTTGACGTTCTAGCTGAGTCGAGAGGTTATACATCCTCACATCAAATTGTCACGCGTCATGGAGAACTTGATTCCGGTGCAGGGGCTCGTGCAGCAAACACACTCGAAGAAGCAGGAGTCATCACAAACATGAATATGCTCCCCGGTGACACAAAGGCTTTGTCGCCATCTGGGCTTCGTTTGGGAGTGCAAGAATTAACTCGTGTCGGTATGGGTGCGTCCGAAATGACTGAAATCGCTCAGATATTCCGGCGAGTTTTGATCGACAAAGAAGATCCGACAACTGTTCGTGAAAGAGTTCGTCAACTCAAAGCAGATCATCAAATTGTTCGATATTGTTTCAATGAAAATGAAATGTCAGGTTACCCCGAGTAAGGGTGATCGGATTGAGCATCCAGGATCACATTCAATCGACGAACCAAGGAACCATTGTATTTTTGGATGAACACCCACTCCTTTTATTTGGGATGAATGAATTCCAATCATGGTTCCATCATCTCGATTCTTTCGCAGAAATCCCTCTACATCGAAAATTGCTTTTTGCAGCAACTGATTCATATGAACAACAGAAATGTTTTGCAATCAAAAAGCCTAGTGTATTCTTTGGACAAAAGAAATTTTCCTCAGAAGTTAATACTCAATGGCAAGCTTTGGGCTGGGGGGATTTTTCTCTGCAGAACATGACAATAATCTCCAGTGTGCATGCTGAATTAACCACGGGTTTTTCCTTAGCAATCATGGAGTTTTTGAAAAGACGCCGATTGAAGATAGACTATTTCCAGGAACAAGAACATATCATTCGGATATCTGTAGAACCCTCTGGCCGCCAAATGACTCCAGTTCCAGCAATTCAACGATTTGATTGGGAATTTGACGAACGGCCATGTGAAGTTGAAAAATTAGGTTTTGAAATAGATCAACGCAGCGTAGGATGGTATGTGGATGACCAAAGAAGTTTTTTTATCCCTGTTCAAATGTTTCGACATTTTTATCACTCTCTCTTATCGGTTAATTTCTCATCAAAACATAGGAGAAATGAGTTGATTGATATTCAAGGCATCCAGAGTCAACAAATTCATGTTTTTCGAACAGCTTTGTTGTGCAGTGCAATCACAGAGTTTGAATCAAATGTGCCCTGTTTTGTTCAAACAGAATATGATTGGATGAATATATTGGCTACAACAACAATGAGGGGTTATGGTCTCGTTCAAATTTCTAATTTCAATGGACAATCAAAATCAGTTTCAATGACAATAAATGGTTTCAATGCGCCTTACATCATAGGTAAATTGTGGTCAAAATGGGATAAATCAATCGGGGAATCTTCAAAATGTACAGTAAAGGTGCAAAAAAATGAAATTTTAGTCGATTTTTCTCCACTTGCATGATATGAAATCAATTTTTTTGATTACGAAATCATGCTCAGCAGGGGTGAAGGTCTATAACCGATATGAATAGTCGGAGAGATTGCACAGATGTGCGGGGTATGTCTATGAGTTTAAGTCCTAATCAAATGGCGTATATCTCGATAGTTTCAACATTGATTTTTGGCTCACTATTTGTGGGTGTTTCTGGATTCTATCAAACCAACGAAGGAATCGGTGGTTTTGACAGTGCACTCGAAGAAAATATTCAAGGTGAAGGTCAAGATTACGATGATTCACCTGACACCGACGGCGATGGACTTTCGGACAAACTCGAAGAAACACAATACGGTACCAACCCACTCGATCCAGATACTGATGGCGATGGTATGAGCGATGGTTGGGAAGTGGCCCATGGGCTCAACCCTCTCGATAATGGTGAATCACAAGATTTGGAAAATGACCCCGGTAGCGAAACAGATACTGAAGACGCAAAGGTGGAAAACGAAACAGATTCATGGCCGGACCCGAACCAAGGGCCAAATGGAGACCCTGACAGAGATGGCCTCACAAATAAAGTTGAGGAAGAATTGGGAACTGACCCACAACGTGCAGACACCGATAATGATGGTCTAAACGATAAATGGGAATCCCAATACACGATGGTTGTTCAAACACCTGGTGGAGATATCACATTGTTTAACCCACTCAATGGGAACTGGGACTGCATCCTTCTGGATTCTGCCATGAGAGAAGCTCTCATGCAAAAGTATGATGGCGAAGATGGTCAAATTTCTTGGATGGATTTAGCTTCTAATGATCGACATTCATGCGATATGGTTCTTGATTCTGACAACGATGGATTAGCAAATTTTGAAGAAGAGATGTATGGAACAAACCCAACAGCTCGTGATTCAGACATGGACCTTATCGATGATATTGTAGAAGTCGCTAATTCAACCATCATGCTCAAGAAGGGACTTGGGGAACAATGCAACAGAGGTCTTGTAGAATTCATCCAAGAAACCGGTCCGTTCTATGGCTATGAAACTTCTTGGTTCAGAGAAGACATGGATGGCGATGGAAAACTCAACGGCCCATCAGACTGGGATACTGATGGCGATGGTATGCCGGATGGCTTCGAATTTTGCTATTCGAAATCAAACCTTGCACCAAATCAAGATTCATCAAAAACACTCGACCCAGCAAATGCTTCTGACGGATACAATGACTGGGACGAGGATGGGTTGAACAATGTGGAAGAGTACATGGTTGCCCAAATCTTTGGTGAAGACAATTTTACTTCGCCATGGAGACTCGATACTGACCAAGACGAAATGCCAGACCAATGGGAAGCATCAAACGGATTACATCCTCGTGACAGCAGCAATTTCGACAAAGATCCAGACATGGATGGATGGGACACAGATGGTGATGGTGCCGTACGATATGACTCACTTGAATTGACTGCTGTTGTTTACAGCGTTGATGTTACCCTTGGCCAAGAAGTCATCGCAAACCAAACAGTAGCACGTGCTCGAATTACACTCGGCGGTGGTAACCAACAAATTATTCCACTCCTCTCTCCAGTTGATGGTTATGTGTATGATATCAACGTCGTGAACGGCGACACCGTTGATTCTCGTCTTTTCACATGGCTGACGGTTGTAGAAGAACATGAACGGTTTACGAACCTCATGGAATATCAGGCTCGAGACCGTGATGGAGATGGAATCCTCGATGGTCGAAGTACAAATCCTCTCGTTGCTGATACCGATGGTGACGGCCTTATCGATGGTATTGAAGTTCTTGGTTGGGAAATTCTTGTGATTAATCGTGGTGTCCAAGAAACTTGGGTCACTTCCGACCCAGGTCTCTACGATACTGACATGGACGGTCTCTCAGATTATGAAGAATTTTCATCAACATGTGATGGCGGTTCCAATGCCTCAAATCCTGATACTGACTCTGATGGATTGACCGATTTGCAAGAAGCAGGTGACAACTTCCAGTGGGAAGGCGTTGCTTATTCTACAAGCCCTTGCATGTTTGATACGGACAACGATGGTCTTGAGGACGGTGAAGAAGTCATCGCTGGAGAAGACAATTTCCTCACCCATGCCAACAATTCAGACACTGATGACGATGGTTTGGTCGATGGTCAAGAAGTTCTATATGTGCCGAGACCATTCCAAAACCCAACGAATCCACTCATCAATGACACTGATTCCGACGGAATGCTTGACGGCTGGGAAATGCAAGTCAAATCCGCAGAAGACAACACGAACTCTCACAGTTTGTGGGTGACCACGTCAACTTGGCTACGTCCTGGTTGTGAAGCATCTCAAACATCATCCTGTACAATGGAGCCTGGTGGTTATGTGTGGCAGAATTGGTTAGGTGGATTCGTCTTAGAACCGAAGTTCCAAGTGAGTGAGATGAACTTGACAGGCTTCTCCATGCCAAGCAACCAGAAATGTGATGGTTGCAACGGTCGGTGGGCACTCGATCCATCCCTCGGTTCGTTGGCTGATGACGTGTTTGATGTTGATAACGACACTCTTCTTAACAGTGCAGAAGCACCTGACCGTTGGAATACCAACCCTGTTGATGATGATACAGATGGTGACAATTTGCCAGATGGCTGGGAGGTTTCTTACTCAGAGCTTGCATTTGACCTTGGGCTTGTTGATAATCAGACATTGAGTGCAAATGGTGCAAGAGGTGTGATGGACCCTGCGATGAAAGATAGCGACCTTGATGGAATTGATGATGGAGAGGAGGACCCTGACCGTGATGGCCTTAATCGCACTGGTTTGGTCAAGAAATACTGCCCTGGTTACAATGACACAAGCAACTCTGAGTGTAACATTGACCCGAATACACCTGACGGCCAACGGTTCTATGACAATCTCGAAAATTATACCAACTTTGAAGAGATGCAAAATGGTACCAACCCCGTCCGAAACGATACAGATGGGGATGAGTGGAATGATGGACCAGAAGTGTACTATCAAGACCATGATAAAGATGGAATGGCGACGGGCTGGGAGTATCACTTCCAATTCGACCCCTATGATGGAGCAGATCGTATGGTTGACACCGATGGCGACGGCCATGTGAATTATTGCGAATACAAATGGGATACAAATCCAAGAAATCCAGTTTCATTCCCTGGCCAAGGTGAACTTTGCGATCCATTTGAGTGATGATGGAATAGTGTCTAAATGGTAAGATTACAATGTATACTCGTGCTCATCTTATTTGCACAGTTGCTCATTATTCCTCCAACAGACGGAGCACAGTCTCCTTCGATTACATTTGACCAAGACCATGGCCTCGCCATTGATGCATCTTCGATTAATGTATCTGGATATTCAAACATAGAAATGACAAGTGCATCTTGGAAATTATGGGATGTGACTTCGACCTCACAGACGACACATGTTGAATCGGGAGATTTCTTGACGACTGTAACACCCATAACTGACAATTTTTGGAGTTGGACATTGGATTTTGATATTCCAGAACTCAATTGTACCTGCTATCTCATTATTTCCATACCAGACGGTATTGATGTGATTCAAGCAAATCTTCTCCTCTACATCGGAAGTTCAAACCTTAGGCCTGAGATGATGCTTCCACATTCTCTTGAATCCTCTTTTACCTCTCAAAATCGCATCCTCCTTTCAAAATTGGATGCAACTGTATCACTAAATGCCTATGTTCCATCCGGTACATTAGAATCATCCACGCTTGTTGCCAATGTTTGTGAGTCACCATTTTGGGTGTGTTTGCAAGAACGCTTCGAAATCATGCTAAATTTCACCACACAAGATGATGAGATCACTATTTTATTAAACGCAGATGAACTTCAACTCGACGATGGTATTTGGGATTTTGAATTGATTCTTGTCGACGAATTACTCTCGGAATCTGCTACAATTCATTTACAGGTTCACATTGATACTCAATTACCAGTTGTGAACATCGAATTTGATAGTCTTCAAAGTGAGAACATTCCATTTTCGATTTTTGCGAATGTTGATGATGGTTACAAGGGGTCGAATGAGATTATCACGTGGACACTCCATCTTCCCTCAGGACAGAAACGAGCATTACTCGATGATGAAATAATGGAAGGAAATCAATTGGAACTCAATTTGAGTGAACCAGGAGAGTATAATGTTGAAATCCTGGTTCGTGATTCAGCTGGTCATTACAACAAATCAAATCAGACTTTTTTCATCGAGGATATCATGCCTACCTCTGAACTTTATCTTGATACAATGAAAATCACATCAACCTCGGAAATCGAGGTAAAAATGAACGGTGAGTGGGAGATACGTGAACAGTTGACCTCAGAACGTGATTATGTCTTGAGTACATGGACGATTCAACATCCTAATGGTTCGACATCATCGACTTCCCTTGAATATCTAAATTCGAGTTTCTTTTCGATTGAAGGTACGTATGTTGTATCAATGACCACAATTGATGATGAAGGAAACAAATTTTCTACCTCGTTTCAATTATCAATCATCGAAGTCTCCGACACGACATCGAGTGCAATCATGAATTCTACACTTTTCGTTTCAATGGTTTTTCTTGGAATAATCATTGTTGGTTTGATCGTCTTTGGAGTAAAAACGAAAAGCAAGTTTTCCAATGAATTGCCAAAATGGTCACGGTTGAATGAGACTGAAAAACGAAATTGAAGACTTCAAAAATGCAACGATTGAAAACATGGAACGGATTGGGTAAATCATGTTCGCACAAGCGCTTGAAAGGTTACCAAGCGAACCTCAACAAATTGAAAATAGCGAATATCGAGAACGTCAAATGAAATTTTATTCAAATCTTGAACATTCAGATATTTTCATTTTACCGGCACCAAAAGAGGCCACGCACTCGAATGATGTGCATTACCGCTATCGAACTTCAAGTGATTTCCTTTACCTCACTGGCTGGATTGAACCTGAGGCTGTGCTGGTTGCAAGGTTTGACGATTCTGTGAAGAAATGGTTGACCATTCTTTTTGTTCAACCTAAGAACACGTTGATGGAGATTTGGGAAGGACGTCGGCCTGGAGTTCAAGGTGCTCTTGAACATTATCCAATTGATGAAGCCCATTCGATTGAAGAATTGAATTCAAAATTGAATGAATATCTTCGTGACTCAAAACGTGTACTCCTTCGGACCGGCGTCATTGATGAAATCGATGATGCAGTGACAAAAGCAATCCAAAAGCGAGACCGAAACAGACAGCATTTTGGAACAGGTCCGATAAGTACAGTTGACCCATCACCACTTTTGGCAGAACTTCGTCTTATCAAAAGTTCAAGTGAAATATCTCAGATGCGTTACGCCGCACAGGTTTCAAGTTTAGCTCATGAGTTGGCGATGCGACTGCAACAACCCAAGTTGAACGAGAGGCATCTACAATCGATCATTGAGGGATTTTTCACATATGCACATTGCTCTGGTTGGTCATATCCATCGATTGTGGGATGTGGAGAAAATGCAACTATTCTGCATTACCGAGCAAACAATGCACCATGTGGAGACGAAGAAGTAGTTCTCATCGATGCAGGTTCAGAGTACAGAGGGTATGCTGCAGACATTACGAGGTCATGGCCCATATCAGGTAAGTTTAGCGATGCCCAAAAAGAACTTTACAACATTGTACTTGAATCTCAAAAAGCAGCAATTGAACAATGCGTTGTTGGAAATGCGTATACTGCACCTCATGATGCTGCACGACGAGTTTTAGCTCAAGGACTCATTGACCTAGGAATCATCAAGCAATCAGTTGAGGAAGCACTCGATTTAGAGACAGGGGACTTAAAAAAATGGTACATGCACAATACCAGTCATTGGATTGGGCTAGACGTACATGATGTAGGTGTCTACAAACCCGATGGCAGCCCAAGGCGCTTAGAGGCGGGGATGGTCTTGACAATCGAGCCAGGGCTGTATTTTGGTGCATGGAGACCAGATGTAGATTGCCCAGAACGATATGCAGATATTGGAATTCGCATCGAAGACGATGTTCTCATCACAGATGATGGCCCAGATGTCTTAACAAGAGATTGCCCAAAGGAAATTGTAGACCTAGAAGCAATCATTGGTCAAGGAATCTAGGTGAACGTACATGCGTTGGCGAGAGATTCTTCAAGTCCAATCTGAATGGACAAGAGACTCAAAACAAAAATTTCGTTTATCAAAAGACGATGCTGTTGAACTGTACAAAAACGCTCCGTTACATCAACTCATGCAAGCAGCACATCACCGTAGGATGGCAATGCACCCCTCGGGAGAAGTCACTTACCTAGTCGATCGGAACATAAATTACACAAATGTATGCACAATCAATTGTCAGTTTTGTTCATTCTATCGTCCACCAAATCATGAAGAGACGTATACTCAAACCTATGAACAAATTTCAGGTCGGATTTCTGAATTAGAAGCCATTGGAGGTTCAAGAATTTTGATGCAAGGGGGAGTAAATCCAGAATTGCCCTTCTCGTGGTACACAGATTTGCTACAATTTTTATCGTTAAACCATCCTGAAATTCACTTGGATTGCTTTAGCCCAATTGAAATCGAAGGAATTGCTGAGGTATCCGGCAAGTCAACTCTTCAGGTATTGATCGAATTGAAGCAGGCAGGTATGCACGGATTACCAGGAGGTGGTGCCGAGATGCTCGTCGAGAATGTTCGCAAAGATGTTTCACCGAAGAAAGGTTCTCCCGAAAATTGGCTTCGAGTGATGGAAGAAGCACAGTCGATAGGGTTGACTACAAGTGCAACAAATGTCTTTGGTTTTGGTGAAACAATCGCAGACCGAATTGAACATATGGACCGTATTCGGAGTTTACAGGATTCATCCCTCAAATCATTCGAAACGGGCTTTACATCGTTCATTGCTTGGCCAGTTCAACTTGAAGTCAACACATTTGGTAAACGAAATCGTGGACGAAACAGGTTTGAACTTGGAGCAGGCTCTACTGAATACCTTCGTCATGTTGCGATTTCAAGAATTTTTTTAGATAATATCGAACACATACAAGCATCCTGGCCGACAATGGGCATGAAAATAGCACAAGTTGCTCTTCTTGCAGGTGCTGATGATGCTGGCTCAACGATGATGGAAGAAAACGTTGTATCTGCATCAGGCACAACAAAAATGCAGGCAACGGAACATGAATTGACCATGTCAATTCTACGTTCCGGTATGACCCCAGTGAAACGAGATAGTGATTATCAGCATTTGTCTTTGCCATCTATGGCATGAGTCGCAAGTCTGCAACGTTTGGCATTTAACTTGTTGAAGTGAAATAAACAACATAGATGACTGCCCGTATCTGTCGTTGTCCATTACCTACACCATCTGAGGGGACATATTCCTGATTGTTGTACAATCCACGGTAATCCAACTCATATGTATACGCAGAATTTCCTGCTTGTGAAAGGTCAAGCCAATCAGAAATATCGTACCTCCATTGCTTCACATCTTGTCCAGCACACCAGCCTGCTCGGCCGAAAGGCCACGAACCAAATTGGTTTGCAACAACGCCATTGTTCACCTCATTCTCACACCCTTCACTTGAGTAAACGATTGGGTGCCACTCATATGCAGTATGAGATGTACCGTTATGAGTAAGATAGTAGTGATGTTCATGGTCGCAAAACTCTGCACAATTTGCATTATCTTTTCCAAAACCATGACCAGTTATTGTTGCAACCAATTCGACCTTCGTGGTTGTTGCTGGAACAGAAAAATTAAGCGAGCGAGTGTATTTTGATTCATTATTGTATGTGCCATCGAATTGACCCCCTGAAAATGCATATGTTGCGTCATGTGAACGTTCACCTGAACCCCAGTTGCTGAAAAGGAATTTCACAGTTAAGTCTCCTCTGTTGGCACCTCCATACTTGAAACGACGTTCTTGGCCGTCATTTAACATGAAGAGATACGGTGAAATGTCAGTAAGCCACTGGCCTTCTCTTCCGTACGTTGTGATCCACCTCATTATTTCTGTAGAGCAAGATGATGAGTTGTTTTCATCACAAATATACAAATTTGCTAGATAATCCCACTCGTGACAACCTCCATAACTTCCATCACTTTTCTGATATCGATTCTTTCGTTCAAAGCATGCGTGTTCATGATAGACTTCTAATGTATCATATGACGTGATATCATTATTCAAATCAATAGTCGCATTCGTAAATGATGAAAACCCACTCGACCAGCCACCTGAATGCCGTGAAAAGTCAAAAATTGAAACAACTTCAATCGCAGGGTCGAGTTCCCTTACTTTTACAGGAAATTCTGTATTCCACTGATGTGTCTCATACGAAAGGTGCTTCGGGTCATTTGATTGGGTTGTCCAAGCATACAATGAACCAGTTTCTCGTGCTAACTGAAAACGATCAATACCAAAATAAAGGGGATTATTGAATGAAGATATGATGTTGCCAAGTCCTCCTTGAAGGTTGCTTGCATCCATATCAATATAGTGAATCCTCGAATTCCAATGTGCTTCTTCTTGTGAAGATAGTGCATTCAATACAGCTGATTTCCGTGTTGTAACATCGTTATGATATGATGAGTCAAATGAACCAAAGAAGAGTTGGGTATTAAGGGGGAGTCTTCGAATGAATGTTCCTGGATTTTGTGCCCAAGTGCCTGAATTTGAATTTCCAGACGTATCTGTATACTTGAACATAAAGAAATAAACATCTTCACCACTCCATTCATTTTGAAAGTTGTATGTTCCGTCGAGCGTTGGAATGCTAAATTGAGGCACTATCTGCATAGGCCCATTCAGATTTGAATTCGAAGTGAATGAAATTGGTTGCTGTATCACCGCACATCCAACGGCATCTACGGACCACTTCTCTGGAGATTCGGGACATTCATCAACATTTGAATAGATGCCATCACCATCAATATCTGCGCAACCTACGGTGTTTACTGTATTTCCATTCGGCGTTCCAGGACATTGGTCATCTGCATCATTGATTCCATCCGTATCGGTATCGCGTTCAATTGCAGCACATCCAAATTGATCGACGTCTTCTGCTCCTAAGGGAGTATACGGGCACACATCAAGAATCTCTCCCGTGCCGTTGACATCAAGAACACCGTCATTATCATCATCGACATCTTCATGGTCGTCGTGACAACCATCATGGTCGAAATCAGTACTACTGTCCGAAGTCCATTCAATCATGCCTTTAGGGCAATCATCAAGTGTATCATTAAAATCATCGTTGTCATCATTGTCATCTTCATCGATGTCTTCGCAACCATCACTATCCCAATCACTGTAAATATTTGAAGCCCAACCTGTACGGCCAACAGGACATGCATCGTCCTCATCAGTTACACCATCTCCATCATCATCCTCGTCTTGTTCTGCATCGTGGCAACCATCTGAATCATGGTCTGAGTCAGGTGTGCTTGTCCATCCAACATCGCTCGGACACAAATCGTACATATCGATGACACCATCATTATCGTCGTCATTGTCCTCATCATAATCGCGACAACCGTCGGTGTCAAAGTCTGTTGATGCCGAAGAAATCCAACCCTCGCTCTCACCTACGCCATACGGACAGCGATCAATCGTATCGCTAATGCCATCACCATCTTGGTCATCCAACTCAAATTCTGGAATGATTTGTATGGTGTATGAACTCGATTTTTTTGTATATTCTCCACACGAAATGACGAGTGAAATAGTAACAGTGTCTTCGATCTCAGTAAAGTCAAACAGTGCTTTCCAATCACCATTTTCTGTAACGGTGATTGAGCCCTCATCATCATATAACGAATAACGAAGTTCACAGGTTGAAACATCTGAATGGCTTGCTTCACCTTCAATCCAGATAATGTTTGGTTCTTCGAGGAAAATCATTGAGGGGATCGTCATTGTCGGTGCATCTTCAATCGGCTGAACACTCGTAATCGTCGCAAAGAAATCGTAGTCTTCTTTGAGCGTTCCAGAAAATTCTATTTCGCGAACACTAATTTTGACTTGATATTCTCCCGCCTTATCGGGTGAAAATTGAAGTTGATACATATCGGAATTATCTGTCCAACTGAGATTTGAAACCTGAGAAAAAGTTGGTGAAATAACGAGGGGTTCAACCGATACTGGTATGGCTGGTTCAATCTGCAAAGTGAAAGATAGCCTTGCAGTTTCTCCGAGCGTTATTTGATCTGTTAAGGTCGTCCATGTCAAGTCAACAGTGCTTGGTAAAATTTCTTTGCTGACCTCACTTTCAATTTCCTTCATGTTCTCGCTTGAAGTACAACCAGCAAGAACCATTGATAGAACAAAAAATATGGCTATAGCGGGCTTGGCTCGCATGACACTTCTATGTGAATCATTCAAATCAAGTTGTTGATTGGTCTTAGTTATTTAATTCAATTCTACCATCATGAATTTGAATATGTTCAATATGAATTTTCTCTTCAGGATAATCTACTTTTAGCGGTTGAACATAGTAAAGTGGTGCCTTATCTTCTCGGAAAAACGTAATAATGCATTCCCAATGAATTCGAATGAGATCTGTACATGTTGTACCAGGCCAAACATTGAGTGGGGGAGATAATTTCATCACTTTATCTTCAATCCATTCATCTGCTCCACCCTTTTCAGATATTCTCATAGGTCGTAAGAAAAGTCCACCACTTACCAAACGAGAATCCATAGGGGCATCCTCACCTCCTGCAGTTCCGTCATCAAGGCTTGCTTCCCAATGGTGAGGTAATTCTGTGGATAAACCAGGGGGTGGTTGCATCTCTGTTGTGCGTTTATGGGCTTTCAGCAGTGCTTCTCTTGATGGAGGTAAAACACCAACCTGCCATTCAACATTGATTTTTTTCCATTGTTCAGAGAAAAAAGGAAAATCAATTGAAATTTCTAATGGTCTATTTGCATACGTTTTCGAATGAAAATGAATGATTGGATTTTCGATATCGGCATTCAAAAATTTTTGTTGTGATCGCAAATCAGAAAAATTCCCATATACTCTCATAACAATTGGTGCGAACAAAAGTGGTACAACAATGAATGCAAGAAGCGGGTAATCAAGCAAACCAAATCGAATGGTTTGAGTACCAACACTTGGAACTCCATAGTTCGACAAGACTGGTTCGATGAAGAGATACATCAAACATATTAGGAGCACGATGACTGAGAATTTTATCATTTTTCGAACAAGAAAGTGAATGGGGTGTGGGTGTAGGTACCAGCCTCGTCGTTGTCGCTTTACAATTGGGGGGAAACGATTTTTCTCCATAAATTTGTGCGAATTGTCATGCTGAAGTCTTTCGCCTTCATACTGAATTTCTCTTCTCAAATGCCAAGAATCTTCAGAGCCTATGGAAAATTGAGGATGAAGAGAAGTTATATGTTCCAAAGCTTCTTCCTTCGATTCAAAATCGCCAAGATCTTCTATTGTTTTTGCAGATGGAATAAATTCAGGCACCCATCGAGATGAATCGAATGGTGGATACCTAATTGACGATTCTACAGTTAATTTCCCCATAACATCACGAGCCAAGAACAAATTTGAATCCCGTCTTAAAGGCAAGAGGTCTGAAGGCAGGAACGTTTTTGAGAAGAGCAATACCCAATGGCACTGGTTTTTCGATATCCCCTACTTTATTGATTAATTCAATTGTTTTAGGATGAGAAAATGCCTTGAAATGCTTATTGAGCGTTGCGTCATCACAGTCAGAAACTAAAATATTTCTTAATTTTCGTGCCCTATCTTGTTCTTTTTTCATTTTCGCCCATGGTTTTGAAACGAGACTTTTCAGATGGGACATTTCAAGGCGATTCTGTTGAATTAGTGCTGAAAGTGGTTTGATAATGAGAGAAATCTGCTCAAATCCAGGACCAATGCCACCACCAGTTGTTGGTTTTGCCATTCCAGCAGCATCCCCAAGGAGCATCACTCTTTCTTTGACCGGGTGTCGAACCATTCCGGCGGGAATTGGACCACAGTACCGTGAAATTTCTTGAATTTTTGAGAATTTCTCTTTCCATAGTGGATGGCAAAGAAGGTCATTGTAATATGATTCGATAGATTTACCATCTTTCATGCGTTCTGCATTAGACCATAGTCCTATTCGATGAGTGCCAAATCCAGTTGGAACAACCCATGCAAAAAATCCTGGTGCAATATCAGTTCCGCTATACATTTCTAGCCATCTTTCTTTTGAGGAATAACCCGTAACTTCAGTTTGAAATCCAATCATTGTTTCTTTAGGATACCCCATCTTGAATTTTCTTCTTGTCCAACTATGAGCCCCATCTGCCCCAATGAGCAATTTACATCGAATTGAATCACTTTTCCCTTTTGATTCAAAGAAAAGTTCAACGAAACCATCACGTATCTCTGCATCCGTTATTTTGGTTTGTAACGATAGAGTTGCACCTAATTCTATTGCTTGTTGAACCACGATCATATCGAATTTTTTCCGGCATACAGAGTATGTTCGAATTTTTCCAGCAGTACCAACTGGAACAACAGTGCCGTTTGGACCGTGAATGAGAGCTCCATCGATTTCCTGAAGCACTGACGAATAATCGTCAATCATTTCGATAGCACCTGGATTGACTAAACCTGCGCATTGAAAAGGTCGACCAATCTCGTTATGCTCTTCAAAGATATGAACAGAAATGCCTTGTTCTCTCAGAAGCCGTGCAGCATATCCGCCAACTGGACCAGCTCCAATGATGGCGACATCAACTTCGTCCACGCCTTAGCGACCAGTAGGTGACCCTTGAATGTTATTCGATTTTAGGAAACTATGAACGCTTTGCAAATCTGTATGCAACCGATTCATTCTTTCTCAGGTAGAGCAATGCTGCAAATGGTTTACCAGCCTTTGATGTGAAATTCTCAAATGGTCCAACTTCTTTTGATTCAATAAGTTCTTTGGCTTCATCCCGAGTTAATTCTCTACCAGAGATCTGTCTTGCTATTTGTAGACGGCAAGCTCCTGAATCGTCTGCGATTTGGAAATGAGTTTCAGTCTCAATAATTTCAGCCTTGTGTGTTGGGCATATAGCGACAATACCAGGTTTGACCTCAAATTTTGGTAAATTGTTGTTGTTGGAACGCAGAGGGAATTCGTAGCGAATTCCATTCCCCTTTATCACAAGATATGCACTAAACTGTGTGTTTTTCTTGGATATGAAGTCTTCGAAGAGTTCAGATTTTCCATTTTCAAAGAGTACCTTTGCTTCTTCAGTGGATATTTCTCGATGACACATGACCCGTTGCATTCCTCTGAATTTACAAGATGTGTTATCACATTGGTAGGATGTTGATGACTTTCGAATAGTTCCATCTGAACAGATTTTGCACTGTGCGATTTCAATGTCCTCGTCCGTTACATCTTCAACTGACGATGAGAGTGCTGAAACTCTTCCATTGTCTTCTAACTTTACATCCATTTCATACTGTTCTCCTGAGTAATTGAAGAACCCATGAAGATTGGTAATCTGTCGGTCTTTTAGCAATCGTTTTGTCGTGATTTTGTCATACCATCTTCCACTTGAGTCTTTCCAAATTACAAATTCACAACCCTTGCCTTTACCAACATTTTCGATACATTGGTACGACATCGTCGTTTCGATAATTTCCTTGCCACATAGTAGGCAATCGCCTATTGATGCCTCGTCAACATAGAGTTGTGCGCGGTCATGTTCTCGAATTTTAGTTACCAATTCATTTGTTTGTTCTACAATTCTGTTCATGTAATCTGATTTAGGGATTTCACCTTTCTGAACAGATAACAATGAGGCCTCCATGTCACCTGTCAATTCTGCTGAGGTAATCCATTCTACAGGGATGCGGCGTAAGATATCAACAACTTGAATACCATGTGAAGTCGCTGAAATCGTGTTTGACTTTGACCGCCGTATGTATGCCTTTTCGACCAGTCTGTCGATTGTATCAGCTCTCGTTGCAGGCGTTCCCAAACCTTTTTCTTTCATGGCTTCGACATATTCGTCATCATCGAGAATTTTTCCCGCATTCTCCATTAAATTGAGAACACCTGCTTCCTTCAATCGCCCTTTTGGTTTGGTTAATTCTTCTGAAAAATCATACGAGGATATTGTGGCATCCTCAGGATTTTTCTGTAATTCAAACCATTTTTCTGGAACAACGTTGTTTTTTGGTACAACCTCTCTCCAACCCGGAGAAGATAGAATCTCAACCTCTTTGACAAATGACTCAGATTCAACATCCGCAGTTCTTTTGTTTACGGACCATTCTGATTCCGGATACCAACTAGCAAGGAAATTTCGTACGATGAAATCGTATAACTTCGCATGATCTTTCGATAGTTTTCCTTTTGGTTTCTCTCCTGTCGGGATAATCGCAAAGTGATCAGAGACTTTTTTGGAATTAAAATTTCTCTTTTCATTTACCAGACCATTCGTTTTTAATTTTGTTGAAAATTCAGCATATTCTTTTTGGGAACCTAGATTTTTAATCGTTTCATGTACTACATCCTTCATGTCATCGGGCAGGTACTGTGAATCAGTTCTTGGGTAAGTGATAAGTTTGAATGAATCATAGAGGTCTTGTGCTGTTTTGAGCGTGCGAGTAGATGTCCAGGACCACAAAGAATTCGTTCTTTTTTGGAGCGTTGTTAAGTCTAAATTAAGTGGAGGGCGTTCCTTTTTTATTCTAGATTTCTCACTTACAGTTACAGTTGAGGCTTTTTTGAGCTTGGATTCGAGTTCAATTTTTTCATTTTCATCATAAATTCGATCATCTTTCCAATCTTTTTGTGATGATGTTGTTCTTACCCATTTTCCTACCCATTGTCCAGACTTATGGGCAAACGTTCCGTGCAATTGCCAATACGGTTCTGGAACGTGTGATAGAATTTCTAATTCATGATCCACGATCATTGCTAAGGTGGCTGTCTGTACTCTTCCCAAAGATGTTGCTGTCTTCTGTCCCTTTTTTCGAGGAAGATGTTTGTTTGCAATCCTCGTACCATTCATTCCGATGATCCAATCAGCCTCACTTCGAGCAAATGCGGCATCTGATAATGATTGAAAATCAGATCCACTTTTACGAGATTCGAATGCTTGAAGAATCGCTTTTGGTGTCATAGATTGCATCCACATTCTCGATATTTGTGTCGATAATTCAGCATAGGTGATGATTCTACGAAAAATAAGTTCACCTTCACGTGCTGCATCACATGCATTCACAATTTCAGTGACCTCCTTTGATTTTATTAATTTCAAAATGGCATCGAGTTGCTTTTTTGTTCTTTTCTCCGGACGTAATTTGAATTCACTTGGTACATAGGGTAAATCAGTTACAGATTTATGCCAATCCTTGAATTTCGGGTCATAATCATCCAGCATTTTTAGATTAAGTAAATGACCGACTGCCCAAGTGATTTTAATCTCATCACCATCAAAGAAGTGCTCTAATTTGTTTGATACACCTAGTACATTTGCTATGTCTTCAGCCACACTTGGTTTTTCTGCGATGATAACAATCGACACAACCTGTCCCCACCTGCTAATCTACTTGAACTCTCCTTTTCGACTAGAAAGGATACCATTTCAATTTGTTCCTTCTCCTTCAATCATCGTTCTATGTAGGTGCTCATCCCATTCTTTGTCTTTAAAATCATGAATACAGTCCTCACATCCAGGGTATCCTGCACGAAGTAATTCTGTACAGCATTGAAGGAATGCGTCCCAGAAATCATCTATTTTCATTGGAATATAAACAAAATCATGTGATGAGGATGTATTAGAACTGGCGATCTCAGTTCCATCTGCACCGAAAATCGACCATTCAGAAGTTGTGGAAACCTGATGTAAAGATTGGACGATTCGAGATGGTAGAAATTGTTGAATCAATAGGTCGAGTTGATGGATTTTCTGAGAATACGTGTCTGGAAAATCAAACTCCAAAAATGCAGATTTCAAGCATCGCCTTGACACCTCTCGGACGGCTGGCCATAATGGGTCAGTTATCCTCATCATGTCTTGCTAATACAAGACAAGTTTTCAAACATGTTTCGTATGGATTAAAACATGGGCCTTTTTTATCGTATGTTCTTCATGTCGGCCCTAAAATTTCAGGATTCAGAGAAGGCACATCGTCGGAGTCTTCGAATGTTGAGACTTACATCAAGGATTTCAATCTCACGTTCTCTGCTAAAGTTGTTGTATCGCCCAAAATCGAATTTCAACATTGACGCTATGGGCCTGCGATTTACAAATCCATTTGGCGTTGCCGCAGGAATGGACAAATCCGCTGAGGCTTTGGAGGGTTGGTCCTCACTTGGTGTTGGCTTTACGGAGATTGGCGGTATCACAATGCTCCAGCAAGACGGCAATCCAAAACCTCGAATGTTTCGATTGAATTCAAAGGAGGTTCTCATTAATCGAATGGGATTTAACAACATCGGTTCTGAAAAAATGGCTCATTATCTGAGTCAAACGAAGGCGAGGCGAAGTAAACATGTTCAACCGTTGTGGGTGAATGTAGGAAAATCGAAAATTACACCACTAAAAGATGCCAAATCAGATTACGGAACCACGATTGCACGATTATGGCCCCATGTTGACGCTTTTGTCATCAATGTGTCTTCCCCGAATACACCTGAATTACGAAAGTTACAAAATGAGGAATTTCTCAAAGATTTGTTATCTCATTGCAATCGATTAAACGACGACATGGCAACGGAGGCTGGTCAACAGAGAAAACCAATGCTTGTGAAGGTCGCACCGGACTTAGAAAAACACGATTTTGATGTTATTTTATCCACTGTAATCGAGTCTAAATTTGACGGGATCGTCATTTGTAACACAACTGTTCAGAGGCCAACACCTACAAATGCTAAAGAGGAACGAATTCTAAATCAGACTGGAGGCCTAAGTGGCAGGTTTTTGCATGAACAATCGTTGAAAATGATATCCCACGCTTACTCAACAACAAAAGGGCAACTTACAATTGTCGGCGTTGGTGGAATATTTGATGCAAAAGATGCGATTGAATGTATACGTGCTGGGGCAACCTTGGTTCAAGCGTACTCAGGTTTTGTTTTTCATGGACCGGCAATAGTCAGAAGCATTGTCCATGGTATCGAATCTGAACTAAAAAAAGAGCAATTATCCGATTATCTTGACCTTGTAGGCCGAGACCATGGTTTTTAATCAATGCAGAAATGGAAGGTTTGAAACACATGTGGGCACGGAGGACTCGCCTTCTCGTAACTGGAGGAGTTCTCACGGTGTTGTTACTTTCTACCCTCCTTTTGGATACCCCTGAGCCTACTCGAACCGTCGATGAAATCATGAAAGCCCCCGACTCATTTGTAGGGTCTGAAGTTGCGATACGAGGAGAAGTTCTGGATGGAAGTATCGATAACGAGTCCCTAACTTTCATATTAGAGGGTGAAAATGCTCAAATTTTAATCTCGTTCACTAGTGCAGCAGTTTCAAACGGGCTTGATGATAATCGAACGGTGTATGCCGAAGGGAAGATTGTAAAGAATGATGGGATCTATACATTTGAGGCTTCAGTCATCAAAACCTCATGCCCTTCAAAGTATGAAGCAGAATCTTGAACCTCACACCATCGAGTTGAAATATAACCCTTTTGAACGAGGAATGGGATAGGTGGGGAGCTCGGCGTACCCTTCATCACAAATCGTCGTTATGGTGGACCGAACGCCTTGGGGCGGCGAAACCGGCCTCTTGGTTTCCACATGCGGACGTTGATGTCTCGCCCCCACATGACCTGGGTGTCTTGAACCGTATCCGGAAGGAAATGGGAATGGAATAACCGGGGGACTAGGTCAGGCCGGGAACGGAGCAGCCCTACCTGGGGCCATGGGTGCTGTGGGGTAACGGGATGGAGAATGTGTGTGGGCTTGGCCAAGGGAAACGAGCGTCCACCTTTGGCCCTCCCACTCAAATATCAAAAATCACTTGTGCAATCCAGCATGGTCCAGCAATTTCCGGTATGGATTCTTCTGCATGAAAGTAAGCTTCATCTTCGTGAACAAATTTTGTAAAACATTGATGTGAGGTTACTGCTTTTATCTCTATTTCGGGCATGTAATTCGCTGAATCTGCATAAACCATGTCTGCGAATAGAATTGAATGTTGACTCGTTTTTTTAATCGAAATATTTCCATCAACATACCATTGTTGATGCACTTCTCTACGAAATAGTACTTCATCCAACCATCGAATCAATATCATGTCGTTATCGATTCCAGCATCAAATGTACTCGTCCACGTCCCATGATGCAGATTTGATTGTTCAATTTCAACCTTCCCTGCCATAATAGACATCATTCCTTGTGTCGTTTGATCGAGTAATTCTTCAAAGCTTCGAGAAAAACTGAAAATTCCAACATCTGCAGTTGTTGGTATCTGGAAAAATCCCAAGAAATCACCTATCGCTTGGAAACTTGGAGGTTCCATGCATGTTCGCCTATTCTATGGAATAGTTCGTCTTTTGTGATAATGAAATTTCTCATTTCCTCTGCTGACAAAATACACTCACAAGTTGCATTGATGAGCAGAGCAGTATCTTCTACGTCAAAATTCTGATTCAATGCGATTGCTATCGCTACCGCAGCGGCATCAAGTAATCCAATGAGTTGGCGAACTTCAGTGAGGGTACACGGTGCATGTACAGGATTTTGGTTATGAGAATAGATTGTAACTCCATCTATACCCGAAACAACAACGATATGGTCCCAGTTGTATTCATTCATGAGATTTTTTGCAGTTCCTTCATCACTATCCTCTCCCAATCTCCTTCGCATCAACTCCATTCCCTGCTGTTGAAAAAGAACCCAGCCTACATTTTGTGTTCGATGAAGCCCAGTGAGTTTAGGGTCTGCAATAATTGGAACACCGAGATTTTTCGCTTGTTGGATGACCTTCTCAGTCTCATCATCTGTGACAACTCCAAGACCATAATCCGAGATAATGAGTGCCGATGCATCCTCAAGTGATTTGTCGACTTTTGAATAGAGTTCAATCAGTGCGTTATCTGGGACAGTGTTGTCATCTTCGATGTCCCATCGGAGCATGAGTTGTTCGTCGCCAACGAGGCTTTTTCGACTTCCTAAGAGTCGTGTTTTTACTGTCGTTGTGAATTTTTCAATAACAATTGTATCTTCGGTTAAGAGTTGAGCATCTTCCAGTGACTTGAGAATGATTTCACCGGTTTCGTCGTCGCCGATGAATCCGAACAACCTGGTGTCGAACCCCATTGATGCCAAGCCTCTTGCAACGTGAGCAGCAGCACCTGCATCTTCTTCTCGGCTAGTTTCTCGCAATACTGGCACAGGTGCCCTTGAGTTTAGATTCTCAACCGAACCATGGATATATCGATCGAGTACGATGTCGCCGATGAGGACAATTTTACCTTGAGATTGTGTCCGAAGTGCATTTTTAATTGATGAAAATCTATCATACAATTTCTGGTCATCATCAGTCATACCCATATCAATTCCTCTTCAATTCTTCCAAATATTCCAGATGTTCCTCGTGGGAAATACGAAGATGTTGTCGTAATGTGTACAACATCGCATCTTCATCTTCTGTAATAATACCATCAAGTAAGGCAGTTTTTAATGCTTCTTTGTAGACTGAGGTGTTCTCATTTTCGTTAGGAACATCAAGTGCTTTGATCATCAATCGTTCATGTGTGTCGTCGTCAATGTCAAATGCATTTCGAAGAGTTGTTAAAAGTCCAAGTTCTTCATCTTGAATCTCGCCATCCTCTAAAGCCTGTACTAGCATTTCAAGATAGATTTCTTCTGGTTCCGGAACATTTTGATTTCCCCTAGCTTTTTCAGAAATTTGTACAACTCTTTTGGGATGAATACCCCAAAATTGAACCACTTCATTGAGTAAGCTTTGCTCATCTCTTGTGATTTTACCATCTTCCCATGCTCTCGAAAACATTCTGCGAATCAACTCTTCAATTTGCTCACCATCGGTTGAAAGATGTCCTTCAGGTTCGGAAACTGGTGAAACAAGAGGGAATTCATTCCAAGTTCCATCGTCGTCAATATGTGAGAGTAATTTTAGGTAATTGGTATGGTGTGGAAAGAGGACTGAAAATTTCATACGTTCAGAGTCCTTTTGAACGTCTAGATTTTTGATGGACGTTATGATGTCTTGACACGCCTCTAAACCATTCGAGGTTAATTCATACGTTCTTTTTCGTTGTTTATCGCCATCGACATGTCTCAAATCAAATCTTACAAATCCTCGTTGTTCTAATTTTTTTAGGGTTCGAGAAATGTGTTTTCTTTGAACAAAAATTGCTGCGGCAATACCTGATTGAGTGATGTCTGGAGGGGCTTCATACGCATTACGAGGTATTTGATGTTCTAATAGATGCAAAAGTATGCGTTGATCTGAGGAATATTGACCAAGAATTCCTCGAACCAATGCCTCACCATATTGTCCCATGCAATGCTATCTCATAGCACAATCGGTGAAAAAAAACTGAAATGTTTGCGACGACATCAAAAACAATTGATTCGTCGAAAGTCCATGGGCGACAAGAAGCGTCAATTCACGCCTCGAATTCGTCCGAAACGAAGTTTGTTTGAAAATCGTACGCCAAACTCTCCCCCGCAAACAGAATTGAATCCTCCGAAACAACTTGGAGATAGATGGGAACTCGACATGCCTCTTGCGCAGAGGCTATTTCAAAAAAGCGGAATTGGTATACTCGAACAGAGTGAGTATAGCATCAATCATGTTGAGTTGATTTTTTGCGTTTGGTATCGTCATGTACCATTACCTGATTCTTTTGAATTTGGTTCTCTTCTTGATGAGAATCCAAAGTTAGGTCAAGAAGTTGTTTTGTATGATGTATTACGGAATGGTGGTAACATTCTCATTCCTCTTGGTAATTTACACAATCGAGAGTTTGAACTCCCTCATGGCTCTTGGGGTGCATTTTGGGACAGATCATTAAAGTGGCAATCTCAAAATCCTACAGGATGTGTAAAATGGGTTCATAGTTTAGATTCTATTGATTGGAGAGAGATTGTCGAATGGGCAAAATCGTGTATTGCTCTTTGTCTTGAACCAATTCTTGTCGTTGTTGATGGTGAAATGGATGTTACATGCTATCTCATTCAAGATATTGAGCCAACTGGTCAACATCTCTCTCCTGAATCTTTGACAGAAAACGAAGTTCAGTTCATCAAAACGAATCTCGAACTTGCAAAAAGTACTGAACAAGGTTGGTATGTATCAAAACATATTGATGCATGGCCCTTACCTTCGTTTGGTGTTGAACATTTATCTGGGCGATTTTTTACAGAAGAAGAAATTGATTTCTTACGATATGGTGAACAACCATCTCAAAGTAAGAAACAATCGCTCTATGCTGATCTTATTCACCGAGGTATTATGTTGAGACCTGGTTTTAAATTTGGGTGTTGTTGGCGTGGTTATTCGATGCCGATGGAAGATGAGCATGCCCCTTATCTCATTCCAGATATTGATTTGCTACCTCATAATTATGAAGCCCTTTGTCTATCTTTACGATTGTCCGAGGGCGTGAACAAAGAATGGATACTCCCTTATCGAAATGAACATGAACGTTGGAATTATATGACATTGTCTCGTTGGAATTCATCTTGATTTGTATCAATTACTCGGCCCCATGCATCAACTTCATCGATACGTTGGTGAACGGAATGTGAAGGTAAGATCGTAGAGGACATCGTAGTTTTATTGTCCCTATTTGTTGTTTTGTCCTTCCAATAGGCGAATGTCGTTGAAACAAAATAAACGAGGCTCGTGAACCCAAGAAAAATAGTGAATACAATTGATGGTCGGTCAAACAGGTCTGAAAATTCGTTGTTGCTCTCGGTTGTTAAAAACACATCATATCGCCATTCTTTCAAGTTTCCTAGTTCCAAAATAATTGTACCTTCGACAATCATATTGCTCACAAGAAGCCCGTTTGGTTGAATAGTAAGTTGAATTGAATTGGTTGTACTATCGAGTTCAATCGAATACATGTCTTCAGTTAACCGGGAGAGTGGGCCTTCAATACGAACATCAAAGGTTTGTGAACCTACGCCTACCACAGGAATTTCTACTTCGATTTGCGTGTTTTGATCATAATTGATATCAGTTTTGAATACTTCACGTTGTTGTGGTATGATTTCAGAATAGAGAAGTTGATGCTTTAGAAAAATATGACCATTTTGGCAATCGATTTCGCCTTGTAGTTCTACAAGGTCATCAGGCTCAGCATTTTCGTCAAATTGAACCTTGATTTTTGATTCAAAAATTTCGATTTGAGATGTTCTTGCATCATTGGTTACGAGAGTTACCTCACAAGGTTGTTCAAACGTGCCTTCGATGATAAATGGATCAGATGGCTGAAGTACTGTCCCGAAATCTTCGAGGTCAATGGAGAGGAATTGAGAACAATTTTGGCTTACAAAATGAATTTCTTTTGCCGTTTCATTGAGAATCACTTCGGCAGTCCATCCTACACGAATACCATCATGTGTGTAGATTTCAACACCTTCAGCACCAAATTTGGTATCGTTTTTGAATAAATCATCACTTTCACCTTCATTTATTCCTTGACCCAAATCATTACCTTTGTCTGCCTCTATTACCATGAGATATGGTGAGAAGGGATTTTGATTAACTGAATTTTCTTCTAAATTTCCAACGGATGTATCTTGATAAAGAACCAAAAACCCTTCACTTGGTAACGATGAGTCAAATCCAAAAGCAGTTCGCAATTCGATCCATATAAATTCGCTATCGGATATTGGTATCTTTAATGCAGAACCCCCTTCACTTCTACCATCCATGGATATGCTTTGTCCGAAACAAGGCGATACTGAATCAACTGGCCATTCGAGAATGACATCATTATGAATTGGTGAATCGATGAGTTCCATCGTTGGAGCTGTTGGAAGAGATGGTGTTCTTCCATCGTCATTCCAATTTCCGCTGGACATAATGTCCCAAACTCCGACACCTTTCCAATAATCGAATTCACTTCCGTCTTCAGGATAGAAGTCAGCAGCACCCATTTGATGTAACATCTCATGAATAACCGTTCCAATGCCGTTTTGCCCGGAGCGTAAACTCGCCATCGTGTAATGATTGATTTTGTATTTTGAATCTGTTAAAATCGGTTCCTCAAAATATGTGAAATGACTCCAAATTCGATTTGATTTTGTCAGTCCTTCCTCTTGACCCTTCGTTGAATGAAGAATCAACAATCGGTCAACGACCATATCGTCATTGATGTCAAATTGATCCCAATCAACTGAGTTTGCAACATTAGAAACAACTTCACCAGCAAGAAATGTTGGCATAAATTCTCCTTGATTTGTATCCCGTGTTGACCCATCATCCCCACCATAGTAACTAAGTGGATGACTCGCTCTCGTAATTTCATTGTGAACAATAATGTTGAGTTGAACTTGTGACCTTGTCGATTGCTCAAAATAATCGATTGCATTTTCTTCGAGCAATTGTTTTGCTACATCAAGATCACTTTCACTTGAAGGGTCATGAGAGAAATCAACCAAGAGAACTAGCCAAGATTCGTTTTGATGGAACCCGATGAGTTCGTCATCTTCATTTGCTACATCGATTTGAATTGAATTTAATGCATTGTCAATTCGTTCGCCTTGCAAAAAGGTGTAGCAAGATAATCCGAGGAAAATGAAGGCTAGAATATATCCTGTGATTTGTTGCCTCTTCAAATGCTCACCCACCTTGTATTCATCTACATGTGAAGTAGTGTATTGTTTTCTTTTCCTAGTGGTTTGTTAGTTCGTTGTTCTTCCACAATTAGTTTCGTCCCATATTGCTCTTTGAGGTCTTCATATTTTTTACTTACAGTTTCTTGACCATAAATTTCTTCATTCGTAAAAAGATGGTTTTCAAAATCAACTTGATCAATGCTTTCTTCACCCTTTCGAATAGAAAGAGCGTGTAAATTTAGGCCAACCTTTGAAACATTCAATCGAATCAGATTTTCGTTAAATCGACTTGGACAAGCCCCTGCATCGCATCCTAGAATAGTTAAGTGGGTACAATTATTATGAATAATTTGGTGCATGATCTCATTTCTCGATTCAGGATTTGAACAAATTGCGGTTGTTTGTACAATTTTCATTCCATTTGGAGATTTCAATTCGGAGTGTTGCATAGCATTGTCGCATGAGCAATCTGCAATGAGGTTTCGAATACGTCGACCCTCACTATCGAGGATATCCGAAATTTCACCATAGGATGATGCTATGCGTATGGTAAAATTTAGAACAAATTTCACTGATAAAAAATAGATTGCAGATAGGAAAAGAGCAAATTCAAATTGAACCGACGGAATAGAAACGAGAATAAGAAGGGTTCCAAACCCAAAGATACGAATCGTCCAAAGATTTTTGTTTTCAGAAGTTAAAATTCCAAAAATATGCATGAGCCAGAAGGTTGAGTATGTTAATATCATGAGGAGGATGAACATCGAAGTGTTTACCCAGACATTTAACATTTCAACAACATCATATTTTGGTACCAAACCATAACCTATATGCAATCCGTGTCCGTGTTCAAAAAGTGTACGAACAAAAAATAAGGAAAATATTGTGCTCCCAATGATTGCAACAAATGTCCAAGTAAACCATGCCCGAAGAAGCTTCCTTTCCATAGGGAGTAGTCCAATCTTCGCAAATTGATACATATGATATGACAAGAGTGGCAGAATTGAAAGTGCACCTAGTAAGATCGCAGAAAACCATCGTATCCTACTCCATTGTGTTGGGTCATAAATGTTCAAACAAAATGTGGCACAAACAGAAAAAAAATCCACGAGCTTACTAAGAATATCGTCGATGAAGAGTGACCAAAGACCTATACATGTGAGCATGGAAATGAACACAATAGTCATACGAAGTGTAAGTTCGTCAAAGTGGTACTGAATGCTTGAGTCCGAATCAGCATCACTGAGGAATGACATGTTCAAATCAAATCAGTATAAACTTTAGGAGCCCGAGCTTGTGTGATGGTTCGATAAACGCCATAGATTGCCCAAAGTGCAATCATTCCAAGAACGAGACTTACACCCCAAGATTGTGATGAGTCTATGCTCCATGAGAACACTAGAATCAGCAAGAGCGAGAGAATACCTCTTCGAATGCCCTGAGGTATTGCAAGGCTCATATCGAGATGAGGGGGGCCACCTCCGAATTTCCTCTCATAGAATTCACCTTGTATGACTGCACCTATGATGATGAGTGAAAGGGTAGTCCAGTAGTAAAGATTGCCATTTGCAAAGAAATCATGGGCGATACCCTCTTGACGTTCAGCCTCTAAAGCATCTGGGTCCTCGATGGCAACAAAGAGTGAATCGTAGTCACCAACACTGATGGTTCGAAGTGATACGTCATCCTCGGCAACAATTGCTGCGTCAGAAGGACCAGGTATTGAAAATGATAGGATATTCCAATGGTCCATTTCGTTTGGTAGACCATCTCCATTCACGGCATTACCAACGAGTTGGAATGCTACTGGGCCAATATCTTCATCAGGAGCCGTCCATGTGATCGTCCACTCACTTGCAGGCTCCGATTGAGATAATGCCTCGACTTCTTCGTTGGTGTTTGTATCGACGACAATCTGACTACCTGTGCCCGGCGCTAAAACCCCTTCGCCATATGCATAGAGGACGAAGCCTCCTTCTGCATTGGAAGCGTGACTTAGTGTAATCGTCATATCGTACGATTCACTAAGGTTGTACGTTCTTGGTACACTTGAAATTGAGACAACAACCTCGGTTGAAGGCGAACCTCCACCATGGCATGTACAGCCAGTTTCAACAATTGGTGCACCACCATTCATCCAAGGTGGACCGTTTGGGTTGCCCATCACAGGCGCAATAAGCAACATAGAGAATGCGAGTGTTGCAAGTATGAATTTTCGCTTCACCGACATCTGTTCACCGAACCTACCACATAAACTCGTCATTTGAATGTTGCTTTCAACCTTTGTGTAATTGGCACCTATGCTTCCTTAATTGAGTTGTTGAGTGCGGTCATCATCGCTTTTCCATCACCGAACAACATCATTGTTTTGTCCATGTAGAAGAGGTCGTTGTCAACCCCTGCATATCCTACCGACAAGGACCTCTTGACAATGACAACACTTCGTGCCATATCAGCATCGATAATCGGCATACCAGCTAGGGGGCCTTCTCCAGTTCGAGCAGCAGGATTACAAGTATCGTTTGCTCCAATGATAATGGCAACATCACATTCAGGGAATTCAGGATTGATTTCATCCATCTCAATGAGTTGTTCATATGGAACATTTGCTTCTGCTAGAAGCACGTTCATGTGGCCCGGCATTCTCCCTGCAACAGGATGGATTGCATACTTCACTTCAGTTTCATATTTCTCAGTGATTATATCTCCAAATTCTTTAACTTGGTGTTGGCATTGAGAAACTGCCATGCCGTAACCTGGGACGATGATGACCTTCTGTGCTCCGTCAAGAATCATTGCGACTTCGTCTGGATCAGAACCAACCTTTGTTCTTGTTAGAGCTTCTTTGACACTTCCACCAAAAGATTTGAACAAAACATCGGGTAGTGTTCGATTCATTGCTTTGCACATGATGAAGGTAAGAATAAGTCCAGACGCACCGACGAGAGAACCTGCAACAATGAGGACGGAGTTTTGGATGATAAAACCAGTGAATGCCGCAGCGATACCAGATAGGGAGTTGAGCAAAGAGACCACAACAGGCATATCTGCTCCACCGATTGGAAGAACGAGAACAATTCCGATAAGGCATGAAATTGCAATGATTGCGTAAAGATATTGTGTATTGCCTGGTTCTTGGATACTCAAGTAGATTAGTGCGAATACAGCGATAACCAACATACCCTTGATTGGATTGAGCCAGGATGGGCCCCATGTTGGTGTACGAATCCATTTTCCAAAAATTGATACGCCACCTTTAAGTTTGAACATGGCGAGAATTGAACCTGTCAATGTCATCCAACCTACAAGAGCGGACAATCCTGCTGCAAGGACGACAATGCCTTTGGTGAGGTCATCTGGAAATACATCAGCATTTTGTGCATATTTCCATGATTCAGAAAATGCAACTAGGGCTGAGGCAGCCCCTCCAAAACCGTTGAACAATGCAACCATTTCTGGCATGCCCGTCATTTCAACCTTTACAGCCATGACGTAACCAATGAGTGAACCAATCGCCAATCCTGCAATGATGAGTGTCCAATGCATAGGTGCAGCGGTTGTTGAACTAAGTTGCATGTCCAATATTGTGGTGAGCACAGCGATGAGCATACCAATTGCACCGTACATGTTTCCGCGGGGTGCCGTTCTCGGATGGCCGAGTTTCTTCAAACCGAAGATGAAAAAAGAGGCGGATAGAAGGTAACCTAAGGCCGTCCAGTTGGAGAATAACTCTTGAACATCAACCATCATTTCTTCCCCCTGTTTTTACCAGCGATCATATTGAGCATACGATTTGTCACGGCAAATCCGCCGACAACGTTGATCATTGCAAGGACAAGTGCTATGAAAGCAAGAATGCCTGATAGTTCGGTGTTGCCCTGCTTGAACGCAACATTGGAACCGATGAGTGCACCTACGACACTGATGCCTGAGATTGCGTTTGCACCGCTCATCAATGGCGTGTGAAGTGTGGCCGGAACTTTTGTAATCAACTCAAAGCCGAGGAAAATTGCGAGCAAAAAAAGCGTTAAGTTTGCAATGAGCATATCAGGTGAAATCACTTCAAGAACCATCAGACCATCTCCATTAATCGAGTTTGTTTACCATGAACTTCTCCATCTTTCGTCAGAAGAACTCCACCCATGCCTTTAACATAAAAATCAGAACCCTCAGGAGCCCCGACTAAAATATCATCATCTTCGCTAAGTTGAACATTACCGTCTTTAACGAGGGAAGTATAGAATGTGGTAAGGTTGTTTGAATACAACATACTCGCTGTGTTTGCGAGTGTACCTGGAAGATTTGATGTTCCTACGACGATAACACCGTTGCTTGTGGTGATGACTTCACCCGCTTTTGTTGATTCACAATTACCACCGACGTCGGCATTCATGTCAACAACCACGGCACCAGACTTGAACGAGTCTACTGCTGACTGAGGTACTGTGATTGGTGCCGGTCGTCCAAAAATTCGTGCGGTCGTGATGATAATGTCCGCATCTTGAGCCACCCCACAGACTGTGTCGTTCACCTTTTGTATGAATTCAGGTGTGAGAGGTTTTGCATATCCAGATTCGTCTTCAAAATCATCCATCCCTTCGACTTCAATAAATCGACCTCCAACAGATTCGATTTGCTCCGCAGCACTTTTTCGAACATCCGATGCGTAAACAATTGCACCTAGGCGCTTTGCGGTTGCAATGGCTTGCAAGCCAGCGACACCACTTCCCATCACCACAACTTTCGCAGGTTTGACTGTTCCAGCAGAAGTCGTCATCATCGGGATGCCCTTGGGAACATGTGCAGCACCAAGGAGCACCGCTTTGTATCCAGCCAAATTGTCTTGGCTGGAGTTGACGTCCATGGATTGTGCTCTTGAGAGTCGTCGAGGAATCATATCCATTGATAGCAAGTTGACACCTTTATCTCTGCATTGAGCTACACGCTCTGGATGACGGAATGGGTCTGAGACACATGCGATGTTTGTTCCTTTTTGGAGTTCATCAATCGATGGAAATTGAATGGAGAGAATGTTTTCACAGGAAAAAATTGTATTCCTATCGACGATGCTAGCTCCCGCTTCAGTATATTCTTCATTGGAATAATTGGCAAGGATTCCGGCATCCTTTTCAACAAATACCTCAAAACCTGCCTTGAGTAATTTACGGATGCTTGATGGAACTAATCCAACTCGAGTTTCGCCTTCAGGTTCTTTTGGTACACCTAATTTTAGGTTCATTGTGTTCTCTGAAGAATCTTCGCTCATGCCTTCTCACCGACCACAACATCTTGTGGACATTTATTCCCAACCAAACGAGGTTTTTCAATACCACGCTGACAAAGTTTCCTTGGAAGGAGTGAGAATGTAGAACCATTCATCTTATGGACTTGTCATAAAAGCGGCCAAACAGACGTGAGAAGATGAGAGGTCAACGAAAAATTTCAGTAATTGGAGCAGGTAATGTCGGAGCAACATGTGCATTTGCACTCGCATCAATGAAGATTGGAAATATTGTCCTGTTGGATATTTTCGAAGGATTTGCAAAAGGTAAGGCACTCGACCTTTCACAGAATTCAAACATACTCAATTACGATGGTCAGATCACGGGCACCTCGGATTATGCTGATATCGCTGGCTCTGATGTCGTTGTGGTCACAAGTGGTTTTCCACGAAAACCGGGAATGACACGAGAAGATTTGATTGGTAAGAATGCCGAAATTGTAGAACAAGTTGGGCTTGGTATCAAAGAACACGCACCAGACAGTGTCATCGTTGTTGTCACCAACCCTCTAGATTTGATGACCTATCACATGCAAAAGGTGACTGGATTCCCTTCCAGCCGAGTGGTTGGACAGGCAGGTGTACTTGATAGTGCACGTATGGCTCATTTCATCGCACTTGAACTGAACTGTGCAGAAGAAGATGTATCTCCAATGGTGCTCGGTGGTCACGGTGACACAATGGTTCCGTTGCCAAGGTACACAACGGTTGGAGGAATACCAATCACACAACTTATGGATGAAGATACGATTGATGCAATCTCAAAGCGAACTGCGAGTGGCGGGGGAGAAATTGTCAAGCTTCTCGGCAATGGCTCTGCATTTTACGCTCCGGGTTCAGCTGCAGCCATTATGGCAGAATCGATTGTGAACGACAGAAGGAGACTTATCCCAGCATCGTGTTATTTGACAGGACAATATGACTTGGACGATGTATATATTGGCGTTCCCTGCATAATCGGTGCAAACGGTGTTGAACGTATTTTTGAACTCGAACTTAATGACACTGAATTGGAATCTCTCCAAGGTTCAGCACACTTTTACAAGAGCCAGCTCAAAGATATTCTTGGATATTAAGGAAATGTTCGTTGATAGTGAATGATTCCTATTATTTTCGAATATCCATCGACATTTTTGTTCCGCGAGTAGTGGCAGAATCTGTTGGGTTTTCAACTCGAATCAATTGTTTACCCATTTTATTTCGACTCCGCATTCTTGCAAGTATTTCCTGACCTATGTAGCAACCCTTTGCCTCATGGACGAGATGCTCTAAACCGCAATTGAAGGGATGAACATTTGGTGTGATCTCATTGCCCTGATGAGGAATTAAATTCTCAATGCGGTAGTCATTAAACTCCTCAAGCGTCATTGTGGGTTCAATTTGAATTGCGTTTGATGCTACAAGAAGCCAACCGCGAAAAGTTTGAACAACGGTCACCCCTTCGCGCTCTGGCCATTGTTCTGTGCTTAGGTAGACGTTGTTGTTTGGAGT
>JAYQSB010000014.1:0-51058 GCA_038146705.1 Candidatus Poseidoniales archaeon
GCCCTGGACCGCCCCTGTCGGATGGTGGGACCACAATGTATGGATTGAATTCGGGATGATTTGTCATCACAGCTCCTCCAGAGTACGCTACTTCCATGCCCTCTACTGAGGTTTTGAATTGATACGATAAGCGTGAGAGGTGGAAGGCCCAGATGGTTCCAATGTTTGCATTGAAATCTTGGTCGATCGTACCAAACACATCGATTTGAACGCTTGATGGATGGCGTCCATCAATCCATGCATTTTCCACATCGGTATCACTTCGACCACCCATGGATTGCCAAGCGAGTTGCAATGGTATCCATCCACTCGCTAATGTTCCCACGGCTTCACATCGCTCGGTACCAGAATGAGGGATGTGGAGTGCACCACTGCTTCCGACTGCTCGCAGGAGTGAAATTGGATGTGTGTTGTTCACTTCGATGTTCAATGACTCTGCAGCCAAGGAAAACAGTTTCGATGTTGTACCATCTTGTATGAAAATATTGGTTCCATTCAGTTCACCCTGCTCCCAAAGAATCTCAGTTCGATAGCCACGAAGTGATGCTTCGATTTCTTGCCCAACATCCTGACTTGAAGTGTAATTGAAGTGATGTCCAGTCCAAAATCCTGTGTCCTCTGCAATGAGATGAACTAATCCATTTCGTAGGTCGACGGCTTCATTTTGATCGTATGATGACCATAGAACAGAGAATGGTGCATCCGCTTCTAGAACAAGAGGAGCAGTGTATGTTGTGGATGGGGGCCACGCCACATCCTCAACATCATTTGCATCAACGGTAATTCCTCCGCCTCGCCATGTCACTGTCAATGCTACGTCTCCCGGGTTCGATAATCGAAGTGTGCTATTTGTGTAGGGGGGAATGAACTCTTGTCCATGATATGAGCCGGTTGTTGAAGGGATATACGTGAGCCCTTCACTAGATGATTCACCATATCGAAATACAACTTGAGAATGAGAACTTGTAAAAATGTGTGCGACCGATTCAGAAGATTGATTGAACTGCACTTCTACACTTGTTCCTGTTCGAGCAATCTCATCAGGAATTCCAAAGTATGTTGAGGATTGTTCACCCAAAATCACAGAGACTTCATTTGCATCTTTGCTTGTTACATACACAGTCGAGAGTCCAGATGGTAATGGGATTGACCATGAACGACCGAGTTTGTTTGCAGCATCGGGCTGATTTGGAGGAATATAGGTGGCTCCCTCATCACCAGTAAGGGCCAATATGTTGAGTTCATGCGTGGATTCGACAGTAAGATTACCCACTGAACTAAGGCCATATGCCGAGAAGACATCGTCGACGAGCAGTTCAGTTGAGTACTCGTATCCATTGTCTCCTGTGAGAGAAACCTCAATTGGACCAAGTGGTAATGCAAGACCTGGTTTTGCAGTGAGGAGGAATTGGTCTGCATAAGTCGGAATATCATAATAAAACGGCCTGTTGATGCCAAGGCGTAAATCCGTTGTGCACACCACTGCAGTTTCGGTTTCTGGGTGACGAATTTCGAATTCGTCATCAAAGTCAACAACATTTTTTGCACGCAAACTCATATCTTCCCCCCAAGTAGCAGAGTACCACATGCCACCGCGAAGTCGGTCCCATACCAGATTGCCATCGACCGGAATCAATTCTGCTGATGTGGAATCTCCTGGCATTCCAGTTTCGCTGAGCATTGAGGTTTTGTGAGCGAGAAGTGCCATTTGTGCTGACATGTCGTGTCGTTCAACCGACCCTTCAAGTTCCTCAATGACAGGGACCATGGACACCATCATCATGCCGATAATCGAAAGGACACCACCAAAGAGGAGGACAGTTGCTACTGCAGCTGAAACAGAATCTTCGTCTCTGCATAGTCTGCTGGATGTATTCATGTGTTCACCTCAACTCGTTGAAGGTCAACCTCAAAATGCACAACGGGGCTTGTGGTCATGACAGTGAAACCATCTGCACCACTCGCTCGTTCAAATGGTGCTATTCCATCATATGTCGTCAATGTCGCGGATGAGCGATGGAGGTAATAATCCTGTAACCAATTTTCGTGATACTGTGGACTAACGACAGGGTGGAGTTCACTGTGGGCAGAGAAGTGGATGTTGTAAGCAGGTCCAGAAAATAAATTCATTGGGCCAAGAGAAAGAAATTCGATACTTGTTTTCCCTGCACCACCGAACGAACGAATTGAATGTGCATCTGTGAGGAGGATGGCTAACCTGACATCGCCATTTGCGAGGTGGGTGAACGACAAAGTGGGCATTGAGGCAATGGTCCAAGGGTCATTTGGAAATTTCTCGATGACGGCGTTGTTAATGAGGGCGATTTGATGGTCTCCCATCCCGAGACTTGTGGTGACTTTTAGTCCTGAGAGAATGACATCTACATGCCTGTGGAGTGTTTGTCCCTCAGCATCATAAGCAGTGACCATGAACCATTTCTGGCGAGAAAGATTGTGGCTGATAACATATCGATTTTCGCCTTCATTGACATCGAGCGATAACGTTTCGATGTGATTTTGAATGCTGATCGATTCAATTCGCTCATTTATTGATGTCACTTCAATTGCGGAATCATTCATGTGTTTGATTTTGATCACATCTCGGGTGGTTAAATCAGCCGCTACTGTCCAATATTCTATGCCTTTCATGGTTTGTATGGAGGTCGAGATGAGGGACATTGAGTTCTTGAATCCGGTACCATTTGGTGAATTTCCAGCAACGCTGATTCGGTCGTCAATCCGTTCTGTTATTCCGGTAGCCGATTTCCAATTTGTGTTATCTTCAAAGTCGCTCATGTACGGGTTGAGAAATATCCAGACGCCTCCCATGATGGTGATGACCATTGCTAAGAGCATCACAACGCCGAGAACTTCGCTTACACCCCGCTCATCTCTGGATGAAGAAGCCGAGAATGTTTCACCCCTCTTGGCTTCCATAATCACGCCAGTCCTTCGTTGGATTTATGCATTCACCTTGAAACGATGGATTTTGCTTTGTTGACCTTCTTCAGATTGCTGACCGATGTATGTCGAAAATTCAGGTCCATCTTGGGTTGATATTCTCAAATCTCCAGAAAAAATTTCGTCGATATGGTAGAGCACAGTTGACTCAGCAAGATGCGGCCGATTGTTTTCACTGCTTAGATGAAGGAGTGTGATACTTCGAGTTGATTCAGTACAAACTTGTGCCAAGAATGAACCTGTTTGTTCATTTGATAAGTGCCCGCCTCGACCTGTTATCCTGTCTTTCAATTTCCTATGATATGGGCCACGGAGGAGGCGCTTTGAATCGTAATTCGCTTCGACTGCTATGTGTTCGCATCCCTGGACATGTTGCACCAATTCATCAGTCCACGAGCCTAAATCTGTAATGATTGCAGCACGCTCCTGTTGGAAACTTACGATGAAGGCTACATTGTCTGCTCCGTCATGAGGTACTGGTACCGGAAGAATTCGAATGCCGGAACCAAATTCAAGCAACTCTAGATTTTCAAAATACGTTGTGTGATGGGCCAAGAGGTCCAATTCTTGTGCTGTACGTTCATTCGCATAGATTTGAATGCCCCATCGGGTTTGACATAATTTCGCACCTCCTCCGTGGTCACCATGATGGTGGGTAATGAGAATGGCGTCAATATCTGTTGGTTCTAATCCAATTTGGGATAATCGTTGAGTAAGTTTTCTACCGCTAAATCCTTGGTCGATGAGCAACTTTGTATCTTCGGTAGCAAGCAATGTGGAGTTTCCACTGCTTCCTGTTCCGAGATGGGTGATACTCATCGTCATGCTAACATTTGTATCGATTCGCGTACGGACTTTGAATACACCGCTGTTCACGCTCGAAAATATGCTTTTTTTCAATGTATTTTGGATGCATTCAATGTGATTTTGATGATGTTATGTCGGAACAATGTTCCATCACCCTCATAAGGTAAGCGCGTGGAGTTTTGGACAGCGGCAGGTGGCACCATGTCGCAGGTGATTCTATGAGGCGAAGTCAGACAACGATTTTGACGACACTTGCAGTCATCTCAAGCCTTCTGTTCATGTCACAATTTCCTGCTGTTTCGCCTGTGGCTAACGTTCATCCTGATGACACGACTCAAGAGCCACCAAAAAATACCGACTCTGATGGCGACCTCATTCCCGATGTCCACGAATCACTATTTGAAGAATGGTTGAATTGGACGAATGTCGACGGCAGGGACATTTCAATCAAAGGCCTAGACAAAAATGATGCAACTGATGCAGCACTGGATTTTGATCGTGACGGCTTAAATAACACCGAAGAATTTTGTTGGCCTTATCCTGCGAATTGTACTGCCCCAGGATTCCCTCGAGGCTTGACTGGGGAATCAGATGAGGAGGGGAATCGGATGTATCTCGACCCAAGAAAAGCAGATACAGATGGCGATGGCCTCCCTGATGGATTTGAGGCATATATGTGCGCTCGAATTGGGGGGTACAATGTCATCCAAATGCGGTACAATTGTTTGCGTTTTGACCCTCTCAATGCAAGTGATTTAACAGACGACCCCGACCAAGATGGTTTTGACATTAATCGTGATGGTGATTTATCTGTACCGGAACGGTTTACCTCCTCTGAAGAATACAATTACGGAGCCAATGCATCATTTGTCACTGAACTCGATGGGTTATGGTGTCAGGCTAGTTTGCCCGACGGTGCAATTAGGAATTCTTGGCCCTACATTGGAACAAATTCAAATGCTTCATTCGTTAATATTCTCGAAGCATGTACGACGAATGCAACTGGTATGAATGGTGACGATATGTGGTTGGGCACAGACCCCCTTCTCGACGATTCTGACCGGTATGAATGGGTCGGCAGGATACGACCACTATTCCCATCATTCGGGGATGGAATGACCGATGGTTGGGAAGTCCATTTTGGCCTCGACCCATTAAACAAAACCAATTCACTCATCGATCAAGACAGCGATGGGTGGGATAGGAACCGTGATGGCATCGTCACTGAGGATTTATCAAGAACCTTGACGGCTTTGGAGGTTGGCGAAGCCCTCTCAAATATTCAAGAATATAACATCCATTTTGACGGTGGAAATACGATTTATCCTGGACTCAAGTCAGCATTACTTCTCAACGAGTCGACTGTTTTGAGATATCCGTTGATGCTTGAGCAGCAAGGTGGAATTGAATCAATACATCACGATATACAATCACTTCTTTCCTATGAACAAACGTTACATGTGACTACGACCTACGGCATCACTTCAGTTAACCTTGATACGAATCAATCAAATCACCAATGGTTTCCCCAAGGATTGAAAGCTAACGATGCAGTGTATGTAGCAGACGGTGGAGAAATCTTCGCAATTGCTTTAGCCACTTCAAAGGGGATGACCGTCGTACCTCTTTTGGCGGATGGGTCATTTGCATCACTTGATTTATGGACCCATGTTGTGGCTAGCGAATTGGATGCAATCACATTATTGACATCTCAAGATGGTTTGCCAACATTACTCGGTCTTGGTTCCAAAGGGACGGGTATCATCGTTGAGTTATCATCAGGTTTTGACATCGAAGCAACACATGAACTTGGTTCTGGAATTGTAACTTCACTGTTTGAGCGTAACGCAAGCGTCAATGCAGTTGCCCATGGACTCAATTCCAACGGTGAATCATTGCTTGCTGTTGGAACGAATGTTGGTCTCGTCATCTTTGAAACAGCGACTGGGCGAGATGAAGCGACAGGTGAATGGGTGGCGTATTACGACCCTGGACAATCGAATTTTGGCCCACAAGTCGATGACGTACGACCAATGATAATCGGTTCTCAGGGAAATCCAGCAGAAATTCGAACGGTGGTTTTTGATGGGCCCTCTTCAACAAATAGCCAAGTTTTGTGGTTTGGTACACCTGCTGGTGTCCATCGAATGGACACAAGTTCAGGTCAAATCACGCACAGCGGGCTCTTCGCACACCCGGGAGTTGAAGGAAAGACAATACGTGAAACCAATAGCATTCACTCAATTTATCCAACCGGCGATGAGATTTTGATTGGTTCTGAATGGGGTGTTTGGGCTATTGCAGGTGATTATGCTGCGGTTTATGGGCTGCAAGACCAGACCCGAATTCCCGGAGAAATTTCCTCTGTGATCTCTGTGAATCAAGACGGTGTAACAACAGTTTTCGCAGCAGCGGCACCAGGCCAATTTTCAAACCTTAAACTCATCAATCCACTCTCAAATGATTCGGATGCAGATGGAATGCCCGATGGCTGGGAGTATGAGCATGGCCTTGACCCCACTGACCCATGGGATGCTCAATTCGATTTTGACGGCGACGGTATTGACCTCGATGCGTCTGGTGACGGTGTTCTTGAACGATTGTGGGTTAATCTCGACGAATACAGATATGTTCAGCGAACTTTAGGAGGATTCAATTCAACCAATCCACAAGAAGGCGACACTGATGGCGACGGTTTGTCAGACGGTGCAGAATATTATGGCTTCTATTACAAGGAAAGCACACTTTGGTGCTATTACACTATTCAAATGGTGTATCAATGCGACAGTCAAGTGGGTCAGCAAGCAAATGCAACATACCTCAATCAGATGAATATCGATTTCGGAACAGACCCCACGAACTTAGATTCGGATGGGGATGGTATGCCTGATGGTTGGGAAATTGAACACCGTCGTTGGATTGGGACCACCTTCACCGGGGGAAATAATTGGACGCTCGACCCCCATCGGCCTGAGGACGCAAATTGGGATGCAGATAGCGACGGACTTGCCAACCTTTGTGAATATCAATGGTCTCTTGTGAGGCTTGCTGGTCTAGAGGGTGAATTGATCGAAAATTTCGGCGAAGTTCCTGAAGCAGTAGCAAATTGGAGTGTTGCTGACCCGAATTCTATCGACTCAGACGGAGATTCGCTTCCAGATGGTTGGGAATCTGATGGTCGTTGTACATGGTCACCAGAATATAATGGCGTCAATCCACTCAACTCTACCGATGTGCTCAGCAACCCCGATGGTGATGGATACGACATCAACCATGATGGCGTGTTAACATTGAATGAACAATTTGTCAATTACCTTGAGTACCATCTCCGAAGTGATTTGTTTGTCAACAATGGTACATTCGACGGCGAAGAGTTCCCAATCGAATTTGAAACAAATTTGTTTGACAATATCTACGATTTTGGTGAACCTGAAGACACATTTGCAGACAGAGCATTCAGTGAATTGTACAATAGCCAAACGACCTACAGCATTGGTGCTGCAAATCCATGGAATTCAGATTCCGACACAGATGGCATGCCAGACGGGTGGGAAATTTGGTTTGCTCGATGGAATTTACTTGATGATGGTTGGACATTGAATCCTCTGGATTCGAAAGACCGCTGGGAAGATGCTGATGATGATGGTATGACGAATTGGGAAGAGTACAATTCGATAGATCCAAACTTCTCTGAGATTCAAAACAACAGAAGTTCGCCTCAATGGTTTGTTACAACCGTTGGAACAGCATACGCCTTGCAACAATGGCCGGGTATTCCAACCTCAGCATCATTCGGTAGTTTTGTCGACGACGACATTCGAAACATATCGGGTAGGACAACAGACCCCAACAACATCGACACAGATGGCGACGGTATGCTCGACGGTTTGGAGTTGCTTTTCACTGCGTGGAACTCCTCGGCTGAAGTTTGGACGCTCAACCCACTTGTGCCTGACGATGGAAATTTCGATGGCGATGAAGATGGACTTATCGATAAACAAGAGTTTGCTCTCGCGACAATGCAGCCAGACAATGGAATCGAACATCCGAGTGATGCCCCTCTCCTCCACATCGATGGGGACCTACAACAGCCAACTGAAAAAGCACAGCGAATTTTCAACATGCTCATTTCAAAGAATACTCGTGGAAAACGCCTCCTTGATGATTTCAATGCATGGCAATCTGGCGAGCCTCCAAATGCATTCATTTCAGTTCTACAAGGAATGACTGACCCAACATCAAGCGATACCGATGGTGATGGAATGTACGATGGATTCGAATATTGGTTTACGTCTTGGGATTTGGATGAAAACAGATGGAGTATGAATCCTCTCATCGATGGGGATGTAGATCTTGATTCTGACGATGATAGTTATGACTGCAACGGTGATGGAGATATTTCTCTCGATGAACGATTTTCCAACTTACGTGAATGGGAATCGAGAACATGGGGTAAATTTGAGATGAGGGCTACCGTTCCTCTCGAACTCGGCATCATCGATTTTGGTGAAGATGCCATGCTCGCATATCAAGAAGAACTAGGTTACTCGATTTTGCAATCACAACTTGCTCTGTATCAAGACTTTGTTGCTAAAGGTCCAGATTCACTCGAGCGAATGGAAAAAATCAATTCACTCGATCCCGGCAACTTCAACCGCTCGTTGAGAGGTGTTGCTGACCCAACACACCCTGATTCAGACAGTGATGGCATTCCAGATGGATGGGAATATTGCTACGCCATGTTTGGAATGAATGATACAACAACAATAAACCACTGGTCCTCGAATCCTCTTAACCCATTTGACATCAATTATGATGGCGACCATGATGGATGGTATGGACGAACGACCTTTGACCAACCAGCCACTCAAGGCGTTTGGAATAATCGAGTGTTTACGCCTTCTTCACAACAAATCCAACCCGGAATTGGCGACCTTCCTTTCACAAATCAAATGGAATGGATGAACAATACGAGGCCAGACCTCAATGATTCCGATGGAGACAGCGTCACATTCATCACCACTGTAGAAAATGGAGTTGTTCTATCACATGTTCGTGATTACAATTACTCAGATGGTCGTGAAGTATTCAAGTATGGAAGCAATCCAAGCGATAATGATTCAGATGGAGATATGTTACCGGATTGGTATGAATTCAAATTGGGTTGGAATGAATCCAATGACAACTTCAGCTCCTTCTTGAAAATTCAAGTTCAATGGATTGACCCTGGTACCGGAGGTGCATGCACCACATCGACATCTTCTTGCCTGCCATTGTCGCTAAATTCACAGACCGGACAACTTCAGAGGCCTGATTTGGAATACACATGGTTCACCCTCGACCCTGCAGACCCTAACGATGCCAATCAAGATCCAGACCAAGATGGAAATTGGGACTGTACTGGGGTTGGTTGTACATACGAACCGTATACAAATTTCCAAGAATTCTATGCATTTACGTTGCAAGAATATTCCTCACCAAATGCTGTAAGATTATCTGGTTTGACTGTTGACGGAAATGTAGTGACCGAATGGTGGCAACTTCGAAAAGCAGTGCTTGGTATTGGCCAGTCAAATGAACTTGTGTTGAACTACCTCAAGATGGATAAATTTGCAGGGCCGGACTTCCAATACGGGTACATCGTTAACGACCATGATGTGAGTTTCTTTGAACTCAATGCTTCTGATGACGAAATAATACTTGCAGGTAATCGGACTGATGCATGGGAAATTTATTATCAATTTTCACCAAATACTGCTCCCGATCGAAATGTCGGCGAACACGAATTTGGTTGGTATCTGCTCGATTTCGACGATGACCATCTCGCAGAGGGTAGTAGTCCAATGAACTGGGATACAGATGGGGACTGGCTCGTTGATTGGTTTGAAGTACGAGACGATGAAGAAGATGGTGTTCGAGGACAATCTTCTCCAATTCGATACGATTCACGAGAAACATGAACAAATGCATGGCTTGTGACCTTGAACCGTATTCTTCAAAGGCTATGAGTTTAATGCGATGGTAGGAGGGGCAATGCCATGAACCTAAATCGGTCGAGCCGGGCGGCAATTTTCATTATATTCATTATGATATTCACGCCTTGGTCGCCTGTTTTCACGAATGTTGTTGATGATGTTCAAGCAGCAGGCGTGGCTCGACACATCTATGATTTCAAAGATGGCTCATCAGAGTATATTGCACTCTACCAAGGAGGGAATCCCGATACTGGTGCTGAAGTCCAAGTTCCCAAAGGTGCTTTAGTGACAGATGTCAGTTTGACACTGTCAGGAGCATCGGCAACAGGTTGGTCCCAAATCGTAACGGATGAACGAAAAGATTGGGTAAAGGGGCTCGATTCACTCGTTGATGACAGGAGCGATGACCTTACTCTTGCAATGGGCAATACAACGATTTTGTTTGACCCTCATGGAAACGATGCAGTAGAAGACCCGAACTCAAATGCTTGGTTGGACAATGGTTCATTTTCCTTACGACAACCTCATACATCGAACGCAACCGAATCGAGATTCTCACAACAAGTAAGTAAGACTGCCACAACATTCATGGCTCAAGGACAAGGAGCAATTCTCAAGCATCACGATTGGTTGTTTTTGTCAACATGGTCCTCTTCATCATTCCATAACGTTGTCAAGAGGTTGTATCCCAATAATGCCACCATTGAATCAACCATTACACTGGACAAAGCACAGTGTACCTTGCCACAAAAACACTCTAGCAGTTACTACGGAATGTATGGTTTTAGAGATTGGACCCTCACCGATGATGAACGATTATTTGGTATCCTATCGGGCTACAAATACCCCTACGGATCAACAGCCCCAGTCATGTACCACCGGGTCGTTGAGATGGACGTTTCTAGAGATGATGTGTGGACATGCATTGATTCGTATGATGTTTCGCCCCAATTGCAAGACTATGTTGCCATTGCCTACGACCATTCTAGGGATGTTGTATGGATTGTTCACAACTCCGCACGTTCCATTGTCCCGTACACATTTAGCGGCGATGGAACTGGTCAATATCAGCGTGGAGATACAATCTACACTTTCTCCTCTTCGTCAGGTTCAAGTTGGGACTGTGGAAGAACAGGGCAACTTGTTCGTGGTCTCGAAGTGAACGAATCAACGTTCTTTATGCGATGCCAAAAAGACCAGTATTACAACGATAGAGACCAACTCGAAGCTTGGTCAATTTCAGGTCAATCATCCTCCCTCGTTCCACAACAAGGCGTTCGCCAAATATCTCCTCTCGGTTACGGTCTGCAATTTGATGGAAAGCGATTTGTCACTGTTGATTCAGGCTATTCAACATGGTCGGGTTCGACATTATATTACAGGGAATTTGGAACGGGTTGGACGTATAAGACGACACCTGCTCCAGGAACGACCACATGGTACGGACCTGTCGTGAACAGCGGGGACGACATTCTCTCAGCCAACATGAAGGCGTACTGGTCAGCATCATCAATAGGTGATCGGGTCGATTACTGGATATCGGCAGACAATGGAACACATTGGGAACCTGTTGTGAGCAATGAAACAATACACTTTGCTTATCCTGGTAAAGAACTCGTTTGGAAAGCGCAACTTATTGGTTCAACCGCAGTTTCATGGTGGGTTGAAATTGAGTATGCAACTGAATATCAACCATCAGGAGATTGGACGAGTCCACATTTCAACACCGGTACAAAAGTCGGTAAAGTTCGGCCTGTTTGGATTGCAGATGAACCAGCAGGCACCTCAATATCGGTCATGGTCTCAAATGATAATGGCACAAATTGGGTGCAGGCTCCGAATAACCAAGAAACAAGTTTCTCAACCGAGGGTGCGGGAAACACACTCAAGTATGCCATTTTCTTAACGACCAATGATGCAACGATAACCCCAAAGATTGACAAATTCACTTTGAATTTTGAAGAAGGATATCCAGATAGACCAGAAATAGATGTCGGAAACGACGGTACGTGGGACTGGCGTTCGTTGTTGTTCCTCAATGAATCATCAATTGTTGCAAACGATGAGTCAGCTGTTGGTACCGTGGTGCGAGATGCACCAACGCTTATTGATGCATTCAATGATTTCATACCTGAAAACGGAGAGGGCACGGTCAACGTACCAATAGCAATTAAAGCCGCTACTTCAGGTCGAGTGAAAATTTCGAATATTGATATCGCTTACAAAATGCAAACTCGGGCTGTGGGCGTAGAATTTGAAGGTGGACTGACGGCACCGGATGGAATTTATCGGAATTTAATTGCAACGGTGGCTCACGGGGATGATGTAGACAGGGTCACCAAAGCAACAATTGGAATTCTTAACTCGCATGGACCAACGCCATCATTCATGTGGCAATTGGGCAATACGTGTAGCACAATATCAGATGCCGACGGTATTATTCAATTTGATACAACAAATTGTACTTCTTCAATCAATACGAAAGGGGAACTCGTGATTCGCATACCAACGAAAGTCAACTGGAGTTGGAACGATGAGTCCGATGCAGAAGCAGTCGTTACTGTCGAGGATAGTCTAGGTATAGCAGTGAATGGATGGCAAACCTCCGATATGGACCTTGTGATCGAGAACGACATACAACTCGATGGATTACGAGTCTTTGAGGAAACGGGCAGAGAATTGTATTCGTTTGATTGGGTACGCGGAGGATACAACTTGACATTTACCGGAGGCATTCATTTTGAAAGTTCTCAACTTATGCCAGAAGCAGGGTCCTTCTCTATTCGTATTATTGGTCAAAATGTGACATATGATGGCGACCCTATTGGAGAACCTATGGTTCTTCTTGAAGAGGTAAATCCTGCCTTCGGTGAATACAATTTCACATTCACTTCACCTACAGAATCTCACCCCGGTGGAATGGTCTTCTATGTTCAAGCGGTTGACCTCGTCAATGGTTCAAACTTTGCTAATCCGTCCTACAATTCCATCCGTCTTGTTCTCGATGGTAATTCACCCCTCGTCATCCAAGCAACTCCGATTGATGGTTCAGAGCAACATGCAGCAACAGGAGGTGGCAAGCCCATATCAATCACAATTCAAGACTCCGTTGACCCACCAAATTCGATATCTCTCCACTACTGGATTGGTTGTAGGGCTAGCGATGCAATTGGATGCACCGATTACAACTTTGATGGATTGCCAAATGCAGACGAATATGAACTTATGAGTATTGGTTCACCAGATACGCAGGTCGGCGGTTTGAATATTTTCGAAGGCATGCTCGACGATTCGATGTTACTACACGGACAGAAGGTTTCATTCTATGTTTCTGGAAAAGATGGTCAAAACAATCAGGTGGCTATGGGTGGTGGTCCTGTCTGTCCACAAAGTAGTGTATCATGCGGATTCAGGCCTGGCGAGACGGTTCCAGACTGGGATGCAGATCTTGTAACATATGTGATTCGTCAGGAATTCCAACCTAGTGTCGACATTGGCAATTCAACGATTGTTGGGCATGATGATTACCAGCCTCTCCATCCGGGTATCCTCTACACAGCACAACTCGTTGTGAGTGATCGTAATACCTGGAGAGATATTCAATATATCCAGCTCTCTCTCAGCGGTGATTTAGAAGATGACGAATCTTCAATTTTCATCAGCATGGAAGAAGACAACAACGGACAACCTCGAGCGGTTATGGCGTCTGGCTCAACCCACATTGCAGTGTCAAACATTTACTCAACAGTCGAAATTGACCCCTTAAACGAGAGCAAAATTCTGATTCAAGCAAGATTCCAATTAACGTGGACCTTCCCAGAAATTTTTGACACAAATGGTGAGTCGCATTTCATTCCAAAAATACTCATTACAGACCGACCATGCAATGTAGGCGAAGATACGCCGTGTTACGAACTAGAATACGGATTAGGTGAAGATTGGTGGAGCCTAGATAATGACTTCAGATTCGATACAGAGAGCGGTCACATTCGGGCAGTTGAGCTTCGAAATGGTGTGAATCATTACAATGACGAAAACTATGAGACCATCATTGGTGCGGGACAGGCACTACGAATTTCAGGTCGGGTTTTATTCTCAGAAGATGAAACTCCTGCTCCAGCGGGTGCCTTCGACGTCACGTTTGGGGACTTCGAATTTCTTTGGGAAACCTCGACAAGATTAGATGGAGAATTTTCTCTTGATTTGCTCGTACCGTCCGTGCGTTCAGGTCACCTTGATTTACGATTGAAGTTGGATGATTTACCTGGTTTAGCAGAAGACCAATCACCTTTTGTTCCAAGAGTTCGCCTAGCAGTCGACAGTGATCGACCGACAATTGGCAGTATTTCACTTGGCGGTGTTGACCCTAGTATGCCACTCTCTATTGGCAGTGCCGACGATTTGCTTGTTCAACTTGAGACGAGAGATGAAAATGGATTCGATTTCGATAAACCTGCAGTACTTCATTACAGAGTGAAAGCAGGGGAAGCAGAAATTTCGAGAGGAAGCGTTCTTCTGCCTGAAATCACACCATTCGGTGACCAATTCTTTTGGACAGGATATCTTGATTTGACGGATGCTGGTGCGACCACATTACTTCAATCATACACGGTTGATGTTTGGATATCGGGTTCAGATGAAGCAGGTAATCCATTTGATACAAGTGGTAATTCGATGAGTGAACCATTTGCGTCTTGGCCATTGGCTCTTATTGGACCAATGGTCGACCTTCAGGCCGAAAGTACATCGCTGAAATGGTCGAACCCGAGCCCGACGCAAGGCCAGTTGTCGAGTATGATTGTCAAAGGAACAAATCTTGGAGGCTCAGGGCAAGTAGATTTCTCATTACAACGCCTTATTGAAGGTGGCTTTTGGTCCGAAACCGATGTGATTACCCTCGATGTGACAACCAATCAGGAGTTCATCGCAACATTATCGGATATTGCTGATGTTGCTGCTGGCGAAAGTATCGAGTATCGTGTTCTCGTTCTTGTTGATGGTGTCGAGATGGACCGAATGACCGTTGACCCACTCATCGTCAAAGAACAAACAATTCGCGATGGAGAAGCGCTCTCACAACAAGCATCAGAAGGGACATTTAGTATCGTCCTCTTCATCATCGCATTGGGATCGATTTCTTTTGGTGTGTGGTCAATGGTGATGCGTCGAAGGCTCATTGCCGAATCTTTCGAAGATGAATCTGACCAAACAGCTGATGTTGTTGAAGCGATGGAAGATAATGACAAGATTGTCCCAGAAATCCAGACTCCACCTCAAACGCCTACCATTCCTCCGCCGCAAACCGCTCCTGCCGCACCTGCACCAATGCCTGCTGCACCACCAGTTCCACCAACAGGTCTGCCCGAAGGGTGGACAATGGAACAATGGAATGCATATGGTTGGCAGTACATCAATTCGAAAAAGTAGTGAGGCCATCCTTTGACCAAAGAGACGTCCACTGTTGATGGAATGGTGGTTTTTCAAGAGCGGGTTGTCAACTTACTTCAACAACTCAAAATGCCATTATTTGAGGTATCTCTCGTTTTTCAAAAGCACATTAAACAATTGCTTTCTTCCCTTCAAGAGTATGCTTCATCATCCAATCAACAACTTCCAAATGAACTAACAGAGCCTTGGGAAATCAAGGAGGTTGCGACGAATAGTCCACAGCAATTTTCTCTCGACAAATTATTGGAACGGTCAGATGCTCAACGAATGGATATTCTCGATACTCTCATTCGTGTAACGCTCATCGAAATCAACATCGAACTTGACCGAGCACTATTGATGCTTCGCCAATGGGAACAAGTTATTCGCACACAGTTAGCAAATGTCCAAAGTCCAGGTCAATTGTTTTCGCCATTGGAGATTCCCGATGATTGGTAACGAAGATTTTTCTAAGACCAGTATGCACCCATGTCTATGAAGAGGCTTTCAATTGCATTTTTGATGTCTCTATCCATCCTGTCCATGAGTCTTTCAGGATGTTTGACAGATTCAATCAAAGAGGTTCTTGACATTGAAAATCATGGTATTCCAGGTTCTTTGACAATGGCCTGCTTACGTGCCGATCAGCATAAAAGTCTTGAATTCGAGATAGTTTTTGAAGAAGGTTATCGGCCTGAGACTTCGAGTATAACCATGCTCGAAGAGAGGATTATCGACGTTTGTGATAAACCATCAGGTATCACATTCAATTATATTGAGTCCACATTTTCAATCGATTCTTGGAGTGCAGATGATGTGAGGGACCAGGGATGGAAACTCAAAGAGGAGCACCCACACCGCAGTTCCACATTATATTGGCAACTAATATTCCCTTCAGGGACATATGTCGATGATTCTGTTTTAGGCGTCGCTGTCGATGGTTCGACAATCGCCATTTTCAAAGACAGCATCGAAGAAGCAGAGGGCTTTTTTGGAAGACCTTCAGCTGAGGATGTTGAGAATAGCGTTGTTGTTCACGAGGTTGGTCATCTTTTGGGTTTGGTCAACCTTGTTTATCAATCTCCGAGAGACCATGAAGATTCAAGCCATCCAGGGCATTCGAACAATGAAGATTCGGTCATGTATTGGGCTATTGAATCGACTTCACTCATGAATTTTATCACAGGTGATCTACCCAACGAATTTGATTCGGATGACCTTGCAGACCTCAGTGATATGAAGAATGAGAAAATCAAACCAACCGACCAACTATGGCAGCCTTAGTTTGAATTCGCAACAATACTCGTTGCGGTTTTCCATGCATCAAATATGGAGAAAAGCCAGAGGCCAAGCCAAAGGACTACGGTGAGGGCAAGCGGAATTTGCAGAAGTGTCCAATCCCTTGCCTTACCATGCTCTTTGTTGAAGTGTTGTCCGAGGAAAAGAAAAGGAATGCCAGCCAAGGCAGCAGAAAACATTGGCCGCATGGCACCCCAAGTCCCAACACCAAAGGTGATTTCATGGAAAATAGTTTTGAGCGTAGAAATTATTCTATGAATGAGAGATTTTTTTTCCTTCGTAGGAAATTGAACAACCAATTCTTGCTCCTCGCCTTGGCCGCTCATGTTCGTTTGTTCACAATAACTTCTTTGTGAATGTGCCGATGAATTTGTACCGAAGAAATCAAATTCTTGTTTTCATCACTTTACTCGTGGACCCCATGCGAATACTTGTGACTGGATTTGAACCCTTTGGAGATTCAATGACCAATTCGAGTATGCTTGTTGTACAGAAGTTAATGAAACACAGATTTTCATCAGCCTCAAATTTCGAATTTAGAATACTACCCGTCTCAGAAAGTGGTGCAAAATATGCAAAACTGAAAATTGAATCTGGAGAGAAATTTGACCTTGTATTTCATTTAGGATTGTGCGTATCATGTACTCAAGTTCGCATTGAAACATGTGCAAGGAATTGGATTGACATGCGGATTCCTGATAATGAAGGTCGACAAATTCGTTCACATTCCATTGATGATCATGGGACAGTATATTCCGAAATTCCGTTCAATCGTGTATTTGAACAAGTGAAGAATCTAGAGGAATCAATTGATGCAGGTTCGTTTGTTTGCAACGAAACCTACAGACATACGTTGTTGTCCCTCGAACACAGTGCCTATCGGAAGAACTGTGTTTTCGTTCACTTGCCGCCTGAACATGTCATACCAATCGATGAGTTAGTCGATACGACCATTCAAATTTTATCTTCAATTATTGATTCATTAAAAGTTGAGTCAATCCCTGTAGCTGCACTTGCTTTGAAGTCCGAAGAAGATGAAATGTTTGCAGCTTTACGGGTCGAGCACAGTATATCGGGGTGGGAATTTCCTGGAGGAAAGTTAGAGGCTGATGAATCTGTTCAAGATGCCTTGCAGAGAGAATGTGTAGAAGAATTGAATCTTAAAATCGTTCCCGAGAAAACATTAGGTCGGTGGGACTACGAAATTAATGGCCGATGGTACGCCCTTTTTTTGACATCTGCAACAGCGACAAATGAAGCAATTGATCACATCAAATTATTTGAGCATGCAGAGTATAAATGGATTCCAATCGATGAGTTGCTCGAAACAAATTGGATGCCTCATGACAGAGATTTAGCGAGATATCTAACGAGAATCATGCCAAACTTTTGATTCACCATCATTGTACATTTCGAAGTCGTCACCAACAAATCTCGGATATCGTTCTCTTCCAGCATGCCATGTTGCTGATTGAATCCAATCGATAAGGTGGTCGCCGAATAAGGTTATTTCAATCAGGCCGCCAAAAGGATATTCATTTGGTATAGGAAACGAAATTTTTCCTACAGATGCCGATTGACGAGAGATGTCAAATGTTGTCAAATTGCCATCAATTTCTCTAACCATCATATCCAATGAGGTATCGAGTATTCGTTGCTCGTGTATCTTTTTGAGGAATGTTTCCATTGACAATCCCTCCCACTCAAGAATGTGATTGTTTTTTGCTCCGAATGACGGTTCCCCAATGTCAAGATGTTCTGCATCTGGAAAAATGAGTCGAATTGCTTCTTGTATTTTTGAAGGAGATTCTGATCCTTTCGTTGTGGTTTTTACACGAACTTCTATGCCTTCATTGATGCCAGTTAGAGCGATTCGAGGTCCTGACATCATTCGAGCCATACCGGAACGCCTCAAGAAACTGTTGCGTTGGAATGGATGAAACATAAGAATCAAAAGCATTTCAGCGAAACCCGACTTGTGAATGGAACACAACCCGAACTCGCTGTGGTCGTTCCCGTTTACAATGAGGAAGAACAAATTGAACGATGTTTGAAAGCATTGTCGAATCAAACCCTTGACTCAAGACGATACACGATCATTGTCGTCGATGGAGGGTCGACTGATCAAACACCCGAACTTCTTCAAAAATTCATAAAAGAACAGGTCGATGATACTCCCGAGATAATTTTCCTCGATAATCCAAATCGTTCGGTTCCTCATGCGAGGAACATTGCATTACGTGCTTTGCCAGACTCTGTTCGGTTTGTCCTCGAGCATATAGGTCATGCATTCGTCGAAGAAGACTACCTTGAATTACGTCTGAGCGCATGGAAAGAGGCAAAAGAAACATTTGGGGAGAAACTTGCTGGCGTAGGTGCCAAGGTTGTACCCGATTCATCTTTATCAACTCGAAGGGAAGTTTGGATTGAATCTGCAATCAATTCTTGGCTTGGTCATAGCGATGGTCAATTTGCGAAATTTGACAAACTCGAAACAACAAAGACCCCCGCTTTCGTTTTACACAGTCGTGCATGTATCGAAGAATTGGGAGGTTGGGACACCCAATTCATTACGAGCCAAGATAGTGAATTATCAATGCGAATTCTCGATGCAGGTTACATCTTAGCGAGGTCGCCCATGGCCACGATTCAAATGAAAAAGAGGTCAACGCTATCGCAATGGTGGAGGATGGGTCATAGGTATGGTTTTTGGAGAACAAAATTGATTCGGAAATACCCTTCTCGAGCTAGGTTTGTTGAGTTTCTACCACTCATAGGATTGCTCTTCACCATTGGACTATTCTTGACAAATCATCGATTTTCAATGCTGCCAATAATTTCCTATTTTGGTGTATTAACATTCGAAGGTCTATCTCTAGCAATACGATTCCGCTCTTTCTCTGTGCTTCTTGGAGGTCCACTTTGCCTTGTGCTCCTTCACACGAGTTTTACCATCGGTCTTCTTGATGGTTTAATTCGAAAAGGTTCGTTTGCACGGGACAGATGATAAACAAAAAAAGCATACTTTCAATTAAAATGATGGATGGTTGAAAAGTAAGGGTGATGTTATGGCGAAGGGCGTGACGAATCTTTTGCTCATTGTATCGCCGTTTATTATCTTCGTTTCTTTTCATTTGAGTGTGCCTCCACTCAAGGCGACAATCGAGTATTCGTGGATAGGTGTTGTCATCTATTACTCAATTTGTCTTGCAATTTTTCTTGTCCTCCGACGAAAATTGAGTGTGGTAAAAGATCATGAATATCATCGGTCGAAAGCCATGAAAAAAATCAAAGAAGTGTACAAAGCGGAAGAAGAAGGTGTTTGGGACAAAGAGGTCTCACTCAATGAGACGCTATCGACCCCAACATCGTATACGGGCCAAGTGGGGTCGCTAACAAGTGAGCCAAAAGAAATTGAATTGGATACTGAGGAGAAAGTCGAAGTTTCGATGCTGACCGAATCTACAACTGTCCGACAAGCAACTGGTGACCTGTATGCAGACTCCCAAAATTCTGCTTCTCAGCAAATGGGTACAATTGGTGCAGTGCGGCAACCTTCACCGATGGACAGGTTTCTTGACCTCGTTGGTTCATGGTTTGGGCGTGATTCAAAACAGGAACGACAGCAGAAGAAAAATGCAACATTGCAAGCGCAGGCTTCCTCAAAACCAGTCATAGCTCAACGTCCAGTCGCACCGATGAAGTCACTCCAAGAATCTGATGATGAAGCAATGCGAATCACGAGTTTCAGTGATACAGGTGGTATCGATGATAGTCTATCTTCGAGCGGGGAATTGCTCGAAAGTCCTGTGGCTATATCTGGACAACAACATCTTACTCAAAGCGAGAGTATTGAATCGATGGCGATGATGAGCACAATGCCTCAATCGCAACAACAAACCGTGGAACTTGGTGGTCTCAAATGTCGAGGATGTGGTACTTCAAACCAATCTGGTGAACGATTCTGCCAATCTTGTGGTCTTGATTTGTAGAATGTCGGAAGCGTGATGTTCAAAGGGGGGTTTTTCTCGTCTTATCACAGGGAGGGTGTTCATGACCGACAAGCGAGATTACTATGAAATTCTTGAAGTCGGAAAAGATGCGAGTGAGAAAGACCTCAAAAACGCCTTCCGCAGGTTAGCACGAAAGTATCATCCTGACAGAAGCACTGAACCAGATGCGGAGTCAAAATTTAAAGAAATTCAAGAGGCTTATGCTGTTCTTTCAGATAGTCAAAAACGTGCCCATTACGATAGGTTTGGGCATTCCGGGCCATCTGGTAACCCCTTCTCTGGATTTGAAGGAGGATTCAACATCAATCTCGAAGATTTGTTTGGAGGAGACTTGTTTTCGAATTTGTTTGGAGGAGGTCGACGCCGCACAAGACAACGAAGAGGATCTGATATTCTTGTGCGCCACACCGTTGATTACGCAGATGTGTACAACGGAACACAAGAAGAAGTCACTCTAGACCTACCACAAGTATGTGAATCGTGCGATGGTACCGGTGCCAAAGATGCAAAATTAGAGGTTTGTCAACCTTGTCGTGGCCAAGGACAAATTCAGGTTCGTGAACAAATTGGACCATTTGTACAATCGACTGTTCGTCCATGCGGAGATTGTGGTGGTATTGGCTCAACGCCGATTGAATCTTGTAATGATTGCACTGGCCAAGGCAATACATTGCAGCCGACAACCCTGCGTTTTCAAGTTCCAAAGGGTGCAGAAAATGGGACTCGATTACGGATGAGAGGAAAAGGAGAGCCATCCACATTTGCAAACGGCGAGCCTGGCGATTTATTCATCGAAATTGAAATTGAGCCTCATCCATGGTTTGAACGAAGTGGTTCTGATTTGATTATGTCGCTACCATTGGGTTACAGCGACCTTGTTTTGGGCACGACAGTTTCACTCGACCACATAGATGGTTCAACATTGGAAATCAAGGTACCACCTCTATCGAATTCAGGTGAAACCTTGACGATACGAAAACGTGGTTTACCACATCCTCGTTCAGGACGGAATGGCGATGTCGTCGTTTTATTGAAATTGCACATGCCTAAAAAGATAGGAAAAGATGCAAAGAAAGCACTCACAGCACATCGGGATGAACTTGCACCCAAGGACATCTTGAAGAAAATTTTAGAAGATTCTGAAGAACGACGTCGATGATTGTTATTCTTCTTCAAACGTGAGTGAATGAGGGATTTTTGCGGCAAATGGCTGACCGTCGAGCCTTCCATTCAATTCAAATTCAACCCGTTTCGACGAACCCATCACATCAATTTGGAAGTACGTCAATTGGCCGTGCAGAAGCGTATCGATAAACACCTCCTCGCCTCGGAAAAGGAATTTTGGAGCACATTGAACAATTTTGAACGGCGAACCTTCAGGGGCTTCGATTCTCACGACGGCAAGGTCCCATGAACCTTCTTTTGCATGCACACCTACGAGATACGGCAATGCCTTTTCATCTGTTGATAATCTCTTGTCAAGTTCCCAAACCATGAATTCGAGACCCTCTGTTGTGTGCTGCAAAGAGGGCGGACCCCATGAACTCGTACCTTCTTTCCATGTAACAGACTGCAAGGCTGCTAAACTTCGGAGTAAATTTTTTCTAGACCCGCTAGAAGATACTTGTCCAGAATCAAGTTGAGATTTTAACCAATCGAGGCGATTTCTTTTCGATAAAATTTCTTCGGTAAAACGATCATTTCTTTTCTTTGCGATGAACAAGAAAACAGCGGGCACAATCAATAGAAATCCTAGAATCCATCGAACAATTTCACCCCAAGCCTTTGCTTCATCATCGGGTGGGAACCATGGTTCTTCTCCTTCATCGATAAGTTGGTATGTTGATGTAATTGTGTATTGAATGGGTGGTGTATCCATGCCGAATTCGGCTGGTGTGACATTGAGTGGGTCCTGATGTCGTATTTGCAGAATATGATGTCCATGGCCAACTTGTTGACCTATTCGAATTTCAGTTGATGACTTGATGCCAATGCTTGAATGTATTTCTTCATGTGTGCTTGGGTTGATGTCCCAGAGTTGGACTTCGAGTCCTTCGATCGTTCCCTCGATTTTGAATTCAACAAAATGGACTGATTCTTCCCATCCGTCGATGTAGAACAGATATGTATCACTCGTATCAAAAATTGATAAGGTCAGTTGAGCATTGTAACTCTCTGTCAGATGAAGAAGAACCCATTCTGACGTTAATTGACTTAGATTTCCAGAGGGTATGTATCCTTGTGCATCCTTCTTACTGGACGCATCCGAAAAGTTTGCTACTTCGATATTAAATGAATATGTTTGATTTGAAAAAATATTGAATTTCCCTGCCGTTGTGTTTGGGTATGGGTAAATTTTTACTTCTTGGTATGGCATAATAATTTGGCCAGCATCTTGTAATTCAACACCTGCAAAAAAGGTGATGTTCATTTGAATTTGATGAGGTCCATTGACAAGAAATATCGAATGAGCCTCAGGCCATTCAAATGCAATTTGATGGGTGCCATGACCGACAAAGGACGTCGAGTCTTCAACATCAAATGTGGTTGTGATGTTGGACATCTTCTCGTATGCCACCAGTGAAAGAGCGTAATAGTCAGTGGGGTTTTCACCTTGGAATTTAAAAATAATACGACCATCATCCGGAATTTGAAGGTACATTGTGTTGTAGACAATACCAAGCGGCTTCAACATTTGAATCGGCTGGACAAGCGTTGGTGAGAGTAATTGAAGTTCAATTTCATCATCTTGGAAAAATACTGTTGTCGTGATGTCCCCGGTCAAATGATGCCAATTCAATTCAACGGTGGAACCCTTTGATGCTTGAAATACGATGTAATCATCTAATCCATCCGCTAATTTTCCTGCATGAATCTCTACTTCCTGCTGGTTGAAATATTGAATGTTTCTCAGCGATTGAGGCTGATGTTGAAAACAAACTGATTTGATGTCGCATAGCGGTAGATGTTGCATCTCAACGGTTTGGGGAGGGGATGGGCGTGTGGTTAGTCCGTGATGATGTACACCCAGAAAAGCCTTCACTTGAATCAATTGTCGTTCATGTGAATCGATGGTAAGTATTGCACTTGTGTTCACATCACTTTCGAAGATTTGCTGCGGTCCATTTGTGACCTCGTCGTTGAGCTGTATGCTCACTGTGCACGAAGTGCATGATACCTCGACAATATTGCTCAAACCTTCATTGATCTCAAGCGAGAATTGGTATGTTTCTTGTTCTAAACCTTGGATTTCAAACATCGTGTTCCCACTTAGATTGTCAACTGTCTGGGCAGTGGTGTTTTGTATGCCAGTAACGAGGCTGAAGAGTAGCATCGTCGAAAGGAGAAACCATCGATTTTCTCCTTGCATGTTGTTGCCTTGCGTTCTAGGTTTTCAAAATCTACCCTCATTTTCTTCAAATTGTTCAAGAAGTCGAGTTGTGACGACGAACCATGGCTGGGGTGATTGGAAAGGTCGTCCTCCACCGAGACCGCTATGCTCGCTGTATTGGTCTGGGGGACCGCAAAGACCCGATTGTGTCGACGCCTTGCTTGGTCCAATTGGAACATGAAGACCTGCCACCCACTGTTGCTCCATTTGCCTCATCAACCACAAACACTCTACCGAGAGAATTACAAGTTCGTAGTTTACTTCCGCTTGAACCACCACATTTTGATGGGAATGGCCCGACGTTCGAGGCAAATATAGGCCATGTTTTGCCGCCTTCGTTGGATAATGCTGATGCGGGTGAAAAAGCATCTGCCACCTCTCTCCTTCCATTATCGTGGCAGCGATTACATCATGACCCCAAGTTGTTGGACCTCGATGTTCAACCCGAAATCATCGTTCTTACCGATGCGTTACAACTTGCTCAACAAGGTAGTAAACTCGTTGAGGCTATTCTTTCAATCAAGAAGGCATTTCCTGGTGCTTTGTTGTGGACACCAGCAATCGGAGGCCCAGACAACCTCGCTGTCCTATCGTGGCTTGGCGTAGACCTCTTCGACCTTGCAAGATGTAGGGAAGCAGAAATTGAAGGCGCTTACATCACTCCTCATGGTCTACGTCCTTGTCTTTTAGGTGAGGAATACAAGTTTGAGGAACAACTTCGTTATTGGGAAGAATCAAAAAAATTGGTGCATTCTTCGTTTGTAAGTGGAACACTTCGCGAATTTGCAGAGCAACAGGCGTTGAATAGTCCTCGCCTTGTTGAGCATCTACGCCACCACAGAGTTCTTGTTTCCAAAGAAAAAGGTGTTCTTGCAAGGAATGTTGATGCACGTCAATCCTTCCAGTGTTATTCATTTCAATCCTTTACTGACCCGCTTATTCAAGACTGGACTTCATTTATTCAACATCAATATCAAAGTCGTGAAAGCCATCAAGATGTTCTCTTGTTGCTACCATGTTCGGATAGAAAGCCATATCGCCTTTCAAAGTCACATTCGAAGTTTCTCGATATCATTGGCAACCATCGATTCGAGCAATTGATGGTCACCTCTCCTTTGGGTCTTGTTCCAAGAACGTTAGAAGATGTTTGGCCAGCATCCCATTACGATATTCCCGTGACGGGGGCTTGGTCAGATGATGAAGTTTCGCGTATCCGTGAAACATTGAGATTTTTCCTTGAACGGCATCAATTTAAGCAAATTATCAATCATTCAACAATTGACGTTTCTGCTTTACATGAAAATGTCGTCGATACGAGAAAAGGCCGAGGAGCACTAACCTCTGAATCCTTACGGGATTTCGATGAGACAATACAACAAGCAATTGAAGCATTTGGTATTCAAAGAATAAAATCAAGTCACGCGAACATGCAGAGATTTGAGTCTATTTCGGAGAAGAACCTCAACACTTCATCTTGGCTGACTGGTTGTGATATTCGGGGAAAGCCACCCCGGTGGAGAATTGAATTTGCTGGCCAACAACTTGCAGTTTGGTCCATCGATCGAAATGCATTTTCGTTTTCTAAAGCTGCAATTCAACGGTTATTTGAGCATCAGACATTGCAGTCGATTGAATTAAAACACGGTATCAAATTGAAGGGTGATATTTTTCCTCATATGGTCGAATCATATGATGGTGATCTTCGGAAAGAAGATGATGTACTTGTATGCCAAAGTGGAGAGCCTATTGGCCTTGCGAGAATTCTTGCACCTGGTTGGGAATGGAAAAATGGAATTGGTGCTTTGGCCAAATTGCATCAGAAGAAATGATTCCATTCCATAGCAAAGCGATTAAGAAGGGGTGTTTTTTCGGAGAATTACTCGGGGACTCACTATGGCACGAATGTATACCTCTCGAAAAGGAAAAAGTGGTTCAACTCGACCAAATGTGTCAGAGGCACCAAAATGGTCCAACACCGACAAATCCTCTATTGAATCAACAATCCTTGACCTTGCTAAAGCGGGTCATTCTACGGCTGAGATTGGAACCATTCTTCGTGACCAACATGCCGTCCCAAGTGTACGTCTGGTCACAGGAAAGAGAATTGGTCAAATTCTAAAGGACAACGGTGTCCGTAATTCATACCCTGAGGATATGATGAACCTCATGCGACAAGCCGTCCGCATTATCAACCATCTTGGTACCGGACGAAATCACAAAGACCTTCACAACAAGCGTGCTCTCGAACTCACTGAAGGTAAAATCCGCCGACTCGCAAATTACTACAAGAAATCAGGCCGACTTCCTGAAGAATGGCGATACAAGAGAGATGAACTACGATTGATGGTCGAGTGACGACGCATAGCGGTCGTATAGTCAACTTCATGTAGAGTTGTCTTTAGGTTATCACGAGTGTCATGAAATCTTTCTTTCAACTCCAAGCACTCCGGGACTTGGAGCCATGGTTTACCGACCTCTCGCGATTGATTCAACAGGCTGAAAACATCCGAATCCTCGTCCCATCGACCATTGAAGGCATGCTTGCTACAATCCAATTGGAATCTTCATTCTTGGATTCAAAGCATATCTTTAGTCGTCGATTTACACCATCAAAAATTCACCTTCCAAAAGATCAGCAAACCATGCAAGCAAACCAATTCCAAGGTTTGACCCTCCTACTTGATGTTGAATCTGAACATATACCAGTAGCAGACATCGAAATGAATGAGCACAGTATTCGATTACAACCTATCGAAGTGAATCTTGAGTTTAAACAATCAGAAAGACAACATACAGGCTCGTTGGATGTTGTTTTCATTGCGAGTATTTTAGCATCGTTACTCGCCCCGCAAGGAAAAATTTCGAGAGCGATGAGGCAGTATTCCGGGTTGGGATTATGGTGCCGTGGTGTCATGGACCAAACCATCGACCCGATGTACACGATGATTCGCAATCATCTGCAAGAGGAAGGCACAATTCGAGTTGTACCTCTTCCAGAAGTTTCGAAGCCTGTGATTGATATGATTCCGGAAATTTCACCTCGTATGCTGCATCGTTTAACAGGCCGTTGGTCCTCAATGGATTTTGACCAACGTTGTCAATCGTTGTCTGAATTAGCACTCGTAGGCGTTTCCAATCAGAACATCTCGACAGCACGGTATGAGGAACTCATTTGGAATCGAGTCCTTTCCGGCGATGAGGACTTGGACTTTGCAAGTTGCATCCATTTACTAAAAAAAGCATGGCCAAACGAAGAAAAACCCGCTGCTATTTTTGCATCAAAAACAACAGATGCTGTGCTTACCACTCAGAAACTCCCGATTGTTTGATGCGTGAGTTTGATACATGACATCGCCTCGGCTAAACATGGCCATTGAACGTTTGCTCACGGGAAGTATTCAATCTCAACTCAAGGACCTCCTGTCCACTGAAGATCTCGTCATCGAAGCATTTCGAGATTTAGTAAAAGATGAACTCAAAGCTCATGTACGGTCGAAAATTGATGAAGACCCAGAATTAAAAGAGGAAATTAAAGAAGCAGTTGCGTATTATTTCCATTCCAAAGCTCGAAGCATCTATGCTGAGTTAAAAGCCACTCGGGCTGCAACTCGCCTCGGTCTCAGAATGTTGCCAGATGAACTCCAAGGAGAAGTAGGTGATGCTCTTGTCACGTTGTTCGAAAAAGAACTCGGTGCATTACTCGAAAAAGCACTGTAATCGCATTTTGTACAAACAATGCACAGTTTCCCTTAAGTGATAGTGTTTCATCGGTGGTTTGGGAATTATGAAGAAAAGAGCCCTCTTCATCTTCGCTTTATTCCTCTTCGTCTTGGTGCCGCTGCCAAACAATGTTGCCGCTCAAAGCCAAGAAGATGTTCTCATCTGTTGCGATGCATCCGAAGTCGATTTGTACCTCATAGGAAGTCAAAGCAACAAAAAAATGACACCGTTTCTGCAAGAGTTGGGAGATGATGTGCAATCAATCCCAATCTCATCGACAATCGCCTCTCAAGAGTCGATTGGCATTTGGGAATTAAGTTCAGTTTGGGCAGGGACGGTACCTGAATCAACATGGTCATTCGGCATTCATTATGATTTGTCGGAGGCTGCAGGTGCACAAATTAATGCAACTGCTACTGTTCGGATAGGTTCGAAAAGTTTCAGCGGCGTGACCTCACCCGGCAATTCCTTCTTGTCACAAGGTGAAGGTGTGTTGACCTTTGACATTCCAGTTGATTCTTTTATCATTTCAGCGTCGAACACGATTGAGGTTGAACTCGCTGCACAAGCAATCGTCTTTCAAGTTCCAACAAGCGATTCCGCTCTAGAGTTTCGATGGGGTACTGAAGAATTCGATTCCTCGCTAGAAGTGACAATTCCTCTTGTCGACATTCGCCTTATCGAACCAGAAATCGAAGGCAAGGACGTCTACATCCCTCTCTCTTTGGAATCTCCATGGGGCATGTCAACTCTTGCCCTCACAGAATCGCTGGATTTGTATGTCAACGGTGTATTGGTAACAGGTGACCCAATTGAAACTGGAAGTGGCGACCTCATTCGAGTCACGTGGACATGGACTGATGCTAAGGGTGGGTCAGAGATGATCAATGTCGAAGTACGCTTGGTCTTTCAACAAGGTCGCCCTGCGATGCAAGGTTCAACATCGGTGGAGGTGACCACGTCCGACACTGGCGGTGGGACAGGTACATATTATCCACCAGATGAGCCACTACGAACGAACGGCGTCGGAAGTCGATTAAATATCGATATCCAAGCAGATATTTCTTCGGACTCCAATGGCATCGTTATGGAGAAATCAACGGTTCTCACAATCCAAGATGAAATGGCATTTTGGATGCGATGGGGCCTAGACCACATTGGTGACGATAATCCAGCACATTCCTCGGCTTTGAGGGCATTCAATGCAGGCAGTGTCACAGAAGAAGATCGTGTGAGCCGATTTATCGAACCGGTAGAAATTGGAGAATTTGAACGCCAACTCGTAAAATTAGGAACATTGTACATTACACAAGGTCTAGGATTGGATTCGAAAGAAATCGTTGGTGATTTCAATGACTTCGATGCTATTGACGTCACAGTTGACCTCCACGGTGAAACAGCCGTTAAACCACATCCAATCACGCTCATTTTCACAACGGTTGAGCATATAGAAGACCAAGAAAGGTTCGATTTCATTCGTGACTTTGTCGTGGTTCAGCCTGCAAAGATATGGAGTACATTTGACCTTCAACTTGAAATCACAACCTCGATGATGACCGGTTTAACGAGCACAAAGTTATCTGAATCAGATGCCTTTGAATTGCAAACAATACGCACACCTTTCTATGACACGATTATCTTGAAAGGCCAAGATATCGAACAAGACGAGAGTTTCACATTGTCGTCGATCCCAACCTCCTCGATAGGATATTCACCCTTTGTTCTCGGTCTTGCCCTCTTGGTTTCGTTCATCGGTGCGTTTTACATTGCTCTGAAAATTTCTGCTTACCGCAAGAAGAATGTTCTCATGCTCGAGTTGGCATTGATGCCCGTTGCACTTTTGGTGTACATCTTCGCATATCCTCCGCTCTTTATCGGTGTGAGTGTCGCTTTTATCGTCTTAATTTGGTGGATTACAGCAATATTCAGCCCGAGAGATGCATCGCTCATCCAAGCAGCAGCCACCTACCCCAAGATACCATGCCCGGCATGCCAAACCCTCAATGCTGTCACAACCGATGAACGACCGCATCGATTTGCCTGTAATGGTTGTCAGAAGACAATCAAATTGGTTGCATAATTACAACTTCAAATTTTTCAAATTTGAAACTAAATTTTGAGCTTCTTGATAATCATTCGGAGAGAAGTAACCCACAAATGTATCAGCATCATCAATTGCTACGACGGCTTGAGGCTGTCGATTTTTTATTTTTTCAAGGACTGCGTCTAGTTTTTCAGAAATGTGAACCAAAAGGAAGTCCATTTCCATGTGGTCTTTGCAATGCTCATTTTTGGAATCTTTTCCATCTGCGAATGCTTTTAGAAACTGCTTTGTTCCAAGAACACCTTTCACTTGTTGGTCATCATCAAGCACAACAAGGATGCCATTTTGAACCGTGATGAGCCGCTTTGCCCCTTCTTGCAGTGTATCGTCCAATCCAATTGTTGAATGTTCATCATCGAGTTTCAGGTCACCCACTGTCTTAGCCATGGTGTGCGAAACCCTTTGTTGTTAATGAGGTTTCATTTCAAGAATTTTCATAGGATAAAAACAAGGTTGTTTCATCCACAACCTTTGCATAACCGATTCGTTCTAATTGAACAATAGTTCCAGGTGGCAGATGATGTTGTTCAACCCGTCCTTGAATGGTGAAAATTTCATCATCTTTTGTGAATTTAATTTCTCCTTCTCGACTCATATCTGCAGGGAGCCAGTGAACAATTGGTAATTTTTCTTCACCACGTTCGATGGAAAGGAATCGAAGGTTGTCATTCTCCACTTCGATATCAGCACATTCTTTCAATCTCAACCTTTGTGAGTGTTCAACATCTTCTGCTTCAAGATAGATGGTTTTACTTTCACACGCCCATGTCTTGCTTCCAAGGTCGACATTGTTCGGATGATTTTGTAGAGTAAGAGGTTCAAACGTCGAATCGAATTCGAACATTTTTGGATTTCGAATGAATGCTAACCTCGGAGCATTCAAGTCAACGGCTTTGGTGTTGTGTGCAAAGAGTGTGGATAAAGGTACAGAAATATCCTTTTGAGAAATGCCTAACTCAAGCCAGAAGGAACGAATTGCTTCTGCTGTAATTCCTCTATTTTTTATTCCTGATAATGTCGGCAATCGCACATCGTCCCACGATGAATAGGTGCCATTTTCGATCGATTTACGAATTGATGATGTTGAAAAACCGCCCCATTCGTGTATCTTCACCCTTCCCCAATACATGGTTTCAGGGTATGTCCAACCAAAATGCTCGTAAAGCAGGGTTTGTTTTCGAGTTGAATCCATGAGGTCTTTTCCTCGAATGATGTGGGTGACGCCTTGAAGGTGGTCTTCAACAGCACTTTGGAAATCAAGAAGTGGCCAAACAACGTACTTTGAACCAATCTCCGGTCTTGGATGAGGATGAGTTGTCGTATCTTGCAGTCGTAATGCTGGCCAATCTCTTAATGCTGGATTTTTTAGTTGCATATTTGTTTTTACCCGAACAACAATATCTCCTGGCTTGAAATCTCCATTCAACATCATCCCCCACAGTTCGATATTCCTATCTGGAGAGTTTGAGCGACAGGGGCATTCTGTCTTGCTCACTCGAAATTCCTTGAACGCCTCTCCAGAGCATTGGCAAACATAACCAAAATCTTCTCGAATCATTTGTTCTGCATATTGATAATATGTTTCAATACGATCGCTTGCTATGACGATACGGTCAGGTTTTTTGCCGGTTAACCACGTTGCTTCCTCAACAATTTGTTCGTACGCCTCAAGCATTGCAGGTTTGACTGTTGTGTCGGTGTCGTCAAATCGAAGAATAAGTTCCCCATCATACATTTCTCGGTATTGACTGTTGATGACCAAACCTCTTGAGTGGCCAATGGATAATGGGCCATTTGGATTGGGGGCGAAACGGAGCACGACCTTGCCTTTTTCTGCATGTTGTAATTCTGTTAAACCAACCTTCTTTTCTTTCTTTTCTCGAGTTTCCAACAAATGTGGGGCTTCATTATCTAAGATTTCAACGAGAAATTCAAGACCGTGTTGAGCGGCTTGTTCATTCGCAGCATCCACTTCTTTATGTATGATTTCTTGAATGTCCCTTGCGTGAGCCCTCAAATCTGCTCTTGATGACAACACTCTTCCAATAACGGATTTGGCATTGGCTTTGCCATTGTACTCAATGGCGTTTTGAATTGCATAATGACGCAACTCATTTTTGGTTTTCTCGTCGGGTATCCAAGACATAAGTATTCTATCCGGAGATGCCCTTCTTCATCAATGTTCCATTCCTTCACATGTTCAAAAGAGCGTTGATTGTTGTGTTGAATGATACGATTTTCGCATCGGCAAGGGAATTGAATAATGCTCATTCCAGTATGATTCAACTGTTTTCCATGACCAACGAAGTGATTGATGAGGCTGAGGTGGTTGAATCAATTCCTTCAATGCCATTCTCGTTTTGGGGTCGCTTGGGTAACCTGAACCAATTTCAACATCAATGTCGTGTTGTAACTCCAACATCGCAGCATCTCTGTGGAACTTTGCTAGGATACTCGCCATGCTGACAATTCTGTGATTTTGGTCTGCTTTATGTTCGCTTGTTAAGGAATACAATTCTTGGTTCCATGTTGTAGAATGTTGAATGATTCTTTGGGTGAATCGAGATGTGCTTGTGTCGCATGCGTCAGCAAAAATCAATGACGGTTCATCGAGCAATCCTCCATCAATTGCTTCAGCGAATTTTTTCGCTTCGAGGAGATTCAATTCTTTATCGTAAACTGCACAATCAATTTCTTCTGGTGAACATTGAATGACAAAACTCCGCCAATGTCGTATCTCTTTTTGCTGGTTGAACCATTCAACTAATTCGTGTCTGCGTGCAAAGGACAGTTTCTTTGAATCATCAACATCTTGCTCTTCGAGCATGTGAGCATCATCGCTTGGGATAGAACAAATCGCGATGACAAGTGGTCCTAGAACGGGACCTCTGCCAGCTTCATCGATACCACATAACCACATATGCTCTCCTTCACAGTTCGTCGAGGTCAATCATATCAGGCAAATTCAACTCTTCACCTGGTGATTTGCCAGGACTTGCTTCCGGCTGAAGCAAGTTTTGCGTATCATGACGTTGCGTTCGATGAGGATTGTATTCCTCAACATTCAAATCTTTATTGTTAGGATGTGGTATGGCGACGCCTTGTTGTTGAATCGTATCGAGAATCTGGTTTGCTTGATGTTTACTACGTTCAAATTCTCCCTTCTGCAACACCGACGTTGATTGTTCTTTGACATCCCTGTCAATCGGTTGAGCCACCTCTTTGGGTTGGGCTCTCATGCGAAACATTGTCTCAAATGCCTCTTTTGGAACTTCAGTTTGTTGAGTATCATCTGTTTTTTCCTCTTTTCGTTGGAATTTTGCTAGCCAATCTGCATCTGTCTCAGTTGCTTTTTCTTCAACCGGAACATTTAGTGCTTGTTGTTCTTCGACTCGCTTATTTCGATCCAGTACTGCCTTGTAGATGATGAGGCCTGAGATGAGTACAGTGACGATGAAGTTTGACCACGCCTTGAGATACAGAAGAGAAGTCGAGAAAAATTCTGGAAGTGTGAATTTGTCTTCCTCTTCTGGTTCGGGTTGCCAAGGAATACCGAGATAATCTCCTGTGCTTGTATGGACAAATTCAATCTCGGGAGCAAACTTAGAGCGAATAGATGTGTTGATGTAAACGGTACCATTCGAGGATTGGTCCATAGGTAACTGCACCCAAGCCTTGATGGTGAAATTATATCCTAATGGAATCTCATTGACTTCAAATGACCGTGGATTTTCAACACCCTCTTCAACTTCAGCGATAAATGGAGGAATAAATGCCATTTCAGTATTATGACTTGAACGTAATTGGACCAGCAGACCATCGATGGCGTTTCCATCATTTCTCACATTCATTTGGATACTCATCATACCTTTTTCATCGATAGATTCTGTTACATTCGAAAAATTCCATAGCACCCTTGGTCCAATTTTGTATGGTATCCGGACCACATTTGAAATTTCGAAAGCATCGTCAAGAATTTCAATTTCAATGACGCCCTCAACAAAAGCAACTGAATCATTTTTTGCAGTGAAGACGATGTTTTCAAATGAATCACTGAAATCATTCTCGATTGTGAGTGACGCTGTTGGAAGGGACACATCGATGATGTCATCTGGTTCGGATTGTCGAAGAACATAGGTGTCTCTTGCATTTCCGAGATTTGTGATCGAAATACTGTTAGTGCATGATTCTGAAGGGAGGAGATTCAAACAACCACTCGATGAGTATGTACTTTCAAGACCTTTTGTCCTCTCAATTGTTGCTGCCACGTTGATTGTTTGTATTCTTTCCTTCGCACCACTTGGGAAAATTTGCAACTGAATATGAACATCTCCATCGAACTCATACGGGGACTGGAAACCAATTTCTAACACCCTCGTTGCATTCGGTTGAATCTCCACATCTTCGAGGCCACCAAAAAGTGCAATCGTCCACCCATCGACATTGAATCTGTCCGAGGCTGGAATTTCTGGAATGTGGTATCCATCATCATCGATTGCTTGCAATGTAATGTTCATTTTGTTAGCAATATTTCCATTGTTTCGTACATCAATTTTCAAACGACCATCTTGTCCAGGTGCGAGAATAATTTCTTCATCGCTTCGGTCGATACTGACATTTCGAAAGGTACTCATTTTCAAATTTAAGTCCCAGGTTGTTGTTTCGAAATCTAAACTTGAAGTTGCAGTTAACGTAAATTTCGGACCAGTCCCTGAAAGAGGCATTGCATCCTCCACCATCGGGATATCAATCCAAAAGTACACATAATGCAATGTTCCGGGTTCCATCGTAATTTTTGCTGAACTGTTTTCGACGGTCGTCATTATCCATCCCCACTCCCAATTTGCATTCGCACCGAGGTCGAAAGATACATCATCTTGGAGGGATGCATTGTTGGTAATATTCACAGCCACAGAGGTTCGAATGCCACCATCGACCAATAAATCGGATTCTTCATTTCCCCAAAAATCAAGATTTGAATACGGTGCTACTGTGATGTTGAGATAGAAGAGTTGTGGTGTAACGGATTCGATGTTGCTTGATATTTGAAGAACTGCACTGTACGTCCCAAACGAAGCATTTGCAGGTGCATAAAATCCGATTTGGAATTGTCTTAGATGGTTGTTAACGAGGACTTCTGATACCGGTAAATTAACTGCTTCAAGAGGTTCATCGATCGAATACAACTCGATAGTGAAGTTTTGGTATTCATCCCGAGTGTTGTGAATTGTGACATAACTGTACTTTTCTTCATCTTGATGTATAATCATTTTATTTGGGCCCAGTAAAGAAAAATCAATGCTTTCACCTTCAACGAAAATATTGTTTTGGATTGGAATCGTGCAAAATAGAATTGCGGTGAAAACAAAAATAATTCTACACCGCATGACTCAGCGACACACATTAAGATTTTGAACCATACCTATGATTGTTCTAATGCATGGGGAGATTTGATGTAATCCTTTTTTCTCCACAGTGGTATGGCACCAATTTGGCCGTTCAAGAAATCCAAAGAAACCATCGATAGATTACCCGATGAACAACCCCAAAAGGTCGTGTACACCAAAGGTGAGGACCCGTTTGCACGAGATTCACAACAGCGTGTTGATGACCAAGCCTACAAAGACGCGCTTGCACTTTTTGGTGGCGGTAACACAGACGTCATCGCCTCGGAAAACCAAAGCGACAATTACGAGGGCGTTGTCAACACGATGGAAAAACCAGCTGAACCAGAACAGGTTTCCCCTGCTGAACCTGAATCAACATCAGGTGCCGAGTCTGTGCCCGAACCAACGACTGCACCAACTCCAGCACCCCAGCCAGAAGCGAAGTATTTGCATCACACCGATGGGTACTACTACAAAGAAAAAGAAGGCGGTGGCTACGAATCGACACCGTATGTGAAAAATCCAGATGGTTCGTACAAACCTTACCAATAATCTGCCAACCCTGCGATTCTCTCAACGAGGTCAGGGCCATTGTTTTGAACTGAGTTCACTTTTTTCGATACTGCATGAAATGCGAATGATAGAGTCTCATCCCGCACAATTTGGCCATAATTGAGCCACGAATCGAGTTGTGATTTGCCAACCAAGACTGGCATTCGGTGATGAATCTCTTGTAATGAAGGCACTGCTTCAGTCGTCAAAATAACCGTCGAGGTCAACCCATCGTTATGCTCCTCTCCGTACCACGTGTCCCAAAGACCAGCAAAATACACGGGTTCTTGGGATTGGACATGGAGAAAAAAGGGTTGCTTTCCGAGAGGTGTCGATTTCCATTCATACCATCCGTCGAAAGGAATAACGCAACGTTTGGATGTCCATGCTTGTCGAAACATTGGTTTTGTTGCAGCAGTTTCAATTTGAGCGTTGATCGGCTCAATTTTTGATGGGCTCGACCATGAAGGACGAAGGCCCCATGAAGCAAGACCGGTGGTGAATTGATTTGAGGTTGAGTCAAACATTGCGGTTGGAACTTTTTGGGTAGGGGCGATGTTCCAAGAGGGTTCAATGGATGCGATGAATTCTGTCGAAGGTTGGTCTTCGATAATATCAGCAAGAGCACTCAATTGATTTGCCAGTGCAAAACGTCCGCACATTCTCAATCATCCAACAGGGTCTTCAATGAGGGATGCAAGTTCATCGATATCGATATCTGCCCCTGAAATTGGAACTCGTAAATCAAAGGACATGGACACATGAGGGTCAAGTTCACCAACACAACCAACCCATGTTCCTCGAACCAACAATTTTGCACCTCGCCCTGCAAGAAACGGTCCATCGCCTGCTTCGAGGGGTTCAAGGTGCCAATCTGTTATGCCGAGGTCTCGACAAAAAGCTTGAATTCGTCCACGCAACGAAGCAAAACCGCCGCTCCTTTCAGAGGAAAGAAATGAAAGCCTCGTAGAATTTTTGTGGTTTCGTACAACGGTTCCGAGTTCATAGACTTGCTGAGGCAAGTCGTGATGTTTGTTTGATGCCAGGAGCTTCATCAAACTCGGAAGGATAAATTGTCGAAGCATCGTATGTTCAGTGGTGATCGGATTTGCAATCGATGTGACATCGTGAATCTGCTGCCAACGCACTTTCACAAATTGGTCATCTTCATTTGAAAGGGTCAACGATTGCACTTGCATAAAGCCCATCCCTTGCATTGAATCTCGGATTCTTCTTCGGAGATGTGCATCTTTTCGTGGTTCGCCTGTCATGGCAATAGTGGGTTGCTGGACCCCCAAGTCTTCATAGCCGTGGCCAATGGCAATATCTTCAACAATATCCACTGGATGGAGCAAATCATACCTCCATCGAGGCATATCGACAACGATTGAATCGTCTTGTCCCGAAGCGATGTACGTGCCACCCATTCTGTTGAGTGCGAACGATAATTCTTCATCTGTGAAGTCTCGTCCGAGGAAGGATTTGACCAATGAGCGTTTGATTGTGTGGCGTTCAGGGGTGTTGATTGGAAACATCCTTTCTTCGCCATTGATATCTGTCAATCGAATGCTTTCGATGGTGCCACCCCACGCTTGCAGTTGTAATGCTATGAGTAGGACAGAGCATTCACATGCTTTAGCATCCCAACCTGTGACATCGATGAAGAAATTTTTCGTATTTTTTGTCACAGTTGTGTGGCTACCGTTGATGACTGGTGGAAATGAGAGAACTCGGTTGTCATCATCGAGAATGATTGGAACCATTTCATTTTCTTGCAAAAGGTGAGCATATTCAATACCCTTTGGATGTGTATCAAGAATTTGCTCAATGGTCATATCTTGCTCGTGGCCAAGTGGCGTGAATTTGTAATCTCTGTTCACAGTTGTCACTCTGAAAGGAGGCTTGAGCGTGTCGAAATCATGAACGCCTATCGAAGCCCTTCGTCGACCTCTTCCAATGGCAAAATGCAATTTTTCTTGATGGTCCATAAGGAGTTTAATGAAATCATCAGCCTGTGATTCATCGACATTGACATTTCGAACAACCGCACCATAGACCAATGGCCGCACGTGTTCAAGTGACGGGTCAGCGGTCATCGACACATCTGACTCTTGTATGGCGAGGGACGGATTTGCTTGCTTGTTGCATAGAAACGGACCGAGGGCATAGGAAAGGGTCTCACCAGAGAGCAAATCCGGTCGGTCAGGAAAAATTTCAACAACCAATTCTTCATCATCACAGCGGTCAACATCCGTGCCCAAAAGAGGCAATTCATCGATGATCTGTTGATGTTCAAGTTGAATGCCTTGTGCTTCAAGGAACTGCTTCAGCAGTGTTTGTTGAACGGTAATGGTTGGCATGCTATCAACTCGAGAACCAATGCGGAAGTGGGCGTTCATAGCCTGCTAGTCGCAATCCACTGAGTGCTGCTGTTTCATAATCGAGGGCACGAAGGTGTGCTCGGGAAAGAGCATCAATTGTTGAAACGCCTATTCTTCTCAAATTATTTGCGAGGTCAGATTGGATGTCGTGAAGCCAAATTGCAATTTCTTCTGTTTGTTCGACCGGGCATGTGCAGCACGATATCGGCATACCACTTGCAATCAAAACCGCAAGGTCATGACCGTGGAGGGCAAGTTCACTGCACGCTCCTGACAAGTGTGATGATGTAGACAAATTGGATTTCGAGGACCTGCCAATCATCGGGAGTGCAGCGACATGAGGCGAGCCACTTCCATCTTCCAATCGACTCAAAGCAAGATGGATGTTGTGGCTCACACTACGTTGATGTTGAGATTGTACGGAAGATAATGATTGGATTGAAATGACAGGGATGTTTGCTTTCGAAAGTCCCTTGAGTGCAACGAGCAGGCCGTCAATTTCCTCTGCTGATAGGCTTGGGAATGAATCAAAGTCGATGACAAATCCTGAAACATTGGCCATCAATTCAATGAGGTTCGCCATCGTGTCCTTACAGACATAAGCGAGGTCGATGGCACGGGGATTTTCACAGACAACTGCAGGTTGGCTGTTGAGCAGGTGTTTGAGTTGCAAAGGTACATCATCGCTCGGATTCATGATATCTCCGGATTGAAGCATTGGCAAAATAGGTAGAGGTAAAGCGATTGTTTCGACGCCTTCTTCGTCACCGAGTAAAGCGAACATGTCAACAGATGCATACGGTTCAAGTGGGGGGCGGTCTACTGGTACCAAGCCAACAGTGCTCAAATCGCCCGAAGCTGAATAAATTTGATCTGAATGTTGTTGATAATCTTCTTCAACTTCCAAACAAACTGCGTCGATTGGAATTTCCATATCATCATCAAGTTGCTTGTTGATGGCCTTCATTTCTTTATCCGTAAGTGGTCGAAGTACGACACCTTCGGGTGGTTGAGGGCATCGTCCATTGATGATGATTTTTCCTCCGGTCATCCCGAGGCCAGGTTCTTCACCGACATCGCCATGGACGACGATGAGACCGTCATTCATTCCACCTCCGAGCCGCTTACCTGCGGAACCTCGAATGAATAACGTGCCACCTTGCATTGAACTTCCTGCGTCATCACCAACGCCTTCCAATATTTTGATGACGCCGTCGTACATCATAAATCCAGCATGGTTTCCAGCGAATTGTTCACAGGTTACGGCAACTCCACGGTTACCCGCTCCGAGAAAATGTTCAGCACTTCCTTGAATGGTGAAACTCCCACCTTTGCCAAATGCTGCAATCCATGAACCTAATTTGCCAAGCGCTCTGATACGTGCACCTTCTGGTAGTCCTGGGCAGAGACCCAATTCTCCATTTTTTGGAACTGGGTCCCCGGCGTTGGTCCAACCTATGCGAAGAATTGCATTCTGTTCTGCAGCAGTTGCAAGTCGAGGATGCAATTTTTCGTTGATGCTCATCGAACGTTGCACCACGTCAGATACATCCGCCATACAAATCCCTCGCACATCTAAGTCAAATACTCTCCTTCAATTTCTCAATAATCATGTAATATTCACAAGAAGAAACAATCTTTCCGCAGGGAATTGTTTATTGACATCACGCAGGGCCTTCGCATTGGGAAGGAACGATGGTCGTTAAAGTGGCAATCAATGGATACGGTACAATCGGAAAGCGAGTTGCAGACGCAGTCGATGCTCAAGATGACATGGAAATTATCGGTGTGACGAAGACACGACCATCATTTGGGTGCGACCTCGCCGTTCGGAAGGGATATCCTTTGTATTGCACCTACGATGATGCAGATAAAATCGAAGCGTTTTCAAAAGCAGGGTACACGTGCCATGGCGGCCTTCAGGCTTTACTCTCTGTTGCTGATATTGTCATTGACTGTTCGCCAGGAAAAGTTGGCGAGGCCAACAAAGCACTGTATCAAAATGCGGGAGTGAAGTGGATTTTCCAAGGTGGAGAAAAACATGCGATGACCGAAATGTCGTACACTTCCTCGGCAAATCACACTGAAAACTTGAATGTTGAAGGCACACGAGTTGTATCATGCAACACAACAGGGCTATCGAGAACCTTGGTTCCGTTGTACAACCACTGCCAATCGCTTAAAGTTGAATGCACAATGATTCGAAGGGCAGCAGACCCGGGTGATTCAAAAAAGGGGCCGATCAATGCGATTACCCCAGTGCTCAAAGTTCCAAGTCATCATGGCCCTGATGTGATGACCGTTCGTCCTGAAATCGAAATTAACTCGATGGCCGTCGCCGTTCCAACAACCATTATGCATTGCCATTCGATTGTTGTCACACTCCCAGAAGGGCACGGATTGACAACAGAATCGGTCATTGACCTTTGGGCGTCTCAACCGAGAATCATTCTCATGAGTGGAGCAGATACCGGCATCACATCCACCGCTGAGGTGATGGAATTTGCACGAGATATTGGTCGTAAATGGGGCGATTTGCATGAGATTTTTGTATGGAAGGATGGCGTGAAATTAACTGGTAACACATTGTATTACTTCCAGGCAATCCACCAAGAATCAGACGTCATCCCCGAAAACGTCGACGCAATTCGAGCTCTCATGGGCATTGAGACCGATTGGAAAACATCAGTTGAAAAAACAGATGCTGCAATCTCAAAATACAATGGAATTTATTGAAGAAATTTCATCATCTTCGATTCAACTTAGGGTTGTTTTCAAAAGTCGATTCAAATTCGGTGGGTATATGCATCGATTGAGAGGCATTGTATTCTTCTTCTCGATTTTGTTTTTACTCCAACCATACGCTTCTATTTCGTTTGAACCTTCCGAAGAAATTTCGCAAGAAGTCGATACGTACAATTCTCCTCGCTCGGTTGAAGATGCAAAGCCTTGGACCTTATTTCAAGAACCAATTGAGAGTGAAACGACCATCATGGAGCCAAATGGCTTAGTTTCATTGGCCTCTGTTCAGTTTGACCCGGTTACTCAAGTTGAACCAACCGCGACTATTTTTTCAAGGGCAAACGACGGAGAATTCACCGGTTTGTATCTCCTTCAACTCAATCAACGAAATGGAGAGATTCTCGAACGATTGCAGACTACACATGAATTTACTCCTCTCGAATTCATTTCAAACGAAGTCTGGCTTGTTCGAGCACCTCAAGATTCGACGAGTTTCATCGATGAATTATCCAGCGATGAAGATGTTCGATGGATAGGCTCAATGCAACCAGAATGGAGACTTCATCCAGATGTTTTGGATGCACGATTATCTTCCATCGAGGTACTCAACTTTGTTCCTGCCCCGGATGTTTCAGATGATGGAATGAATTCGCTGGTTGTTGACCTCCTTTCAAGTGGTGCTACAGCAGTCATGTGCGGGACCACATTTTGTACGCTTTCAACCGATTCAATGTCCTATCACCAGGTACTGAAGAGAATAGCATACGATGGACGAATCATATGGACGGAGCTTGGTTTCAACCTTGAAGTTCACAATGCCAATGCAGTGAGCATTGCAGGTGTTCAAGGCGTTATCAACAATGCTACATTTACTTTGGATGGGACCGGTGAGACGATTGCCATCACAGATACAGGGCTCGACCGTGACCATCCTGACATCGATGGACGTGTGATTGCGATATACACGCAATTTGGTCTTGATTCATCACCTGCCGATAAAAATACTGGACACGGTACACATATCGCTCTCACAGTGCTCGGTGACGGAACCAACGATTCATCGGTCAAAGGTGTTGCACCCGGTGCACAACTTGTGATGTACGCCCTAGAGCACGACCCAACAGGTGTGTTCGGCCGATTAGGTTCAATTTACGACATGCTCAAGGATGCAGAAACGGCAACAGCAAGAGTCGCAGTCAACGCATGGGGGGTAAATGGAAATTACGGCCAGTACACCGCTGACGCTCGAAGTGTTGACATTTTCATGAACGATTATCCTGACATGATTCCATTCTTCTCAGTCGGCGATAGAGGGGGTCAGGGGTCATCACAGGTGACATCACCAGGCACTGCCAAAAATGTGATTTCGATTGGAGCCTCAACAACTGGTGCAGATGGAAGTGCTGCCGAGGGCGATGTTGCTTCATTCTCAAGTGAAGGTCCAACATTGGATGGTCGCATCAAACCAGATTTGGTTGCTCCGGGCGTGAATCTTTGCTCGGGTCGACCGGAGGAATCGAGCATCGTTTCAGGAACATCTTGTGGAACTGGCTTCCACTCAAACGGGGCTCCGCTGTACATGACATTATCAGGAACTTCACAAGCAACAGCTGTTGCATCAGGTGTTGGTGCATTGGTTCGTGAATATCTCCGAGAACAGCAGAATATCTTCACGCCTTCTGGTTCATTGGTGAAGGCGGTGCTCATCAACGGGGCAACCGATTTAGGAACACAGGATATTCCGAACGATAACGAAGGTTGGGGCCAAATCAACCTCGAACAATCCATCATGCCGACATCAGGTTCAACAGCTCTCGACCAATATTATGATGATAAACAGACCATCCGCCCAGGTTTCTCCCTTTCTTATCCATTCGTTATTGATATGAATGAAGGGGTTGAAATCACCCTTGCATGGTCAGATGAGGCTGGAAGTGCAAATGCTGAACAAACCCAATCACGACTTGTCAACGACCTTAATTTGATTCTCGAAGGACCTTCTGGACAAGTCTATCTCGGCAATGTGTTCCAAAATGGCGTATCAACAACAGGAGGTTCCGCTGATTCACTCAACAATGTTGAACGAATCAAGATTAAGCCTGGCGTACTTACAGGTCAAGATGACTGGGTTTTGCGTGTTGAACATAAAGGTGGAGTTACACAAAAATTCTCTCTTGTGATGAGTGCAATCGCATCCCCAATTGCCATCGCTGACCTCGTGACATACGATGGAAGTGTTGTGCTCTCTTCGACAAATCCTCTCCGGAACGACGTCATATCAATCTCGGTTGCATACAGCAATCAAGGTACAGCAGACACTGGCTCGCATATGATCAAATTCGAGGATGTGACAACCGGCCAAATATTGCTTCAAACAAACAGGTCGTCTTTATCTCCTGGTGGACTTGATTCGATGACCATTTACCATTCTTTTTCGACAACAGGTGTCCATTCCCTTCGCCTATCGGTTGATCTCATGGGTCAAGTGGATGAAATCAATGATGAAACAAATGGCTCAAACAACAACGTTTACGACATCGATGTTGAAGTGATGGCTCTTGGTGTTCGTGTCTTGATTGCAAACGATGATGGAACAATTCCCCAAACTCAAAGTGAGCGGGAAAACAATTCCCAAATTACCGTCGATGTTACCGATGGACCTGTGGTGACGCTACCACTCGTTGTCTTGCATGAAGGAACCGGAAATCAATCTGTTGACATATCCGCTTCAATGGTTCAAATGCCGAATGCTGAACGCCCAGATTTGCTCGAGCCCTCAATCGATGCATGGCAACGAACATTTTCGAAGGACGACAATGTTCTCATGTCAGCACAAGGAACCGAAAACGACACCTATTTTATCGACCTCGAACTTCTCGACCTTGACGCTGATTTTTCAGACCCAGAATCTCCAAGATACATCCGTTCTGGAACATATGTCATCGATATTTCAGTGCGATACGAATTCCAACCGACGGTAGCACATACCCAACGCGTGGTGCTCGAAGTGCCCACATTCCACGATGTGCTCATCGCATCAGCTGGAACAAATGACCTTCGGGCAGTTCCAGGAAATTCTGTGATGTTTTCAGTTTCAGTGAAAAATATAGGGAATTCACCTGCTCAGTATTCTGTCCTTTGTGAATCAGATAACCGTTGGCAGATCATGCTTGGGAACTCAAATTCTTCCCGACTTGATTTTGAACCTCTCGATCTCCATGAGTTCTTACCTATGGCAATTCGTATCGTTGTCCCGCCGGTAGCAAACGGGTTGCCAACTGCAGGATTCGTCGATAGCGTGACATGCTATGTCACCTCACTCACTGATTCGTCAATGAATCACACTGAGGTAGTCCAAGTCACAGTTGATCCCTTCGATGATTACAAGGTGAGGTTAAGTGATGATGATGGATATCTTGGACCTTCGAGTTTGGAAGATGATGTTGCCGTAGATTCTGGCCAGTTTATCTACATGAATTTGACAGTTGAAAATTTGGGTAACCGCGATATTTCTCTTACGGTTAGGGTTATTTCTGCATTTGAATCATGGATTGTCCAGTTGTCAGAAAATGGTCGGGATGACACCAGACAGTTATCGCTTAGCATTGCTGCTGGGGAAACAAAAGTGGTCCAACTCCTCTTTGGTGTTCCCGAGGCTGCTGATGAAGGTGATGAAAACACCTTCACAATACGAACTGAGAAATCATCATCAAATTACCGAAGCAATTCGACGAAACTCGTCGTTAAGGATGAACTTGCCCTCGATTTACTCGGTCCAATCAGTGGAAACATTATGACAAAAATTTCAGACGATTACACATTTGGTGAGTACACTGTGACGAATATCGGAAATACACCATTGAATTTGGAATGGTCGAATAACGTCGCACCTGATGGCTGGACAATCGGTTTTTCTAACCCAATCAATTACTTGGAACCAAGAGATTCGGGGGTCGTTCGAATCGGTATTTCTCCACCAGCCGGAGCAAGTATCGGCGATAATTCATTCAATTTGCAAGTCTTTGTCACTGGAACAAGTTTGGGCCGTACGACCATAAGTTCGGTAAACACAACTGTTGGTGTCATGAGTTCGATGTACGGGAATTTGTCGTTGGAACAACCTGAAAATAAGCCGTTCCAACTTATGAATGCAGATGATTCGGAGACAACAAAACTCATTCTACGAAACGATGGTAACGTTCCTCTGTCTGGAGATATTTCACTAGTCGTTCTCGATAAAGACGATGAGGTGAGAACAGATTGGTCCGTATCATCATCTGAATCGTTGGTCGAGAATTTGGCACTGGGGCAAGAATTAGAAATTGACCTCACTGTTTCGCCAAAAGAGGGTGCTTCTATCGCCAAAGGATACCTGCTCATCAATCTCACAACTGAAACTGGTGAAACAATGACATTGACTCTTGAATTAACCACAGATGGAGCCGGTGGCGATACTGGATTCTTCCAAGATTTGCCTCTGTATGTAAGCGTACCACTCGCAGCAATTTTCCTTGGCGTCGTTGTCATCTTGGCCCGTAGAATGAAGCAATCTGGCGAATTGACTTCAGATGATTCGGCTCTTGGTTTGCCGGACATGCACGGTCACCCAGAACATCTCGACGCTCGTCGGGAGGAAGCACTTGACATTGACCATGCGATCAACAAAACAGCAAGTGCAGAAGTGAGCAAAGACGAAATTGCTCAAGCAATTCTACAATCAATGGACGTTCCTGTTGCACCAACGAGCGTGCCCAAAAACCTCCCTCCTGGGATGGCATCGCTTCCCAGTGCTATGCCTCCACCTGCCTTCCAAGTGCCGAAAGGACTTCCGCCAGCCGGGATGCCTCCGGCACCATTACCGGGCACCATGCCTCCTCCGGCCGGAAAGAGCGTTCCTCAGATTCCACAGGCTCAACCACCAATGCAAGCAAATGCAGGGCCACCTTTGCCTCCTGGAGGTCTTCCGGCAGGTTGGACGATGGAACAATGGATACATTATGGTGACCAATGGCTCGAGAGACAAAGATGACACCAGTATTCAAAAGGAGAATGCTATGGCACGTCCATGAGCAGTATTGTTTTGTTCGGTCCTCCAGGTGCTGGTAAGGGTACGCAAGCCCAACGAATTACAAATCAAACGGGTTTGCCTCAAATCTCAACAGGAGACATGCTTCGAGCTGCTGTAGTGGCTGGAACACCTGTTGGCCTCAAAGCGAAAGAATACATGGAACGAGGTGCTCTGGTACCGGACGATGTCATCATTGCCTTGATTGCAGACCGTCTAGAGCAAGATGATGCCCGTCAAGGCGTTATGTTTGATGGATTTCCTCGAACCGTTCCTCAAGCAGAGGCATTAGCGAGCATCACTCAAATTACGCATGTGATCGCCATCGAGGTGCCAGATGATGCCATTGTCGAACGAATTTGTGGCAGGTACACGTGTGGTCATTGTGGGACAGTTTACCATGATTCCTTCCAACCTGTTCCCACGGACGGATGTTCATGTGGTGCATTTGAAGAACGACGCAGGAGTGATGACAATGAAAATGTCGTACGTTCACGATTAGAAACATATCACCAACAAACCTCGCCTTTAGCAGAATTCTATGAAGATGAAGGTATTTTCTTCAAGATTGATGGGTATAGGGGCATCGATGACATCACCCAAGATATTCTCCGTGTATTGTCCTGAGTTGAACATATGGTTCGAAGAAATCGTGCAATGAGGTCTCAAAGAAGAGATGCTGCATTACAATCCCAAGAGCATCTTTTGCAACAGATGAACACTTCGGGAACACAAGAACAACATCAAATTCTCGTTCGACATTTTGTCAAGACATCAAGGCGTCATCGGTTAAGAGTCCCTCAAGAAGCGCATCCTCATTATTGCAAGAAATGCCTTCAAAGTCATTTTTCAAGTACCGATTATGTCGTGAGAATCCGGGCAGGGCAAATCATTCGCACATGCAAATTGTGTGGATACCAACGCCGAACAGGCGGAGGTCCAAAGAGTCACAGGAGAGAGAAGAATGAGTAAAGTACCGGATTGGGTTTTGCAACAAGCAAAATCTAGAGACTTTCAACCTACAGTTCGAATTGGTAAATCTGGATTATCTGAGATGGTTAAAAAGGAACTTCAAGATCAACTAAAGACGAAAAAAATCGTCAAGGCAAAGGTGAACAAAGGACTTTTTGACAAAAGTCAACTTAACGAAGTATGGACACATCTTGCAAATGTTTCAGATTCAGTCGTGGTTTTGTCCCGTGGAAATGTATGTGTTTTCTACAAAAACTGAATGAAATCAATGACAATACTCAAAGAGTCAATAAAAGTGGAAAGGAACGATAAGATATGCTGTACAGCCGAAATCGTTCGTCCATTGCTGCTCTGTTGATGTTGGCCTTTCTAGGTCTCATGATGTTCCTCAAATCGTCATCTGCAGCAGGCGGCGGTTCTGGATACGATGTCTATCTCAAATTCGACGAATCACAAATACCGTCTGAGGCTGTTTGGGTTGGTTTGGCAATTCTAGTCGGTGTGTATGTCCTCATCGTCACCGAAGTCGTACACCGAACACTTGCTGCAGCCCTTGGAGGTCTGCTTGCTGTTCTTGCATTGAATCACTACACTGTTGAAGATACACTGACGCTTCGTGCAGTCACCACAATGATTGATTGGGAAACAATTGGCCTTCTTCTCGGTATGATGGTCATGGTGGGTGTCATATCCCAAACAGGTGTGTTTGAGTATTTTGCAATCTATGCCTACAAGAAAAGCAATGGCTCAATTTGGACACTTGTTGTCATTCTTTGTGTTGTCACTGCTGTTCTATCGGCCTTTTTAGACAACGTTACGACAATGCTCCTTCTCACACCCGTCACCATTCAACTCGCACGAGTTCTTGATTTACGGCCTATTCCGATATTGATCGCAGAGGTCCTGTTTTCGAATATCGGTGGTGCTGCAACCATGATCGGTGACCCACCAAACATCATGATTGGTTCTGCACTTTCGCCTTCTGCAATCAAGGGGAACGCAGACCCAAATATCGCAGCTATGTCCTCTTCTGGTGTAACGTTCAATGACTTCATCATCGAAATGGCTCCTGGTATTTTGATGACCATCGTTCCGACATTTATGTTCATCAAATGGTTCTATGCTGAAGATTTCTCTGGACAACGAATTCGTGATGTCAAAGAACTCGAGCGTATGTATGGGATAAAAGACAAAAAAATGTTGGCTGTATCTGGAACTATTCTAGGACTTGTCATCATTGGTTTTTTCACACACCCCATCACTCAAATCGCCGTATCATGGATTGCATTGACAGGTGCCGTTTTGATGCTCCTCGCAACAAGTCGACACGAACTTGAGGAGCCTCTTCACCACGTTGAATGGACGACATTACTGTTCTTTGCTGGTCTCTTCGTTCTCGTTCATTCCCTTCAGTATCTCGGTGTTATCAACTACATAGGTGGCTATGTTGAACAGGGCATTGAGTTCTTTGGTGAAGATGAAGTCATACGCCTCACAGCTGGTGTGCTTATTCTCTTGTGGGTTTCTGCGATTGTTTCTGCTTTCCTTGACAACATACCATACACTGCAACCATGATTCCAATCGTTTTGCAAATTGCAACAAATCTTGACATGCCTCTTGAACCACTGATTTGGGCTCTTGCGTTTGGTGCATGTTTAGGCGGTAATGGAACCCTTATCGGTGCCTCTGCAAATGTTGTGACGGCCGGATTAAGTGAAGAGGCAGGTCATCCGATTTCGTTTAACGAATTCTTCAAAGCTGGATTCCCAGTCATGATTCTTACGACCCTGATCATTTCATTTTACATGATTCTGGTCTACGTGATCGGTGGTGCAGAACATGGCACAGAAATGAAACTCATTCTGGTAGGCCTAACCACCTTCGGCATCATTTGGCAAGTCTCTCGTGGTAAATCCCGTGGTAAAAGTTTCTCAGATTCTCTTGTCGACCAAGAAGGAAACATTGTGACTGATGTCATTCAAGAAATTCGAGAGATGACGTCAAGCAACGAAAGCGAAGAATGAAGGTCAACCAAGGGATGAATTCAAGAATTCAGCCGAATTCAAAGAGTTGGGTCGACCATGTTTGAGTGCGAGGTTTGTGGTCTTTTTTCCCTTGGAGGACACTCTTGTCCAGCATGTGGCAGCCTCTTGCGAAAAGACCTTACAGAAAGTGACATTTCCGAGGAATTTGGAGAGGTACCCGGTTTAGATGACGCAGTCGATTCATTTTATGACTTCGAAGGCACGGAACCTCCAGAAGATCAACCGGCGTCAGAACCTCAGCAAGTATCGACATTGCCCTTCGGATTTCAAGGTCAATCAAATCTTGTAGAGCCCGGTCTTCCATTCGGTATTGGTAGTTATTCTTCCGGAATGCCGTTCGAAGTTGAACATTCAATTGAAGATGAGAATCAAGGAGACGTTCAGTACAGACTGGAAGACAGCAAGCCTCAACAGGGCACCAATGATGTCATCGAGCCAAAACCAGTCAAATCCCAAGGAGATGCAGCGTCCGTATCAGATAAGATCTCCTCTGATACAAAAGACGTCCCTCCTGCAGTGGAATCCACTGCTTTCACAGTTGAGAATGAGCCTACAGAATCAATTGAAATTGAAGTGGAAGAACTTTTGTTTCAAGATGATGAAGAACCACTGATGATTCCTGACCTCAACACATTTGAAGTGATTGAGCCCGAACCATTCGAACCTGAAGTTGTTCGTTTGACAGGGGCGAGAGTCGTTGATGAACTAGAATCATCTTCTATTCCTGAATACTGGAAAATCGATGCAGAGATTCCAGATTATGAAGAGATTTACAATGATGCCCCTCAAGTCATCGAGATGGAATACGCTTCTCTCGAAGAAGACGTTGTTGTTTATGACCACAATTTTGAAGGTTCAAATGCAGTATATCACTCTCCGTTGGAACATTCTGAGGTGACTCAATTGCCATCTCATCAACCAATTGTTCTCGAATTGCACCCATCTCAAGCAATGTCAATTGATTTGGGTTCAAGAAATGATTTGGCTCACCTCGTTCAACAAGGATTCATGGCTTTTCAAACAGGACAATGGATTGAAGCGGCTCAATCCTTCCAAAGACTCGCATCAGAGTTCCCTCAACAACCAGCGGTCTTCAACAACTATGGGTTAGCATTGTTTGAACGAGCAAAGGAACTCGATTCAAATTCAAGCAGTCAACATCTTGCATCATCCCAATTTGACAGTTCGATTTTAGCACTACGTGAAGCAGCGAAATTGGCCCCACATCAAAGCGAAATCCTGTTGAATCTTTCAAGTGCATTGTTCGCTAGCGGTCGTGCTGAAAAGGCCTTAGGGATTGTTAATGTACATAATCAACAACATCCTTCGAATGTTATGGGACTCAACTCTTCGGCCGTATTCATGCATGCTCTCGGGCAAGAACATCAAGCGAGAGATGTCCTGTCAACGATTCGGCAGCTCGATGGTCTAGCCGCTTCTAATTTTGAAAAATTGTCATAGATATTTTCCTTTTTTATTGAATATAAATGCAACATTGAAGGGCATTTGCCCACCGATTCGTTCATATATAGGAGGGCGGTCGGATGGATGCTTAGCACCTCTGTACGTATGCCGTAGAGGGGGAAGGGCTGAGGGGAGTCGTCCTTGAGGCGACTTTCTGAAGAGGCCGAATTGGCATGACTAGATACCGAAGGGTTACTCGCATGGTGTGGAAAACATACATGTGATGCTACAACCCAATTGGGGGATCGCTCGGCTCGAGTGCCGATGAAGGTCGTGACAAGCTGCGATAAGCTGCGGGGAGGCGCATGTATGCCGTAAATCCGCAGATTGCTGAATGGGACATCCTGTTTCTTCGGAAACAATCGCGATGCGATAGGGAACCCTCCGAATTGAAGCATCTTAGTAGGAGGAGGAAATGAAATCAAACGAGATTCCGTGAGTAGTGGCGAATGAAAACGGATCAGGACAAGCCGAATCCCGAAACGAAAGTGAGGGAGATGTGGTTGGCAGTCTTTTGTCTAAGTCATAGAAGGTGAAGTTGTCTGGAATGGCACATCCATAGAGGGTGAAAGTCCCGTAACCGTATATGATATGACCACGTGACTGTCAAAGAGTAGCATGCGTTGGAAATCGCGTGTGAATATGGGAGGCAGAAACTTCCAATCCTAAATACAGCTCGAGACCGATAGTTTACAAGTAACGTGAGTGAAAGCTGAAAAGTATCCTTAGCGGGATGTGAAAAGAACGTGAAA
>JAYQSB010000015.1:0-48063 GCA_038146705.1 Candidatus Poseidoniales archaeon
ATTATGGAGATGTACAATGGGTGTTCAGTCCCCCAGTACACTGCCTACCCACGCGCTCGTATACGGTCGTAAGGGTCCCCCTTGCGATTACCAAGTATAATATTGCCAATCCCTTAGCGAATGTATGGGCCAATGTTATCGAGGAGGGTTCTTGACTGAAATCACCATCTTTATTGTGGCCACAATTCTACTTTTACCGATTTCAAATGTCAGTGGAGCAAACTCTGATTTTGATAATGCTATGCTTCTTCAATCGGGTGTCACACATGACGGCCTAATTGAAGGAGATAGTGAGATATTTTTCAAAATCGGTGTGCCTGTTGGAGATGTTATTGAATTCCAATTCAGTGACTTGGATGGCCAGTATATTGAGTTCTGTGTCTATGATGGAAATCAGTCTTCGGATAGAATAGAATGCTTGGGAGAACATACATCTCCTGGGTCAACTACATATTATCAAAAAGCAATTACTAATACCTATTTTGTCAAAATATATTGCTCGGAATGTGCTGGGGGGCAAAATGGTGGTGATGGGCGATATTCACTCAGTGCAACCGTCCATGGAGATGAGGCAGGAGATACTTTAGAAGACGCCGAAGAACTATTGCCAGAAGTTCGAATTAATGGTTGGGCTGCACTTGATGGTTCAGCCGAACCTATCGATTTTGATTTCTATCGGACCCCTGTCATTGAAGGCGACACGGTTAGAATAGTGATTACTTCAAGTGATATGACATCTTATCGAATTTATGACCAGTATGGAATTAAGATTGGCGATGGATATGAAGAAGGTAACTATGATTTCTCCATCAATTTTGATTATTCAGGAGATTTGTTCATTGAGCTATTCTGCACTCAAAATTATGGTGAACCATGTGATTACAGTTTGATTGCAATTGGATCAACCTACTTAGATTCCCTAGCACAGGATTCAGATGCCACGGAGGAAGAAACTTCAGCAGGTTCTCTGACAACTTCATTGTCTACCACTATTGCAGTAGTTTTGGGATTATTGGTTATTGTAGGATTGATTTTGAGAAATCGCAGCGAGTCATCTGTTTCGGTTCAACCCAGTATTCAAAACGAAGTAGTCAATGATGAAATACAACGTTTACAGCAAAAAGTCACTCAGGCAGAACTTGAAAAAACGCACATGCAGGATGAGTTGGAGAAAGCAAAGTCAACCACAGTCGTTCAGAACATTACTTACAACATTCAGGACAGTGCAATCGCTGGCGATATCAACGCTACCGGATTGAAGGAAAAGGATGACTGATTCAATCAGTTATACTGTGAAGCAAAGGGTGTCACCATAACACCCTCGCGCTCACAATTACTGAATGCATGGGCTCGCAGTGGGTCAGTACCGACGCTATCCATTAATTAGGGTAAAGTCATGGGTGGAATGTTCATGTGCCCTTTGCATTTGTGAGGGGATATGAACCCAATTGTCAAGTCACTTCTCGAATTTAACAGTGCTTTTGAGATTCCAAAGTTAGACACGCCTGGCCTCGGACCAGATGAACGAATTGAGTTGAGGATTAAATTGCTTGAAGAGGAAGTCCAAGAGTATGCAGAGGCTGCTCGCAGTGGAGATTTGGTCGAAATTCTTGATGCCCTCGCAGATATTGGCTATATCCTCGCTGGCACGATTATCAACCACGGCATGCAAGACATCTATGACGAAGCGTTTAATGAAGTGCACCGATCAAACATGGCTAAACTCGTCGATGGCAAGGTCCTTCGCAGAGATGACGGTAAAGTCATGAAGCCGGAGGGTTGGCAGCCACCAAATTTAGCACAATTTCTTACAAATGAATAAAACACATGTATTCATGATTGATGAGCACGTGGCCCAACCATGAGCCGACCTGTTGCTTTGGTGACTGGAGGCGGCCGAGGAATTGGCAGTGCCATCTGTTCTCGTCTTGCGAAAGATGGTTACGACATTTTACTCACGTACAATTCCTCATCAAAACCTGCAGAAATGTTGGTCGACGACATTCGTAACTCAGGCACTGACGCACTTGCAGTCAAGGTTGACTGTTCAAACCAAGGCGAAGTCGACCTATTAGGCATTCATCCTTGGATGATGAGAAAAATCGATGTTGTCATCCTGAATCACGGGGTGTACGAACGTGTGGATGCAAAACACATGACGATGGAACAATTGCAAACCACGATGAATACAAATTTCAATGGTGCAGTGCACGTATGGTCCACTGTACAACAACACCTTACTCCAGACGCGAGAATGGTTGTCATCGGTTCACAACTTGGGACAAAAGGTTCACCTCATGGAGCGGATTACTCTGCATCGAAAGCTGCACTGGCCGTTTGGGCTCGCTCTCTTGCGTTATCTGTAGCGAAAGAAGGAAAGCGTGTCAACGTGATTGCCCCTGGCTATGTAGACACAGACATCTTATCGGGGGATAGCGAAGAAAAACGCATCCAAAGAGAACATGAAGTGCCCTTGCAGAGAATTGGCGTACCGGAAGATATAGCAAACACAGTTGCGTTCCTTGTTGGAAACGATTCAAGTTACATCACTGGGGCCATTCTTCATGTGAACGGTGGACTTTATCTCCCCTAATCATAGGTGATTGGTATGAGCGATTGGGATGATGAGGGTGAATTTGATTCAACTCATTATGACGATATAAACGGTTCTGATATGGAGAAGCGACATCCTTTTGATTTATCGAAAGCTCTCGAAGGGGCTGCATTGGAGGATCTTCATCCCGATGTAAAACGGTTTCAACTCGTTTCAGGCTTCGAACCATCTGGAGACCAACCAAAAGCAATTGAAAAATTAATTTCCCAATTGGAAAATGGGCAAGAACGATGTGTGTTATTGGGTGTGACTGGGAGTGGCAAAACATACACGATGGCTCAAGTCATACAGAAACTCAACATTCCCACGCTCATCATGAGTCACAACAAGACTCTTGCTCGCCAATTATATCATGAAATGGCGGGGTATTTTCCAAACAACGCTGTTGAATACTTTGTATCCCATTATGATTATTATCAACCTGAAGCATATCTTGCAAAGCGAGATTTGTACATTGAAAAAGAGATGGGCATTAATGAACGAATTGAACAAGAACGGTTCGCTACTGTTGCTTCCCTTGTTACTCGGCCCGACTGTGTTGTCGTATCCTCAGTATCATGCATTTATGGTTTAAATCCGCCTGAAACATTTCTTGAACATCATGCGCGATGCTATGTTGGGCAGTCAATTGACCCAACAGATTTGCTAAGGGAATTGATCGATTTACAATACAAACGAACCCCAAATGACTTAGCAAGAGGTGAAGTTCGATTGAGAGGCGAAGTTCTTGATGTTTGGATGCCGAGTCGAGACGACCCTATTCGAATCACCTTTGATTTCGAAGGGATTACGGGCATCAGTGTTTGTGACCCTGTTACTTGGGAGGTGTTGGAACCACTTGATGAAGCTTGGATTCACCCGAAAGAATTCTTCATGACCGGGCAAGACCGATTTGAAAAAGCCCTTGAGTCGATTGAAACTGAACTCAAAGAGAGGCTAGGATTTTACGCTAAACAAGACATGCCGGTTGAACATATGCGCCTCCAGCAGCGTACAGATTACGACCTAGAAATGCTACGAGAAATTGGCCACTGCCAGTCCATTGAAAATTATTCACGGCATTTCGATGGAAGAAAACCGGGTGAACGACCATACTGTCTTCTTGATTTCTTTGCTGCTTGTGCGAAACAATTCCATGGTGACCCGGACAAATTTCTTGTCATTATGGATGAATCCCATGTCAGCTTGCCTCAAATTGGTGGCATGTTCTTTGGCGATAAATCAAGAAAGGATTCCCTCATCACCCATGGATTTCGATTACCTTCTGCGGCAGACAATCGTCCTCTAAAATTACCTGAATTTCAATCTCTCGTTCCTCAAATGGTGTATGTATCGGCAACACCTGGTGAAAGGGAGTTGAGACACCTTTGCGAAGTCACACAACAACATGTACCCAATGCACTTCTTCATGTCGGCTCAGGAGGAGGTGCAAAAACCCCTGAATTATCAAAAAAGCATCCTGAAGCAGAATCAATGTATGACATGCTTCAGTCCATTCAACATATTGCGAAAATGGAGATACGTCCAACTGGGTTGCTCGACCCTGAAATTGAAGTGAGGTCGACGAGTGGTCAGGTCAACGATTTGCTCTCAGAAATAAATGCAAGAGTAGAGAAAAGCCAACGAACACTCGTTACTGTCATGACCATAAAATTTGCAGAAGAAGTAGCAGAATACCTCAACAGAATGGGTGTAAAAGCACATCACCTTCATTCCGAAATCGATACTATTGAACGTACGGAAATTATCAATGCCCTCCGCATAGGGCACATCGATGTCATTGTGGGGATCAACCTGCTTCGAGAAGGACTTGATATCCCTGAAGTTAGTTTGGTCGCAATTTTTGATGCAGGCAAACAGGGATTCCTTCGAAATGAACGCAGTCTCCTACAAACAATAGGCAGAGCAGCCAGAAACTCAGAGGGCAAGGTCATTTTGTATTCCGATGATGTTTCCCCAGCAATGAGTGCCTCAATTCGACAGACCCTTGAACGACGAGAACGACAACAAACATACAACGAAATTCATGATATTGTGCCTGTAACCATTCAGAAAGCACTTCCGAAAATGGGTGCGGATTTGGATGATTTGCTTGTTGGAACCACGACATCTAAAGACGGAAATAAGCGGTTAATCTCTCGAAAAGGTGGACGCAAAGATGGCGATTGGGCCCAGCGAATGCAACTTGGTGCAGGTTCTTGGCTAGGGTCAAAAATTTCAATTGAAAATTCTAATTCCCAATTAGAAAATATTGAATCTTTTGATGATAAAATGCTCCCACAATTACCAAAACAAGAATTGATCCAACATCTCAAAGATGAAATGGAACAAGCTGCTCTTCAACTTGATTTTGAACGAGCAGCGACATTGCGGGACCAGATTTATCTGCTTGAAAACAGCGAGGATGAACAATAGAAAAGTATCATTGACTCCTTCCAAGTAGAAATAATATGAGTGGCGATTTTGACCCAACCTCATTTGATAAGCCTGTGAAGGATTACACTTTCACAGAAGCAGCTTCAGTCAATGCATTGTTTGAGCAAATGCGAGATGCAGGTGGTTTTACTGCAACAAAATTTGTCGAAGCAAAAGACATCATTGAGGACATGGTACTCTCACTACAACAAGCTGAATTTGATGCATCGAAAGTAACAAACTGGCTTTCTTTTCCAGCCTGCCTTTGTGCTACAGGCACCAGGTCATTCTTTGTTGAGGCCATCAAGAGAAGAGCATTCAACGTCATCTCCACAACATGTGGCACTTTAGACCATGACATCGCTCGTGCACACAAAGACTACTATCACGGGTCGTTTGATTTGGATGACCGGGTTCTTGGCGAACATGAACTTATGCGACTTGGCAATGTTGTCGTTCCAAATGCCTCGTACGGCGAAATACTCGAATCTGTTCTTCAACCAGTGCTCGAAGACATCTATGTCGATCGATTGAAAGAAACAGGGAAAGCCGGTGCAGATGCATGGATTGGATTTGGTAGTATTCACCTTGTATGGGAAATAGGCAAACGAATTGGAACCAAGGACTCGATTATCTATTGGGCTGCTGAAAACAAGATTCCTGTTTGTATTCCAGGCATAACCGATGGTTCGATTGGTGCACAGTTGTTTATGTTCAGACAGAAACATCGCGACTTCCATATCGATACTCTCGCTGATGAACAAGTTCTAAGTGACCTAACATGGGATGTCGAGTCTTCTCATGCACTCATGGTTGGAGGGGGAATCTCGAAACACCACGTCATATGGTGGAATCAATACCGTGGAGGATTGGACAGTGCCGTGTACATCACCACTGCACCAGAGCACGACGGTAGCCTTTCGGGAGCAAGACTTCGAGAAGCCATCTCATGGGGAAAAATGAGGCCTGAGGCTCCACATGTTTGTGTAGAGGGTGATGCCAGTTTGCTCTTGCCTTTGTTGGGTGCAGCAATTTTCAATTGATATTACAACTTTTCAATTGAAGCAATGACTTCCATCAGCATCGTACGCAACGGCACATATGGCCGCCAACCATCACTTCGTACATTGAGAAGCAACGTATGAAGGGGTTGCAGATTTGGTCGCGAAGGCATTGAACCGGTAAAAGGCTGAATTCGAATAGGAAGCTCGTTGACAAGCAAATCCTCTGGTTGATACTGCCCACTTTTCCCTTGCATCCACCGGTGATGCAGTGTCTTGAATTCAGAATATGTCTGTTCCAATGTCCATCCTCGACGACCACATACTGAAATGTGGTGAGGAAGTTGATTGATGTCGAGTCCAATGCAACTCACAATCGCATCAGACGCATCCCTTGGACTTAGCCAGTATCTGACAATATCATCGGATATTCGAATCTCATCTTTAACCCAAGAGAGGATTTCTCGTGAAATTTCTGAGTTCATGTCATACATCAAAAGGTCCTTGATATAGAAGTAAACAACATTTTGATGCAAATTTTCAATTGGATTTTCTGTAATAATAGCATACATTTGAGAGTGGTGTTCAATATAATCCACTTCATTTGCCATGACGAGAGCTATATCACATTCGCTTGGCGATACCACCTGAGTCACATTATGTACAGAGTAGCCAAAAGACTGCCATTCACGATCATCTATGAATTCACCAACATCCTGCCCTGTTGAAACGGAGCACTCCGATCTGTGCAATAGACGCTCAAGAATCGAAAAGTACAGAGGCACCGGTATGCGTGGTGAAATGAATACATCCATACTAACAACCTGCACCACTATACATTGTGATTTGAAACTAACGAGTGAATTCTTAAATTTCAACAGAAATCGATGATTGGGTGAATCTTTAGTTTCAATTGAAAATAACATCAAATTTAATTTCGGTAGATGAAGATTTCTTGCTGAAATTTGAAAAATTATGCGACATATGTCATCGAATAAAAATTTGAGTTTCAATTGAAATTCAATAAATTATGCGACAATTACAATTGGAAATTCTGTTATTTTTATCGAATATATTATATGATGTCTATAGAGAGGAGTAGAATAAGCCAATTGGCCGGAGATGGGAAAATGAAGAAAGAAGAATACAACATCCAGGAGCTTCTCCAACGGGATGTGTATGTGAACGACGTGAAAGTCGGGACAATTGTTGGCGAACGCCACCACCCGAATGTTACACGAGTTCAATCCATGCGCATTCGTGTTGAAGCGGATATACAAGATGAATACATGAGAAAGCCTGCAGACCTTGCACCACTACCAAAAGAGTTGGTGCATAGCATCAGAAATGATGGAGCCGTCAAGCTCACGAAATCGATGCGTGAACTGCAGCGAAGATGGAGAAACACCGTTCGTATTGACGAAAAACTGTACGCACCAGATGAGATGCTTGACAAAGCAGTCCTCGACAACCAAGGTGATGAGATCGGCGTCATCGTTGAACTCCACAAGAAGAAGCGCACATACACCGGCGTCATTGTAAAAACAAGAATGACGGTTCAGTTGCAATTTGGTATTGATGAGTTCATCAGAATTCCAATAGGAGCTATCGCAAGAACAAGAGAATCTCTTGACGAAGTCGTCTTATCGAGAACATTCGATAAAGTGATGCAACTCCCAACATACATCAAAATAAATAGTGATGAAGAAGAGTAAGTTATTCCGTCATTCTTATGACGGAGATGCTCGCCGCACGGATTATTGCTCTGCGCGGGTAGCTTAGTCGGTTGGAGCACCCGGCTGATAACCGGGAGGTCGCAGGTTCGAGTCCTGCCTCGCGCACCACCTTCGCAAAGAAGATGTATCCAATTCGCTTCGGATGGTTAAGGGGCGTTCAAGTGGTCGTTGTTTCAAGCACTTCGATGAAAACTATCGCGCTTCAACTTGCAAGTGAACTTGGGTGTGCCCATGTCACGATTGAAACGAGGCGATTCCCCGACACAGAAGGGTACATTCGTGTAGGAACTGATGATATCGAATCTATTCGCAATGAACGGGTCATCGTGGTTTCAAACACATTTCCTGATTCGGGTATTGTTGAGACGTTACTGATTCTTGATTGTATCAAAGATTTACGAAATGGCGACCTGTCGAATTACAATAACATAGAACCTCAGGCCTTACCAAAAGTGGAAGAACAAATCTTGCTTGCCATTCCGTATTTTGGCTATTCACGACAAGATAAACGGTTCAAACCGGGTGAAGTGATCTCCGCACGGGCAATTGGAAAGTTGCTGTCAAGTAAGTGCGATGGCATCATTTGCCTTGATATTCACGCGCCAAAGGTTCTCGAAGACTTAGACTTTCCAATCGCATTCACAACTGCCATGCCTGAAATGGCTGAACACTTAACGACAAATGTACAACCTGACTTCATTCTTTCACCTGACAAAGGTGCGATCGATAGAGCTTCCATGGTGGCAGACATCATGGGGTGTGAATTTTCCTACTTGGAAAAGGTGAGAATTGATGCGAGAACCATTCGACATGAGGCAAAGAACCTCGATGTCGGTGGCAAGAAAGTTGTCATCGTTGATGACATGATTGCAACTGGTGGGACAATTTGTCGTGCTGCTGAGGCACTCAGAGAACAGGGTGCAACCGAAGTTCACGCCGCTTGCTCCCATGGTCTGTTTACCGGCGGGGCCATCCCTAGATTGCTACGTTATGTCGACGATGTTCATGCGACTGGAAGTCTTGAGAACGCACGAGATGTTATTCCATGTGGCAAGGCTCTGGCGAGAGGCGTTCGAGAACTTGAACAACGGCTAGGATGGTCATGAAAAAATTAGAATTGCCATCCAGTGCGCCGAATCAATAAGAATTAGCCACAAAATCACCTTCACCATTCACTCCGTAGGCCTTATATGGTGGTGGTTCTGCGGCAACTTGCTCTTAACAGGAGGAAGGTGAATTCCAATGAGTGTACATGTGCGATACGAAACCCCAGAAAGTCTATCAGAAAAAATCTACGAAATGATTCAAGTCAACTCCAATGACGGTCGAATCAAGAAAGGAAGCAATGAAGTTACAAAAGCCGCTGAGCGAGGAACTGCACAGTTTATCGTACTGGCTGAGGATGTGAACCCACCTGAACTTTTAGCACACATTCCTTACATTTGTGAAGAAAAAGGCATCCCATACGGATACGTGCCAAACCAAGAATTCCTAGCTAAAGAAGCTGGACTACCAAAAGGTGTCCAAACTGCTTCAATTGCTATCATCGAAATGAATCGAGAAGCAAGCGAAAAAATGACTGAAATCGTTGATGAAATCAACACGATCAAGAACTGAACGGTGAATTCAAATGTCCGATGAACAAACTGTCGATAGTTGGCCAGCAGAAGTCGTTGAAATCGTTGGCAGAACGGGTATGACTGGCGAAGCAACTCAGGTCAAGGTCCGAGTCAATGAAGCACCTAATCCTCGAGATGTGGGCCGAATCATCAGCAGAAACGTCGTTGGACCAATACGTGTCGGTGACATTCTCATGCTCAAAGATACAGGTCGAGAGGCTCGTAAACTCAATGCTCGTTGAGAGGTGAAAAAATGGTTGAACGAAGAATCTGCTCATTTTCAGGTGATGAGATTGAACCCGGCACTGGCATGATGTATGTCAAAAAAGACGGTAGCGTCCTTTGGTTCAAGAATAGCAAAGCTCGCAAAAACATGATGCAACTACGACGCAATGCCCGAAAAGTCAAGTGGACGCGGCATTACGTCAAGGGCGGAATTAAGTGATTCCACCTCAATTGTTTCATATTTGAGCCGTATTGCTCATAAACAGGACATTCGTCGAAGTGATAGGTGAGAACATGGAAACTACGTATGTGATGGTAAAACCAGATGGAGTACAACGAGGACTAGTCGGTGAAATTCTTCAGCGATTTGAACGAAAAGGATTGAAACTTGTTGGGCTTAAGTCAGTGGTACCCAGCGAAGAAATTGCAAAAAAACATTACGAAGTTCACGCGGAGCGACCATTTTTCCCTGGCCTGATTCGATTTGTGACCTCAGGGCCAGTGGTTTGTATGGCATGGCAGGGTCGAGACGCAATTAGCGTTGCAAGAAACCTCATCGGCCCAACCAATGGAAGAGAAGCAGCACCTGGAACGATCCGAGGGGATTTTGGAATGGATATTGGTTACAACATGATCCACGGCTCAGATGCACCTGAAACTGCAGAATTTGAATTATCACTCTGGTTCCCTGAAGGCTTGATGGAATGGCAAAACACCATGGGCACATGGGTTTATGAAGGGTAAGCCCAGACTCCTTCAAGGAGTGTGGAGATATGACTGAAGACCAACAACATCCATCAGATGATGGCGATGTTGAACAAAAGGGATACAATCGTCAACCGATTGTTTCTGTTCTTGGGCATGTTGACCACGGAAAAACAAGTGTTCTCGATTTGGTCCGTTCAATTGGATCGGAACGTCAAGCAAGCGTGATGAATAGAGAAGCAGGTGGAATTACTCAACATATTGGTGCTACCGAAGTGCCCGCCGATGTGCTCAACGAGACATGCAGCGAAATGATGAGGGGAAGGAAGTTCAAATCCCCTGGGCTTCTTTTCATTGACACACCCGGCCATCATTCATTTATTTCCCTAAGAAATAGAGGTGGCTCAGTTGCTGACATCGCTATTCTTGTCATCGACATCATGTCGGGATTACAACCTCAAACCATTGAATCACTCAACATCTTACGAAACTCAAAAACACCATTTGTCATTGCACTCAACAAAGTCGACCGAATTCATGGTTGGAATACGGAACCGGGTCGGTCATTCATCAGCTCGTTGCAATCCCAAAACCAAACTGCAGTGGACCTTTTTGAAGAAAAGTATTGGACGTTCTTAGGCTTACTCTCCGAACACGGATTTAACGCCGAACGTTATGACCAAATCAAAGATTTCCGAAACAATGTTGCCCTTGTACCCATGTCAGCTAAAGACGGGGAGGGATTACAAGATCTGCTTACGGTTACAGTTGGCCTCGCTGAACGATTTTTGGAGGCTCGATTAACAGATACCTTAGGTCCATCCGAAGCAACGGTTTTGGAGATGAGAGAAGAGGTTGGTATGGGCAAAACAATCGATGTTATTCTCTACAGGGGTTCGCTTCAGGTTGGTGATCGTATCCTCCTCGCTGGAGAAGATGGCCCTTTTTTGACCCATATCAAAGGTCTAAAACGACCGAAGGGTATGTCCGAAATGCGAGATGCTGGTAAGCGATGGGTGGATGTTGATGAAGTCCAAGCAGCATCTGGAGTCAAGATCGTCGCACCTGAATTAGAACGCACAATTGCTGGAACGACGCTCCATTTAGCAAATACGAAGGAAGAAGAACATCATGCGAGAGACGTACTCTCCCAAGAATGGCGAGAAATTTTCGACGCAATGCCATTGATGTGTCAATCCTGTAAATCGATTTTCCAACGCAAAGAGTTCAGTGAACATACATCAGCAGGCGATTGCAAAGGAGCGGTTGAGGAAAAGGATGGCGTGGTCATCAAGGCAGATACCGTCGGAGGGCTTGAGGCATTGGCACATGAATTGCTTAAACTCAAGATACCTGTACGTCAAGCCACTGTCGGTGTAGTGAACAAAAAGGACATTTTTATGGCTCAATCAGCCTCGAATCCTCTCAACAAAGTTATTCTTGGATTTTCGACGAAGGCAAATGCTGAGGCTGAAAAACACATTGATGCGGCGGAAGACATTCACTATATTCACGGACCAATCATCTATCACATCCTTGAACAATTTGAAGAATGGAGAGATTCGACACGAAACAAACTTGAGGCTGAGCAACGAGAAAATTTGATTTATCCAGGAAAACTGCTGTATCTCGAAAACCATACCTTCCGCCAAAAGAATCCTGCGATTATTGGCGTTCGCGTCCTAGGTGGTCGAGTCCATATCGGTCAAAAATTGATGAAACTTGATGGAACACAACTCGGTCAAGTTCGTAGCCTTCGAACTCGAGATTCAGAAGACGTCAAGGAAGCTCGTCAAGGTGATGAAGTTGCTTTAGCACTGCATGGACCGACTGTGGGACGACAAATCAATGAGTTGGACGAGTTCTATGTTGATATTCCAGAACGACATGCTTCTCGACTACGCAAAATCGACCTCACGCCTCAAGAAGAAGAAATTCTTGAAGAAATCACAAAACTCCATCGAAAAAGTGACCATTATTGGGGCAGATAGTTCCCGATGTTCGCTTGACTTGGCATGAGCGCACATTGATATAAGATAGGTTTGAACAAGGACTGAATAAGGTGGAGTGACACATGGAAGCAGCATTACAAAATGAAGCGGTTCCTGGCCGAACCCAAGACCTCATTGCTACAGTTTCAGCTATTTCCAATAGCCTGATGAACGAAGTAAGTAAGGTGATCATTGGAAAAAATGAGAACTTGCGACGTGTAACCGTGGGTATTCTCTCCAACGGAAACATGCTCCTCGAAGATTTTCCAGGTCTAGCAAAAACTTTGCTTGCCAACACTTTTGCACGGGCACTGGGTTGTAAATTCAAGCGTGTTCAATTCACACCTGACCTCCTCCCCTCCGATATCATGGGGACATACATGTATGACCAGAAATCTGGTGAATTCAAATTGCGTGCAGGCCCACTATTCTCAAACATTCTCCTGGCTGATGAAATCAACCGTGCTCCACCAAAAACACAGGCTGCACTGCTTGAAGCTATGGAAGAAAAACAAGTAACAATCGAAGGTATCACTCACAAATTGCCTGCTCCTTTTGTCGTTCTTGCAACACAAAATCCGATTGAGCAAGAAGGCACATACCCTCTACCAGAAGCACAAATGGACCGATTCCTCATGAAAATGAGCATGGGTTATCCTGACCGGGCAGAAGAAAAAGCAATTCTTGCACGAAGAAAGTTGAGAGGAAAAGACCAACACGATGTTGAACAAGTCACATCACCAAAGAAGGTTGTCGCCATGCAGAAGGCGTTGGAAACCGTCCACGTCGACCCTGCAATCCTCTCTTACATTGTTGAAATTGTGCAGCGAACTCGTGAAGATCACCGAGTCATCAACGGTGCGTCACCCCGTGCAAGCCAAGCACTATTCAAGACTGGTCGTGCTGCTGCTGCCATCGCAGGTCGAAATTATGTCATTCCCGATGATATCAAAGGTATTGCTCTTCAAATTATTTCGCACAGAATAAATATGAAACCTGAAGCGAAAATTCGAGGTATTACTGGCATGCACATTGTTCGAAAAATCCTGTCGGAAGTTCCTGTTCCTGTGATTCAACCAGCCTGAAATCCCAAATTCAAACACTTGGATTCAAAGAGGAGAACCTCTGTCCTTTGCTTGCTCGGAGTTGTTGAATCGTGAACCCTTACAAGATGGTCATTGCTGTCGCAAACCAGAAAGGTGGGTGTGCAAAAACAACAACTGCGGTCAATGTTGCTGCAGCATTAGCCAAAGGTTCGAGAAAGCAGGGCCTGCCGCCTGCAAAGGTACTCCTCATCGATTTAGACCCACAAGGAAATTGTGCAACATCATTTGGTGTTGAAAAAAAGAAAATCAAAAAAACAGCATACGACCTTCTCACAAATGATTCAGGTGAGGCTTTGCCCCTCATGGAAGAGTATCTTCTTCATCCTGAAGAACTCACCACGGCAATGAAAGATGCTTGGAGCATGAGGAATGGTGGAAAAGAAGCACCCGACTCGATTAACGCTGGCCATCTTTATCTGCTACCAAGTGATATTCATTTGTCTGGAGCAGAGATTGAGCTCTCCCACAAAATAGGACGAGAGACTCGCCTCAAAGAGTCACTTCAACCCATAATCGACGACTTTGATTACATTATCATCGATACCCCTCCTTCTCTTGGCCTATTGTCCATCAACGCCATGTGTGCAGCAAATTGGGTCTTCGTTCCTGTCCAAGCGGAATACTATGCCCTTGAAGGATTCAGTATGCTCATGAACTCAATCAAAATGATTCAACGAAGGATCAATAAGAATTTGAAAATTTTCGGAGTTGTTATGACGATGGTCGACCCAAGGTCGAAACTAAGCCGATTTGTCTGCGACCAGGTAAGTACAAAGATGCCAAACAAGGTATTCAACACAACCATTCGAAGATTAGCGAAGGTTGCCGAAGCACCTTGGAGCGGCGCACCTACAGTTATTTTGAACAAACCCTCAACATCTGGCACCGGTGCTGGAAGTATGGAGTATTGGACACTTTCAAAAGAAATTCATAAGCGCGTCAGTGAGATTCGCCGAGAATTTGGAATTAACGAACCATCCCGACTTCGCATGGAACGAAAAATTCGTTGATGGCGATATATGAATTATCGAAAAAATCGGTTTTTTCGCTTCCTATTCTTCGGTTAGGTTAAGTATAGTAAATGACCGAAGTTTCTACGAGGATGAGAAATGACCGCAGAAGGAATGACCTCCGTGAGTGTAAGTTATGAAATTCGTAGGCAACTCAATACGATGAGAACGACAAGCGGTCATCGAAGTGTGAATGATCTGCTTGAAGATATGATTCGAACATACAAGATGCTAAAATTGCGCGGAGAAATCGATGTCCTCCAAAGCCGAATCAAAGAACATCTCGATATCGATGTTCATCACCTTGCTGAGCGGCTTAACCTCTCCCCATTCAAGGTGTGACCATCATGGATTGGCGACCAAAGGGCTACGAATTGAGTGCTAAAGGCCTCATTTGTGCTCTTTGTGATTCGACAACAGATGAACACAAAATATTGATGGCTGCAGCAAACGGTTCGATTGAATTATTCGCAAAGAAGAATGCTTGGAACGCTTTTCTTTGGTTGATGATGAACACACTAAAAGTCGATGGTAAAGCTGTCTATTCACCTCACGAATTGGGGGCATTGAAGGAGTCCCTACCAATCGTTTGGGTTTAAGTTCAACCTTGTTTATCGAGCCATTCTTGACCGTACCACTGCCATTGTTCCATGGTCCACCCAGCAGGCAAACCTGAGGCAGGTAATGGAGGCCCAGACTGTTGAGATGATATGGCCTCGGGAACGACTCCAGCAATCTCTTCGATGCTCGATTCGTTGCTGTAATCGATGGTTGTTTGACTCGATGTTTCTTCTTCATTTTGGTTCACCGCTGAGGATGATTCTTCCTCGTCTTCATCGAATTTGAATTCCTCAATTTGGTCATCCCAGTCACCGTCAGATACAACACCTCCTGACGCAGATAAACCTGCTTTACCTTCCAAGGCTTCTATCGCAGTGTTCTTGCTTGCCAATCCAAAATCAGCATAGGCTTTGGAAGATTCGACAGGAGGTTTCTTCGATTTTAACTTCGCAATACCGAGGATGGATACAGTAAGGATGATGAAAATGATACCACCATATGTCGAGACCTGTATGATCAGTTCTGTTTGAGCATCGCTGTTTGAGGACGTCGGATTTTCTTGTTTGTACTTCCATTGGCCGTAGGTCATTGAAATCGTATTTTCATCGAGATTGTTCAGATATGCCTGATATTCTGGGTCATTCCATGCAAGACAAGCCTCAGAAGTATCATTTTTATTGGCAAGGCAATAATGTTGCTCGGTTTGAATATTGGCTCTAGTATCATCGTAATCTGTGTTACGCCCTACGCCATCACCATCAAAGTCAACTTGTTCTGACTTGATTTTGTCCATGTTTAACGATTCAGACCTATCGTTGAATTGATCACCATCGAGATCGACGCATCCGTACATTGTTATGACTTGAAATCCAAGTGGATGGCTTTCATTGAAATCGATTGCTTTGGTGCTGTTTCCTGCTTCCCATGGACAAGAGTCTGGTTTTTCTCCGTCTTGTTCGTCTCCGTAACCATCGCCATCGCCATCTTCCCATTGCGTAGGTGTAAATGGTAATGCATCGGCACCATCACTGATGGACCATGTTTCATCTGGGTCAGAGTAACCATCGAGGTCGGAGTCAATACATCCGAACCGGTCTTCCGTCGAGTAACCCCGAACAGATATGCATGCATCTGGCCGATATCCATCGGGATTATCACCAAATGAATCTCCATCCTCATTTTCCCATTGCGATGGTATTTCTGGGAATGCATCACCATCTTGACCGCCTGGGTTGTCGCCGTAACCATCGAGGTCTGAATCTATCCACTGGTCTGGGTTGTTTGGAAATTCATCAGGGCTTTCACCGAAAGGATTGTCGCCGTAACCATCACCATCAATATCGCTGTTTTGCGTTGGGTCATTGGGAAAAGCGTCTGCGTTGTTTCCATCGGGATTGTCACCATAGCCATCGTCGTCGGAATCTGCCCATTGTGAAGGGTCGTATGGAAAAGCATCATTGGTGTTTGAATACGAATCAAAGTCAGAATCAATATCGAAAAACCGTAACCTCGTCTCCGAAGATGTTGTCGAAATGGCATACACTTCTCCAGTAAACTCGACACGGACATTGAGTACATCACCCGTAGCCTCCAAATTGTGGTCGGTTGTCATGGTGGTTCCATCGATGAGGGCAACTCGTCCCTGCTTGGCACCGATGGCATAATGCGTCGAATTGTAGGAGCGAATAGTGAGAATATCGTGTGTGTGCTCAAATGATATGTGTTCTGAAGTCCAAGTACTGTTGTCAAGCCGGTAGAAGTTCGCATCAGCGTCGCCGATGAGGACTCGTCCGCTGGGATCATCGGCGATTGCTGAAATGTAGCTTTGTGCATTCGTCAGCGTTTCTTGAAGCCCTCCGTTTGAGCCGTAGATGTAGGTCTTGGAGTCATATGAACCCAATGCGACACGTCCATCGGAGAGGACGTCAAACGCACTAATGCCTGCATTGACCATGCCAGTTACAACTCCAGTTGATTGATTTCCAGAATATTCATCGGCCCTACGAAGTCCAGCAAAATATGCGATCCAAATATCGCCATCAAGGTCCCAGTCTGCATCATTGACCGGGTCAGCAGTATCAATTGAATACACGAGCGAGACGGTGTTCAAATTGAACACAATTACGCCTTCGTTGTGACAAGCAAGTACAAGTTGCTGGTTTGCATCTATTCGAGCTGCGTTTATTGTTGCATTCAGGTTGTAAAACCAAGACAATTGAAGGCCCTGTGGAGAAAAGGTGCTCAAACTCAAATTACCACTTTCGGAAATAGTAACGACATCACCGTTGTTTAGATTCTCCCATAAGACATATTTTTCATCGTACACCTCGGTATTTCCAGCATCTATAAGCGATGATTGTGCGGAAGCGAACAACAGCGTACTCGGTACAAAAAAGAAGAAGGAAGCGAGGAGAAAAATTCGCAAGCGGTCCTTCATTGATATACCGAAAGATTGTGAGAATTAAAATCACTCGCTTTGTTGATTTTCTTCAGAATCATCATCGGCTGGTTTCAATTTTTTCACGGGACGAAGTTTTGCTGGTTGCAAAACACCTTTGACCGGGGTTAATTTTGCGGTTGGTGAATCGGATTTCTCTTCAGATTGAACAGGATTCAAGGTCGGCGGTAATGGACGTAGAGACGCAGTTTGAACTTCTTCAATCTCATCCATCATTGGTCGAAGGACGCCCATAACCGGTCGTAATTCTGCAATCTCTAGTGATTCTGGACTGTCTTCGGTAAGTTCAGTTTCAGCATCGACCGCAACATTGTCCTCATGGAGCTTCTCTAGGCTTTCATCTTCCATTGCTTCCTGAAGGTCTGTTCTTGGTTGAAGCACGGCTTCGTCATCGTCGGTTCCGAAGACGCCATCTTCACCTGGTGAAATGCTTACTTCAAACTCTCCTACAGGGATCTTCATCTCCTCAATTTGCGACTGCTCTGGCTCGAGGATTGGCTGAGATACTGGGGCAATTGGTGTCTTCACAGTACGAACTGGAAGCGGAACGACTCCTGCAAGTGGCTTTGAACTTGTTGAAGGAGACCTCATAGCATCGAGGCCAAGGCGAGGTTGGTCTTCGGTTGCCAATACTCCACGAAGCGGTCGCCCGCCTGTTCCGCCGAGAAGGCCTGGCCGTGCCCCAATTGATGAGGGGTCAAATTGTTGGCTCGGTGCGGTCGTGGTTTGGCCAGAGATTGACTGCATCCATTTCTGTCGCTTTGCTGCCCTGTCATCAACATCCTGAAGTTCGGAGAATTCTTGTTGCCTGGCTTGTAATTCAGCCTCATCCATGCTGATTTCGCCTTGGATTTGCTCAGTAACGGCTTCACGCATTTTCTGTTCTGCCATTTCCTTGAAATTATCGATTTTCTCAGATAAACCACGAAGGCGGTCTCGTATTTCTGCTCTCTTGAGTCCCAGTTGAGCTTCAATTTCAGCACGAATTTGGGATTCACGCTTTCGAACATCGATAAGAGCCTTGTTTCGCATAATTTCTTCTCGCTTGTCGAGTTGACGTTCCAATTGGGTAGCAACCTCTTCCTCTTTTCTTTGCTTGAAATTCTGTAGTCGTTCTTCCATCTCGACTTCGAGGGTGAGAACAGTTTCCTCTTTGAGAAGGTCGAGATTTGTTTCATGCGTAATGCGCTCGTTTCGCAAACTCGCATCGAGTTCAGAGAGAATCGCGGTTCGTGCCGCTGCTTCTCTGGCCTTGAACTCCATTTCGAGTCGACTTGTCCAATTGTCACGCTTTGCAGAGTAATCTTGTTCCATTTCTGAACGTATTTCTGCTTCTCGCTCAAATCTAAACTGAGCAAGTCTGTGTTGAATTTCTGCCTCTTTGTTCTTTTGATATGTGGCATAATCGAGGTCGTATCGCTTCTCAAATTCCTGTTCAATTTCGAGTTCAAGAGTTTTCGAAATATCATCCATCGCTTTAGAAAATGTTAGATCGTATTTTTGCTTCAATCTCGATTTACGTTCTGCTATACGAGACGAATAGCTCTCTTCCAGTTTACCTTCAATATCTTGACGAATTTCCTCTCGACGCTTGGATAAGGCCATCTCAACATCTTCCCGAAGACGTATTTCGAGATGTTCGGTTTCTTGGCGTAGGCGAGCTTCAACCTCTTCCTGAATTTGCTGTGCTATATCTTCCTCAAGACGAAGAGACCTTCGCTCGAACTCGACTTTGAGCCTTGCCTCTCGTTGTTTGATTCTTTGACGTAGTTGTTGTTCTAAACGGGTTCGGATACCACGGCGAAGTTGTTCTTCGCGTTCGGCAAGACGGACGGAGTGTGCCTCCTCAAGTTGTAAAATTTCATTTTGCTCGATCTGTTCAAATCGCTGATTCATTTCCTTTTCAATATCACTTTCAATCTCATGAAGTCTTGATTGTAATTTTGAATTGTATTCCATTGCTATTTTTTGCCTTTGGAGTTCGATACGCTGGTCAAATTCTTCTTGGAGTTGATGCTCCATTTGTTGACGTAATTCCGTTTTTCGTTCTTCAAGACGTCGCTGTTGTTCGATTTCATGCTTTTCTTTGAGGGTTTGAGCCTGTCGGGTTATCCTAAGGCTTAATTCATCCCTCATTTGTTGTTCAGTTCGGGCAAGAGCTTCTCGCTCCATCGATTGTAACTCTTCCTCCATTTGATTGCGCAGTTCGGTTTCCAAACTTGAGAGAGTCATTTCATGTTGCTGTTCAAGGTCGCTGACCATCGCTTCTTGGAGCGCAAACACCCGCTCGGAAATGGCTTGTTGTCGAAGACGTCGTTCCCTTCGCAAATCGGCTCTCAAATTTTCCTCATTTCGAAACCTTGCTTGCCGGTCAACTGCTTGATCAATCGAGGTCGTTGATGCACTTGTGAACTTTGAACGGAGTGAAGATAGAGGCGAAGGTGAATGAGATTCTTGCACATTTGAAGCAACAACCTCGTCGTTTGCATTATTGCTTTCGCTCATCTCGTTCAACTCCCATCCGGATGATTATGGCTTTCTTTTCATACATAAGGAACGCGATACCACTGTGGGTTACAATGCCCATTTTGGACCTTTATTACCCGTTCCATTTACTCTTCAGATACGTTATCATTCACCGAGGGTGGTTGAGGTTTGACGATGTAATAAATGCAGAGAAGAAATGAGCCAAAAAAGAGCCACCCTGTTCGTCCTAATTCTTCGGTCTCAATCGCTGTTTCTGTTAGACCAGTCAATACAAGTGCTGTCGAGATTCCAATAAGCAACAACAGCATTTGAAGAATTGATAATTTCATATCCATCCCGCCTTTGAGTTTCGATAACCGGCGGTCAGAAATCATGAGTGCCCCCGAAAGGAACATGATTGGCAAAATGAGGAAATCAAAAAACGGATGTTTGTTGCAATCGACATCACACCAACCATGGTCGACAAGATCTGGCCCGAATCCCATCACCGGTTGTAGCCAAATTAGACCAGCAGAACTCATGAGTAACATCGCATTTCCCGGACTAGATAAGCCGTGAAAATAGGGCAAATTACTTCCATCCTCATGTTGAAATCGTGCGAGCCGAAGCATGCCTGCTGCAATGACCCAACAACCTGCTGCGGCAAGGGAAAATGTCCAGATTGGTGCGGCTTCACCCCAACGCCCAAACATGATGAACATCATCAGGGCTGGGGCCACACAAAACGATAGCGAGTCTGACATGATATCGAGGTTGCCACCAAGAAATCTCTTTTTCGAATAGCGACGAGCGATAGGTCCATCGATAATATCACCAATTGCTGATAAGAAGATACACAACATCGAAGCCCAGATGAATTTGGTGCGCAAGTCGGCTGAATATGGTGAGCCTAATTCTTCAACTGATAAAATAAGGAAAAAAATCGATGCTGTACCAAACAATGCATTTGTGAGTGTAATGTAATCGGCGACCCCGGTCATTCCGAAGGTTGTTTTCATGACCTCACCTCAAAAATTGACACTAAAGTCTGTGTGGCAGGCCGGACAATTGATGTCCCGACGTCCAGGCCTTTGCTTCATTCGCAAACTTCGCTCACAATGAGGGCATTGCAATTCGACCCTGGGAACATGCTCAAGCAAGGTAAAGTACGTATCACATTGTCCACACTTGAGATGGGCTGGTCGCTTAGCTACGCCTGCGATAAGCACCCGTGCACATTCAGGGCAACTGACTTTTTCTTCTTTCCAGGCTCGAAGTGTACCCTCATGTTCAATATTGACTTTGGCTTCACAAATAACGCACTCGACAATGCCTAACTTTGAAGGCAGCAAATGGTCACATTTAGGGCATGAAAGCGGGGGCGGACCAATCCTTGACTCGACTGTGATTTCGTCGGACATGGTTCTCTCTCAAAATTAGTCTTCTTTCTTTTTTCGCATCAAAATGAGTTGATTTGGAACAAAATTCCATGGAATCTCAATATTCAAATTGAACTTGTCCGAGATTTCCTTGAGCATTTCTTTTGCAAGAACTTGTGCTCTAGAATCAACCAAATCGAGTGCGATATGTTCATTCTCAAAATTGATGTCATCTGTTGATGCTTCAGGGTGGGGTGCTTGATTTGTGTTTTGGGAAGGTCGAGCGTGCACCTCTAACAATTCTGGTAAGGAAACGTCTTTGATTTTTCTCCACCATCTTGCTCTCCCTTCATCGCGATGGTTTTCGACGAGTTCTAACTGTGCAAGTTTTTTCAAATGGTGATAGAGATTGTATCGGTCGACGTTGATTGCATTTTGGAGTTGTACAGTGCTCATTTCCTCTGACCCTGCAAGGAGGATGTATAGCTCTCGACGGGTAGGGTGGGCGAGTGCAGTTGTAATCGGGTCTCCTCGTATGCGTGCCAATCTCTCACCATTCACCCATACATACTCATTGACTTTGAACATGTCGAGAAAATTCGTTACGAATTTGATGCCTCAGGTCGACGGAATCTCTGTTGTAACGCTTTGAAGGAATCAATGGTTTCAGTGTAAAGCGACAAGAGTGTGCTTCGTAAAAGAGGCCACATCTGGCCGTTTTGTGCTAGTCTTGCACCATTGAATATAACAAGAATCACAGATGCTTCGTGTATCAAAACGCCAACCCATAATTGGTCATACATTTGATAGATGACAGCAACCACAAGGGCGATGGTAATACCTACAGAAATCAAGAGGTTTTGGGATAGCGTGCGTTGAGCTTTTCTTGCCAGGTCAATCATTTCTGTAAGCATTCTTGGATCATCGCTCGGGATGAGAATATCTGCAGCTTCAAGGTTTACAGATTCTCCAGTCCCTACTGCAACACCAACGTCTGCAACCGCTAAGGCTGCAGCGTCATTAAAACCATCACCAACCATCATTGTGATGTGTGTTTGTGATCGTCCTTCGACCCATTTTACCTTGCGTTCAGGGTCGAGTTCACCGTGTGCAGCGTTTTGGGGAAGACCGATGTTTTGAGCAAATTCATCCACAGCACGTTGCTGGTCACCTGAAATAATTTCGACATTGATATGGCGGCTGTAAAATTCTGGTACGAGCGTTTCAGAACCCACTCTTGTGTCATCATGAACGAATGTAAAGAGACCAATCACTTTGTCGTCCTTCAACAATACGCTTGCACCATGACCTGCTGCAAGTGCATTCTCAAGAGCATCTTGAATCGATTTGTCTGCACTTTTCATCGCCGCATCTTTTTGGTTTGCCCGGAGGAATTTGACCTTTGATTGCCGATATTCACCTTCCACTCCTCCATCGATGTCCTTTAATTTCAAGATTGATGGCGCATCGACACTTTCCTTGGCACAATGCTCCAATATCGAGATCGCATAAGGGTGGGATGAACGTTGTTCAAGCCCTGCTGCAATCTTCAAAACTGTGTCTTTTCTCTGCCCCTTCGCAGTAACGACCTTTCCAATTTTTGGCTTACCGGATGTAAGTGTGCCTGTTTTGTCGAGAAGAACGTGATTTACCTTTGCAAGTCGTTCAAACACGTCACCACCGCGAACGATGACACCTCGCTGTGCTGCATGCGATAAGGCTGCAGCGTGCGGAACCGGGGTAGCGAGAAGCAAGGCACATGGACAGGAAACGACCCAAAGCAAGAGGATAATTTTCCAATCATTTGGAAACATGAAATACCATACTGCAAAAGCACCAAACAACACAAATGGCACCCATACCGCAGTGAATTTTTCTAAACTCCCTTGTATTCTTGGAGGCACTTCTTTGAAGGAATGCACTGCTTCAATCAAACCAGACAAACGCGTATCTTTTCCAGTTGCTGTGACTTTGATGAGGAGAGGTCCTTTTGCGAGGACAAGCCCTGCCTCAATTGAATCACCAACATTGACTTCGACTGGTACGGATTCACCAGTTAGAGGTGCTTTGTCGAGAGAACCTGTGCCTTCAATGATGATGCCATCTGCCGGAATCAATTCTCCACTTCGAATCTCCAAAACATCGCCTTTCCTCACGAGGTCAATTGGAATGATATCATCATCTTTGCATGAGGGAAGGGTTTGATTTGATGGCATGATTGTCGACGCCATTGGAAGTGAAATCGAAATTTTTGAAATGTTTTCCGCCTTAATCGGTGCTGATTTTTCGACACGGCGAGCCGTTCTAGGAAGACGGTCAAGGCCGCCTTGCATGGCTTCTCTCGCCTTTTTGAGAGCATCGCCTTCAAGATGGGCGGTAAAGGCAACGAGTATAGCGACAATAAGGGCTTCTTCCCACATGCCCAAGATTCCTGCTCCAATCACCGCCAAACTTGTAAGGACTTGGAAGCCCATTTGTCTATTTTTCAGAGAACTCAGACCCTCTTTGAACATCTGCGAGCCACCGATGATGAGGCCTGGAATGGCTATTGCACCTATGATCATCTCAGAAAGACCTGCGATTTCAGCCAAGATAACTACGATAAGAATTGGTACGGCGATACCACCGCCAATGAGGCGCCACTGGTCTGGACGAATGCGATCTGACCTTCCGATGCCATAACGCGGAGGTTGGCCAAGAATATGTTCGAGAGCCTCATCTCTCAAAACAGCAAGATCAGGAGGCAATTCAGCAATCACTTGAACCATAAGACGTTCATCACTTACCTCTGCATCGAGAATCCCGGGTTGACGTTTCAACAATTGTTCAAGTTTCCCGAGTGGAATGTTATTTCGATGTGCTACTGCAGAGGCTTGGACGCCGAGCAATTCTTGGTGGACAACATCGGGTGCGTGCCCAAGCGACCTTAAAATGGAGGAGACTTCTGAAGCGGATCCGTGTTCGACATCAAGTTCAAACCGTACCTCGCCGATTGTCGCTGAAACTCTTGGGTCACTGACATGGTCAAGATACGAAAGTGCTCCCATCGCTTTGGAAGCACAATCCGGACAATCCATTCCAATGAGCGGCCAGGCTACCTCAAATTTTCCGCGAAAATCTTTGATAATCGTTGTATCGAGAACTTCCGCATCAAGAATTGAAGTATTTTCAGTTGGTACTTCTTCTTCTTGTTGTTCTTGGTGAGGTTGAGCGATGATTTCTTTTTTTACTGGCACAACAGGACCATCATCATCGAGTGAAAGAAAGACTTCGTCTCCACTTTCATCTGCGCCCGCCATGGCTAATCGAATCCTCGGTTCTTCATCAATACTCCCACAATGTTCAATTTGAATCATAACCTTGAAGGAAGTTTTTGTTGTGGAGATACCATGGAAATGTTGCCACATGGTTGGACGCCATCCCATGTCGCCATTGACATCGATGGCACCATCACCGATGAAAATAAATTGCTTGATGGTGAAGCCATCAACGCTCTTCGAAGACTCGAGAAGGCGGGAATTCCTGTCATTTTGAGCACTGGAAATGTGAGGGCCATCACCTATGGTCTCTGGCGATTTATTGGACTTAGTGGACCGATATGTTGTGAGAATGGTGGTGTATTATGGGACTCATCATGGGATGAACCACTGGTCCGTGCTGATCCTAGAGACGCAAAAAATGCAGCATATTGGCTTGCAGAGCGGATTGCAGGGCTGGACCCGAAAGGGATTGAAACAAACCGATGGCGTGAAAGTGAATGGTGTTTACGGGTCGATGAACCGTATGAAGAAATTTGTGCATTGCTCGAAAAAAGTCAATATCACCACCTCTCTATTGTACGGACTGGTTTTGCAATTCACTTGATGGACGGTTTGCTCTCGAAAGGTCAAGGCCTAGAAGAATTATTTCGAATCAATTCAATTCATCCGGATGAAGTTCTCGCCATAGGTGACGCCCCCAATGATATTTCGATGTTTGAATTATGTGGCCATTCAATCGCTGTGAGTGAAGAATTTCCAAATGTTGTAGCCTCTGCTGATGTCGTATCTCATGAGAAACGTTCGAAAGCAATCCCAAAAATTGTGGACGAAATTCTACTTCAACGTTGAGGTTAGGATATTCTCTTGCTCTACATTGAGATGATGGGATAATTGGACAGAATCAACCTTTGATAAGTCGTAGCGAACACTCAAAGTCATGCGAACTGTAATCCTTGTTTTGTTCTCAGCGGTGCTTGCCCTTCCTACTGTTAGCGCCGAAACCTATCGTATTTCGGGACAAGCAACCTATAGCGATAGCACTCCTGTCATGCTTGGCGAAGTTTCAGTCGAATGTCAACAGGGAGTTGTGGACTGCTACCAATACCGTGGCACGAGTGGAATAACCGACACTCAAGGGATATTTCTCATTGCGATAGAGGTGAATGAAGAGGACGACGGTACTGAATTTTACCTCCATCTTGAAGGGCAAAATTTTCTCCATACTATCGATTTAGCCACGTTTCGTAACACCAGCGAAGGTAAAATGACACAGAACATTCAACTCTCCCAAAATAATGCTGGTTCTGGCCTCTTCAGTGGCTTAGGTTGTTGCCTCGTTCTCTTTGGTCTCGTGTTCATGTCAACACTCCTTCGAACCGTGGCTGGTTTAGCAACGCCAAAAGGTCGTCTGGCATTTCAGGGTTATCAAGAACCAAGGCACTATGCCTGTCCTGTATGCCAAGTTAGTATCGCACAACACCTTTTGGTGAAACACCTCATTTTAGATCACGACATCGAGCCAAAGGATGCTGGCGAGACCGCTGGACTCGTCATGCGACAGTCGTGGCTCAAGGCTGACGAATAAACAGCATGATGACAAATGTATGCGCTCTTTGTCTGAATACCTCGAGGGCTGCCTAAAAAAAAATTCGCTTGACATGTCGTCAATTAAACACAAGGACTCTTTTCATTCAACATGGAATTCTTTGAAGGATACCCCATGTTAACCACATAGAGTTCAAGTAGCCTTGACATCATCATCGAAGCATGGCAACACTTGCTGAATATGGTTTCATAGGTCTCGGAATCCTCCTTGGTGCCGTCGTTGGTTACCTACTTGCAAAATCAAAATTTGCTGAAATGGCAATGAAAGCAGAGGCCCGACTTGAAAAAGAAATCGCTGCATCGGAAGCAAAAGCTCAGGTGGCGGAAGAGAGTAAAAAATCAATGAAAGCAGAGATGGAGAGCATTGCTTCCCAAGTGGCTCGACAAAATTCTGAGGATTTTTTGAGATTAGCAGAAGAACGATTACGCGGCGTGCAAACCGAAGCTAGCAAAGACTATGATGCAAGAAAAAAAGAGGTTGAGTCTCTAGTCAATCCCATAAAAGAACACTTAGAGAAACTAGAAAAAGCAACAAGTGAACTTGAAAAGAATCGAGAAGGTGCATACCAAGGGATCGCTGAAATGGTTAAGGGTTTGCAAGAACAGACAACAACATTGCGAGATACCAATATCAAACTCTCAACAGCTCTACGAAGCTCATCCAAAGCAAGAGGAAAATGGGGCGAAGTTTCCCTGAAGAATATTGCCGAGGCCGCTGGGATGTTGCAACATTGTGATTTTGATGTGCAGGTCTCTCTAAAATCTGGAAGTGGGGGGGCAATTGTCGATTTGGTGGCCAACATTCCAAATGGTGGACATGTTCCAATCGATGCAAAAGTTCCTCTTGCTGCGTACTGGGATAGTCTCGATATCGATGACCCTGATGCAAAGGGCTTGAAATTGAAGGAACATGCCCAGCAAGTCAAAAAACACATCGATGAACTCGCTAGCCGAGATTATCCAAGATATTTGGATGGAACCGATTTCACTGTCATGTTCATTCCAGCGGAACCAATACTATCGGCTGCTTTTGAAATTGAGCCAACACTTCAAGAATACGCCTTCAGTAAACACATTTTGGTCGTTACACCGGTTACATTACTCGCCCTACTTCGAACAGTTGGTTTGTATTGGCAACAGCAAACAATGGCTGAAAATGCAAAAGAAATTCATGCACAATCACGAGAATTTTATGATAGAGTGGCTAAATTTAGTGAAGATTTAGCAAAAGTAGGACGCGGTCTATCATCCGCTGTTGGGGCATTCAATGCATCGATTGGTACATTTGAAAGTAGGATTTTGCCAGCTGGAAAAAAGATTGAATCACTCAAAGTTACCGAGGGGTCACAACGAAAGTTAGAAACAATCGAAATTCAAAACGATACGGTTCGACAATTGAAGGAAGCCAGTGAAGACGAAGAGAATTGAGTGAGTGCCGGTGGTAGGATTCGAACCTACGAAGCTATACGCAGCAGATCTTGAGTCTGGCCCCTTTGACCGCTCGGGAACACCGGCTTGACTCTTGCGTGATGACTTCTCTTCTTGACTATTCCTCTTCACTTTGATTCGCTTTTCTGTGCTCACCTGAAAACTGATTTGTTTCATCGAAATCAATGTCATCGAACCATTTCTCCACATTTCTATTTCTTCGAATTATGATGAGGAAAACAATAACGACAATGCCCAAAATGGATAAGCCAGCATTGATCATTCCCGAAGATGAGTCTGTTTCTTCATATGGTTCAATCGCGGCCATCGGTATAGGAATTCGTGGCGTCCTATTTTCAAGTTCAATTGTGAGTCCTAAACGTCCTTCTTTCCAAGCCTCAATCGTCCACGAAATTCGCTCGGTTTGTCCGCTCTCTAGTTCCAAGTCTGTTGAATTGAGAACTCGCCCCTCATCGTTTCGAAGAAGGAGTGTTGTGGAGCCAGCCAATAAACCAGGATTAACAACGTCGATATCAATGGACAATTCTTGACCCACCTTTGCTCGATATGGGTTGACAAGAATGTCTTGAAACGCGGGCTCAAATGCAACAAGCGTAATGCCGAATCGGTAAGGTTGGCCTTCACTTCCCAATCCGGCCATCTCGTATCCTGCATTATCGATGACTTGGAACCATATTTCAAACGAATCACCTCGTTCAAATTCAACATCAGAAAATGAGAGATTCACATCTTGCTCAAATGTTATTCTCGTCGAACCTGTTGCCTCACCATCCAAAACAAACGTCCGATGAATGCCTTCAACTGGCTTACCCGCACGATATAGTTCCACATACATGAGGGTCTCATGGATGCCGATGCCACCTTCATCATTGACGATAAAAATAAGTTCGACATTGTCAAGAGCATTGCTCCTAAGATTCTCAAAAATGCCTTGAGGTAGTTCACCTCTTGGAGCAACATCGTCCATGATGATGTCGAGATGAATTGAACTTGTATTCCATTCATTCATTCCTTCCAGTGAAAACGAAAGAGTGCCTTCATCTTGAACCATGACGATTGTTTCCATTGATATTGGAATGGAATACTGACCGGTTTCGGTCAAATTTGCTTGCCCAACTCTTTGTCGTACACCATCGGAAAGAATCCATTTGATATATCCTGTTGAAGGCAAAAATTCGGCTTGAATGAGAGATGAATTGTAGTACACGCCTAGGGTGGCATTCACCACATCCCCTGATGTTACTGTCAACGTGTCAACATACACACCTCCAGCAGGATATGTTTCATCTTCAATCGAATCAATACGAAGGTCAATGACACGTTCAGCCATCCATCGATAGCGTTCCATGGTTGAGAAACCTATCGGTAGGGAGGAACCTTCATCATGTACAGCAAAAGAAGGTAAATACGATTTTTCTGGCAAATTTGCGACCCTCTGCCATGCTAGGCGAAACGAATATTTGACTTCAAATGTCGACGAAGGAGTGCGTTGAACAACTTCAACCCGTGGAGGCTCCTCAAAGCAAGACTCATCGAAATTTAGGTTGTTATATCGCGGTAAATAATGAATGAAACAAGACTGTAGGTTCTCACCAGACATGAGGTGAAATCGAACACTATCCAGGGATTCCAGTCCGTTCCCCTCTGTGAGTACTGCCGTAAATGAATGGAGGTACCCTGGCAGTACATGACCTCCTGCGATATCGAATTTGAAATCATCGATCTGTACAAGTGTATCTGAACGTCTGTGCACTTCAAATGTTGCTGCATCGGATTCTTCACCCTCAGACCCTCCAAATTGTATTGGGTTCCCTGCTAAATCGTAAGCATAAACGACAAGACTTGCTTTACCAACTTGGGCTGACGGGGCTATTATTTCATTCCAAGACATTAATGGCAAATCAATCTCTGCTGAGGTTTCTCCTTTGTTGACTGATACCCAAAGCGATTGATACTCATCGGCATCCATGATGCCATCATCATTTTCATCATCCCTATACTCAAACCAAGTGCGTACTTCAATATTTGATGCGAGCCCTTCATCATCTTCGATAAACAACCGGACTGGGATATTTTGTCCCTCCATCCAAATGTGCCCATCCAATGGAACCCGTCCGGTTGGGTCAAGAACATCAAGTTCAACAAAACTTGGCAGGGATGAATCGTGCAAAAATCGAACTTCTGAAATTGTTTGAGTGCGGTCGAGAGATGTCGTCATCGTTTGACTTTGTGGCCCGCATCTTGAGATATATGCTTGGATTTTGAACCATGTATTCGAAGGGAGGGAATCTTCTACGCCAGGGGACTCGATTTCAATAGAAAAACGTCCATTCTCATCCACTTCGCCGGTCCAAGTTCTCGCAAAATCGACTGGATTTCCTGGCCATTCAGGTTGACCTCCAGATGAATTGATTGGCGGTACAGACTGAAGACGAATTGTAATTTCTGCCTCGTTTGAACCAACCCATATATTGGAGGTTCCGTCAAAGCGAACTTTACCTATGACTTCCATACTTGAAGAAGGTTGCACGTGAAACGGCCACATTGGGTCTGTCCAATCGCCAATCGATCGACCTAAAGAATCGGTAATCAAAAGTTCAACAATTTCCAAATCGTTCTCTATTTGGTTTAATTGTGTGTTCGTAAATGAGTGGAATGGACCCGCATACATGCCATTTGCATCAGTAGATGTGAGGAAATAGTGCACATCATCGACATCATCGAGCAACCATGAACTCTTGAATTTCCATTGTACTTCGCAGGCATTCATTTGACAGGATATTGTGGAAGGCTGTAATGCTGCTAAACCAAGTCCACTGTGCTGTCTGAATCGTGGTGTTGAATCAATCTGGTCGACTTCAACAACAACAAAACTTGAATCAATTTCAGAACTTGAACCTAATGAAAGGACGATGGATGTGATGTCTGGTGCATCATTTGTTGATTGTGCAGGATTCACTCTTGCATGATATGTCGTGATTTCTACTTCCCGATTTGGGAGCCATTGCTCGATTGTTGAGGATTCAACGGACTCGATGAACATCGGGAGTTGAACTGTCGTTGCGTTGATCCGGACACCTGCATTTGAAGATTGTATGGCAATAGGAATGCCAATGGTCTCATAATTTCCACCTTGATATGATGCTAATTTTGCTGTTTCGAGTATTTGATGCGTTAAAGATAGGGAAAAAGTAGAGTGTTGATGATGATGTAGAAAGCGGTTGATTTTCAGCGTACCTTGGGCATTTGATTCGATACGAATATCGCATGTTTGTGTTTGAGCATTTGTGCTTTCGATGTAGATGTGGGTTATTGCATCTGGACAGCGTTGTTGTAATGGGATGTAAAACGAGTTCCTGCCCGCCAAAACATTAACTTGGGCTGTCGTCGAAATAGTGAGTGTTGAATTTGAAGAGAAATTTGTCGTGACATGAACATATCCGTACTGATTGTTCGTGTTGAGCAATGTGCTATACGGGAGAATATAAGACAACGAAATATTGGACTGGGGAGACATTGTGATGTCATCTGTGGACCTTACTGGTTGAGTTTGTCCGTCGAGGAAAAACGAAGTCGCTCCTCCAAGAGTCGAAGGAATAGAAGCAGGTGGCCAAGAGAAGAGTTGTTCGGAAATGCTGTCAAATTCAATTGAAATATTTGTAGGAAAAAGAACACAATGGGGCGTAATTACAGCCTTCTCAAATGCTTGGTTTTGTTCAAATTTCAATCGAAGTGTTAATGCTGTTTTCGTGATTGATGTCGAAAAATTGTACTGACGTTCACCATTTTTATCTTGATTATTCCACCATGATGTGTTGAACATTTCATCATCCACCCAAGATGCATTCCAACCGTATGTGACAAGATTTAGGCGAGAAAATGGGCATGCAGAAAACTCATTGACACGCATAGATTGTTGCTGCGATGACACAAATTCATTGTTCGAAAATGTCCCCGAAAGTTGTGATAGTTCTGTGAATTGTATGAAATGTTGAGGTCCAAGATGAAGACTGTGAATTGTTGGAGTGAGGTACTCATCTTCAGATTCAAAATGTATCTGAACCTTGATTGATGGATACTCCGCAGCATCAATGAGGACAGGAAGAGGTAATGTTCGTCCTACATAATCTGGAATCTGCTGTCCTTGATGGTCAATGAGTGTGACCGAGATATTTGTCCCTGTTGGGATGTCATACCAGCCATCCAGGAGGCCATAGCCGTAGTGAGGATCAGGAGAAATAGATGTTGAGGTCCACTGGCCAGTTTGTTGAAAAACTTCAACTTCAAAATCGATGTCATCGACATACCAACCATCGTACTCAAGGTATTGGTCAGAGAAAAACGAAAATCTTGCACGAATTTGCTGACCTGAAACATTGTTCATCTCGAATGATTTTGGAATGAATTGTTGAGGCCGATTCTGGATGCAATTGCCTCCTTGAACATTTGAGCCATCTATGATGCCGAGCATGTAGTGAGGTGAGTATGGATTCACAGTAGACATTTGGTCATGGAAATCCGGTATTGAATCCGGAATGTACCACCAAGATGCCCCGTCATCTGTCGAAATTGAAACTGTTCCGCCATCCCAATTTGCTTCAGCACACATCCATGAATTGAATTGTAGTCGTGCTGAAGCATTGTCTGGAACTGCAAATTCGGGACTGATGAGGTGTGTGTAGAGATTATTTGTATAGCGAGTTACGAGATTAATGGCAGCTCCATTTGAACCGGATGGAAAGGTACCGGGGCCGTATCCAGATGTATTTGCTGTAAGGCCAATCTCCCAACCTGTTTTGCCGTTTGATAGAATTGACCAGCCCGCAGGTGCAACAACTGGGTTTTCAAATGAAAATTGACGAGTTGTTGGACCGTTGTTTCCCAAAGAATTTGTCCATTGCCATTCATTCGTTAGAGAAGTCGTGGTGTTTTTCCAACCACTTGGGTCCCCAACCGCTTGGCTCGGCTGGTTTGAGAAATTACTGACAACTCTTCGTACTGGTGATTGTGAATTTCTGCCAGCCCAAATGGATACATCATCAATGACCATGCCTTCCCAATCTTCTGAAAATGAACCCCCGTAATTCTTTACAGCATCTGTATTGACTTGGAAGGAAAACAAAATCTGGCTTGCATTCTGGTGTGTGGACAAATTTGTTGGTAAAGCATATCGAACTGGAATCCACCCGTATGATTCCATTCTGTAGGTTACACCTTGGTAGGCAAAGCCCCATCCCGGCAGGCCTGGTATCGGAGAGATGACGTGCCAATTCGACCCATTATCTACGCTATACCATGTCGATAATTCATCGCTTGAGGCCCCCTCAATGTCCCAATTTGCCCAAAATTCAAATTCAAGTTGACCGGATAACCCTGATAGGTCTGCTTCAAGATACATGATTCCATATGCATTTGGTGCATAATCTCCCGATAGATTTCCGTGAATCCAGGCACCTCGTGCATCACCTTCGTTTTCCAATGAAATATTATCGATGAACCAACCGCCTCGTTGTCCATGTTGTGCTGAGGTTTCAATACAAAATCGCAATTGGAAATCGGTAGATGTAGGTTCGAGGACATCGTCAAGAAAGATTGAGTGCCGGAGCCATTGATCTGATTGCCCAGAAAACGATGTGGAGGGTGCATAAACAAGTCCAGTTGTCGAGTTTTGATAGCCCCCTTGTGGTGAAACAACTTGCCATGTCGAAGCGTTTCGAAATTCTATCCAGGTCGCATCAGAATCAAGAAGCGATGTCCATGAATCAAATGAAAACGAATAATTTCGAAACATGTTCGGTGTTGACAGAGTTGGAGATTGGATGCATGTATACGCAGATGAAGATAGGTTTCCAGAAGATGTCGTTGAAAGTGAATACATACCATCCGACCCTTGTGAAGGATGCACCATATCAGTTGGCAATGTACTGTTTGCAAGATCGACAACTTCCCAAATAGTGTGATTCGGGCCTATGGAAAACCAATCTTCCGGCTGTAACGTCAAGGACTCAAAATCGGTTGTGGTGCCTCTGATTTCTTTGACTGCTAATCTTAATTCTCCGGTAGAATTTGAAACTTCAACATCGTTATATGTTCCATTCCACGGAGTATTTGTTGCTAATCCAAATGTTGTCGATTCCATTGTGTAAAGTTCTGGAACCGGTTCGACATTCATTGTACCGTTCATAAACGTGTGATTTGCAGGTATGGTGATGAGGGTTGTATCAAGCACATCAACCGAGGATGTTGTCGAATTTGTGTTGTATGTTACAGAGGTTTGGTGTGGTGAGTTATCTTCATTTGAGAATGAAATCAATGCATTCGAATAGACTGAAAGACACATGAGAAGAACCAGGAGAAGAGCATTCAATCTCAAGGATATTGAATGATTTTTCGGGTTATATGCCCTCATTACACTCCCTCCTCGATGGTGGAGACGCGGTCTTCCATTTCAATGACTGTGTTCAACGCATCAAATTCTCGTTGAAACAAAGCCGAGAATTCAAATCCTGTGGGGAGCAGCGTTTATCATGGCGTCGAAACGTTCCCTGACGGATGAACAGGCGCATGAAATTGAAGAACAATTATTTTCAACAAATCGCCTCCAATCAGACAGAAAACTACCTGTCGCACTTCCTCGACCTGATTTTTGGCAAATGATTCGAAAATTGTTAGCTGACCTCGACCTAGAGATTCAAGAATTACTACGAAAAGGTAGTCGGGATATGCGGTTGCAGAATCGTCAGAGAAAACAATCCAATATTCGTCGTATTGCTTCAGACCTCGCTCGTCGGCGAATGGTTGCCATGATGCAATATGTTGCATCGCAATCCATTCGAAGTGCTGACCTTCGTGAAGATGTTAACGCACTTCCACCAATGGATTGGCAACGACATGACCCTGCTGAAAAGGCCTTTTTCCTAGCGATTCAAAACGAAATTGATAGATTCAAGAAAGAGATTGATTGGTTGAGCATCCAACAAGGCATCGAAGGTGAGATTTTTTCGGATGAACAGCCCTCAACGGTCGCTCGTGGCACCATGCAATTGGATGCGTACATGGAACAAGGGAAGCAGTTAACAAATCAACCACCTCCTGCCCTTGCCTTTGAAGATCATGAACCTGAAATCATCGAATTTGATGTTGATGAAGAAGACAGAATTTTAGAAGAGCCTGAATGGCCAGAATTTAATGAGTATGACATTGAAGAAGCTCAGCAAAAAACAGCAACAAGTGTAGAGCCTCAGGCAAGTCAAATAGCGCCTGAACTTGCTCCGTCAGCTTCATCAAAAGGAATTCCTGAATCTGTTCAAGAACCTGTGGATAAACCACAGGACGACGATGTTGTACGAATTCGCATTCTTGAATCAAGCGATGACCCAATCATGGATGAAAACGGCAATGAAATCGAGTTGCATGTTGGCGATATTCACATGCTCGATGCTGATACCGCACAATGGCTTGTTGACACAGGCCTTGCAGAAAATGCCCAACTTTGATTCAGGCAAACTGAAGGAATTCAATTTGCACTTCGCATTGAGATTTCAATACTTACTGTATCTGGAATAGGAACACGGGCAATACGTCGAAGTGCTGCCTCATCTTTATTCGATGTAAGATCCATTTCCAAAAGACGCTTATGAACTCTCATTTCCCAATGGTCATAGGTTTCGCTACCTTCACCATCTGGTGCTTTTCGTACTGGGACGACGAGTCGACGTGTTGGGAGGGGGATAGGTCCACGGAGTTTGATACCATCAGCATCGCAAATCATTTTGATTTGGCTTGCAACAAGGTCAATGTCACTGTGATTCTCACCGGTTAGTTTGATGACGGTCACAGCTGCCATGTGGTTTTCCCTTCCTCTTCACGTGTACTTGTTTGTGATTAAATCACTTCTTTTCGATCTTCAAACAAACGCCAGCAGCGACGGTCTTACCCATGTCTCGAATAGCGAATCGAGAAAGCTCTGGGAAGGTATCCATCTGTTCAATAGCCATTGGCTTTGTTGGTTGGAATCGAATCAAACAAGCATCACCTGTCTTGAGGAATGATGGGTTTGCTTCTTTACCTGCTTTGCTGGTCTTTTCAAGAAGTTCCATGAATTTCACAGCGACTTGAGCAGTGTGTGCGTGGAATACTGGGGTGTATCCTACGGAAACGACCTTTGGAATGTCCATAAGTTGAATTTGCCCAACGAAGCATTCGTCGTGTCGAACGAATGTTGGAGCATTATCAGCGTATCCTGCAACGTCACCACGTCGGATGTCAGTGGTAGCAAGACCACGAACGTTGAATCCAACGTTGTCGCCTGGACCAGCACTCGGCACGATGGTGTGGTGCATTTCGATGGACTTCACTTCAGCAGACTTCTGTGACGGGTTGAAAACAACGGTCTTGCCTGTGTTGAGTGTACCAGTTTCAATCTTACCGACTGGAACTGTTCCAATACCGCCAATCTTGTACACATCTTGGATTGGTAGTCGAAGTGGCTTGTCAACTGGCTTGTTTGGTTCTGCCATTGCATCAATTGCTTCGAACAATGTTGGTCCGTTGTACCATGGGCACTTGTCAGACTTGTTGAACACATTGTCGCCGTTGAGGGATGATGCAGGGATCATTGGAACGTCGTCAGGCTTGAATCCAGCTCGCTTGAGGAGTTGAGAAACTTCGTCGCAAGCAGATTTGTACTTGTCTTCACTCCAGTCAACACCGGAAATATCCATCTTGTTAACGTGGACGATAAGACCGCTGACACCGAGAACTTTTGCGAGGAATGCGTGTTCTCGAGTTTGAGCGTTCACACCGTCGTTTGCTGCACAGAGAAGAACCGCTGTGTCAGCTTGGGAAGCACCGGTAATCATGTTCTTCACGAAATCTCGGTGACCTGGTGCGTCGATGATAGTCCAGTACCACTTTGGTGTGAAGAACTCTTTGTGTGCGACGTCGATTGTAATTCCACGCTCACGCTCTTCCTTTAGACCGTCCATAACATATGCAAGTCCGAATCCAGCTTTACCTGATTCTGCTGCAAGTTTTTCGTTCTTTTCGATAACGTGTGCTTCAATGTGGCCTGAATCGAGGAGAAGTCGACCGACTGTGGTTGACTTACCGTGATCAACGTGACCAATGAACACAATGTTACGATGTGGCTTACTCTTGTCTTCCCATTCTGATGGCATAATAATCGCTCCTTAGCAGACCATCCGAAATACAACCCCTATTTGAATACCGCGATTGAACAAATGAGGATTCTCTGGCAAAAAACAAGGTTCTACTCATCGCTTTTGACCGTCCCATCCTCTGAGATTCGGTACAATCGAAGCGTGCTCGTGCTTCCTGTAATAGCCTTGGGGCTGCCGGATATTGCAATGACTTTGTCGCCTGCCTGTAAACGGCCGTCTACGAAAAGCGATTCAATCGCTTTTTTCATGGTTGCAGAACCACGCTCATCTTCTTCCACTTGAACCGTGTCAACACCCGACAGCATACAGGTTCTCCTCAAGGCACGAATTCGATTGCTGACCGCAGTTACGGGGACATCTGGACGATATCCTGCCACAAGACGAGGTGCGTTGCCGTGTTCGGTCGCAACGACAATACGGGAAGCACCAGAAATCTCTGCAAGCAAAACTCCAGCGTGTGCTATTGCTCTTGTGCTTCGAAATCGAGCAAGTGCTGTTGGTCGGTTTCCTGTCGTTGCGAAGGATTGTTCGGTGGAGGTTGCAATTCGAGCCATCGTCTCCACAGCAAGTTGTGGATAGGAGCCCACAGCTGTTTCCCCTGAAAGCATGACGCATGAGGCACCTTGACGAATCGCTGAGGATACATCGGTGACTTCGGCACGTGTAGGCCGTGGGTTCTGAGTCATCGTTTCGAGCATTTGCGTCGCAACAATAGACACCATACCCCGCTCAATGGCCTTGGCGATGATGAGTTCTTGTGCTATGGGAACGTCTTCAAGTGGGATTTCGACGCCCAAATCACCTCGTGCAACCATGACTGCCTGGCAATGATCGAGAATTTCATCGAGATTGTCGAGAGCAAGAGGGTGTTCGATTTTTGCAATGATGGGTGTGTGAAGGCCCGATTTTGCAATAAATTCTTTCACCGGGACAACATCATTTGCAGTTCGCACATAACTCACTGCAACATAATCTGCTTCGCATCGTAGAGCATGTTCAAGGGCCTTTTCATCTTTGGCACCGAAAGCAGGTACATTGAGCAACGTACCGGGGAAATTCAAACCCTTGCCGGAACTCACTTCTCCACCATTCTTTACCGTGCATGAAATGACCTTATCTTCGACCGAATCAACAATAATTTCGACGAGCCCGTCTGCGATAAGAATTGATGCGCCAGGCTTGATTTGGCTTTCAATTCCATCGATTTCCACAGGGAGTGTGCCATCAAATTCACCCGTACGTTGTGATTGTCCAATCTGCAAACGAACATTTGAGCCATTCTCAAGATGGGCTGGTTGGTCGATGCTTCCTAAACGAATTTTTGGACCAGGAAGGTCCGCAAGAATACATGTTGGCCGCCCTAATTCGCTCTCGAGAGAACGAATTGTCGAATAGAGTTCTGTTTTGTCTTCCGGTTCACCATGCGAATAATTTAGGCGAAAAACATCTGCACCTGCTTGAAGGAGATTGAGAATGTTGTCTCTGGAGGACGATGCTGGACCGAGAGTGGAAACGATTCGAGTTTTCTTCACATTCTTCACCGTTCTTACTTGTAGTAGAGTCGGATGACAAAGGATTCTACGGCTAAATCGTTGATCTTATCGTTCTGGATGGTTATCGTCCATTCACCATCCCCGTAGGTTGAATCTGATTCTGTGAAGAGATACGATGATAGTGTGAGGTGAATGCAATCGTTGGTATCTTCATCACAATCGCCGTCCGTCCTTTGGTCAAGTCCTGTTCCTGATGTGTTCGCCGCTTCATCATCATCTTCGTTGTATGCGTAAATATCCAATTCAGCTCTACAATTATTGGTTCCAAGAACATCAGTACAATCGCTGTCTTGTTGAGGGTACGTGAGTTCTGCAACTGCTTTTCGAATGGTGTTACCACCATCTTTGTCGTACACAATTTTTACATCAAAATCTTCCTCTACAGCGTTATTTGATGTGTTGCCAGCCATTTCAAAATCGAACCAATAACCTGCATATGATACATACACCCGAATCGTATCAGTATCGACGAATCCGACGTCGTTGGTCACCGTGAGTGCAATTTCATATTCACCAGGTTCAACATTTTCCCATTGAATTGTCTCACCAAATAAGTCGGCATCGTTCTCGCTATCTCCATCAGAATCTGCGTCATCATCGAGGTCTAGGTCCCAGTGCCATGATGTAATGTACTGAGATGGGTCGCCAGAATCTGAATCAGAACCATCGAGTTCAATGTTGATGGTTGCATCGATTGAACGGTCAGACATTTCTCTGTCTCGTTCACAAATCCAAACAACGATGTGTGTGTTTTCACTAATTGCCTCATCTTCACAGTCTTCAGCATCACTGTATTGTGTGATGCTCGCAACTGGCGGTTCAGCACCAGCCTCACCGATGGTGATTGATTTTGAGGTTTCTTGGGACCTTGAACCATCGGATATCGTCAATGTAACCTCAAAAGTTCCTGCGGTCTGAAATGTCCATTCTGCTGTTCGACCAGTTTCATCGATGGAGTCATCAGAATCGAAGTCCCATCTGTAGGTTAAGGACCCGTCAGAAGGTGTGGAACTTGAGGCATCGAAGTAGACGAGGTCACCGACTCGGATGTTTGAATTCGGTGAGAATTTAATGACTGGAAATAATTCCTCTTGGGTATCGTCATCTTCGCCAGAAAACAAGCAACCTGAAAGCGAACTCATGACAAGGAGTAAACCAAGAACGACCGGTGACCACCTTCGCATCGTAGTGATGGTCGTAAGGACTTCATCAAAATACCTTTTGCTCACTGTATCTAAAACGAGAAGAGGGACGACTGCCGACTTCCTTGCAAGAGGTCTTTAGCAGTCCACCCAAATGCCTCGGTAATTCGACCTAAAGCTGTGGCTAATCGCTCTGCGTAATATGTACCATCGTAGGAAATCGATTCTTCTTCATCCCACCAAGGTTTCACAGTGACAGGACTTTTCGAACCATCTTCCACGATAAACGATACTTTCATTCCGGAGGTGAACCCAAGTCCTCGCTCGATTATTTGCCTTGCAACTCGTACTTGGGCCATGCTATCGGGGTTCGCGTATTCTGCAGCAAAATCAACATCTCGCAAACTTGTCACCGGTGTCTTCAGCACTTTGCCTTTGCAGGATTTCGATAAGACGAGTCGGGCCACGTCAACATCATTCTTCTTGAGGGCATGGACCTGTTCGATTGCAAATGCCACCAACTCATCACGCTGGTCTTTGAGGACGAATTGAAATAGTGTGTTCATCGAATCGATTAAAAATTGGAATGAATCTGTTCGTTGCGTTTCATACCCTCGGACCAACATCTCCTCATTTGGCCATATGACCTGCCCAAGATAGCGTTTCTTTGCTCCGTGACTAAAGAAAACTGAAAGCCCTTTTTCGAATTCTAGAACTGCGGAATCCTTCGAAAATCGTTTGGCTAATTGTGTTCCAAATTCAAACATCGTCGATGTATGTTGATTCATATCAATGCTTTCGTCATCATTTGATGAAAAATACGCAGCGCCTTGGAGATCTGGCACTTGAACAAAAATCGAATCTGTATCCGAATACACCACATTCAAGCCTTCTTGTTCGAGTGAGGAGATGACACCCTTGATGTTCTGACGTGCCCATGCGGTGATTGATGAACCCAAATCTCGATGTGTAAAGCGATAAAAACCACTAGCAAAGACCCCGTAAAACGAGTTCATGAGAATCTTGACTGCGTATTGCATCGCATCATGAAAACCAACTGCTGCTGCGTCATCTTGCTGTTTTGCGATGGCTAAGGCTTGTTTGTGTTCATCTCTTTTTTCCATTAAACCTTCGAGCAGAAAGGGGACGAGTCCTTTCTTTTCTTCCGAGGTCAAGAACATGGCCCCAGTTGGCGCTTTATGATGAGGAGGAGGTGAAGATTCCGAAGGCTCTATTCTCGTTGTGTAGCAAATATTTTTTCCAATCATAATCGAAGGATACATGCTCTTGAAATCGAGGACAGCAACCCATGGGTAGAGCCCTGCATCAACATCATGAACATAGCCACCCGTGATTTGACCTTCTTTCGGTTCAGCGGAACCCGTTCGCGGAACTGCAACTTTTTCTTTGTCCGCAAGACGAATAACAAGCGAATCGATGAGTTGACTTGTGCTTCCATTTGTTGCAGTATCCATCACCACTCGAGCAACTGAAGCAACAGCTTCCGTCCTCCGAACTGCCTGAATTTCGTGTAGAATATCGAGCGGGAGTTCTGCATCACGTACACAGTACTCAATGACCTCTTCGCGTCGATTGGCCCATTCCACATCCATGTTTGATGCATCAATATCCATTTTGTGTTTTCCTTCTTGGTCTGGGAAGAGGAGTTTGGCGACAAAGGAAAGTGTTTCTCTTTTGGGCCGGAGGGCTTGCCTTGCTTGCCACCACGCATCCATAAAAATACGACCACAAACCGTCCATGACCGATTGGAAAGTCGTTGTGGAATCAGACCGTCTCTGTTTCTGCTTGCTTCTTGCTCGGTTTGAGCACATCTTCCCCAGCCAAAAAATTCAGATTGTCGCTGCCATTCTCCTTTCCTCGAATGGCGTAACATTCGTTCTTTTATTCTTGGAAGGTCGAAATTATCAATGTTGTATCCAGTGATGATGTCAGGATCATGTTCGTGAATATATGATGTCATGCTCTCCAAAATTTCTGTCTCTTGACCGACGAAAACTTTGTGCGTTCGCTTTGAGCCATCATTTGTCTCAATCCAAGCCGCACCACATAAAATTGAATTGTTCTCGATGCTTGTTTCCAAGTCAAATGAACAAATAGTAAACGGCACAGGGAATGGTTCACAGGTCGTTATTTGTTCAAGACCGATTTCAAAGGCAAGGTCGACTCGAAACTCATGCTCGAGTACTGGCTCTGCATGTATTTCGACATGCATTGCGAGGTCAAGGTCGAGAAAGAGTCGATTCACGAAGGGGATATCAGCAGAATACAATGTGAAGTTCATCGACTCTAATTTTTTCCGCAGTGATGGCACATGAAACGGTTGTGTAGCTCTAACAGTCCATACAGGTCTCTTACCAAAATGTGTCCACTTCATCACTGGACCCGTGACTTCTTCAACATGTTCGATGACATTGACGGAGTCGATTAATTGTTGATGTTCTGGAGAAATTTCGTCGATTGAGTCAACATGAACGGAAGAAAATTCGAATGTGGGGTGTAATCCAGATATGCTCACAACGACCGATTTTCCTTCGCTTGAACGGCCAAATAGATCGATGATGGTCGAGGAATTTTCTCCCTCGCCAACCGCTCGATAACGACCCGTAAGAATTCCAATCTTCACTGACGACATGCTCAAATGAAGGCATGCGCCCATTGTCTTAGAACTCACCGATGTGCTTTCATGAAGTGGAAAAAGTGGAATTTTTCTCAATACTTTGACCCGAAATCATTGAAAGCCGAACCTTTATGGGAAAATCGAGGAGGTCTTTGGTGACTGAAGAAATTGATTGGGATTCTCTCACTTTTTCGATGACTCCGACTGATTTCATGTACATCACGACCATCGATGCTGATGAACCATGGAAGCCTGGTCAAATTATCCCCTATGGGCCACTTCAAATGTCACCGGCTGCGGGTGTTTTGAACTATGGCCAAGGTCTATTCGAGGGCATGAAGGTATTTCGAACATCAAAGGACAGAATTGTCTTCTTTCGCCCAGAAGAAAATGCTCGCAGAATGCAACGAGGAGCTGACCGGCTCAAAATCCCCCCAGTGCCCGAATCCATCTTTATCGATGCAGTTGAACAAGTCGTTGCTGCAAATAAAAAATTCATACCTCCGGTTGGCCGGGGTGCGTTGTATATCCGCCCATTGTTGATGGGAAGCGGGCCGATTCTCGGTGTTGCACCAGCCCCTTCATACACATTTTTGGTGTACGTCACGCCAGTTGGACCATATTTCAAAGGCGGTGTTCAAGCCATTGACCTCCTCATTTCTGACCATCACCATAGGGCTGCACCAGGAGGTTCGGGCGGCGTGAAAGCAATTGGAAACTATGCACCGGGTATGAAACCAAGCAAAGAGGCGAAGGCTCAAGGCTACGCTGAAATCATTTACCTCGACGCTGAAACCCACACCTATATCGAAGAAGTCGGGGCTGCAAACTACTTTTGCGTCAAGGACGATGTTCTGTACACTCCTGAACTCACAGGTACAATTCTCCCCGGTATCACTCGAGATTCAACAATTCAATTGGCCCGGTCCCTTGGTTACACAGTAAATGAAACAAAGGTTCGTGCAGATTTTGCAATGGCGGCGGATGAAGCATTTTGCTGCGGAACAGCCGCAGTGATTTCACCTATCGGCTCAATCACCCACGAGGGTGTCAAATCGGTCTATGGTAACGGAACACCAGGGCCGGTAACTCAATTGTTGTACGGACGCCTTACCGACATCCAAAAAGAGAATGGCGAGGATGTTTTTTCTTGGCTCCATGAACTCCCTGAGAATGTTTGATTTTTTTACGAAAGCATTGATGAGGAGGTCGAAAAATGCCAGAATATCTCTGGGCAATCATTCTCGGTTGTTATGTAGTTGCCATTCTTTATGCAACAAAAATCCCCTACAACATGATGGTTGAAAGGGGCGTAGAACATATTCGTGCTGTGTATTACAATCGAAAAATCGTTCACGTTTTTGCTGGGGGAATCATCTCGCTCGCCATTCCATATGTCTTCACATCACCCGTTTACCCATTTTTCTGCGGTCTAGCGTTCACCATGTTGATCGGAAGTTTTCATTGGTTTGGTGCTCGACTGACATGGTTTCAAACCGAAGAAAATCAGAACGATGTGAAATTTGCGTTGATGTGGTTTCTATCCATCTCAATCTTGTGGCAACTCTTCGATGACCCATGGTTAGCGATCATGCCATCATTGTTCATGGCATTTGGTGATGGCATCACCGGCGTTGTACGAAACAGAGTGGTTCGCCATCGTTCAAAACATCCGATTGGCAATGTGTTCATGTTCATTGTTAGCGCTCCCCTCGGCTATCTTTGCGGCCTCATGGCAGATGGAACATTTCAATGGTGGGGCGTATTCGCTGCACTGGTTGCCACATTGGTTGAACGTTATGAGTTCGGTCCAATCGATGACAATATCCTTATCACACTCGCTGCTTCTAGCATTCTTTTCGTTGCAGTCGCTTTGTGATGAGCATCAATGTCGTCACATCGCCCCATAACGAATAAAAACCGTTTTCTTGAGGGAAGGATATGACTAGTGTTGTATCCATGCTTGAAGACATGATTGCTACTTTAAACGAAACGATGAAAGATGCCGCAAAATCCGACAAAGGAAACAAAACTGCTGGAACAAGGGTTCGAAAAGTTATGCAAGACATCAAGCGGTCAGCACAAGATGTTCGTAATCAAATCCAGGAAAATCGAGCAGAATAATCATCAATGACATGAGAATGACTTTGGGGCGATTTCCGAAGTCCTCATCATGTTTCAACCACTTCGTGGCGTAAAAGTTCTTGATTTGTCTCGAATTCTCGCTGGCCCCTTTTGTGGCCAGCAATTGGCTGATTTGGGAGCAGATGTCCTGAAAATCGAAGCACCATGGGGTGACGATACAAGGAAATGGGGTCCTCCATTCACGACTGGTTTTGATGGCTCTGAAGTTGCAGCATACTTCTTGTCCTGCAATAAAGGCAAGAACATCACAACTGCACACCTCATCAATGATTGGCAAAGAATACAACAACACATCGAAGAAAGCGATGTCATTCTTGAAAATTTCAAACCTGGAACCTTAGAAAAACACATTGATACCTGGCCAAAGGGGGCGATTGTTTGCCGAATCACTGGCTATGGTCAAAACGGTCCGAGAATGCATCAACCAGCGTACGACCTCACAATGCAAGCGAGGTCTGGCATTATGTCGATGACTGGTGAAAAAGGTCGACCTCCTGTGAAAGTTGGTGTTGCATGGATCGATGTGATGACGGGAATGACGGCAACGTCGGCAATACTGGCCGCTCTCTTCGAAAGACAAAAGTCTGGCCAAGGTTCGATTCTCGACATCTCCTTGTGGGATGTTGCTCTTGCTTCAATGGTCAATCAAGCGCATAATGTCTTCTGCGGGCAAGAGCCAGTCCCCATGGGTTCTTCACATCCAAATCTCGTTCCGTACAGGGTCTTTGAGGCAAAAGATGGATGGTTTGCTTTAGGCATTGGCTCGGACGAACAGTGGAACACATTATGCGAGAGAGTTGATTTGCCTTCAAATCCAACGTATGCCACCAACAAAGGAAGAATATTTCATCGAAATGAGGTTGAACAACTGGTACAGAACGCCCTTGCAAAATTCACCCGTGCTGAATTGGAACAGATGCTCGAAGGCCTACCTTGCTCTCCTGTCAATTCTCTGCGGGAGGCTCTATCGGATGAACATTCAGCCACAAGGCAGATGACAGAAACTGTTCAAGGAGTTCAAACATTGAGTTCTGTGTTTCGGCATTGCTTGATTCAAAATGAAAAGAGCGATGTTTGACCAGAGGAACGTAACCTTCCTCCCTCTTCGAGTTTCTCGAATGCCTGATCCATTCGACGTTGACTAAATTCCCGTTCCACTTGTAAAAATTGCACGAGGCCTTGACGGTCAACTTCCTTCAGTAGTAGGTCTTTCGTGTCCACTTCATTGTTTGGATGATCAAGGAAAATGTCACGAATCTCAGCAAGATTTTCTGGAATGTCATGACCTTTCAATTCACATATCGCCTCCATCGTTTTATGCTCCCGAATAAGTTTGAGACCGGTCTTCGGTCCAATGCCTTTCAAACCGGGATGGAAATCAGTTCCAATCATTATGCCGAGGTCGACGAGTTGTTCTCTCGATATCGCCAATGCGTCTAGCATGGCTTGGAGATTGATTTCTTGAGCGTGAACGATTCTGCCGTGTGATTTTGAACCATCGTTCATGAGATTTCGTACCAGCAGTGGCGACCCATACAGGAGGGCGTCCCAATCTTGTGTTGCTACAACATCGAGTTGACCTTTCATTGCCATGACGGCTGCTTGTGCCTCTCCCTCTGCTGCAGCGTCAACCCAAGGCACGCCGAGTAAATCGAGCAGGGTTTTGGTCTCATCAACCATTTCAGGACTGTAATGCATAATTCGTTGAGCCATCTTTTGTGCCAATTTGAAGTCACCCTTGGCAAGAGCCTCTTTGTGAATTTCTTCAGCTTCGACCCTCCTTTGTCGCCGTTGTTCTATTTCATCCGCTTTCAACTCAGGTGATGGGCCGTCGAAAACATACACTGGATGAATCCCATGAGAAAGAAGCACTGAGGTTCTGTGAAGAAAACCCATGAGATGTGCAACGACACGCCCATCAGATGTTCGCAAAGCACCTCCATCACCTGTTGGTGAACGGTCTCGCATGGTTGTAAGAAATTGGAAGGCGGTGAGAAAGGCATCAATCCCTACTTTTTTTCCAGATAATGCAGCTAATGATGTCTGCTGTGGAGTTGCAAGGTCTCGCAGATTACAGCCCATAGCAACTAGCATATGACCACACTATGTATGTGTTGGCATACGCCATCATCAAGAAGTTGAACCCAAACCAGTGAACATGGGCGAGTACATGGTTTCTATTCGAGGCTGGCACCTTGCTCTTGCCCGGGCTGAACTTCAAGCCTTGCTACCAAAAATGACCATCATAGAGACTCAAGCAAGCCGATGGTTTGTTGTCAAAGGCCCCATGAATCATGTTGAACTTCTGTATGCATTAACGCCCGCAGCAAATGTTGAATGTGTCCTTTCCCATGCTCAACTCTTGCAATGGCATGGCTCCTATGAGCAACTTCTTGATGTCATGAAGCCATCTGTTCTTGGAAAACCATCCGTTCAAGTCGCCACGCACACATGGAAACATGGGAAGAAAATTGAAGGATGCTCAATCTCAACCCTTTCAAAAATGGTAGGTGCAATCTTGGTCGAACAGGATTGTATCATCGACCTTGAACATGCACAGCATACCTATGGTATATGTTCAGATGCGACATCTGGCACACTTGCGGTGGGTTGGATTGTCGGGACTACCCCTCAGGCGTTTGGCTCTGAACGTCGACAGGCAACAGAACGCCCTTTTTTCAAACCGGTTTCACTTGATCCTCGCCTTGCCCGAACTGCAATGAACATTGCTTGTGGACCTGTATCTGAATACTACGTCCTTGACCCGATGACAGGAACTGGTGGATTTGTCATTGAAGCATCTCTTTCCGGACGAAATGGGATTGGCCTTGACCACAATTCGGCCATGGTTGAAGGAGCTACCCAGAACCTTCGATGGGCCCAAGAGGACATCGATTCATCGACATGTGAAATCTTGCGAGGAGATGCGACGGACCTCGCCACATACCTACCATCGAAGTATCATGGTCAAATTGGCGGTATTGTTCTTGACCCCCCGTACGGAAGAAATTCCCAGGGTTCGTTTCAACCACTTGAATTGTTGGAAAAGACACTCGAATCAGCACGTGAAGTCCTCGCCAATTCTGCGGGAATGGTTCTCATTCTCCCAATTCATCCGTTTCCAACGTTCATGGAATCAAATATTCCTCGCAATGAAATTGTGCTACTCCATGGATCGTTTTCAGATGTCGAAACAATGCTTTCGAAAAAAGGTTGGACGATTGAGAATCTATTTTGCGAACGGGTCCATAAAAGTCTTACTCGACTTGTCGTTCATGCAGAATTTGTTCTTCCAGATTAAGAAGTGAACTTGTGATTTCTTGGGTCGGAGCATCAAATTTCTCTTTGTGAGGACATCCTTCGTCTAAAATTGCTTCATCATTTTCATTTAACACATAAGGGTAGGTTTGGCATCCCTTCGGTCGAATTTCATAGACAGAACACATTCCCTCAGCAAATGGGTCAGAACTTGATGTAAGGAGAAAAACGCAAGCCTTCGTCGATGTATCGTTGAGAAGCATCCGAATGCCATCGGATTCCCAAGAAAAGTCATCCACATTGAGCCCAGTCCTCCTCGACAAACGAGCTGCTTCCGTTTGTGTGATGGGCATGGTGGTCTCTCTGCAACAAGCCGAGCATTTCATGGGAATGCACGGTAATTTCTTGCCCATGAACAAGGCAAACCATCCGCCTTATTCAAGAAGGGGGGATGATTCGGGTGGTTTACGGGCGATTAGGGTAGTCTGGATATCCTTCCGGCCTTCGGAGCCGGAGACGGGGGTTCGAATCCTCCATCGCCCGC
>JAYQSB010000016.1:0-47373 GCA_038146705.1 Candidatus Poseidoniales archaeon
TAAAGTCGAAGGGGCACCCTCTCGGAGCAACTGGAACTGGACAAGTCGTTGAAGTCTTTCATCAACTTCGACATCAAATCGAAGCATCAAGACAAGTCACAGACGCAGAAAGAGCGTTGACACACAATGTCGGCGGCTCAGGTGCAACATGTGCAGTCCATATTTTTGGGAGGGATCGGCCTGTCAACTGAACAATGGCAAGGATACCTCCATGAATCGTTCGACGGAGGAGTTGTTGTTCAATCACCCTTCGGTATCAACGGCCATCGAGTTTTTGGGCCCGATAGCGATTACACCACTCTAGCTATCTCTGCACTTGAATTGCTACAAACAAATGGAGAAACAATAACCTCGTGCCGTTGTACAGAAGAAATGGATTCTTTGGCAATTTTAGCGGCTACTGGTGTTTCATGTGATGAAGCTGCTGAATGGTATTTTCTTGTGGCCGACGAGGCACTCGTTGTATGTACCAACCAAGAAATCCATGAAATTTCGGACATTCCTCCTTTTGTTGAAGTTGAAGAAGAATTTCATAATGCCATATCGAAAGCATGGGATGCTGAATGTTCACCCGTAAATATCAGTCAAGGTGCATACATATCTAAAGCACAATACGAAGAGTCCATTCAAGCAAGACTCGGCATGCAAGGTCAATGTACAGAATCCACTATGATCTGGCCACCACGTCAACGCACAGATGCTGGTGAAATTTTACCCATATCATCGAATTCAGATGTGGGTCGACGAGGCAAAATTCAGTCATGGACAACCTTATCAGCAGCTGGTGCACCTTCTGAATTTGCTCTACGTGCTCCAATATTAGGCGGATTAACATCAATCCTCGTCAAATTAGAAACCAATCCATCTGGAGTGTTCCTCATGGTAGATGATGAGGAACCAGAACTTGATTTTGACCTCGATGTTGAACTCGTTGTTCGAAGAATATACGCCCAAGACGGATTTATTCGGTATGGTCGAAAAGCAAGGGTCATTTTTGAATAACAAAGCATTCATAGAAAACCAATACTCACGCAAGGATATGGCGGGCTTTGGTGGATTGCGAAAAGGTAGAAACGAAGCAATTGATAATTTAAATTACCAAGAGGAGGGTGATTGTCCACGTTGCGGTGGCGAAAAGCAATCATCGACCATGCAAGGATATCTCATGTGCGGTCGGTGCAATTACGAATGGCCAGACCCAGAGTACAAAGATCAAAGAAAAATTGCACCACCACCTACTCATCGAAGAGATGCAGAGTTGATTGATGAATTCAAGAAAGAGTTTGCATCTGGAGAACTTTCCGAAGTACTCGGTATCAACAAAGACTTATCATCTGAGCAAGAAGAATCTCTGAAACGACTCGAAGACAAATGGATGAAGGGGATGGAAGGTCGTTACAATGCCGCTGCTGAAGAAAGGAAACCTCTCATGATCAGTTTTGACGATGATGACAATATTCTGACAACAGAAATCGCTGCTATCACCATTGTCGAAAATGGGTTTGATGGCGGAGAGGAAATTCGTTTGGAATATCCTGGCCATGGAACCGAATTTTATGCCTTCAATGAGCGAAGCCCAACTGGGTGGAAACGAGGCGTATCAAAAGAAGACACTGCACGGTCAATCACAAATGTCATCAACCGCTCATCAAAATTGGTTTATGCTACGCTTGAAGGATGCCGTATTTCTTTTGAATTACGTGATGAGTCATTAAAGGCGGAGTCTTTTGTTCTCTTTGTCGATGACCCGGGGGGCACTGATATTGTTGCAGAAAAAGGTGGAGTTATTCTCGATGCAAGAGATATAACCGACTTTAATGATTACAAAACCGTACTCAATTTGGTCCTTGAAGATGGCATCATTTCACCAAGCGAAGACCAACTCCTATGGGCTATGCGACAGCAACTTGGCATTGATGAAGTCTATCACATACAAATGATACGTGAAGTGTTTGGTGATAATGTGCTCAAGGAATGCACTGGATGTTCAAGAATGGCAGAATTTTTTTCAGAGTACTCGGCATGGTACTGCCACGCGTGCGAACAATGGTGTTAACACCACTCATGCCTCATTTCTATAGAAACTAAATACGGCACCCAATCAAAGATATACCGAGGTATTCTTGATAAAGTCAAGCAGACTCGGAGAACTGGTGCGCTATGGCAAAAACAACACTGTATATTGGTATTGACTTAGGAACATTCAGATCTGTTATGGTCTCATCTGAAGGACATGAAGTTGAAGAACTCACTGTTATCGGAACACCAAAAGACCCTATCGCACGAAATTTCTTGAAAAGAGATGTTCTTTTTGGAGAAGAAGCACTCAAAAATAGACTGGCACTCAATCTCTTCAGGCCTCTTGAACTTGGTGTGATCAAGGATACTCCTGAAGACCGTGAGTTCATTGCACATTTCATTACTCATCTTATCGGACTATCGGACCCGGAAGATTACGACAGAGTTGTAGCAGTCATTGGTGCACCCGCTGAAGCCAGTCACGTTGACAAAACTTCGATTTTCGATGCTGCTGCTGGTTCGGTGAATGCCGCTATGATTATTTCCGAACCATTCGCTGTTGCCTATGCTCTTGACATGATCACACATACGCTCGTAATCGACATTGGTGCTGGAACCACTGACTTATGCCGTGTCTACGGTACAGTGCCGACACCAGATGACCAAATGCACACTGGCTATGCTGGTGACTATGTTGATAACCAAATCATTGTTGAAGTGAAGAAGAAATACAATGGCGCACAGGTAACCAAAGATATGGCACGACGATGGAAGGAACAATTCTCCTTCGTATCCTCTTCTCCACCAGATGAACCAATTATGGTCGACTTCTCTATTGAGGGTAAAGCAATGACCCTGGACATCACAGACTGCGTCCAAAACGCATGTGAATCAATTGTGGACCCAATCGTTGACAATGTGAAGAAACTCATCGCTGGTTCAAACCCTGAATATCACGACGAATTTAGAAGCAACATGATTCTCGCAGGCGGAGGCTCCGGAATTCGTGGGCTTGGAGCTATGATTGAGCGACGTCTTTCAGACATGGGTGATGTCAATGTACATGTCGTTGATGATCCCGTACGACTAGGAGCAATGGGTGGTCTTCGACTGTCAATGGAAGTTCCTGAAGAAATGTGGAAGAACCTCACGCTTGCAACACGTTGAGATTATTCTTCTTGGTCGGTTCCACCAACATATCGGTCTTCGAGTTCAGTTCGAACGAGAGGGTTCTTACAATGCGGACAAGTGTCCTTCGACGATAGCATCATCGGTTGAATAGCGAGAACTGCTAAACACGTCGGACAAGCAGCCAGCATCTCACCACTTTCCAATTGGAAGTCAAGTGAATTCTCTTGGCCAAAGTATGCTGCTTTGTACATAGGATGATGATGCATTCTCGCTCGTAGGATTGAACCTCGTGCCGCCCATAGCATAATGACCCCAATAAGTAATGTAAATACATCAATAGTGAGTACAAAGAAGAGACAATTGATCAATCCAATGACTCCGAAACCTAAGCCAATGACATAGAGAATAACAATAGCAAATGGATAGGCCCAATCCTTTTGTTCCCTGTACCCTCGATAAATAAGATAGCCTCCAAGATAGAGAAGAATAACAACATATTTCAAATTCGAATTCGTTATGGCAAAGAAGAGATTTGTCGTAAAATAGCACAAAATGGCAATATCAACAAGCAGAATGACTGCGGTTCCCCTCAGTAATGCTTTGTATGGGTCTGTGGAATATCGATGTGCAGAAGACGTTCCTGCGAAGACCATGTCTTCAGCCCTTTTCCCTTCCGCCATGATGTTGTTATGAGCACCTCTTTATTCAAGATTCGTCCTATTACACGAGAACATCAAAAACGAAGGAGTCATGAAGAGGAGATTCATCGGCCAACCATGGCCCTTCGTGACACAGATGTTGAAGGAAAGGGCAAGTCATTGCAAGGAAAGAAGATTCTTTTAGGTGTTACAGGAGGTATTGCATCTGTTGATACTGTCCGACTTTGCCGTGAATTTCGAAGATACGGTGCTGAATTAACGGTCATTATGACACCATCTGCACAAAAAATCATCACTCCCTTAGCAGTAAAATGGGCTGCACAGTGTGATGTTATTACAGATTTTGACAGTGATTTAGAGGCATTGAATCACATGGATGCAATCGTGGTAGCACCTGCTACACGACACATACTCGCATCAACCGTTCATGGCCTGCAACATGGACCTTTACTCATGGCACTATCGGTTGCAAGAAATCGCCAAACACCAACGATTTTTATTCCTAGCATGCATGAAGATTTAGCTGAAGAACCGATCACTCGCGACCTTTGTGACCGCATGACTTCTGAAGGTGCTCACATTCTCTGGGGTCCACTGGATGAGGGGAAGCAAAAAACTCTATCACATGAGGCCATTGTAGCCCATACCTCTCATCTCATTCATTCTTCGAGTGCATCTGCATCTGTTGTCATCACATTAGGTGCAACCAAATCACACATTGATGATATTCGATATGTAGCAAACACAAGCACAGGGTCGACTGGGTGGGGAATAGCTGACATGTTGTATCGATATGGTCACGATGTCGCATGTGTTTTCGGATTAACAACCCAACCACAACCACCATGGTTGCCGTTGTGCATCCATACACCAACCCCTGAAATGATGCTCAACGAATGCATAGCCTTGTCGAATGATTCTATTGACGTCTGGATTCACACGGCTGCTGTCTTAGATTATGTAATCAAAGAACCTGTTGAGGGTAAAATAGCAAGCCAGCAAGGCATCCTTGAATTCCAACTTCAAGAATCAAAAAAACATATTCATGAATTGAAAGACCGATGTAAAGGCTCGCTGAGAATCGGTTTCAAACTTGAATCCGGAATAAAGCAGAAGGATCTTGTGTACCGAGCTCATGCCCAAATACAGCATTCTGGAATGAATGCTGTGATTGCAAATCGACTTGAGGATTTGAACCAATCAGAGAAACCGCGCGGTTACCTCGTTGATGAACAAGGTGTTGACTTTGCACTGCAATCAATCGATGACATGCATGACGCTATACGCACACTCATTGCCAGCAGGAGATGAGTTGTTTGAGGCGATTCGCTATTATCGGTCAGCGTGCCTTAGCAAAAGGCAAACTCCCACTTAACGACTTAGCAGGTGGAGCAGGTCGAATGGATGTTTTGGTACGTGGTTTAATGGCATCACTTCTCACAAGTCATGGTATTCGAAAGAATGCTGAGTGTATCCTTCATTTGTATGGAGGACCAGGGCCACCACGAAGAATAAAGTTCAACGGTCTTGAAATCAAAGGAATGCATGCAGATGAAAGGTCTGTTGCAGGACTTATTGCGAAGGTCATTCGTGAACCACTACCTCCTATAGGGCATTGGATTGAACGCCAACATGGCATTTATGACTCTGGAGGTACAATCAAACAGACATTACAGGAATGGGAGAATGATGTGACAATTATTTTAGATGCACATCAGCCAATGTTATGGGCAGAGCAACGTCAAGGCAAACCATCAACATCGATCCAATCAATTGGGTTTGTCATTGGTGATGACCAACAATTACCACATTTCGAACATGATGACATGTGCTTGAAACGCTCTCTAGGTGAACAATGGCTACAAGGAAGTGCTGCAATTTCAATTTGTCATTTCATCTTGGACCGTGGAGAACATCTCAACCTGAATCCTGCTGCATAAGCCAATCAGGAAATTTGTGATGAGCCTCATACGCATGAGTAAGTGTATTTTCACTTAATGAAAGTGGATGATTTTGCGGCCAAGTACCGAGTGCAGAAATACTTGCGAACATCTCCTCAACGGCATCACAATCTCCACGTTCGACATCGGTTTTTTCGATTTTTGATGCTCCAATTGTGAACGTTGCGTTTGTTTCGTTTTCATTGCCATCAAAAGCAACAGCATTTCGATACCAACGAATTCCAAAGCGTGTTGTCTTCCATTGACCATTCCAATTTGGTGGGATATTGAGATTGAGATACAAATCTCCATCAGAAAAAGCCTCTTTCAACATACCATCATCTATGTCTGAATTTCCACCCCAATGCCATGGTTGAGGGTTGTGTTCATTTCTGCCAAGATTCTTCGCTTGTAGTGGTAGCCTTGGAACAATCTGTAAGACGGCTTGTACAGTTGCATCAACCGCAACCTGCATATCGCCATCTTCAAACACGGTCAACGATGAAGCGATAGATGGCACACCATACATGGATGATTCTCGAGCAGCCCCCATTGTACCACTGTGTAAACAGTCTTGACTCATGTTTGGACCGAGATTTACTCCAGAGACAACCATTGTCGGCCTCGACCCTTCAATGAGAAAATCTAATCCACCATCAAGGGCGATAATCATACAATCACAAGGTGTTCCATCGAGGTCAAAAAGATGAATACGTTCTGGATGTTCAAGATTCCATGTTTCAATCAAATCATTTCTCCGCCTTATTGGTAGTGGCGTCATCAAATTCAAACGCATTCCAGTGGCAGATTGATTTTGACGAGGGGCCACCACTACAATATCAAAAGCATCGATTGCATGAAGCGATTGAACGAGTAATTTCATACCAATAGCCTCAAGGCCGTCGTCATTGGTCAACAAAAGAAGAGGACGCTCCATCATATACTCACCTTTCCGTCAGACTTCATGACATTTCATTGTTCGTTTCAAAATCGTGTTCTGACTCTTGGACTATGACGACCATCAGTAAGCCAACAAGTAAGATGATTCCGCCGATGACTGTACGGAGATCGGGTGTGCCGGAATCAAAGATGAACCAACCGATCAAGGTACCTATGACTGGTTCGAGTGTAACTGCAACAGAGACAACTAAAGGTGAGACATAACGTAGACACGTGTTGAGTCCAGTATGTCCAAGAAAACCAGCTATTGCAGCCAAGAGCAAAAACCATGGCAAAAACTCCATTGCCAACCAACCAAATGTTCCAAAGTCAGAAAAATTCGATTCCAAGATGTACGATGCAGGAATGAGGATGACCCCTGCTATCAGCGTCACTGGAAAAGCGTACAGAAATATCGGCATCCAAGTTCGCAGCACTCGGCCACAAACGATGTATCCGACAACAAATACTCCACCTGCGAATGCGAGGAGATCGCCGTAGAGCGTAACAACATGGTCGCCCTGTTCCTCACCTAAACTCGTTAACGTGAGGGTAGCACCAAGAAAGCCAATGATTGCACCAAGAATCTCATTTCGATGAGGGAATTCCACATCCCTTGATGTCTTCGACAAGACCATCATTCCGACGACGATGATGATTGGATGAGAAGTAACAAAAAGAAGCGAATGGGTCAACGAGGTTGCATCAAGACTTGCAACCCAAGTACCAAAATGAGCTGCAAGAAAAACACCACTTAGGATGATAATTTTGACAGTCGTGGATTGCTTGTATCTAGTTTTAATTGACTCGTCAGCGTTAAACCATTGCATGAAAGCAAAAGGTGCCAACAACAATGCAGTGAGTTGCAATCTCCAAGAAGCACGCAACAACGGCGGAATTTGGTCTACATGTTGAAAAAGTGCTCCCGCACTTGAGACACCGACAACAGCACAACCCAAAAGAATCCAAATTCGAACAGGTACCTGTTGTTGATTCATGAGGCATCATGCAGATGCATCAGATTTTGCACCAATGACTCCGGCTCTCTTGAACAAGAGATAAATGCCTAATCCAGCAATGACGTTAATGAGAATCAGACCTGCCATACGCAAAGCATACCAAGTCTTCGAAAAGGCAAAGTCATCATCAAATAATGAATCGATAAATGAAAGAATACTGGATTCGGTCCCAAAGAATGCTTCACCAGTGAGCAAACCAGCCGCAACCATGAATGTACCAAGCAGAATCAAAGCCCTTTGTTTCTCGGCTGCTGCGGAGCCTTCTTCTTCCTTGATTTTCTCAACTCGTGGGGCGAGTTTCTTTTCTTCCCACTTGTCACGAGCCACACCTCCAATCAACATTGGAAGAGTGTGAGGGACGTCGAGATACATTCCAAGACCGAATGAGGTCCCCATGCCCGTTGCCCATTCAACAAACATACCAAGCAGGAATCCCAGTCCAAGAAGGATAAGATCGCCTTCTCGCTCAGCGAAAATAACTGAAAACGTTGCAAATGCATTTGCTTGAGGTGCAATAAGATTAATTCTGCCTTCTGCGAGTTGAATGGATAGGAAAATGGCTACTGCTGCACCAATGATTGCACCAGGGACAACGCCCATGATGTTCCCCTTTGAGATGTGATATGGGCGGTTTCCAATGTACAAGCTATTTTTGTAATCACCAATCACAGTTCCAGACATCGATATTGCAGAGCCGAACACTGTTGTGCCTACAAGACCAAGAAGGACGGCACTCTGCGTATCGAGGTCGAGCATATCTTGGAAATTCAAGAACACTCCGAGGAGCATGAGAAGAACAATGAACGATGTACCCGACACTGGCTCAATACCTGTTTCACCCATAACACGAACTGCAATAGCCCCAAGTAAGAACGTGGTCAACAACAAAACGGTTGCAAAGACAATTGAGGCGAGGACTGAAAATTCTCCGATAACGAAAATGATAATCATCGAGAAGAATGTGACGATCATAAAGATTGGAATGTGTTTCAGAGGCCACTCATACCAACCTTTGCCTTCCATAAATTCTTGACTACCTTCTCCTTTGAAAGCTGAACCAATATCCGAAAAGATACTTGCGAATGTCCTCCACATCTTCGCTAAGCCAAATATTCCACCACCGACAATCGAACCGATGGCGATTGTTCGAATTGTTTTTGCAAAGGCGATCATCTGAAGCGATGCAGCACCTCCAGAGGCGTAATCTTGAATCGGTACATTGGCTTGTTGAGCCGCATCATAGATTGGCATGTTGAAATAGACGGCGAGCGGAACGAGGAAGAACCATCCCACTATCGTACCGAGATTGACGAGGAAGGCCACTCTAGTTTTCATGAACCATCCAATGGCAAACATGGAAGGTGTCAATGCAACGCCAATATAGGTGTAAGCGAAGGGATTCCATTGCGAATCCTCACTCCATTGGGTGTACTTTAGTGATTTGCCGTCAACCGTACCTGAAGGCTGATGGATTTTACCGTTTGAATAAAATGATGCAAGGCCGATATCTCCGTAATGCACAGATTCAGCAATGAAATCAAGTAAGGCTATTTTTCGATTTTCAACCCAGATAAGCGGGTATTCAATCAAAAACAAACCGACCATCGTTAATCCTGTCCATACACCGATTGTTTTGAGTGAATCCCGTGCGTGCTCAACTGCACCTGTACTCACATCCGAAGCGATATCCAGCATCTTGAGCGTGGCTTCAAAACCGGGGAGAGGTAATGGGTCTTCGACGAGCCAAACTCTTCTAAAAATGATGAAGTACATCACACCGAGAAATCCTGCAAACATCGATGCAATAATACCGATGAAGGCCAATCGAAATGCCTCTCCGTCACCCAGAGTAATCAAAGGACCATTGGCCAGTTCATACTGTGGTTGACTTGCAAGCAAAAAGATCGCAGGGAATGTGAAAATGAAACCTGTCGAAGCATGGGTTGCTCCAGTTGTTGCCGATGTTGAAATATTGACTTCCGAAGGAGACCATTTGAGAGCCATACCCAACAAGTATGCGATGTACCATGCGGCTGAAATTGCAAGACCCAATTTCAATCCAATGTACGCTGTAACACCTGAAAAAACTGCTCCGATGAGAATACCTATCAATACCTTTGAGGTATTCCAGTGTGAAACTTCAAAAGATTCTTGAAGATTTTTTTCCTCAAGATACTGCTCAAGTAAACCTGTGTTGAGGTTGTTGTACATCTCATCATCGAGCCAAGTGAGTGTACCGTTTTCTATCGCTTGAAGACCTGCAGGAGTAACAGGTTGCCGGTATGCTGACTGAGAAACTGTTTTTTTACTCCCCTCAGCAGCCATTTTCTCACCATTTATCGACGTGGATTGACCTCACGCTAAACCATTGGAATGTTCGACACTTCATGACCATTACGGCATTGTGTTGTCGAATCATGCCTGGTTTCGATTCTTGGCATCCTCTGCCTTTGCCACTGCTATGCCATCTTCAACATCGACCCGACGAAGCAACAATGCACCGGCAACAATGAGCAATGAAATTGCGAATATACCGACCCGTGAGTCAAACATGACCGTCATTACCGAATAGATTAGTGGGCCGAGCAATGCTGCTACTTTACCGAAGAAACCGAAGAAACCAAAAAATTCTGCAGATCGTGTTTCAGGAACCATTTGGCCAAACATGGAACGGGCAAGTCCCTGTGAACCACCGAGCAAAGCACCTGCAAATACGCCGAGAAGGAGGAATTGGTAGAAGACGCTTAATTGGAGCGGGGCCCATATGTATGTACGTGCAGTCTCAGGAATAAAGTCAAGAAGACCATCACCGAGACTTGTAGGATGATTCACTCCAAGCCCAGTCGTTTCGTTAAATTCGCCTCCTTGGATACTAAATGAGAACCGTGATTCGTCCATTGAATTTGTGAGGTTAGCAATGTTTTCTTGGTTCAAATATACGGTCGAGGGAATCGCAGTCCCATTGTCGTAGTAAGCCCACTTAACTGCAAAACCCTGACGTGTGACATCTGTATTTTGTTCAACTGGAAGGATTTCCCTAAACTCAAGTGCCCACTTTTGTTCATCGTTATCAGGCAATGCTGCAATTGCATTAACGCCTTCTCGAGCTTCGACGGTGTAATTTAAGGATGATTCATCCCATGAATAGAGAATGTCATATTCTTCATGCTCGGATAATTCAAGAGGAGCGAAGCCTAGTGCCCCCACAATAACGACACACCAACATACCAAGGAAAATTGGAGAGCCGATTTTGTACCCCATTTGTCCGCTAATTTCGTAAAACCAATTGCCGCAGGAGCTGCAACAAATTGAATAATGAGGATTGTGACAATAAGGCCCGTTGTTGTAATACCAAGTACCACAACGCCAAACACGCCTGCAAGTGCTGTCACAGAATTGATTCCATCGATGAAGCAGAAGTAAGCGAGCATGTAGAAGAACAATGTGCGAAAACTCTTGATGTCCATCAGTGTTTCTTTTACTTCACCGAGTGCCATTTTGGTTGAATCGACGAGCCCCATTTTTTCCATCTCATTTTCAATGTGAGGTTCAGGCACCATAGCGAACGTCATTTGTGCGAAGCCAATCCACCAAATTCCAGACGATGCCATAACAAATGGAATAACCCAAGGAAGTACTGACTTGGATTCATCGACAATTAACGTGATCATAGCAAGGTGAACGACCAAGAGCAATCCACCGCCGAGGTATCCTGCGGCGAATGCTTTGTTTGAAATTGAATCCATTTCGGTTTCGTCCCCCATGTGAGGAAGTAATGCGTTGTAAAATACGCCTGCACCATTAAGGCCAACATTCGCCAACATGAACATAATCAATGCCCACACCCAAGCCAAAGAAACTCCGAGATACGGCGCAGCTGCAAGAAGAACGCATGATAGAGAACCTACAATCGTGAGAATTCTCAACCACCAAATTTTGATCATTCGTCGGTCTGCAATAACACCAAGTGAGGGGGCACAAACTGCGACAATAAGTGCTCCAAACATAACGGCTGCTGAAAACATGGCATCAGCGGTCCATTCAGAACCAAGAATTTTTGTTGAAATTCCATTAGCTTCAGCAAATAAATATGCAAACCAAGCAGGGAAGACAGCGGTTGTCACCGATGTTTCAAAGGCACTTTTTCCCCAATCGTAAGCACAATAGCCTCGAACTCGCCCGTCTTTTTCAACAACAACTTCTTCGTTGGACATGAATGTCTAGCGCCCAAATTAGTATTTGAACTGATATCCTATCAAATGTAAATAATCAGTGGTCTCGGATGATTTTGTATCGGCCAAGGGCTTCCATCCACATGATTTCTTTTCCTGCCTCGATGTTCATCTCAGATTCCATCGGTAGAATCATCATAGAATGGTCTCGCATGTTCATTGCATGGACTTCGTTGCCATCGATGTGGGTTACCATGGCTGTACCCTTCTCTATCATTGGAACATTGATGCTATCAGTAACCGTGCCAACGTGGGAGATTTTTTTATCAGTGAAAATTGAAACGAGTTCAAGCCGTGCTTTTGCAGAACCGTGTTTCCCAGGTTTTGATTTAGAGATGCTCAAAATTTTGTAAGCTTCGTCGTCAACGACGCAAAATCGTCCTTCCTTTAGTGTCCGAATTTCTACTCTGTCTGTTCCAGGCATAGTGTTCCCTCACATACCCCTCATCGATGGGATTTATGACAATATCCCTTGATACGAACCAACAATGTCAATTCTCAACTTCGAAATCGCGAATATCAAATCGTTGACCAGATTGCTCCATGCTGTGTTCGAGAACGAGTGGAGTGAGTGTTGCAGCAACATCAGTTGGATTCGATAACGAACCACCATCAAAATAATCCTGAAATGTTTGCCTTAGTGGAAACTTCTCATCAGGTGTTGAGCGTATCGTCAGTTGCATCGATGTATCAACAATACCTGGTGCAATGGAAATCGCACTGATTCCAACCGATTGACCCTCGACAGCAATGGATTTGGCGAGCATATCCAAACCAGCCTTTGCTACACAATAGGCACTCCAAGATTCCAAAGCTCGAAGAGAGGCTCCACTTGAGATGGTGACGATTCTTGAACGCTCAGCACTGCAGAGTAGAGGCCACAATTCTTTCGTCATATGTTGAACTGAAAGCAAATTCATCTCAATACTCTTCGACCAATCGTCAACATTCACTCGATGGATGGCATCAATAGGTGATATTTGTCCGGCGTTGAAGATGACGCCGTTCAATGGACAATTGAGATTGAGAATATTCTTGCATAAATCAGCCACTTCACTTCTGCTCGCTAAATCTGCAGGAAAAATTGTGACATTTGTCATCTCCTGAAGTTCTTGAAGTGAACTGCTCTGGCGTGAAGTTGCTATGACTTGAATGTCCCTTTTGACAAATTCCTCAACAAAAGAGCGACCAATACCTTTTGATGCTCCGGTAATGAGCCAAGTCTCTGACATCGAATGGCCTCATTCGTACGTGTAAAAACCACGACCTGTTTTCCGCCCTAACAGACCTGCATCGACCATTCGCTTCAGAAGTGGTGCCGGGCGATATTTAGAATCACCAAAGCCTTCATACAACACATTCATGATATGCAACACAGTGTCAAGACCAATATAATCGGCAAGTGTCAACGGACCCATAGGATGATTCATACCAAGTTTCATGATGCCATCGATGGCTTCTTTTGTTGCAACGCCCTCCTGAAGACAAAATATTGCTTCATTGAGCATTGGGCATAAGATTCTGTTCGAAATAAAACCAGGGAAATCCTCAGATGTAAGAGGAATTTTTCCCATTGTTTCGGCTGCCTCGACAATGGATGCATTTGTCTCATGACTTGTCTCTTCTCCATTAATAATTTCAACCAGTTTCATGAGCGGCACTGGATTCATGAAATGCATACCTATGACCCTGTCAGGTCGAGTGGTTGCACCAGCAATTTTTGTAATTGAAATACTGGAAGTATTTGACGCAAGAATGGTATGAGCGGGGCAAATTGAATCAAGATCTTTAAACAATTCTAATTTCCATTCAAGGACTTCTGGAATGGCTTCGACCACCAGGTCTGCATTTTTACAAAGAGACCGATCTGTCCCGATGGTTATTCGAGCTAATGCGGCGTCAGCATCTTCCTGAGTCATCCTTTCTTTACTCACCAGTTTGCCAAGTGAAAATTGAATTGTCCCCATCGCCTTGTGAAGTAATTCATCACTCATATCCACCAAGATGACATCAAAGCCTGCACAAGATGCTACTTGTGCAATACCGTTTCCCATTTGTCCAGCACCAATTACGCCTACAGTCTTGATTGTCATGACTTCACCAGTCCTTTGGTTTACACTCATGTTCAATAAGTTGCGGTTGAGTAAATTTGCTTTGAAGGCGAGTGGTAGCCCGACTCGGATTCGAACCGAGGTCAGCGGGACCAAAACCCGCTATGATGGACCCCTACACTATCGGGCTGTGTAATCCCACCGAATCACAACCTCTTTTTTGGTTTGTCGGCTTTGAGAATAGAAATCAACGTTGTATTATTCAGATTCATTTTCATTTATCTTTTTGATTGGCGTCGGGTGATTGCTTGATGTAAACGCAGCAGGCAAGAACAATGATGACCAAGTTGGACGTTCAACATCTCCTTCCTCGTTTACTGCAGATCGCAGTGCCATTGAAATAAAATCAATGATGACAACGACAATGAAAATGATGATGAGCAATGCAACAACCTTGTCGTATTGTGCTAATTTGAGATATGTGTTGAGGTAGAGTCCAATCCCACCAGCTCCCACAAGTCCAACCACGCTTCCATGACGAACATTGTATTCAAACATGAAAAGAACATGGCTAAGCAGATTGTTTGCGGATTCAGGAATGGCAACCAGCCACGCAGTCTCAAATCGACTCATACCTGTAGCCTTCGCTGCTTCAAGTGGGGCATTTTTGATACCTTCCATTGACTCAAATTGAAGTTTTCCGAGGTAACCAACCGTGTAAAATGTCATTGCAAAAATTCCAGCAAGTGCACCTACATCAAAGATGATCATGAACAGCACAGCCCAGATAATCGAAGGTAGACTCCTCATACCTGCTAGTATGACACGTGCTGGAAGGGCAATGTAGGCCGAACTTAAATTACTTGCAGCCATAACGGAGAGTGGAAGTGAAATTAAAAATCCAAAAATTGTTGCTACAAATGCAATTTTTAGAGTTTCCACCATGCCTAACCAAGCGACTGAGCAGAAGATTTCGAAGCGAGCATCACACACTGGATATGATTGAGCCTCGAGAACTGACCAATTTGGAGGCCATAGACTCTCTTCAAAAAAGACCACTAAATTGCCCCAGCCACCACTAAGACGTCCCCAATCGCCGACAAGTTCGAAGAACAAAAAGAGTGCTAATAAGACAATTGATGATGCAAAAAGCAGGAACTTCTTCTGCATCTTCACACCTCCTCAACAAGTCGTCCATCCGTGATTTTCCAGATTCGATTGGCTACTTGACGGGCTAACTCTTCGTGATGTTCGACCATGACCAGAGCTGAATTTTGCTTGTTAATGACCTGCTGAACGGCTTTCATAACAATTTCAACATTGTCATCATCCAATTCCCCCAAGAATTCATCAGCGAGCAGAAGTTTTGGTGCTTGTGCAATCGTCCTTGCGGTTGCTACTCGTCGTTGCTGGCCACCCGATAAGATTCGCACAGGTTGGTCTGCTAGATGGTCAATGCCCAAGGCTTCCAGACAAGTATTAACTTCATCACCAAGGTCCTGTGGAAGAGGCAGAAATGGCGGGTGCCATTTTGACAAGCGAACTCTCGCACCCATTTCCACGTTAGAGCGGACTGAAAGATTGCCAACTAAGCCGAGTCGTTGAGGAATATAGCCAAGGCCTCCTCTCGGGCTCACACCGAGTTCAACCTCTCCAGATAATGGACGCACAAGACCTGCAATGGTTCGAAGCAGGGTGGTTTTTCCTATCCCAGATGGCCCTAAAATGGCAATCACATCACCAGCAACGATCTCGATAGTAATGTCATATACAAGGGGTTCAACATATCCGATGCTCACATCGTGAAGGTGGGCTAATTCTTCTTCCATGGTTACACCTCAGGAAGAGTACTTTGCATCAAGATACACTGAAATTCCTGGAACGTGCTCAATGAGGGTCGAATACGAGCCGAGGTGCTCTTCACTTGTGGTTTCAACAATACCTGGTGTGTTGAGAATATCTGACAACATAGCACGTCCCTCGACTGAATTTTCCAAATCAAGTAAGGCCTTGACGACACCTTCTCTGACGCTATCATCAATTGTTGATGGGTTGTACATCAGTGGATGACTCGGTGCATCCCCAAATGATGGCAGAGCAATATACTCATTCACATCAAGACACCATGCTTCATTGTTTTCTGCATTTGAATCTCCGCAGTACGTTTCAACTGTTGAATCTTTGACAAAAGCAACGGCACCTTCTTCTTCCGACAGACAACGTAATGCTCCGCCATAGTTGTAATATGGTGTGCCCGAATCAGGAATCATTGCCTCTTCTGAAAAATAATTGAAAATTGTGTTTCGTAATGATTCAATATCATTCTCGTCACCGACCACATTCGTGTAATTTTGCCCGATAAGGTAGCCCATAGGGATGAGCATACCTGCAGATTTCAACCAACCGGTATGGCATGAAGGAGATCCTTCTAAGATTGCAAACGGATCGGTTTCAGGGTCATCATCAAGATGTGCCTCAGCGGCTGGACTACCATTGAGAACAATCGCATGTGCGTTGTAAAACGTCCGACCATCCGCATTCTTATCGGCTGCCATGACTTCTAAACCATACTTTTTCCACCCCATCCAACCTGAACCACCGTCAAGAAAGGCGATATCAGCACTACCAAATCTCAAGGCTTCAAGTGCAAGTGCATCTGATGTGATGGGAAAAATTTCAACCTTCATTCCTATTGAAACAGAGAGATAATCTGCCAATTTTTGTGGATTTTCATCAAAATTTGTGTAGTCATCTTTAACGGAAAAAGCGATTTTTATCGATGGTTCATCTTCCTCGGAAAGACAGCCACTGAGAAGTGAAACACACATCATCATAACGATAGAAACAACCTGTACTGCCCTCATTCATCCACCACAGGTTTAGGTTGCCCTAAAAGATAAAGAATATAAGTTTTAGGCCGCCCTAAAAATCATTGTACAATCTTTCATACCTGGTATCCTTAAGCACTTTGCCAGCACTCTCACGAAATTGTGACAAATCAACATTGTACATTTCCTCATATTTTCTTGATTGTAACGCCATGTCAAGTTTGTCCATCTGTTTCACAAATTGTGCTTCCCTACTTACTCCTGCTTCATACTCCTCAAATAAGGACAGAAATTGAGGTGCTATGTTCTTGAATGCTCGATGTTCAAGTTCAGCCTTGTTGTGTATGTCATCATCTGGTGTAAGATCACCAACAACAACTTCAGCAAGATCATGAACGATACACATTTTCAAAATTTTCTCAATGTTAAGGTCTGATGGACAATGTGCCATAGCGAGTAAACTCATCGACCATGAATGACTTGCAACAGATTCAACATCTGGGAGGCCAGCACGCACCCAACCTTCTCGATTGAGATGTTTTAGTTCCAACCACTTCAACAACAATTCAGTCATGGTAAAAGGAGAAACGAACCCTCAATAAAGACTACCTTTACGAATCATCATGGAGCCTCTCATACCAGATTGGTGGAATGATGCTGTGAATTTCCTGAACGATGACGAAATTTTATCACCAGTCGTCAAGAAATTTGGCACATATTCCATTTCGTCAAAGAACAATTTGTTTCAAACACTGATGAAGTCAATTGTTGGTCAACAAATCAGTGTAGCTGCCGCCGATTCAATTTGGTTAAGACTTTCAGATCATATCGGGGAAATGACTCCAGAAAATGTCCTCAAGAAAACACAAGAAAGCATCGCATCGTGCGGAGTTACTCGGCCCAAAGCAAGTTACATCTACGGGCTTGCAGAACAATCCGAACACTTGCTCAACCAATCCTATGACATCATGACGGATAATGAGATTATGAATCACTTGACATCCTTTCGTGGCATTGGACCTTGGACCGCAGAAATGATGCTCATGTTTCATTTTTTGCGACCTGATGTGTTTAGCATAGGCGATATTGGCCTTGTACGTGCCGTTGAGAAATTGGTACCCGATGTGGCTTCAAAAGAAGATATCCTTGATGTGTCAAAACGTTGGAAGCCGTACAGGACTGCTGCTTCTTGGTATTTGTGGAGAACGGTTGACCCCGAACCTGTTGAATATTGAAAGATAGCATGTCAGAATCAAATACTATTATTATGAATGGCATTCTAACACGAGCAGATTCCTATGACATCAGAAGAGAAATCAACCTTTTCCGATACATTATCGAAAACTGGTGAGAAAATATCGGATGTATCAAAAAGACTTGGGAGTCTTACAAAAAATGCATTTGAGAAAACCGCAGAATCTACAAAATCGTCCGTATCAAAAGCGAATGAATCAATAAAAAAATCCATACAAGAATCGAAAGAAAAGAGAGAAAAAAATCGAGAAGAGAAAATTGATTCAATTAAGAACGATCTGAAGGAACAAGACCTCATGGAGCCGGTTCCCCCGATGATCACATTGCCTGAATTTCAAAAAGAGCACGTGGAAATTGCACAAGAGCAACAAGAGATTTTGAATGAACTCGTTGAACACTTGCAACGATTGTCCTCAAGATTAGATGATGCTGAAACAAAACTGAAATCAATTCATCAATCAAACTTGACCTTAGATCTCCTCGAAAAAACCGCAAAACAATCAGAAAATCAAGACGCCGAAAATCTGACTTCAGAACCCATGAAGCACTTCCTTGCAGCTTTAGGTGCATCACTTATTTGGGTTGCCCTACTCTTTGGTGGTCACGCCTATATGAGAGAAAACGATGTTCTCATTGCTAGTACGTATCCTGCTGAAATCCCAATGTGGTCTATCGGCATAGCAATTTGGAGTTTTATGATCCTGCATAGATTGGGAAAAGCAGCGTCAATTTTTCGAGTATCATTTCTATTAAAGTTTCAGAGTGCAATAGCAATTGGTTTGACGACGATGACTGCACTTCTTCTCACCAATGACATCTTTTCAACCATGTCTACAATTTGGAGATGGGGATTGTTGAGTATTGTCATTTTGTTTATCGGGATCGGCGTCATATCAACTGTTTGGAATTCATTCTCAAGGGTCTTTTCGAAAAGAAAAGAAATTGAAATCATTCATTGATGGATTCTGGGGATTTCATTAAGTCTCTCGTGATGTTCTTTTGATGTGATTCAAGAGTGCCACCACCTATTTCTAAGAGTTTTGAATCTCGCCAAAGTCGCTCGACATGATATTCAGCGACATAGCCGTAGCCTCCCATAACTTGCATTGCAGCGTCAGCGATTTCTTTTGCACCTACGGAAGCAAAGAGTTTGACACCATCCGAATCAAGACGTTGGCCTGAAGAACCAATTGTATAACAATTTGCAGTGTCATAGATGTATGCACGCATAGCACGATATTTCGCCCATGAATCCCCGATGTATCTTTGAATTTGACCAAAGTCACGAATTGATTGGCCAAACGCTGTTCGTTCAGTTGCATATTTGTTCATTTCATGGAGACATCGACGTGCAATACCCAACGACATGGCTGCCAATGTCAACCGCTCAAGTTCTAAATTTCCCATCATATGAACCATCGATTGCCCCTCTTCTCCGATGAGGTTTGCAGCAGGCACGATGCAATTATCAAACACCAATTCTGCAGTATTTGATGCTCTCATTCCTGTTTTATCCATGATTTTTTGGCCGACAGAATATCCAACCATGCCCGCTTCAATGAGGAATGTGGATATTTGGATGCGACCTGCTTCATCCTCTCCTGTTTTGGCATACACAAGAACAACATCGGCAGGAGTGCCATCATCATCGAGACATCCGTTGGTGATCCACATTTTCCTTCCATTCAGCACATATGTTCCATCGTCTTGTTTTACTGCAGTTGTCGATAGACCGAGCACATCTGTACCAGCGTCAGGTTCGGACATCGCCATCGCGCCAATCCATTCTCCAGAGCATACTTTTGGAAGGACACGAGTTTTTTGTTCTTCGTTCGCATTGTGAGCAAAGTTGTTGACAAAGAGCATCGAGTGTGCAAGATAAGCAAGTGCAAAGCCAGGGTCACTATAGGACAATTCCTCGTGCACAATTACACAAGCTAAAGCATCGAGATTTGACCCACCGTATTCTTCTTGTGCACTAATGCCGAGCAAACCTAATTCGCCCATTTCCTTTAGTAAATCAATATTGAATTTTTCATTTTTATCAAACTCATGTGCTTGTGGTTCAACGAATTCTTGAGTCCAATCACGAATCATCGACCGAAGCATATCGTGCTCTTCTGTTGAACGAGATTGGTCGTCCGGCATAGTTAAGCCTCATCAGATTGGTTTTTGAGTGTTTCAATATATGCTTCCGTAAATCACTCATCTTCCGTAGCATTCCCCTTTTGCAGATGCTGTTGTTCCATGAATGAAGAATAATCATCTTGAGAATCAAATTCTAATGGCAAAACCATCAACTCAAGGCAATCTTGGCATTGGTAGCGTTGGCCTACCATGAAGCCCATGTATGGATACACTCGAATGCTGAAACAGTTGATGCATACCCGAAAGGACATGGTATTCCTCCATATCCGGCCATTGATAGTGTTATGTATGATGCCATCAGAATAGATGAGGCAAAACTCAACTTGAACAAGAGAGCATCGAGCATCCTGGTTTGTGCTCTGCCCATTCAGGTCGTTTTTGATAGAACTTCTCAAATTCCTTTTGTTCATCATACGGATGTTGCAAGCAAGCATACAACTCATTTGCCAGGGTCAGATCTCCTTTTTCCGCCATCTCAATGGCATTGTACGCAAGCCAATTCCGCAATACATATTTTGGATTTGATGCTAACATTAATTCTCTGTTTGGCATAGTATTTGTAGCTTCGAACCAATCATCAAGCCATTTTTGCCAACGTTCTACCGATTGTATTTCTTCGTACTCAACCTTGCCAAGAAATTCTATAGAAGGTCGTTCTAAATGTGATAATTCTCTGAAAAACATCGTCATATCGACTGCTGATTCTTGAAGAAGTTCTTGGCATGCCTCAATGATGGGAATGCTTTTTTCGTCAACATCAGTAAATCCTAGTTTATTGCACCACATACGATGGTGGGCTTCATGAAAAGACCGTTGGAAATGTTCGAGGAATTCTTTCTTCTTGTGCTGCAATTCCAAACAAGGTAAAATTGCATCGAGCAAACGAGCATAATTCCACATTGCGATCATGGGCTGATTCCCATATGTGTACCTCCTCGAATATTTATCGGTGGTGTTCGGTGTCCAGTCGAGTTGGTATGGCTCGACCCATCCATACGGACCGTAATCAATTGTCACGGAGTGGATTGACATGTTGTCAGTGTTCATGACGCCATGGACAAATCCAACCCTCATCCACTCAGAGACGAGGAAGGCCGTTCGTTTTCCGACATCTTCTAACCATTCAATACACCCCTCGATAGAATAAACTTCTTTTCCAAAATGCTCAGTAAGGACATAGGTGAGTAATTTCACCATAGTTTGATCATCGTTTCTCGATGCATGAATTTCAAACGAGCCGAATCGAAGAAAACTTTCTGCAACTCGGGTCACGATTGCCCCCGGTTCTTCTTCTGGGTGGCCATCATACAAGATGTCCCGAATGACATCTTCACCCGTTGAAACAAGACTCAGTGCTCTTGATGTCGGTATGTTGAGATGGTACATCGCCTCACTACACAAATATTCACGAAGGGATGAACGGAGCACTGCCCGACCATCACCACGACGAGAGTACGGCGTGATGCCCGAACCTTTGAGCTGAATTTCGGTTGGTTTGTTCTCCACCAACATCGTTCCTAATGTAATAGCACGACCATCTCCAAGTTGACCAGCCCAGTTACCAAATTGATGCCCTCCATAACAATGAGCGAATGGCTTCATTCCATCGAGCAACATATTTCCAGACCAAACATTAGCATCTTTTTGCAGAGAAAGTTGTTCTGCTAATGTTTTGTTCCATAGAAGAATCTTGGGCGAGGGCATTTTTGTTGGTTCAACAAAAGAGAGACATGAATTTGAAACTTGACGAGGATGTGCATCGAGAACAGGGTCATTTGGAACGTTGTCGACAAATGTCCTCGTCCACATAGGCTAACATCTTGCCCACAAGAACAACCCACATCAACATTTGTAAATGGCATACCCATTAAACATTAATATAGTCTCGACGCCAAATAGTATTGTGTTTGAGTAGCATACCTCCAGAGTACTTGGAAAATTTGTCTTAGGACAAAACGAAAGTCTAGAGGTTAGGAGATGAAAAAAGCACTGAAACACCACAAAAACAAGCATAACAACAAATATAGAAACCCAGTAAAAAAGGAGAGAGAAGTACCGGAACAACCCAAACCATGTTGCCCGAATCAAGAAGCCATTGAATCAAAAAACCTCTGGCTCATGAAACAACTTCTCAAACAACCACAATACGAACTTGAAGCAGGTAAATGGAGCCTTATTGTTCCAAGATCATTCAGGCGTACATACCAACGACACATGGGTCATTTCATGGAGTATTTCAATCGAATGAAATACGGAAAATGAACAATTGAAGACAATTCATAGGAGCATCATGCTCTGAGGGCGGGGGTGGGAATTGTTTGGTCAGGGCGTCACTCTGCGAGAGTCGCGCGGGAAGGGGATCACTTCTCGAATGTGTTCTGCACCTGAGAGCCAACTGCACACACGGTCAACGCCAAGTCCGAAACCACCGTGTGGCACGCCACCGTAGGAACGAATATCGATGTAGAATTGGTTGGGTTCTCTTGCAACGCCTTCTTCGTCGATACGCTGTAAGATTTCTTCTTCCGTCCAGGTACGTTCACCCCCTCCAATAATTTCACCGTAGCCTTCAGGTGCCAACAAATCGTGGCAAAGGACATACTTGCCATCATCAGGGTCAACTCTGTGATAAAATGGCTTTGCAACTTTTGGATAATGGGTCAAGAAATGTGGGACATCAAAATCTTGAGTCAAAACTTTCTCCTTTGAATAATCGAGGTCTTGACCCCATTCTATTTCGATTCCTTTGCCTTGAAGTGTTTCGACAGCCTCGTCGTACCTCATTCTTGGATAAGGGCTATCTGCGTACCTCTCAAGGAGTGAAAGATCTCGGTCAAAAGATTTCAATTCCTCAGTTCTTTCTTCAAGCAATGTGGCACTAATATGGCGAACTAAACCTTCACCGTACCCCATAATTTCAGCATTGTCAGCCCAAGCAACCTCCATTTCAGCATGCCAAAATTCTGTGAGGTGGCGTCGAGTTCTGGACTTTTCAGCTCGGAACGATGGCGCGATAGTGTACAGACGCTCAAGTGCAGGCATTGCTGCTTCTGCGTACAATTGCCAAGATTGTGTCAGATATGCTTTTCGACCAAAATATGGAACTTCGAACAATGTCGATCCACCTTCAACTGCCCCGGCAACGAAGTTTGGAGCTTGGTACTCTGTAAAATCACGATCACGGAAGAATGAGTGGATGGCTCCAAATACACTGCTTCGGACTTTGAGCATCTGTGTCATACGAGAAGTTCGTAGGTAGAGGTGGCGGTTGTCGAGAAGAAATTCAGTTTCCCCACCATCTGCTGATGTCATCGCACTTTCGGTGATGGGAAACGGTCGCTCTGCGTCAACTGCTCCAACTACTGAAATTGATGAAATACTGATTTCATGTCCACCATCTGCTCGTTCATCCACATTCACATGGCCATGAAGAATAACACTCGATTCGATGAGAGCAGCCTTGAATGCGTCGAAACTTTCATCGCCCAAAACATCTCTTTTACCGACACATTGTATCGTACCGGTTGAATCTCGCAAGACAATGAAATGAATTTTATTTGAGCCTCGAGAACGCTTAATCCATCCTTTGAGTTCAATGGATTGACCATCAAACTTTCCTGATTGAACATCTGATATCCAAACGTCTTTCATTCTCTCGCCGACTTTTCCAAAACACACCCCTATGTGAAATCTTCCTTAAAGCATACAGAACGAAGGCGAAATGATGTCTACAGGAGGAAGTCTCAAAAGGCTTGAAGGAGATTGAAATACGTGGTCAAAACAGTTGTTTACGCCTTAGGTGGTAATGCTCTATCATCACCGACGTCATCGTCAAAAGAAACCGAATCGGAAGTATTGGCTAGGGTCATCAGTGATATCGTCGACCTTCTTGAGTCAGGTTGGCACGTTATTATGACACACGGAAACGGCCCACAAGTAGGGCATCTTCTTTCGCTTGACAAAGATAGCTTTCATGAATTGGATGAATGGGTGGCAGCCACCCAATCGATGATTGGATACCAACTCATGCAATCTATGAGTTCAATCTTCGCTCTTCGGAATCGACCAGAACGAATTGTTGTGGTGCCAACTCGTGTACTTGTCGATATTGACGACATTGCATTTTCAACCCCAACCAAACCTATTGGACCAATTTTGACTTCAGACATCGTTATGAATGTAGACTGGGATATCGCTGAAACAATTCACGGACCAAGAAGGGTTGTAGCGAGTCCACAGCCGAAAGAAATCCTTGATTTAGATGCCATTCGACACATATCCGACCTCCATGCAGTTACAATTTGCTGCGGTGGAGGAGGGATTCCAACAATACGAGAGAAAAATAATTTCATTGGCATTCCTGCAGTCATTGACAAAGATCATTGTTCATCGCTACTGGCCTTATCACTCGATGCTGATGCGTTTGTTATCACCACGGCTGCAAAAGGAATTGCAACAAATTTCGGTAACGAGAATGAAACATTTCATTCATCACTTAGCATCAATCAATTACAATCAATGCTTGAAGAAGGTGAATTTCCGCCTGGTTCAATGGCACCAAAAGTCAAGAGTCTTGTGCACGCCAAACGCTCTTCGGCGAACATGAAGGTTGTTTTATGTGAGCCTGGTTTTGCGTTGAGTGCTCTACGAGGCAATGATGGAACCACTGTGATATAGAAATCCCGCTGCATAGGTTCATATGCCTCACTATTCTCGCACAATCATGGAAGAAAATCACATATTTGCAGAAGCACATTGCGATGGACCTTGTGGCGTGTACGACCCTGCAAGCGCACGAATAGCAGGAGAAGCGGTACAATCAATGACCAAAAAAATGCTTGCATTAGAGAACCCAATAGGCTCAGGAAACAATGAACAAGTAGCTGCTTACTTAAACACAATGTCAAGATATGCGGCTATCAAAGAGGAAGAAGCTCAAAAGTGTAAAGATGAACTTCTCGTTTTGTGGACGGACTTCTTCAAGCCACAACATCTTGAAAGCCACCCTAACCTGCACACAACATTTTGGAACGCAGCCAAATTGTGCTCTGCGTGCAAAGTCGAAGTCTCAGCAACTCACGCTCAGGAACTCATGGATGCAATCGAAGAGATTCACAACCTCTTTTGGTCTGTCAAGGGTAGAGAAGTACCTTGGATTCGAGCGTCCTGATATACATGACTGGTATACTCAATGTCACCATATTGGGCGACAGCATGTATCCCACGCTGACCGATGGACAAACAGTATCAGCGGACATTCTCAATGAATTTGATGATGTAAGGGTTGGTGACATTGTTGTTCTCCTTCATCCGTTTAAACCGGAAACACACATCGTTAAACGAATCAAATCATTTGATGGATTATTGTACTTTGTTGAAGGAGATCAACCTGACCCGATGGGGTCCGAAGATTCGCACAACTTCGGTCCGGTAGGACGTGACCTCATTCTTGCAAGAATTAATGCAAATGTAAGCATAAATGTTGCACCTGAATTTATTGAAATTCTCATTGATGACCAAAGCATGTCGCCTAAATATAGCACAGGTGATGTCGTCATAGCACATTTGCTCGATGCTGTCGATGAAATAGAAGTAGGTGACCTCGTTGTTTGCCTCAATCCAGAGAACAATGAACAGCAAATGATTCGAAGAGTCAAAGAAATCGATGGCACGCATTATTTCCTCACTGCGGACAATCAAGATGTTGAAGGTGTTCTAGATTCAACACAATTCGGCACGATATCTCGTGATGAACTCATTGCCATTATTGATGATGAGGCAAAAGAAATGGAGCGGGCCTGACGGGGTTCGAACCCGCGACCGACGGATTAAGAGTCCGTCGCTCTACCTGACTAAGCTACAGGCCCATCGTCCGCTCCCTCACCCCGTATTTAATTCTTGAGAGGTCGCGATGTAGTTCAGAGTCTTCCACTCGGATTTTGAACAATTTCCACGCCTGCGGGTGTTGCTAGAACGACCACATCACACATGTCAGAAAAAATGCCAACTTGCACGACCCCTGCGAGTTGCAATAATCTTTGCTCGACTTCACGTGGTCGTTCAATTGTTGGCCCACAATGTGCATCCACAATGAAATTGCCATTATCTGTCGTTAATGGGGAATCTCCCTCCATTCTCAATACTACCTCAGTATTCAAGACCTCAGCGATATTTTTACGCGTTGTTTCGTGGCAAAATGGAGTCACTTCAATTGGTAATGGAAATGCACCGAGTACATTGACGCGTTTTCTATCATCAGCTACAACAACCATTGCTCTGGACGCTTGAGCTACTATTTTTTCTCGTAGCAACGCTGCCCCGCCACCTTTGATCAGTTGAAAATGTTCATCGTATTCATCCGCACCATCAATGACCACGTCCAAATGAGAAATGTCGTCGAGTTCAACAAGTGGAATGCCAACTTGTTTTGCTAATTCCTCAGTTTGAACTGAGGTAGGCACACCAACGATTTCCAAGCCTTCGTCTTGAATTCTCCTACCTAGTTCGAGTATTGTGTATTTCACCGTTGAACCCGTTCCAAGCCCGACGTTCATTCCGGACTTCACATAATCACAGGCAGCAATACCAGCTTCTTTCTTCAACATTTCAACGTCCATATCTGTTGGAATGATTCGTCATTATTGAACATCCCGCTCTTTGTCTCTGAATTTTAACCCCCGAACATTTTAGACCATTCGTGGTTCATATCGAATTCATGGGGGGGCCTTTCACCAAGAAACAGGCCGCCGGCCTCCTCGTAATGTTGTATTTTCTTTCTGTTCTAGCAGGTGTTATCGGCCAAGGAAACACCTCATTTCTCAAGGACAGCACCAACCAACAAGAAGCAACCAATATTGGCCAATCAACGACAATTGCAATAGGTTCATGGCCAGATGGTGCAAATGAACGAATTGATTTTGATGTGTCAAATGGTAGTTCAATTCGAAACCTCGACCTCACATTCAATCCTTCGACGATCCCTAGCTCAACTGCTAACATTTGGACGAATTCGAATCATTGGAAATCAAATTCAGTCTACGATGGTATGAACGTCAATTCAACAGAACTAACACTGCTCCCAAAAGGAATCATGTGGGACTTTGAGTCAACAGCACATGGATGGACGTTAGGTTCTGCGTGGTCTGTCGGGTATGACACAACCATAGGCCAGGTGAATGGTGTTCATTCAGGAAGCAATGCACTCTACACATACAATGGAAATTATCCAAATTACATGGGTCAAAATTATGCAACATCTCCAACGTTTGACTGTTCTGGCTGCAGCGGCACTTGGTCTCTGAAATATTGGAAGCGGTTAGGCATCGAGTCTGCATCGTTTGATCATGCCTATGTGCAAGTCACGAATTCCGGTGGCTCGTGGTCAACAATTTGGTCACATACGAGCGGAACAACAAACCCTTCATCTTGGTCACAAATGACACACGATATTTCAAATTACATAGGAGGTAATGCAAATTTCCAAGTCCGATTCGTCATGGGCACCACAGACGGAAGTGTGACCTATACCGGGTGGAACGTTGATGATGTGCAAATTGAGCCGACAGGAGGAATATCTGGCGGAGAAGGAAACTGGACCTCTCAGGTCATTAGCCCTCTGCTCGACGGGCGAGGCGAATTACGAGAATTTGGCCTCATGCACATTGATGCCTCACTATCATCAGGAAGTCTGTTTGAATGGTCGCTCATCGATGCGTCCACCGGTGCTATCATTCCCGGATTTGAGAATATGGACACATTGACAACAGATTTAGGTGTCATTGACTGGAACAAACATCCTGAAATTCGACTTAAGATTCATATTTCAACGAATGGAGGTTCTGTTGCTCCGATCATCCGTAGCATCTCCTTTAATGGCCATATCGCATTTACGTTTGACAACGATCCTACAGAAGTTGGTTGGAACTTGAATGGCTCTTCTTGGAGCACGAGTGGCACGATATCAGGCACGGGGACAACGCTTTCCCCAGAATTCAAGGTCCGAAGTGGGTTCTCCAAATTCAAAACAATGAACGATATTATCGGCGACGGTGTTCTTCAATTTTCAATTGACTCAGGAGAAACATGGCTTGATTTGCCTGAAGAAGGAACATACACTCTATCTGTTCCTGCTTACATGGTTCAATTTCGCATGACCTCCATTCCCGCAGCACAAACATCGTGGACCCTCAACACCTTTGATGTCGAGTTGGTTCGAACATCGACGCCTGATGGGCTTCGCATTGATGTCGGGCTCGATGGGGCTCCTGAATGGAGTATGGACCAGGCACACATAGGCCGATTGGGTATGCAAGATAGACTTGAAGATGGCTCGATGTGGAAAGAACAGCAGTACACTGTTTCCTCTTCTGCTAATTTTTATGTTGCTGCGCCGAAGAAGGGAGTTGATGCATTATCCTTCTTTTTGAGTTCACCACTCCAAGAAATGAAATCACCTTATCTTGCCTTGTCCGTAGACGGAACAGATGTGATGAGTCGCTCACTTCCCAACATCCAATTCCTTCACGAAATCACCTTGACGCCGTCGGAACGAGCAAATCTAAACACTGCACTCTCCAACGCTCAAAATACACACGGCATCCCAGGATTAGAAATGACGCTTATCGAATTCAGAATCGGTTCTTCACTTGAACCGGGTTCAGTAACACTTGGTGGTTTCTTTGCTCCATACAACGGAACGATATCCCTTTCATTCGATTCCACATCATCAGTCGTTCTCGGATTAAATAGTGAACTGATGAATTCTCCCGTGGTGAACGGTCAACGAACTGTGAGCCTTCCGATTCGAATGTCGCAGTCGGGTGCTGTCGTTGTTGTCCTTGATGATGTGCAAAGTTCAACCTCCGTTTTGCCCGTCAGCCTTGTTGTTGAAAACGCAAGCAACACACTCACGCCAAGTACATCGTGGATTCGAACGCGTTCAACCTTTGACTTGGGCTTAATGACTATGGACAACCCACTGACATATGCGATTAATTCAAATTGGCAAGTTGAACTTAATTTGAATGGTTTGCTACAAGCCAGTAGTATTCGGTGCAGTTTAGGTCAATTGCCTGTCACTGCAATGTCAATTTCCTCATGCAGCACTCAGGGCCAATCACTCATGTGGAATGATGCAGGAAATATGGGCGAAATTGTCGCTTTAACATCCGGATCTCGCCTTGAAATTCAACACAAATTCAAGATTCCAGATGGATGGAACGATGAACAATCAGCAACGCTTGGAGTCCACCTCATATCCGGCTCTGGACCAATGCTTCCCGTAACTCACCAATTCGGACTTGGACATTCAAACGGTGTGGAAAATGACATTGAAGTCAAATCGTGGAGCATCTTATCGAGCAATGGTGTTCGCTCATCTCAAGAGTACCCATACCTCCAAGCAGGACAAGAAGTAAGTGTGGAAGTACGCTTAGGATTCGAAGGTGTAGAAGAAAGGGCATTCCCCCGAACTGGACAAGCCCTTGTCAGATTCTTTGCTGATGGGTATGAAGTGAGTTCGACATCGATTCTTTACGAAGGTGTAGCTCTCCTTCCATACACAGTCCCCATAGGCCGAACTCAAGTTGAGCTCAATGTGGAAGTTATTCCACTCAAAGGTCAAGATGTTGTCTTCCCTATGGCGAGGAACCTCACATTCGGATTTGATACAGTTCAACCAACGCTTTTGTATTCAAACATAGACACGTACTCCCAACATCAAGTTGGACAAGATGTGGAACTGCAATTCCTGATTGCCGACCGTCCACATTTACCCACACATTCAAAGATTCATCTGTGGACATCTTGGAAGCATGATGAAAATGACGATATGCGTATGCAATTTGATGAAACAACGACCCATGAACTCGTACAGCCATTATCTCTTGATGCTTTGTCAGGATTCTACACATACAATGTCAACATTCGTCAAGCAAGTGTTGGAGATTTCTTCATCGGTTGGCTTGATGTAGCCGATTCGGCAGGCCATGTGTTGCAGGAAGGAGGGAATTTTCAATCACCAATGTTCTTCGTTCAAATCAACAATGACGAAGCCCCCAGCATTGGGACCACCACGATGAAATGGAATCACTCCTCAGGTGATGTTTGGCTTCACCCAGAAGAAATGTATGAACTATCGATACCATTGTATGAACGTGGAGGCATTTCAGACATTCAAGAGATACGATTGGACTTATCATCAAATGCAGTTCAATCATCCACCATTATCTATAATTCAACCTCGAAAGAATGTACATCCCTCAACAACTATTTGGAAATTGAATCCTGTGACCTCACTACCGTGGGATCTGAAGATTATTTTGCTCGAGACGGTATGTTTTCAATTTCCTTCAATTTGAAATGGGGTTACGACCCAGATGTAAACCTACGACGACTCCCACTCATCACACTCTATGACCAAATTGGTCAATCGAACCAATTTGAATTGTCGGCGCTAACATGGCGATTCTCTGGAGAAATAACAATTGACAAAGAATCTATTGAATTTAAATTTGCAGATTCTTCATCGAGTGAAATAGGATATTTCGTTGAACCACGTACAGTATTCGACATCTCTAGTGACATCGTTTGGTATCGAACTGGCGAACGAATTTCTGAAAGTTTTGAATTCGAACTCACATTGGGCAACAACGATTTTGTTGCCAACACAGAGAATAGTTCACTTCAAACCGAACTTCTCGCCCCACTGGAACCGGGTACATTCGGTTTGTTTGCCGAACTCCATGATGCACCATCTGGTGCACTCTTCAGGGGCGTGAATGAAGCACTCGTCTACATCATTGTGGATGAAACTGCTCCGAAAGTTATTGCCGTCAATCAACCATCTCCAAATCGAATGTTACTCGAATCTGAATGGGATGAAAAGAAATTTGAAATTCGAATTCGAGAGGATACAAAGATTAACGCATCAAGTATTACACTTAATTGGGCAATCCATGAACAAGGACTGGGATTGAATTCTCAAGCCATGCTTGAAGGTCTTGCCCCGATGAATTTGATTGGCGGCATCGATTCTGGAGAATCCATTCCATTCGAGGCAGTCTTGGACCTCGATTCAATCATGACAGTGGGTATGCGTTCGATGTCACTTGAGTTACGTATTTGGATCAGCGGCAACGATGAAGCGGGCCACAACCTTGAGCGATCATTCAATGACATCGATGCACCTCTTCGAGTTTGGCCTCTTGAACAACGAATAGCTGCATTTGAGTTTTCATCCGTTGAACTCACCCCTTCATCAGGTATCCAAGAAGGTGATGTTATTGATATTGTAGCATTCCTAAAGAACACTGGTCAAGCAAGTGGTGAGGCACAATTGGTGATGGAACTCGTAGAAAGCAACGGAGCAAGAACGCGTCTTGCGAGTCAAAGCATGACCGCACAATCCAACGAAACAATACTCTTCCAACAGGAATGGATACCAAACAGAGAGGGTACAATGTGGATTGAAATTCATATTTTAAATTCAAACAACACATTTGGGACCTCAGAAACAATTCGAGTGCAATCTGCATCATCAGATGGTCTTCTCTCGAGTTTGAATGAAGTCAATTCAACCTTGCTGGTCATCATCAGTCTTATTATTGCAGGATTGGTGGTTGTTCTCATTTATGGGTTGAAAAAACCTGCTCAACATCAGATGTCGCAACTTCCCCAACATGCCGCAAAAAATTTGCCCACATTAGAACAACCATCACAGCAACAGTATGGTGCTTATGGTGGCCAGACACAAGCATATTCACCCGGCGATAACCCGTATCAATGATGTAGAACACGATGGGGCATTTGAAAAAGGCGATGCATATCCCTAGCCGGAGGGAGAAGGAGGACCGCTGACAGAGTTCGACTCTGAGGAAAGTCCCCTCTCCATAGTGCAAGTGGCTTTCAGAAGAAAGAGGGCAGAGATGAACTGGTATTGGTACAGAAACGAACGATGCAAGGTGTGTACAATGATGTTGAAAGACAGAGATTGCCTTGTTGTCGATGAAACGAGCAACCCCACTGGAGCAAGTCCAAATCGTCCCGTTGACGCTGCACGTCGAGGGACAGGTAGGATGCATAGTTGAATGCGGTCACCGAAAGGGAACAGAAAGGGGCTTACTCCCTTCTCCCTCCACCTTCCAAGACCGCATCGAGTGGTTTCATTGATACTTGTGAAGCAAGGGCGATATCTTCTCCGAAGTCAATCCAAGACGGCTCTCCTTTGATTTTGGCTTTGATTACATGTTCCATTGTGAGAAGTGATGGAAGAAGAAATGTGCTCGTAAGGAATGCAAATGCAATGAGTAAACACATGATCATGAAGAAATTTTCAAGTCCTGGGAAAGCTGCAAGGAATCCAGCCCCGATGCCCGAAATCGTTGTTATCGAGGTTTCAAAAATTGTTTGACCGGTTTGTTCTATAGAATTCGAAAGACCTCGTGGCGTCTCACCTTCTTCCTGGATTCTGTGCATGATGTGGATTGAATCGTCGACGCCGATACCAAACACAATTGTACCGATCATCGCAGTAAAAATATTGACATTTACGTCACCGCTTTGCATCAACAATGGTTGCCATAGAATCACCACGGCGACTGGGACCATGGTGTAAACACCTAATCGAATTGACCTAAATACAAAACACAGAATGATTGTTAGAACGACGAGCGTGATGATTGTCGTTTTTGATTGTGAGTCATGAATGCCATCGTTGATATCCAGTGAGACTGGAAGCCCACCCGTAAGCAATGAAGTTTGAGTTTCCGCAAGCGTCGTGTCCTGACGCAGCACATCATCGATTTGGTCGCGGAGACCACCCGCAATGTTGAGATTCATGTATGGTTGTTCAACGTAAACGATTGCTTTTGTTCCACCTTCATTAAGAAGCATTGAACGTACTTCATACGATAATGTGTCAAAAACGACACTTACCATATCCTTGCGAATTGCTTCCCTCCCGCCAGGAGTAGCATCAAGTGATAACCAAACATGACATTCAACGACATCGTCACTTTCCCAACATGGTTCATGCAATAAATCCCACAAACTTCCTTCATAGAGAGATACACCGTCGACAAGAGTGATAGAGGCGGGTATGGTTTTCAAAAAGAGGATAATACTCGTTGTTTCTGTTTCATCGACAGCGTCAACCAAGGATTCAATCCTGTCAATTTCATCAAGAACAGGAAGGTCACGAATGTTGTCAGTGTTGTTATCATTGGACCGTTCTGTGGCGTCAAAAATGAAGAGTGAGGTTTGACCACTGTCGAATTGTCGCGAATATTCTGATAAGGAGTTGAGCGATTCTATGCCATCAGGAGCCTCTGATGAACCTGTAATAGGTTCATTAAGTTCATCTAAATTGATAACACCATACATGGTGACGAAGCCCGAGACCAAGACGATGACAATAAATCCCTTAATTGGAAGCTTCCCGATGTTTTTCCACATCGGAGGATTACTCCGTTTATTGAAGCGTAACATCCAAGCCAATGTTGGTACAAGAAGCACGCTAAATATGAGCGTCGCTGCGATTCCAATGACAAGTGTTGCACCCACAGACCGAATCGGTGAAATTGGAACAATCATTGGTAAAATGAGCACAGTAAAGCCAATGATCGTCGTCATGGCTGATAAAAACACTGCCACACCAGTGGATTTTGTCATTTCGATAACACAACTTCTGTAGAAATCCAAGTCCCAAAGGTCAGGAACTTCAAGTTCCTCTTCGCCCTTTCGCCGACGTCGTTCATTGCTTTCATTTGCTTTGGTAATTTCTTTACGACGAACCTCTTCAATACGATTGACCATATGAAGTGCATAATCAACACCAAGGCCAATGAGAATAGGAAATGTTGCAATAATCATCGGCGTGAGAGTGATGTCAACGATCACTGAAACCCCAAAGGTCAACGCTATTGCCATCAAAATAGGCGTCCCAGTGATGACAACGACTTTCCAGGAGCGATGCAGTGCCGTGATCACTGCGATGGTAAAGAGAATCGAATATGGCAAAATCATCATCAAATCCTCGTAAATTTCATCGGATATATCCTCGAGGACTTTTGGTAATCCAGTAACTGTCATTTCAGTATTTCTGTATTGGCCAGGTTTAGCGTCAATTACGTCTTGGAAATGATTCAGCAACTCCGAAAAATCTGCATAATCACCGGTAACACTCGGGTTGTGGTGCATTCCTACAACAATCGCAGTCGTATCCCAAATTCCATCACCATCCATATCATTAGTGTAATTCCCATCACCATCGGTGTCCTTGGTGAAATCCATATCGTTTGTGTCCTTGAAGAAAACATCAAAGCCACCGTTTGACTCCTCAATAATCTGGTCTATTCGTTGTTGGTCAGGAATTGCATAGGCTCCTCCTTCAGGTAGCAAAGAACAATCGAATTGAACAGGAATTCTTGTGTTCAATCCATGGGTACACATGGATTGATTGAATCGTCCATCGGCTGAATTGATCTCCTTAATGACTTGTGTTCCAGAAAGAATCCAAAGAACACCGTCGTTTTTTCCTCGGTCGTCTTTGTCGTAATCGATTCCTCTTCCAGTTGAATCCCCCTCAATATTTCTATCGTCGCCCTCAACCCACGAAATTTCGTTCAAGATTTGTTCCGAGGTGATATTCACTGTGGAGGTTGTATCGAATGCATTTGGGGTTTGGATATAAATGACTGCGATATCAGTAGACCATTCAGTCCGAACTTCGAGCAACAATTCTGTCGATATAGCATCATCAGGGAGAAAAATTTCAACATCGTCTTCAATTTGGTCTTGAAACGATGCTCCTTGTTGTGCGAAAAATGCTGTTAATATTACAAGGAGAATCAATACAGTGCCTGGCGATTGTAAAGTTGTGGTGTACACTCGACTTAGACGTTGTTCAATGGCATCGCCTACTTTTTCTCTCACATCGGAGATTTGTTGTGACAATGAGCCAGTTGAAGTTGACTGGTCCCTTGTCATAGTATTGCCAACAATTCCGGCTTCAAGAAGAATTCCACTATCTTCGTCGAAATTCTTCAATCCAATCCAAATTCTTCAACGATGAGATGCCGAAGGAAATTTTGAGCGGTTTGTAACACAATTCCAGTTGCCATGAGGGCAAGCCCAAGAACGCCAATCCAAATTGCAGATATCCCATTACCAATCAAAACATCAATTTGTGTTGTGAAGTCTTGTGCTGCATTCATCCCCATAGCCGCACCTGTTGCTAAAAGACCAAGTCCGGGAATGCCAAGAACTAGAATTGGTTTCTTTTGAGAAAGCGACAATAATGCCCATGTCAGCACTGTAAATCCATGGGATAACGCAGTAAAATTAGAGCCTTTAGGGACATCATATCGAATGATTGTAGGAACTTCCTTGACACGGAGGTGTTTCTCGTTTGCATCTTCAAGAATTTCCAAGGATAATTCCATGCCCTCTGCATCAAATCGTAGTTTTTGCAATGCTGCCTTTGAAAATGCACGGAATCCCGATTGTGTATCGCTAATATTGAGGTCGCTCGAAAGATTCGAAGCTGCAGTAATCACTTTGATGCCAAGTTTTCGATATGCTGGCATGTCAACGCCACCTCCACCATCGACAAACCGAGAACCTATTGTGAAATCTGCTTGACCCGATAGGATTGGATCAATAACTGAAGGGATATCATTAGGATTATGCTGCCCATCAGAATCGAGGATTACAAGGATATCTGCATCGAGTTCAAGGGCATGGCGAAATAATGTTTTCATCGTTGCACCGTACCCACGATTTGAACGGTGTTGAATCACCTGAGCACCACAAGCCTCAGCAATACTCGCACTTGAGTCTGAGGAACCATCATCGATGCAAACAACCATGTCAACATGTCGTAATGTACTGACAATAACCGACCCGATGGTCTCTTCTTCATTGAACATCGGCATACCTGCTACGATTTTCAAGGAAGTGGCACCTGCATCCATGCTGCTCACTATATAATACTCGCAAACTGCTTCTATATAGAAATAGTGACTTGAGAAGAGTGAATTTGATTGATTTAAAGAAAGGGGCACATCAAACGGCCGAGGAAGAATGATGTGCGACGACTGCGATTGCAGAATAAGAAGGAAACAAAGGAATTAACCTAGCGACTCAGTCTTGAAATTGGCTGATGGTGGTCACTGCTCTTTCACCAGAAAGAACTCGTTCTAACGCACCAATCGAAATGACAAGAGGAACATAGGATTCCCCATCTGCTGTCACATATGTTGAACATTGCTCAAATGCAGAGGCGTTGATGGACACTTTTATCGCACCGCCTGCATTGCTTCTTCGGACGTATCCGACGAGCAACGTTTGTTCTTCTGTCGTTGTTTGTTCTGTTTGTTCTTTTTGTTTTACCATTGTATCACCTTGGGGACTTGCCCCACTCCATACCAAATATCGTCAAAGGTTATCAAAGATTCTTGAGCACAAAAAAAGCGTTTCACTTATACGGATGGATTCGTTCCACACATCATGCGAGTACTCGTCACAGGTGGTGCGGGCTTCATAGGTTCACATCTTATCGACAGGCTCATTCAACGTGGAGATGTTGTTAGGGTAATTGATAACCTTAGCAGTGGAGACATCGCATTTCTCGAACATCATCAATCAAGCGACCAATTTGAGTTTGTTCAAGGAGATGTTTGCTCCCTCGATGATGTTTCCCTAGCCATGAGAGACATCGAATGTGTTTTTCATCTTGCAGCAAATCCCGACATTCGCCTAGGCACCCAAATAACAGATACCGACCTTAAACAAGGAACGATTGCCACCTACAATCTCCTCGAAGCAATGAGATTAGAGGGCGTGAAGATCATTGCCTTCGCCTCCAGTTCTGTGGTCTACGGCGAGAATGCCCCTATGCCAACACCAGAACATTACGGACCCTGTATGCCGATTTCGCTTTACGGAGCGAGTAAACTTGCAGGAGAGGGTCTCGTGAGTAGTTGGGTTGGCACATTTGGATTACAAGGTTATATCTTTAGATTCGCTAATATTGTTGGTTCAAGAGCAACACACGGCGTCACCTACGACTTTGTCCACAAATTGCAAAACAACCCAAACGAACTTGAGGTTCTCGGAAATGGCTTACAGGAGAAATCCTATATGGATGTCGGGGATTGCGTTGATGCTATTTTACACATCATGTCGACCAATGACGAACCTCTTAATGTGTTTAATTTAGGCTCTCATGATACTATATCTGTTCGCGATATCGCACGCATTGTCATTGAAGAATGCGGCACGACAGGGGCCGAAATAAAGTACACTGGGGGCGACAGAGGATGGGCTGGAGATATCCCCCGTGCCATGTTATCAGTGAACAAAATGTTAGAAACAGGATTCGATGTCCGCATGAATAGCGAGGAAGCCATTCGGCACACAGCCCAATCAATAATTCAGAACTTGAAGTGATTATATGAACGACGAAAACGCAAATGCACGTACTGATACCCTTATCAAAATTACAAGTCTATTCGTTCTTGTCCTTATCGTCATTGCTTTTACGACAAACCCAATTGCTACAGGAGTAGGCGTAGGTGAGAGGGTCCCGCTTCTTGAAGGTAAAATCTACAACGGCAACGGATGGGTCGATTACAATTTACACGACCAATTTGACACGAATTGGACTGAGAGTGATACAAATGCCACCTGGTACATCATCGAATTTTTGGACACCGATTGCAGTGCTTGTTGGAGAGATACAGCCAAAGTCAGTGATTTGCAAAATGCAGTAAGTTCTACGCAGTGGAATCGAGCTCCGGTTCAAATGCTAGCAGTTGTTGTCGAATTGAACATACCGAACCACGACGGTTCAAGAGATGAGATCAAAGCATTTCGAGACAAAAACGACGGTGATGGTACGTTCAAATGCAACGCTGACAGAGCACTTTGTAGCGAGAGAGATGGCAATCCGTACAACTTTCCATTCTTCGATGACCTCGATGGAGAGAGCACGAAGGATTGGGACATTCCTGGAACGCCTACGTATTTCATCATCAAACCAGATGGCATAGTGGCTTGGTCATCGGTTGAAGCTGGAAACAGTGACATCTTTGACGCCGTGAATGGGCTCATCCCGGAGGCATAAGTTTGAACGCCAATCTCATTTTGATGCTCTACATCATTCCTCTTTTGCTTGGCATTCTATTGATTAGTCCACTGCGTGAAAAATTACCAATTGATGCTTTAGTGAAGAAATATCCATCATTGGAAAATGATACAAGGAAAATTTTTCTCGGACAGACATTGATTGTCTTAGCAGGATTTGCCGTTTCAGCACATACGTTGTGGATTAGCAATAAAATTTCAGAAGGAGGTTCATATTGTTCAGCCCAGAATGTCTTTGATTGCGACAGCGTCATTGGTGATATGAGGTACAACACGGTCCCCTTTACAGATATCCCATGGGGTTTGCTTGGTTTTCTTGCCTTCACAGTTCTTCTTTACCTTGTTCGGACGCTAGCTAATGAGCCACATGCCGAATTTGTTGAAAAGCACATTCAAGTTGGTAAACTCATGACCATTGGTGGATTCTTTGTCATAGCACTTCTGGTCTACTACGAATTCAAAATGGGGAAAATTTGTCAGTATTGTACGACTGCTCACGTAGCCAACATAGCTGCCTTTTTTGGATTCAACGAAATTGAAAAAGCATACAAATCAGATGCTTGGAAAAAACTGAAGTGAGTGGAGAAAATGGTTTCTGAACAACAATTTTGGCTTGGTATAATGGCTGTGGGAATAGTTGCATTATTGGGTGTTTCTGGTTTCAGCCCCATGGACCTGCTCGACACAACTGATGAAGATTCAATGTACTCAACAGCAGATAAGAAACACCCTATCGCAAAAGAATGCCTAGGTGGCCATACTGCAGATATGATTCACTATCATGCAGCAGTCATTATTCGTGTAAATGGCGAATTTGTTCCTATTCCTGACGACGTTGGTCGACCGGACGGAGAATGCCCAATGCGACAACTGCACACACATTCTGAAAACAATGTCATACACATTGAACTAAAACAAGCTACTGATGTTCCAATCGAAGCCTTTTTTGACGTTTGGGGCAAACATTTCGATGAAACGGGCTTTGATAATTACCGTGTCAATGAAACCCATGAACTCGTCATGATTGTCAATGGAGAGGTAAATGATGAATTTAATGACTATATTCTCAAAGACGATGATGAAGTGTTTATTGATTTTAAACCACGAGATTAAGGTGTGAAAGTACCTGAGAACACCAAGGGTTCTGCATCAGGATCGACCTCTTCCATTCGAATGATGGTCACCTCGATTTCACCTGCACCGACATATGCTCTTCGCAATTCACTCATGAGAAGTGACTGGATATTTTCAGCAGAGGTCCCAAATAATGCCGTTATGTGATGAGTGACCTCTGCTCCTGAGCGAGCAAGGTACTCCACAAGCCATTCTTTTGGTTCTGTTGTCTCCCAAGTGATGTCTTCCCATGTGTTGTTCATGATATTACATTGTCATGCTCCTTTATCAATTTTCAGTCGATATGAGTCATGATTTGACATTTTCTTCTATATTTTTTCCGCTTTGAAACGAATTCCGGAAAAATCCAGGCAAGATGAGCGAAGCCCCTATCAATAGAAAGAGCGTGATGATGATCGGCGATTGATTGGTCGAATCTGCTGCTCGGTCTCTAAAACTCATTTCGATTGATCCATAGGATGACCCTTCAGCACCTGATTGCAATTCTTCTATCGTAGGTTCGTGCAAAAGAACGATGCTCCAACTCTTTGTAGGTTCGAAGGCGATTGAAAATGAGGAGGTGCATGGACCTTCTGAAGAGGCATTGAGACCAATTGACACGTTGATATCCGAGGTTGAGAGGTCACATTCTGCTGTACCAACAACCACACGGTCTCTTGTAGCATCTCCTGGGTTCATTGCTGAGTCTGGAACTTCCTTTTCATGTTCAAGAAGAAGAAAGGTGAGTTGCCCATCTTGTCTTGACAGCGAAACATCACTCACTGATGCGATAAGTTGTTCACCATCACGAACAACTTTAAAGGCCAATTGGCTTGTTGATGCCCTCTGGAGTTCTTTTTCTAAAATGTCACTTTGAACATCACCCCAAGCATCGTAACCAACCCGTAAATCACCACCTTCTACAATGAATGTTGGTGTTGATGCCAATGCTGGATGAGTAATCACCCTTCTGTCGATTCGATGTTGGCTTGCTTCAGGCTGAAACGCATCCTCTCCATCAGTAGGGTGCAAGGCGAGCATAACAATTCGGGAGCCATGACCATCTGCAACTTGAACCAAAAAGGGATCGATTTCTGCACAAGACGGACACCATGTCGCAGTGAGTTCTTCAACCACTAGACTTCTTCCACCAACACCTGTTGATATTGGCTCATCGAACGACTCAGATGTATCGATGACGATACCATGAGTAGGATGTACTGCAAGCAAACATGCGATAGAGATGATCAAAAGAAAGACATTCTTTGACATTTTACTTCACCCATGAGAACACATGATTTATCGATGCCAGCAGGAAAGGATTCTTGAACTCTATCCTTTACCTTCGCAATGATTGCCATGGCAGACCATTGGGTTGAAAATCACAAACGTGATTCGTGGCGGAGACAAGCCAAGTCAAGCGGGTACAGAGCACGCTCAGCATTTAAGCTCAAACAGATTCAAGAGCGACACACAATACTGAGAACAGGTGATGTCGTCTTTGATGTTGGCTGCCATCCTGGTGGATGGTCACAAGTTGCGTTGGAAATGATAGGTTCTTCTGGCGATGTCGTCGGTGTGGATTTACAAGCCACACAAGGTCTTGAAGGTGCCAGATTTCTAACCGGCGATATTCGTCATGAAACAATACAACGTCAAATCTTAGAACATTTAGGCGAACGAAAGTTCAATGCAATTCTCTCAGACATCTCACCAGACATCACAGGTAACTGGGATATTGACCAAGCCGTTGCCCTTGAACTTGTGGCTATGGTGTTTGACTTTGCAATACCTCATCTTGGCAAGGGTGGATGTTTCGTAACAAAATTATTTCAAGGTACTGGTGTCGATGAACTCATTTCTGAAATAGAGAAACATTTTGCGTCCGTACGACGATATTCGCCTGAAGCCTCAAGAAATTCATCCTCTGAGGTCTATTTAATTTGCAAACATCACACACCTTGGAAATCACCTGGTAAGTCGATGACTGAACGGTTTCACAACAAGATGAACGATTTATTGAATCCAGATGTTGAAGTGATTCAACCTGTAAAAACTTCCATGCGTGTAAGGAAGAAAAAAACAGATTAAACCCTTATTACCGTTCACGGTTTTTGCAATGGTTATGAAGCACACTGAACAAAAATTGAGTACAACGAATCAAATCACAGTCAATGATCTTGAAGCAAATCAACGAATTCGAAATCTTGAATTGGTTCTATTGAGAATCTATCCAACTCGAATGGTTGTTTCATCATCCTATACTGGACCTGTCGCTGCTGGATGTGCTCGAGACCACACCGGCTTAGTTGGCATTGTATTGTGGAATGAACAAATTGATTCATTTCGTGTGGGGGACATTATTCGGATTCAGTCAGGATGGTGCAAGAAGAGAAATGGACATCTTGTTGTCAGCACTGGCCGTACAGGAAAGATTATTCTCGTCGATAGATGATGGTATTTGCTCGCGTAACCATAAAGAAGGGTAGTGTGTGCGCAAAGCATCGCAGAGGCATAAAAATGAGCGTACGAGCATCAAATTGCACATCATCTGGCGTACCATTAGCGGATTCCGGTTCAACATCCTTCCCTTGCCCTGGGTGTACAGAACCTATTGGAAGAAGTCCTCGCTGTCGAAATCAAGGTGTTTTATACACTTGTCCCAATTGTGGATTTGTCGGACCCTGAGGTGATTGAATGGGAAGAGTAGCGATGACGTACAAGTTAAATCCAGATTCTGAAGTAGAAGCAAATATCGAAGAGATCGTTGAAACCATCAAAACCTTCGCTAGCGAAGTTTACGAAGTACAAAGTGTTGAAACAAAGCCTCTCGCATTTGGTCTTCAATTCGTTCAAGTCCATGTTGTTATGGACGACGGCCCCGGTCTTTCTGACAAATTTGAAGAAATGATGGGTGGACTCACCGGTGTTGGTGAAATCGAAGTTCTTTCAATGGGCCTTCTTTGAAGTAAATAATTCAAACAACGACATCATCTCAAAGATGATTTGTTGGTGATTTCATAAATTCTCTCAAAAGAATCGTGGCATAACTACCTGGTGGTAGTGTAAAACGGAATCGGATGCAAGCTCCTTCTTCGTGCCAGGTTTGGTTTTCTTTCGTTTTTTCAGACTTATTTGATTCTTCAATTGCATTTTCAGCGATCGGAACTGTTTCATATTGAAACTCTTCAAATGTTGTCACAAGTGCACGTCTAGTTCCACTTGTTGTTAAAGCGGGGATATCTGAAATGACCCAATCCAATGATGATAGCCCCAATTCTTCTGCTGCACTTTCTTCTAGGGAACCAATATCGCCGTGAGCGTATGACAATTCACAGCCGGGCAAAGGTCCTGTCGTCACCAAACGTCCCATTGAACAATTTCTAGAGATACGTGGTTGAGTTTTTGGTTTTACCTCAACGCAAGATGAAACTTCCAGTTGACCTTTTTCATCAATTCGTCCAACTAAATCTCCTATTTGAGGTTCGGAGAGTGAGACGCCCAAAGCAAGTCTATTCTTCATCGAGGTGTTGAAAATTTTTGATTGAACGGAGTGAATGGTCATCAGTTGCAAATTGCTTGGTAATGTTGAGAACGCACCCAAAAAATCGCCATCATTCTTGAGCAAATGCTCGATCATTCTACGTTCGTAACCCATCCATTTAGGCATGTCTTCAATCAATCCCTCAGAAATACCTTCCTCCAATATTCTCATGCGAACAACTGCGGCATCTTCGTCTTCTTCACCGGGCATGGTCAAGTAGGTCATCACAGCATTTTCCCAATCACCTTGTAAGGCACAATAGCCAGTTGCCGCAGTAACAGGCCTTCCAGAACCAAATCGTTGGGGACCAATCCAATTTGGGAACTTTTCCGCACCTACTCTCATGCTCATTTCTTCAACGATTGTTGAGATGCGTTCAAGTGCGCCTTCGTTTGAAAGAGGATTGCCCTCTTCATCAGCACAACCTCGAACAACGATTGTGAAGCGATTGCCGCGATGGTTTCCAAATCCTATTTTTTGATGTGTGCGACCAAGTATTTCAATCTCAACATCCGACATCTCAATATCTGCAACCTTTGATTGATGCGCGTCAATCACAAAAATTTGTGAGGTGATCGCACGTTTGTCTTTTGTTCCAGCGAAAAAAATTCGATTCCTTGGTATCCGCAATCTGTTGGCCAATTGTTGACAAAAACGATTCGTTTCCCAATTTGTGAGTGTGATTCGAGCAACGGTGAATCGGCCCTTAGGGTCGAGTGCTAAACTCGTTGCAACTTCTTCGACACGAAAATCAGAAGTTCGCACTTTGAGCAAACCGCCAATTCCAGGTGCATTTGATGCATAGCCAATAAGCCCAATCGCTTCAGCGATCGGGTCGGAAGGAAGCATTTTTCCTCACGTTCAAAGTTGGAGTTTGAAATCATCAATAACATTGCTGATGATATCTTGGAGAACTTTATCCGCAGACCCTTTTGCTGTTGTGCGAATGTAAAATTCGGGGTCGTCGAGTTCAGGATGGCCCGGGAAGTAGTTTGCGTATTCAACATCCTTGTGGGTATTAAGGCGTTCCCTCAACACCTGAAGTGCAGTATGGCTCTCGCCGCTAATTCGTAGTCGAAGCTCATTTTTATCCTTCTGTAAGACCTTCACGGGCATGTCAATCGGTTTTGCGAACTACCGCTGTTTATTGAATCTTCTCATAGCGGAAAACTCAATCGAATACAGTTCAATAGGAATTTTAGAGCCTCTTGTTTTTTTACTTTCACCATATCGCAGGGTTGATGGATACGACACTTTTTGAGAATTGGTTGGCTAAAAAAAGCCACCTTTTCAGAAAAAGTGCCCCGCTCATCTTGATTGTTTCTTCACTCATTTCACTTGGTTTGATCTCGCACCTTGCAACACATCCTCCATCATTTCAAACAGATTTGAATGATTTTGCACCCGAAGGCGAATCAAACGATGTGTATGAACGATTATCCAATGTATTTCCTAATGAATCTCGCCCAATGTTTGTCCACGTTACAGCAGATGATGGTGGCAACGTTCTTGCCATGGACCATATTCAAACTATGCTAATGGATTTGAATGTTATAGAATCAGAAGCAAATAAACGCAATTCGATGGTGGTTGAATGGACGACAACAACTGGAATTTTACAAACTGCACTCGATGAGGAGGCAAATTCAACCCCATTGTCAACAATTACATCATGGGAAGAACTCATAGATCTCATACTTGAAGAGGACCAACGATGCACATTAGGAGCGAACGACCAATTCTTATCCATGTCAACGTACATTTCATCTGCCCTTCTGAACAAAGATTTGGAAATATTGTCCCGGACATGCCAATATCTCACCGATGGGACAACAAATGCTGAACCATTTGCAAGCTCAACGCTATGGGTACTGAACATCGATCCGGATATGGACGAAGACCAACGCCGGGAGTTACAAGCACAATTGCGAGAAGTCTTTGCAGCACAATCAGGAAATTCAACGCTCAATTACGATGTCATTTCAAATGACCTCATCACATATGATATCGATGCAAACACATTCAACAATCTGATTGTACTTATTGCCCTCGCTGTTGTTGTCGTTCTTGCGATGCTCTATATCGCATTTCGAAGTATTAAGGAAATTGCATTTCCGTTTGTAGGCTTATCGTTTGCTCTGATATGGACATACGGCATTCTGAACTTGGTAGGTGCACGATTTACTGTTCTCGAAGCAACCGTCGCCCCACTTGTGCTAGGGTTAGGTATTGACTACGCTATTCACTTACAGAGGGCGAAAGCAAATGCGAGTGTTGACACCGACGATACGGCTGAAGCATGGTTGCGCTCTTGTGCACGACTTTCGATACCACTTACCCTTGCTGTTGTCACCACAATAGCCGCATTCTTAGCGAATATTGTATCCCCGTTGCCACCAATTGCAACTCTTGGTTATGCCCTCTCACTTGGTGTTTTTAACGCATTTATTACCTCAATTTTTGTCGTTGGCTCGTTACATGTCATGTTCTCAAAAGATGGCGAAGAACCAACAAAAGCACCCCAATTTTCATTACCCAAAGTAACAGATTCATTCGTGAATGTTCAACAGAAACAGCAAGTTCTCGTTTTGCTCATCGCCATCCTTATTTCAGGTCTTTCAATCTACGGAGCAGCATCACTCGAAACGAATTTTGATCTCGCTGATTTCGTTGATCAAGATCTAGAAATCATGGAAGTTCGCGATGAGTTAGCCCAAAATTATGATAGTGCTGGCTGGAAAATAATCTACGTCTTCATGGAACCGCTCACTGGAGAGGAGTCGATTCCAGGCGATGAAATCCTTTTGGCAGAATTACGTGGTTTTCATTTCGACCTCAAATCGAATCATGATGTTGTAGGAACAGATTATCGGTTACCTTCACCTTCGTATGAAGGGCCATATACAGTGTTAAGGGACGCCATCTTATACAATGAGAGTTTTGGTTATGAGCACAACTTGGAAGTGTTCGGAGGAGATGTGTATGTCATTGATACCGAAAATCCAATCGATTTGGGTAAAGCGTTTGGATACCTTGCATCCAACCAGACGATTGCTGACCCACTTACCGGGAAATCATGGGAGGCAAGAGTCTCAGCGAGCGTTGCCCTAGAAAATGAAAACATTGTTTATCTACGACATGAAATCCGAGTTGAAGCATCCACATCAGCACAATCGAGTCGAGTTGTTTCTGAATTTCAGAAGGCATTGGGTTCTGAAGATGATTCGGGAACATTGAAAGCATCTCTTTCAAATCATGCACAGATCTATATCGCAGGCGATTTGGTGAATCTACAAACAATTCTTGATGGTTTATCGTTATCACAACTTCGCTCAACGGGCATCTCACTCATTTTCTCATTTGCAGTGCTCCTCATCATCACGAGGAGAATCATGCCCGCAATCATTGTACTCTTCCCTGTAGGTGTCGCATCCCTCTGGGTCGTAGGTTCCATGGCAGTTCTCGGTTTGAAATGGAATGTCCTCACAGTCATGGTTACCGCCCTGACATTAGGAATTGGCATTGATTATTCAATCCACATGTGGCGACGAATTGAAGTTGAGATGGATAAAAAGAAAGACCATTGGGAAGCGTTACGTGCATCATTAAATTCGACAGGTGTTGCACTCATGTTGAGTGCAATTACGACCATGTTTGGATTTGCCGTATTGCTTCTATCGCCAATGCCGGTGATACAGGACTTTGGGCTTGTCACTGCTGTCACGGTGCTATTTTCACTCCTTCTCTCATTGTTCCTCTTGCCTGTTCTCGCTGAACTTACTGCTCGTGGCGATGAAGCAAAAGAAGCTCTCCTTGCCGAAACAGATTGAGGATTCATTTTACGATTGAAACACTGCAACAATGTCTTCCATAGCCAGACCCAATTCTTTGGCGATAAGTGCGAGAGCCATCCACTCTGTAAGGTACCGTAGCCCATGCTGTTTTCGCTCTGAACGGCGTTGAAGTTCGTCTTTTGATAATCCAGATGAACGTGCTAAATATGAAAAGAGTCGTTTTGTTTGGTGTTCTCGAGCACTCATTTCTCCTTCATTCTGTAGTTCAGTTTCCATTATTTCCGGTTTAGGTGTTGGTTGTTGCACACTTCGAGGGGTTGTTATTCGATTCGTTTCGTGTTTTGTGAATGGTGGATTGAGCAAATGTGCTGGCCTTGGAAACCAACCAAGCGGCAGGTCTGTGGATGGAATCGATCGCTTCAAGTGACATATTGTTCCTTCAAGTTCGAGCCAACCTTTAGCGATAAATTGCTCAACGGCATGTTCAGATTCTGATGGGCTCAACCACTCCATATCAAAAGCAATCATACGTTCTAAAGTGGCGCGTTCAATCAATG
>JAYQSB010000017.1:0-46354 GCA_038146705.1 Candidatus Poseidoniales archaeon
ACGGGCGATTAGGGTAGTCTGGATATCCTTCCGGCCTTCGGAGCCGGAGACGGGGGTTCGAATCCTCCATCGCCCGCCAGCAACATCACAGATTTTTCCTGTAGCGATGCACTTCTTCAAGTCCCCATTGTAGTCGTTCAACACATGAAAGACCATGAGATTCTAGAACAACAGAATCAATATTCGACAAGTATGGCTTTGAATGTGTGACTTCAGAATGTACTAAGAAGAACTCATCAACAAAACCATGTTCAAGAAATTCGTGAATTGTTGTTGGTCCGCCTTCAACAAGCAAATGCTGAATATTACGATCTGCGAGCATATGAAGCAGGGATTCAAGAGATGAAAAATCGGATGTTAGATGAAGAAATTCACCCTCTCCTTTGGTGAACTGTGCATTGATAGGGCAACGTTCGTTGGGGTCAATCACGATGCGGAGAGGTTGGTTCTTGACATCGATTCCACGCACCGTTAGTTGTGGGTCATCACGGACAACGGTGTTTGCACCTACAAGGATCGCATCGACATTGGATCGAAGTTCGTGTACGTGTCTAAGGCACTCTTCAGAAGTAAATCGCTTCGATGTTCCTGACCTGTCATCAACTGAGCCCTCAAGATTTTGAGCTAATTTGACCGTAACAAGTGGTCTGCGATGTTCACACCAATGCATGAACGGTAGCATCTGTTCATGGGCTTCCTGTTTGCACAGCCCAGTTCGAACCTTTATCCCTGCGTCAGTGAGTGTTTGACTACCTTTTCCACGAACTGTAGGGTTGGGGTCTTCATGGGCAATGACGACTTCTTTGATGCCCGCCCACATCAAAGCCTCGGTACAAGGAGGAGTTCTGCCGAAGTGATTGCAAGGCTCAAGGGTAACATATGCGGTTGACCCATTGGGTGAAATCCCACGCTCCTCGGCGTCATGAATCGCCATCTGTTCAGCGTGCAGCCCACCAAGGTGGTCATGCCAGCCCTCAGCGATAATGTTGCCATTCTTGACGAGGACGCAACCTACGAGAGGGTTTGGACTCACTTTCGTACGCCCGCGCTCAGCAATCTCGAGCGCTCGAGTCATGAAGGATGTTTCATCCCTAGACCATTCGCTCATGGATGCCGCGTCAACCCCCTCCTTGAAGATATGTTGCATGCTGCCCATAACAGAATATTCAAGCATCAATACGCTTACGCAGTCGGTATGGGTTTATTCCACTGCATCGTCAATCCAGCGAGCAGGGATTATCGGTGTGGCAAACAATGGCCAAAAATTCGTGCCACTATAGAACAACGCGGTCATGAAGTCAGAGAATACATCACACAACATGTTGGGCATGCCTCACACATTTCCAATGAGATTCGAACAAGTTGGGAAGAGCACGGCATTGGTGGCGAGGCCGAAGGAAAGCCTCCTGTGGTTGTAGCCGTTGGTGGAGATGGTGTGGCTCATGAGGTCGCCAGTGGCATTCGAGGGTCCGAACTTATCCTTGGTCAAATCCCATTCGGCTCCGGCAACGATTACTGTATAACTCACGGCATCTCACGAAAAAATCTCGATCAAGTTCTCGATGTTTTGGAGCATGGTGTCGATAGGCACTGTGGAGCATGGCGCCTCGAGGGGTATGCTTGCAACGAAGAGAAAGGTTATCCAGCTCCGAGCCAAAATCCGTGGGATGAACCACCAAAGAATGAGAATAAAATTGTCAGATGGGTCTTTCTCGAATCGGATGCGGGCATTACATCAGCAATCTCAAGAGCGAAATTGCGACGAGCGAAATGGCTCAACGGACCAAAAAAATACACCTATCTCGGCGTGACAACAATTCCGGTATGGCCTCGACGAAAGGTGAGAATGCAGGTTGATGAAGAGGAGCCTTGGGATGGTGACATCACCATGTTTACTGCAACAACTGGAGAGACATTTGGAGGAGGGTACAAAGTCAACCCTGGTATGCATCCCATTCGGGAAAAAGGGATGATCGTCTTTGCTGCACGGCTCTCTCGCCTCGCCATGTTGCAGTTGATGGGTCCGGTAAAAAAGGGAAAGCACATCGGAAAATGGGGCATATACCAAAAGGATGCAATGAATATTCAACTTTGGCCGCTTTCAAAAGACGGGACGAAAAGTGAGGTTCCTCTTGATCCTCCGACATACATTCAAGCAGATGGTGAGCCACTTCTTCAGTTACCTGCTTCGCTTGAATGGCACACAAAACAACTCCTTGTTCGAGGTGCCCCAACAGTTTCTTGGGCCTCAGAAGGAAAAGTCTGAGAAGTCATCGTCTTCGTCATCGTCGAAGGTTTGGCGTTGTGGTGGTCCTCGTCGTTGAGGTTCCGCCTCGCTCTTTTCTCCCTCCCATGGCGGAGATGAGGCTTTTTTGACCGCTTTTCGACGACGAACAGGGGGTTGTCGTTTTACTTCCGGCTCCTCATGCACTTCTTCAGGTTCAGAAGTCACGGCCGTTCTCGATGGCGGTGGGCCGCGTGAACGGGTGGGTGATGCTGTTTCTCGTGCTGGTGGTTCTTGAGCAGGTGGTTCTTTTGCAGAGCTTGAGCCTACCGAGGGGAGTTGAGAGGTCACAACAGAGCTGCTTGATTTTTTTGCAGGTGCTTGGGCACCTGGCCCTGATGTTCGAGATGATTTTCCTGCAGAAGCGAGAACGCTGTCTAAATCAAATCCGCCAAGTTCATCCGAATCACCTTCGGATGGGAGGATGGTCGAGGATTTTCTCTGTTCCAATTTTGCCTTGGCTTCGGCTTCTTTTCGCTGGCGTTTTAATCGTTCTTCAGGCGATTCCATGCCCTCTTTCTTTGCGACTTTGATATCGGCCTTCACTTTGGCCACCTTGGACATGCCTTCGTCTCCCACAAGAATTTTCATCTGGTCTTTTGCATCCTTGAGAAGCAATGTCTTTGAGAAAATAAAGGTAGCAACCGCCCCTCCAATTCCAAAGATAAAGAATGACGAAATGTAACCTGCTCGACCACCGATGAAGGCAACATCACCGTGTACCCATTCTTCTTCATCATCGCCGCTTTCGGAAATAACGCCGCTTGCAAGAACGATTTCTTCAACCAAGACATATTCAGAGAATTTGTCGCCATCAAATGCAAGGTCACACTTCGAATTCGCTTCGAATCTGTTTGCATTGTTGGGTAAAATGTATCCTGAGATTGATATGGGTTGGTGCCACTCTGTGAGGGCAACCATGCCTTCGAGGATATTTGGTGATGAAGGAATAAGGCCAAGGACGTACCACTTGCTTTCAAGCTCTGATTTTGTAAGGTCAACGCCACCAGATTTTGTGTCCGGACTAATGGGGTCCTCCCATGTGTTGAGGTCAATTCGTGGCCCTTCACCAGCCGGGACATTCTTTGCAGATGTGAAACTCATTTTTTGGACTGCAACGGCTAATGATGTGCTCCTTGACAGAACTGTAGGTAGGCCTTCCTCGGCGATATCTTTGTTGAACGGTTCGTGTGCATCATAGAGATAACTCGAAGCGAGATAGCCAGTGAAGGTAAATGCCGTACCGTTATTTTCGCTCGTGTTCGAATCTTGATCCAAATCGCAACCAATTGAATTGACAGTTCGGGAATCTGATGTTGTGAACGGTGTTAGCGTGTATGTTCCATCACCATTATCGTTGACATGAACAGCATTCGATGATTTTCCCCACTCAGGTGCGGCAGGACCAATGCATCCTGCTACGACCATCGAGGCGAGGATAACCAACACAAGCACACCTCGGCGCATGTACCATCTAAGATGGATTGAGTTTGAGAACTCTTCCCTTGATTTTTTTGTCATGGCGCGGTCGGAGAGATTTGAACTCCCGAGTCCAAGGGACACCGGATTTCAAATCCGGCGCAATACCAGGCTATGCGACGACCGCAGGTAATTTGCCCAATTCACTTCATTTTTTACGGCTTTCCCTTGGCTTTTCTAATTGATAACCCCAAAACATGAGTCCAAGGACGAGCACAAGGAGTGTTTGAGTTAACGAGGCACTGGGTAAGCCAGGCCCTTCTCCAACTCCGAGAGTGTTTTCTTTCTCCATCAACTCTCGAACATCTTTGACAAAATCTTCCGGAATCCAATGTTCCCCTGCCCACATGATGCGAGGTACTCGTTCTTGATCGAGCAAATAGGTTGCACTCGAATGACCTACAGTATAATTCTTCGTTGCGTCCTCCACGCAGAGCAACATCGTTGAATCGGGCCAACTATAACCTGCATCACACATGCAGTGAAGGGACTCGTTTTCCCCCATCAACCACCCATGCCCGCCACATGCTTGTTCATCGTCTCCAAAGGCGTAGGGGGAGGGGATATCACTCAAATTTGTGGTCGAAGGATGCCAAGCAATTTTTGTTGTTGCGTTGACGTCATCCATTCCAACCTGAGACTCTTCCCATATCGAGTTTGTTTGGTTCCATGTGGACAATTGCCACCACCATGTTTCATTTTCACTTGGGTTGTTATCGATTGATGAGAGGTAATTGCCCCATGATGAAAAGACGATATCTGCATCGTATTGATTGTGGGTGAAAGCTGATGCTGACGCCGCAAAGCCGTTCCAGCTTGGAATACCGGCCACGATTGTTGTTTGGTTTTCATACATCACAGTCATGCTGGCAACATTCGATGTATCTGGAGAGCTTAGATTACTTGTATTTGCATTCGATGGGACCCACGCAAAATGAGAGATATCGATGACGTCAATGGAAGAGATTCCATCATCTGCAATAAGCCATGCATCGAATTTATCATTCCAGTACCTTACTTCCCATGACCAATTCTCATCGGAATCGATGTTGTTTATACCGGTAACGAATGGACCTTCTTCGTTCATCGTCGTTTCAACATCGATACCGAGTTGTTGTGCAAAGATTTGAGTCCATGTCCAACCATCAAAATTGAGCATTAATGGGGTGAATGTTCCATTCTGTGTTTTGACGAGGAGGGATTGTGAACGCAATTCCTCCTTGAATTCTTCTTCTTGGTTTTCCTCGTACACATTCTCGACGACGATGCCAAATGTTGACCAAATAGGGAGTAATTGCTCATATGTTCCTGTGAGGTGAGGCCAAGAAGCCTGATGTATTTGTGAGTACATTTCCAACTCTTCTGGACCATCGTGCAATGGATCGGTTGTAATTGAGACAAATGAAATATGACCTCTTTCTTCTTCGGTCAAAAGTGATTCAACTGATTTCATCGATTGTGTTATTGTTGGACACACATCAGGGCATCTCGTAAAAATGAACGAAAGAACGATGATATCCTCCGAATCTCTGTCAAAATTATATTCTGAGCCGTTCTGTGATGTGAGGGTGAAATTTTGAATTGGCTGCCTACTCAATTGATATCCTATGAACGCTGCTTGTGTGGCAGATGTGCACAAGAAGAGGCACGCTAGTACAACAAGCAAGCCTTTGCGAATCATGTACGAACCTCAACGTTGGCCGGCATAATCCCAATTTGGTGTGCACCAATCTGGAAGACCTGTAACGGCTCCTGGATTGGAGAGACCGATGCCCCAAAGCATCAACAACACGAAGACCACTGGAAAAATCGCCGTACGAAAGTAGATGACAGGGTCACCTCGAAGGTGCATAAAATAAGCAGCAATGCCGTATCCTTTGACAATACCAACACCGATGAGGATTGTCCAGACAATCATGAGGTCCAACTCGATATAAACTGCACCAACTTCGAGAATGGTAAATACCATGAGAACAATAAAGTTCCAGAAGTAGATGTCTTTGCCCATAATTAATTTGTGATCTCCCATTTTTTCACCTCAATACAAATAGAACGCAGGGAAAATGGCTACCCAAGCCAAATCCACGAAGTGCCAATACAAACCAAAGTATTCGATACCTTGGCCGTTTTCTTCATCAAAACCAACGGTATCTGCTTTGAAAATCAAGTACAGCATCACGAGCAACCCAATGAAAACGTGCAATCCGTGTGCCCCAGTTGCGATGTAGAAGATAGAACCACCCTGCGTGCCGATGTCAAAACCTTCAGCGACGAGATGGCTCCATTCAATGAGTTTGAGTACGATAAACATAGAACCGAGGAGGAATGTGGCTATGAGATAATTTCGTATTGCAATCTTCTGTGTTGGCATAATTTTGCCCATGAATCCTTTTGGAGCCTCCCAGTTGTGTGCTTTGGCTGTCTTGAGTGCCAAAACGATGGTGTAGGATGAAATGATGAGAGCAAATGTGTTAATTGCACCTGGAAGCAATGTCATGAAGTCGCCTTGACCGCCGATGACTGTTCCATCCTCGAGGACCATGCTCCCACCGTTTGGTCGGAGGAAATCAGATGCCGTGAGCATATCAACTTGATACGAAATCGCACCGTTTTCACCGACGACTTGACAGGATGGATTTTCCTCTTGTACTTGCCAGAATGTGCACCATTCTGTTCTCATTCGCAGATAGGACGAAAAGAATGTGGCGAATACCATGACTTCAGACATGATAAACACCCAAAGTCCTGCTTTTCGGATATGTTGTCCTTCAAAAGGATGCGATGTTGCAATTTGCTCGCCGTGTCCGTTGAACGGAAGGTCTTCCCTCCACCAATTTGCAACACCGATGGCAACGATGACCAACCCAAATAAACTGAGCATCATGTCACCCACATTGCCGCCTGCGTCGGTCATGAGCATCGCCTTTGCAGCATCTGCAAACATTGGGAATCCCATCAAGAAAAGCATGATGCCTAATGAGAAGATGATCGGTGATGATGAGCCGTGGTGTTCATGACCGTATTCGTCTTCATGCCCGTGACTGTCACCATGGTCGCCGGATGGCTGAATTGAATTCATGAATCCTCCAAGTCCGATAAAGAGGGCGTACACCACACACATGAGGAGAATGGTAATGCCTGCGGTTCTCCATGTGAGGTATGAAAGATGAGCTTCAACATAGTGGTGGTGTGCTTCTTCTTCCACTTCATGGAGACGATCTAATTCACTTTGCGTTGCGGTTCCTGAATCAGATGCTGCTTTGTACTCTTCTTTCGCGACTTCGTATTCATGGTGCGCTTCATCGTATTCATGGTGTTTTACGTTCGCAACACCAACGCCCATAACCCCGTAAGCGAGGACACCGATGACGAGAAAAATTGTACCAAAAAGCACTGCTCTCATCCAAATGGTGTTTTCAACATCTGCACCATGTCCGTGAGCACTCATGAACTCGCCTCCTTTGGTTCACCTTTCCAGAGTTTTTCTTTGATTGAAGGTGTGTCGTTGTGATGGCCATAGTGTTCATTCATGTCATGCTGTGTAGGAATGTCGTGGAATGAAGGCGTTGGAGGCGGTGATGTCGTCGACCATTCGAGAGACCAACCGCCCCATGGGTCTTTGCCGACAGGTTCGCCTCGCTTACCGGAGTAGATGATATTCCACACGAGGAGGAGTTGGCTAAGACCAAAGATAAATGCAAAGATTGACACTGCCATGTTGTACTCTGCGAATCCAGATTCTACTGTGTAGGTATGCGTTCGTCTTGGCATACCCATGATACCAAGTGCGTGCATTGGCCAGAACGCTGCATTGTAAGCTGAGAACCCAATGAGGAAATGCCAGAGACCAAGCGTTTCGTTGAGTTTTCGTCCCGTCACCTTGGGGTACCAGTAATAGAGGCCAGAGAACAAGGCAAACACAGTACCACCAATGAACACATAGTGGAAGTGAGCCACGACGAAGTACGAATCGTGGAAGTGAATATCAAGGCCTGCTACTGGGAAGAACATTCCGGAAATACCTCCGAGCGTGAATGTGACGAGGAATCCAAGGGACCACAATGTGTGGGTCTTCATGACAAGGGAACCGCCCCAGAGGGTCGCCAGCCAATTGAATATTTTCGCTCCTGTTGGAATGGCCACAAGCATCGTTGTGATCATGAAGGCTGCACGCCAGAATGGGTCCATACCCGATGTGAGCATGTGGTGGCCCCACACGATGAAACCAACAACACCGATACCTGCCATAGCGAAGACCATTGATTTGTATCCAAAGATGGACCTTCGAGCAGATGTTGCGAGGACTTCAGATACGATACCGAACGCAGGTACAATCACGACATAGACCTCGGGATGGCCAAAGAACCAAAACAGGTGCTGGAACAATAACGGATCACCGCCAGCAACGAAGAATGTCGTTCCTATCGTGTGGTCAAACAGCAAGAAAAAGACGCCGATAACGAGTGCTGGAAGGGACATGTACAGCATGAAAACACTGATGAAAACCGACCATGTGAATAGAGGCATTCGCATCCATGTGACGCCAGGAGCACGCATGGTGAACACCGTTGTGATGAAATTCACACCACTGAGCGTCGAAGACGCACCGAGCATAGCCATACCGGAAATGAACGAAATCGTTCCCAGATTTGCCCCATAGCCTGACAGACTTTCACCCAAGTTTGCTTCGGAAAGTGAAGCGTATGGAGGGTACATGACCCATGTGATGTCAGCACCTTGACCTGACCAAATGCCTGAGAAAATAAGTGGTGCTGAAAACACGAGAAGCCATAATCCCATGGCGTTAATACGTGGGAAGGCGAGGTCTTTCGCACCAATTTGCAACGGCAACACGTAATTCATGAAACCTGCAATCATTGGCATGGCTCCTAGGAAAATCATTGTCGTTCCGTGGAGTGTAAAGAACGAATTGTATTCGTCGTATGTAAGGAAATCATTCTCAGGGAGAGCGAGTTGTATTCTAAACAATAGAGCAAGCAATCCTCCGACCAGGAAGAAAAAGAATCCAAAGAGGAAATACATCACACCGACTTCTTTGTGGTCAGTTGTTGTCAGCCATGGTTTGAGGAATGACCAGAATTTGTCCATCGTAAAAGTGTCGGGTGAACGTCGGTAAAACACCCATAGGATTCCGAGGAAAATAAGACCAACAGCGAGACCAATGGCAGTGATGAAGATGACAAGGGCAGATGCACTTGGACCAGTCGATTCCGCATTGATGCCAGGGATAGAAATCACGACTTTGTTCCAGTAGTCTCCCGATGACCCTCCATTTCCAGTGTTACCGTTCACAGCGTTACCGTAGACTGTAAGTTCAACTGTTTTCGTGTCATCTGCTGGTGCGGTGAGTTCAAAGTCCCACGACCTGAATTTGTTTCCATCAACCGTGTGTGTTAATCCGCCTTCATATTCATAGGAAAGCGTTTCATCGACGCCGGTGACGGTTGTGCCACTCGAAGCAATGATTCTGAATCCGCCGTAAGGGACAGTTCTTGAGCCATCGGTAACGATGCCATCACCATCAAGTGTCATCACATCGTTTTGAATGGTCACAGTGAATGCATATGTTTCACTTGCGTTGAATGATTCAGGCAATCCCGAGACTGTGACCTTTGTGTCATCTGAAGGTGTCAGTCCGTGACAAAAACAACCTTGGCTATTTGCGACCTCACCGATTCCATTTGGCGCAGCTGAGAATTGTGGCATTGCAAAAATAGAGGCAAGGAAAGCGAGCGTTACAAGAACAAGGATACTCTTTCTCATTAGTAACCACCTCCTGAAGTCTCTGCTTTAACTCCAGTATCAACGTCGCAGAAGTCATTTGACCCGACGCCGGTCCATTCTCGAGCCACGACTTTGACTACTCCGCCCATCATGGAATGCTGATTACCGCAATATTCAGCACAACGAATTGGAAATTCGCCTGCTCGGTCTGGTGTCGCCATCATGACCGTGCCGCTCTCCAAGCCTGGCACAAGGTCTTCTTTCACACCCCACTCTGGTAACCAGAAAGAGTGTTGGACACCGACATAGTTTGGATTAGAGTCGTCTGAAGGTTGTGAATGCATGGTGAACACAGTGTTTTCATCGCAGGGCACGATCATCGGTTCATTGGATGCCGATGAGAACATGTGGCCTTCTGGAATGTGCATCCAGGTGTGGAGGATATTACCCACATCATCTGTAACTTCGACAACTGCAAACGTTCCTTCGTCGAATGGTTGGTTTAGTGTGAAAAGGCCAGTCATTTGATCAAGTTCATACTGATTTTCATCCGAGCCAACGATAACGGTAGCGTTCACACCAGCCGATTGAGATGCATCAACGGTGAGTGAACCTTGCCAGTTGACATCAACACCGGTTGACCTCGTATCGTCTTCCCAAGTGAGTTCATCGGTGTAATGGTATTCCCAGAACCACTGCTTGCCGACGATTTCCATATCATTGGTCTCTGCTGGATCTTCAGGAATCTTCCAAACCTCTGTGTTTGAGGCCAAGGCAAGAACAACGAGCCAAGCAACAATGATGGTAGGTAGCACATAGAACATCACTTCAATACGAGTGTTGTGACGGTCGACTGGGAATGAACCGACTTCAATGTGGTCAATTTGAGTGGTATCAGGCTCGACACCGTCGCGATAACGAAGGATGGCCAAAAAGAGCCAACCGAAGGTAAAGACACCTACGATAATAGACCAAAACATGAACTTCTCGTATAGAACTGCGAAGACTGTGTCTCGTGCAACCATGCACTCACCAACCGAACCGCCGTGGCGGATGGACTTAAGCATTTGTTGATTGGGGTTTGGGAGAGGCCATTCTTTGAAAGGAAAATAATCCTTCGCCGTCAATCGATTTTCGACCTAAATGAAAGATTACGATTTTGAAAAATTTCTTCTCGTTTTCTTGTGCGGGAAGTGCAAAAAAAACGACGATTTCAACAGGTGATACGACATCATTTGTAAACATCATTCCACTACTCATGGTCATGGGCATCCAACGTTTTGACGATGAACGTTGGGATGTTGCTGGTCAGGCACTCGCTGAGGCTAGGAAGAATAACCACCAATACAACATTCCCATCTTGGTCGAGGGCAAAAGGGATGTTGACACGCTTCAAAAGTTGGGTTTTCGTGGACCAATTGAACGAATTCATCGTGGCCAACCCCTTGATGCAGTGATTGTTGCTCTCGTAGAAAAGTATCGAAAACCACGAAATGAACTTGGCTTCAACTTGTACCTCTTGATGGACTGGGATAGAACTGGGGGCCGGTTGCAAAAAGTTTGCAGGACGAATTTCGAATCCCTTGATTTTCGATTTGATGAACATCTTCGAAAAACGCTCATGAAATATCTGTTTTCCATCACAACAACAGTGGAGGGTATGTCCGGATTTTTGGAACTCATTTTGGAGAAAATGGAACAAGCGGACATGTTGTAAGCTCACTCGAATTCAAAGGCATGGGCGTCTTCTTTTACAGTATTCAACACCACGTGCGTAAATGACCTTGCAACCCCTTCGAGCGTGAAAACTGTTTTCGTGAGATTGTCGAGGTCTTGTCTGTTCTTGACCCGAGCCAAGACAATCGAATCCCAGTCACCTGTCACATCATAGACTGCAAAAACTCGTGGATCGGAAGAAATTTTGTGTTGTACTTCAATCATTTTTCCTTTCACAATTCGCAATCCAGCCATAATCGTCATACCATAACCGATCTTTTCTGGGTCTACTTTGACTTGATAACCTAGTATAACACCATCATCTTCCAACTTTCGCAAACGGTTTGCGACAGTTCCTTGAGAAACACCTACAACTTTTGCAAGGTCCCTTTGACTGCGTCGTGCATCGACCTGTAAGGCTTTGAGTAAATCGATATCGATGTGGTCAAGACTGCCACTCATAATCTTGTGTCGTTGATTTCTTTAATTTCAAGACTTCGCAAGTACATCTTGAACATGATGAGGTGATTCTATTGACAATTGTTGCTTCCATATCCCTAATGATTCAATTTCTATTCGAATCGAAATTTTTAATCGGTCTTGATGCATTGATTTGAAAGTGAGTTTGAACGTTTTTTGTTGACCTGAAGGCAGTTGTATCGTCGCTGGTTTTTGTTTAAAATTCCATGGCTGTTCGATAGACCACGAAAGTATTGTAGCGGAATCTTTACCGTTTGTAATCGAGAGATGTAAGGTTTCTTGATTCCACTGGGCTGACAATTTTGGAATTAATTCATCTCTCTTGAGAGAATTTTGCAAAATGCCATAAAAAATGATGCCAGAGAAAATGAAGATGAACAGCGGAATCATTGCTGAACTGAGATTTATCGTGGAGGTTTCGTCGGGTAGATTTGAATGATACAGGCTAAGCAACCTTGTTTCGTTTGATACTGGATCATCGCCGATAAAAGCAACTGTGTACCTCCAGCCTTTCGGTTGTTCTTCAAAATCAACCCCTGCAGCGAGGAGATGGTCCGGTTCGAGAAGGTATTGATTGAATGTCGTGTTTCCTTGTTGATTTGAGAAGCCAATTTCTGGTTTAAACTCAACAACGAGATGGTCGAGTTGTCGGCCATATTGATCGACTGCGTAGTCGTTGGTGAGGACGAGATACATCATCGTGTTAAGAGATAGATTCACCCGAGGCGTAATGGCAAGGTCAAACTGAACAGCGACCCCTTCTTCAAAACGAATAAGCGAGACTGTTCCGTCAATCTCGACAAGTTGAATATTTGCGATGGCTTGACCAACATGAGTGTTGATTCGAATTTCGCCTTCTGTCATCAAATCTTGATTTCTCGCAATATTCAGACTGTCCGTTCTCGCAATGGCGTCATCATCAGGCCAATTCGACCCCGTCTCATCGCTCCATAACCACCAGTTCAAGACAACGGTTGATGTGTTGTAGTTCGAAGGTAACGTTCGGTTCACAGGTTGAAATTGTTCTACGAGATATTGATGTTGATTTGATGGAATTGAAGATTTGGCGAGTACATCATTCGAGGCTGAAACCAAAGGTATGGAAAGCATCAAAAAAAGAAGAAAAAGAATGATTTTTTTCATCGCTCAACCTCTTTAGATGTTGATGTGAGTTGCTGCAAAAGAACGTACTGTTCGGATTTACTCACCATTGGGGTCAATTTTTGTCCAATCCATGCTGAAATATGTATCGGGAATTGTCCAACATCCACCGTGAGCAGAATTGGCCCTTTGCTTAAATCGGTCCATTCGTTTGGTCCATCGTCAATCGCGATTTGACCCTCAAACAACAACTTCCTTGCAAGTTCAATTGGAATGTTTACTGAAGATGAGAGGTGTTTGTTTGGGAATTGAACTACACCTTCATGCCTCAACCTCCAAACACCCTTTTTTTCAACAAAAATTGGAGATCCCAAATGAATAACTCGTAGTGGGGCAAATCTATCTTTAGGGTATTCTGCGTTTTTTGAATTTCGAGAAGTGGGTGCGTGTAATCGTGTTTGAATGACCTTGGGTGAAATCATGATTTTTTTGCCCCTCGACCAAAACGATTCATCGGCTTTTTCATGATTGAATTTGAGTCCTAAAGGAAGGCTTGAAAGATGAATGAAATCATCAGCATCCCTAGGTTCAATTGTCCGTGTCGGAGGGGTTGGCGCAGGTATATCAGTTGAATTTTTAACAAATTTAGCAACAAAAAATCCGCCTGTATTTTTTGACTCAGGCCATAAACGTAAACAGTGTTCGAGCGATTGTTGAATTTCAATTTCTTGATTTGTGTTTGTTCGTCGGCCAGCGAGGTTGCTGTAAATTTCATCTGGAGGCAACATCTCAACTCGTGAATGCCTCGTATCAAGCCATTGTTCTGGGGTAAGAATTGACGAACAAGTATTGTCTAATAATGGCCAAGTTCTTTTTCCAGATGCAAAGACGTGCTGACCAAAGTACGTTGAGATGTTTTCAACAATGGAATAATTTGGATTTGTTCGGAGAAACTCTGCGACGACTGCTTCATTTTCAATGGGGTCAATGCTACATGTTGAGTAAACGAGTTGCCCCTGTTCTCTCAGCAATGAGCTCGCACGGTTCAACAAATCCAATTGAAGTTTGAACATACTTTTGCCGTCGGTTGGAGACCACTTCGACCATACCTCAGGATTTTTCCTCGTGGTTGCCGAACCTGTACAAGGTGCATCAACAACGATAGCATCAAATCCCGGTTGAGGAATGTTTGGAAAATGTCGTCCATCGTGCTTTGTGACAACAATATTGTACAAACCCGCACGACTTCTATTGCTCGACAAGGTGTTCAGACGACCCGAAGAAGGTTCATTTGCTATGACTGCTCCACCCGGAAACAAATGTTCAGCAAGTTGAGTTGTCTTCGACCCAGGTGATGCACACATGTCGAGGATGATCATATCATCATGGTAGTCAATACATTCGGTGGGAACCATGCTCGCTATTTCTTGACGAGTGATTCGACCTGTTTCATGCAAAGACCGCAGACTTTGTCGTACGAACTCATCTTCACTTTTCCCTCGAGAAAATGGTAATGTATATGCTTGAATATTTGGTAACCAATTGACTCTCTCACCTCCAAAGGATTCAATCATGTCCTTCGTCCATGAGCTGTCAATTCTACTTTCGTGAACACGCAATGTTTCAGGAAGGCGTTCAATGGACGAAGATAACCATGTTTTTTGATTTGAATGAAAGTGTCCTACGTATTTTGCAAGAAGGGAATCTTGTGAAACTGAAATGATTTCACTTTCATCCAATATCTCGCGAGCCACATTACAAGGTGAAGGAGTTCTTCTATTTTGAATCCGCCATAATCAAAACTTACACCCCCTCCACAATACATGCTCGGAGAACATGCACCATGGATTGTTGCATTTTCTCTTTTTACGGGCTTCATATGGATTGTCATCGAACGCATAGAGGAGGCGTTCAACGCAAAAACAAACTCGCTCCTGCTTCGATTTGGACGCAATCTTACAGTCTTGATGCCTATTGTTTCCGTGTCTATCCTTCTTGCCGACCGAATATACGACGCACTCACACTACAGCAACTGAGATTCGAAGTCGCTCAATACTTAACACCAGAATCGACAAACTTTGAGCGTATTCAACTCGCCCTCAATGGCCAAGGGGCTGTTGAATTCGGACTCCTCCTTTTCCTTCTTTTTTCCTTCTTTTCCTATCATCTTCCAAGTCTTCGTCAATTAGATGTTCGCCTTCGACAAGAATTCAGATACCGTATGATGCGACATGCTGGTCTCTGGATGATTATTCTAGCCATACCTCTTTTCCCTGATGAAATGTATCTTCCAAAAACAATGGCATTTGGCGAGTCTATCTTTGATACTCTACCATCATGGCATATTCTAGGATTTGCAGTTATCTCTGGATTGAGTTTATCTTTTGCCGGTGAAATGTGGACGGCATACAGCATACAACACGCCGCTGATGAGCTCAATATTCTTGCTCGAAATGCACGCTTAAAGGCTATTGTGTTGTTGATTGTTTCATTTTTTTGCCTAAAGGATGTTGATGATCAACTCCTGAGAAATCATCACAATCAAGTGTACAAAGAATTTGCATTCTTTGTAATTTCACTTTACTTACTATTGTGCACAACAGCAGTCTCGATTTGGAATAAAATTGACCGCCATACCTCCAATCAACATTCTGGCTCGCAATTGCTGATTATTGTTATAGGAACACTTTGCGTCTACATTCTTTCAGCATTAACCATCGTTGATGTTCACCAGTTTGGACTTTCGAGAATTCAAGTTTTCATTTTAACCACGACGATTTTTTCTTGGGTATTTTTTTCAGGTATTGCAGCAATGGGTCTGCCGCCTCTCGGCTTTGACACAGCAAAAGCTCCTGAACTATGGTGGTTTAGGGCAATATTGTTGTTTTCTATGCCGCTAGCGCTTTTCTTCAACGAGGAGGCGATGTTGTTTGCTTCAATTTTTGTTGGCCTTTGCTTCGGCACCATTTCTAGCCAGTTCTTCGGAGAAATGAAACTTCAAAACAAAACGTCAGCGGCTCTTGCATGTATTTCACTCGCCATTCTCACAGGATTTGTTTCAGCACAGGGTTCGGGATTGAATAGTGCTTCATTATTGATGCTTTGGGGTCTTGTTGGGGTCGTCTATTGGATTTTTTCGAAGATGTTGATTTCAAAAATAACCATCTAAAATCGAAATAAAATGTCTTTCTTGAGCGCGGTTCTTATATGTCATCAATCCCACATTCATATTGAAATCAAAAGATTTCAGGGGATGGGACCCTTTGCATTCAAACAGAAGAACGAGTTTACGCCAGTACACAATTCTCAATGGACATCCACGTGCATCGTGGAATCCACTTGAAGATTTGAAAACATTGAAACATCGAACACAAAAAACCACTTCAGAAATGATGGGGCAGCCTCAAATCCCGCCCCTCATCCGAATTGAAAATGACCATTGGGTCTTTGAAAAAGTTGATGGAAATCTATTCAAAGATTTGAAACATAAATTGGTTTTGAAGACAGGGTTAGAGTCCACAACACTTGGAGCAACGAAGGATTTGGATACTGCCCTCTTTGTTGCAGGGAAAATTGCTGATCAAGAAGGGAAAATTGTTCTTGTCGAATCAATGTGATTAGGAAAAAATGTCCATGATGGCTTGGACAACCCCTTCATTAACGAGGTAAAAGAAACCTCCCAACAGAATGCAGGCCATGTAGACTTTTGTTGGTGAGATTTTCCACGAATCCTCTGATTCTTCATCGAAATATCGAATTAAACCTGCGGCTTGCTGAATACCGCCGCCATCATTCTTCTTCGCCATGTCAATCAACCTCTCCGATTCGACACCCCTTTATGAAAACATTGTGAAACTCTCACTCTTCCGAAGTGGTGATATCGTTGGAGTAATCGACAAATGGAACCTCGTCGAAGAGCATGGTTTCATTTTCGTAGTCCATCGGTTCCTTCGTTTGACTATCAAATTGTGCAGAAATCATGATTGCTTCGATGCGAGAAAGTGCCCTCTCGACTGCTGGAGCATTGCGGTCCATCAACGATTTTCGAGCAAACGATAATTCTGCTTCAACGAATTCATTTTCTTCTTGAGGTATGTCTTTGCTTTGATGAATTTTCGTTTGTACCTGTTCAATGGCTTCACTCAATTCTTCTGACGCATGAAGTTCAAATCTTTTCCAGTTTTTCGCATTCTCATCGAATGAAGGTAGACCGTGATTTCTCGCAAACGACTCATAGGAACGCATGTGCGACATTTCCCAAGGTGGTTGAGGCAAGACAGAAATGATGTCAAAAATGATTCTTGTGCACAATGAAAAATCACCTTTGAATTCAAGGATATTGAGATAGCCTGTGGTGAGAAGTCCAAAAAACCAGTATGGTCGAGATGTAATTGTTACTTCAATATCGCCACTTCGTGTTATTAGTTTCCATTTTTGTTCGTTAAATTCTGGTATTTCGATGAATCTCGGAGTTTCAGGTAAGTCGAGGCAAGTTAGGACTGCCTTTGCAATATCACCCATGTAGACAACTTTGTTTGGTTTTGGAAAATTCTGGCCCCGTAACAAACCTGATTGAGGATCGACCCGATGATCTGAGGATGCTTTTCGAACCTGTGCCACTAATCGAATGGCGTGGTCATCAAGAGCATTTCCCATAGGCGAATCTTGTGCTCTTCTCCTCATCAATTCGTCGATAAGGTTGATTGAATGTTGACAAAGAGTTCAAATTGGTGTTGGAGCATGCATAAAATGGTGCGGAATGACGAAGGGTGAGAAAAAAACTGGACTTGATTCATTAGAGGGTGTAGGGCCTGCAACGATAAAAAAATTGAAAGCAGCAAAAATTACAACTGTCGACGGACTTGCAAAAGCCTCGCAGAAGTCGCTCGAAACCGCTGGAATCGCTGCCTCAACTGCGAAAAAAATCATTGGGGTTGCCAAGCTTGCTACCACATCGAAAACAGTCGCAAAGGCAGTACGTTCCTCAGCAAAGAAAACCACGAAAAATGCTGCAAACAAAACTAAAAAAGTTGCAAAAACTGCTGCGAAGAAAACATCAGATGTATCGAGCAAAGCTGTAGCCTCATCAAAACAAGTTGCAAAGAAGGTCGTTGAAACAACGAAGCAATCGACTTCTTCCCTAAAGCAAAAGGCATCTGAAGATCGAAAGGGGAAGAACATCTCTGTTCCTCGAAGTGTTCATGACATGCCTTGGTTTAAGAAAAAAGAATGATGGCCATTTGGTTTTCAGCCATCGCTGTTCATCGGTAATTCGATTACAACTGTATTCACATTATTTTCAGTAGCAATGTCAATCATTCTTCGAGTCCATTTCGATTTCGGGCCCGGAAACGCTAGCATATGAGTTGCGTATCGAATCATGACTTGGCCCATGGCATCTGTTGCTTCAGGTCGTCCAGAGTCTTCAACTTGATCTGGACGAGGTGAGGCCCACATTTCCGTGAACACGCGCAATGCAATGTTGTTGTTATCTGCCCAACGTTCAGCCAACACATCAACACCACTTGCACCCCCTAAAATAACAACATCAGGGTATCCGTTGAATTTTACCCATTGCTCTAACTGCTCTTCAAGCCATCCATAATTGTAAAATTTCGAATTCCCACAAATGATGAGTGAAACCACTTTTCCATCATTGTTCAAATCAATTCCAGCAATTGATTCCAAAAACTCGTCGAGTGCAGTGCTACCTTCGGACATGCCATGGAATCAATGTGAATGGATATGAAGGTTACCTCAAAAAATCACTTTTTCATCGAAATTTTACATAAAGAGGAAAGAAAAATCAATTCTTCATCATGAGAACCGATAGGTTAGAAGACCATCTCGGAGGAGAGATAAACATGCCAAGACGGAAATATGGCCGCCTTCGGAAGACCGTTGAAATTCCACCAAAGGGTAATTGTTCAAGATGCCGCTCTGGCAAGTACTGTCCGGTCGAAGGCCATTTTGGTCAAGAGGTTCAAGCAAAAAAAGATTGGACTGGGCCTTCAAAAATTCAAAAGAGAACGAAATCATCCTCTTAATGTATCATTCATCATCTTCTGATAAAATATTTGATGTTTCATCGATTACAGACAAATGATGCACATCTTCTTGCTCTTCTAACGTCCTCATCGATTGCGCACGATGATAGACTTCGCGCAGCGTTTGGTCTGAAATTTCTAGATACACCCTAGTGGTTGCGATTGTTGCATGACCCATCAATCGCTGGATTGAAACTAAATCAGCTCCTCGTTCAAGAAGTCCTGTTGCAAAGTTATGACGAAGGACGTGTGGAGTGAGTCTGCCTTGAGGCAACCCAATTTCTGCTGAAAGTGCATCCATAATCCTTTGAATTGCTCTGGAATTTAATCGTCGTCCAAATCGATTAACAACGAGAGCATCTTGACTTTTTGATGCAAACGCCTCTCGGATTGGGAGCCACTTTTGAATTGCAGATAGCGTTCGTTGTGTAAAGAGCACCATGCGGTCTTTATCTCCCTTTCCACCAATGACCCGTGCAGATGAATCTTCGAGGTCAACATCACCGATGTTGAGTGCACATACTTCGCTTACCCGAAGACCTGTGTCGAGCATGAGTGTGACAATAAGATCGGCATTCGGATTTTCACTATCTCGCGCCGCCTCGATGACATCACTTAATTCGCGTTTCGTGAGTGTTCGTGGCAGCCGCTTTCCAACTCGAGAACGCAAGAGATGGTCAGGCCAACGGTGGCCAAGCCATTTGATGAGATGTCGTGCGGCTGCGAGACGAGCATTGAACGTTGAGGGTTTTAGACTATGAAGCGAATGAACCCAAACATCGATTCTTCCGTTCATTGGTTCAAGACGGTCGACAAGTTCACCGAGGCTCATGGATTCATATTCTTGTTCGGTGAGAATTTTTTCGCCTGGTAAAGAAGATTCGACAAGTGACCTTAAACCATAGAAATATGATTTTTGGGTGTTTTCTGATTTATTTTCGGTACGAAGTTGTTGCTCGTAACATTGTATCCAAGGGAGGTGCTGAATGTGCAATAACCTTGCAGGAAGTTGACGAGGTTCATCATCGAGACGAGATTGCTTGATGCCTTGACCTTCGCGATACTGACTCGGTTTCCGAGCCATAGGTTGAGGCTTTCGCGTGTCTTTCTCGTTCATTGGCGTCACCGCCTGCCCACCAAAGTGAGCGTGCATCCCGTGTCCATTGGACGTGTGATAGTACACTTCACTCCTTAATGAAACCATCGAAAAAACAAGGGCATTTTTCTATCCGAATTTCCATCTTGATTTCTTCTCGTAAGATTGAAATAGCCCCTTCACTACACAACTACAAGTTCAGTAGTGAACGGTGATAATTATGACAATAGGAATTGAACCACTTGCATCAATGGTCCTGCTTGAGAAGGAAATTGCACCAGAGAAAACGGTGTCTGGGTTACTGTTACCAGAAGAAGCTCGAGATAAGATGAATATCGGAACAATCTTAGCCGTTGGACCAGATGTTGAGCATGTTAACGTTGGTGATAAGGTCATCCACAGGTCGTTTGGTGGCACAACTGTTGAGTGGCTTGGAATTGAATATTTACTCATCAAGGAAGAAGACTTGCAAGCAAAAGTAAACGCATGAGGTGATGAAAAATGGCGAAAATCATAGTATATGGAGACGAAGCGAGAAAAAAACTGGTTGAGGGAATTGACACTGTAGCCGATGCGGTCAAAGTGACCTTAGGGCCCGCAGCTCGAACCGTTGTTCTTGAAAAATCGTGGGGTAGCCCTACGATTATCAACGACGGTGTGACGATTGCAAAAGATATCGAACTCGAGGATCCGTTTGCAAACATGGGTGCAAAATTAATCCAAGAAGTTGCATCCAAAACTCAAGATAATGCTGGCGATGGAACATCTACTGCATCCGTCATGACTCAGGCTCTCGTTCATGCGGGCATGAGAAATGTTGCCGCTGGGGCAAGTCCGGTCGCTTTGAAATCAGGATTCGATAAAGCGGTGCAAGCAGTGGTTGAGCATTTGAAATCGCAGTCGATTGAAGTCGATAGCAGCGAGATGATTCGCCAAGTGGCAACCATCGCATCAAACAACGATGCGTCGATTGGATCACTTATCGCGGAAGCCTTCGAAAAAGTTGGCAGGGACGGAGTGATCACTGTTGAAGATTCAAAATCAATGGAAACTGAACTAGAGGTCGTCGACGGAATGGAATTCGACAAAGGCTACATCTCCCCCTACATGGTGACCGACCAAGAACGACGAGAAGCCGTTTTGGACCAACCTCTCATTCTCATGACCGACCAAAGTATTTCAAGCCCACAAGAGCTTATTCCTTCACTTGAGGCTGCAATGCAATCAAAGCGTCCACTTCTCATCATCGCAAAAGATGTCGAAGGGCAGGCTCTCGCAACACTCGTCATCAACATTGCAGGTAAAGTCCTCAAGGCGTGTGTCGTAAAAGCACCTGGATTCGGTGATGAGCAAGGCGACCTCCTCGAAGATATTGCATTGCTCACTGGTGGAATGGTCATCGCAAAAGATAAGGGTGGAGATTTGCAAGCCGATGGACCTCAAGCCTTCGGTTCAGCAAACAAAATCATTGTCACGAAGAACAAAACCACTATCATTGGAGGCTCGGGTGATGAAAAATTGGTTGCAGAGCGTGTTGAACTTCTCCGAGGTCAAGCAAAACTTGCCTCCACAAAGTGGGACAAAGAAAAACTTGACAAAAGAGTTGGGAAACTCGGCTCTGGTGTTGCAGTACTCAAAATAGGAGCGGCGACGGAAACCGAAGCAAAGGAGACAAAAGCACGTGTTGACGATGCTCTTAATGCAACTCGAGCAGCGATGGCCGAGGGCGTTGTAGCAGGCGGCGGATTGGCCCTCTATCGTAGTGTGTCTGTTCTCGACGGGCTCGCACTGGAAGGTGACGAAGCACTTGGGTCTAGAATTGTTCGTGAAGCCCTCAGTGCCCCACTGCGTCAAATTGTTGCGAATGCTGGTCTTGAACCAGCGATGGTCATTTCAAAATTAGAGCAAGAAGATGGAAACTACGGATACAATGCAAAATCCGGCGAATATGGTGACCTCTTCAAACAAGGTGTTATCGACCCAGTCAAGGTCACTCGCAACGCACTACAAAATGCAGGATCGATTGCTGGTCTCGTTCTCACCACTGAAACACTCGTCGCAGATAAACCCCAACCAGAATCCAATGAAGGCATGCCGGATATGGGTGGCATGGGCGGCATGGGCGGCATGGGCGGCATGGGCTTCTAGTCACAGAACTTCTGAAGTATCTGAGCGGGTTTGAGGTTCTGTTCCTTCTTGAAGGTCGACAAGAACTGCTCGCAATGAAGCCCTTAATTCCGAAAGGTCACCGTAGCAAATGATAATGTCATTGTATCGAAGTTGAATTTCTTGAGTGGGGTTCCAAATTAATTGATTCTCACGGGACAAAGCGAACACAGGGATTTTTGCTCCTGGTTTGAACAATTGTTCAATTCGTTGACCAACGAGTTTTGGATGGTTACGTAATTGGAGGGACAACACACCTTCACCTGGTACTGTTCGGAGGAGTTGGTCCAAGTCCACATCTGAAAACGCAGTTTCTTCCATCGCATAGTCGACAATATGAGCTGCAACATTGACGCCGCTTGCTTTCTCAATGCCTTCCAAGCCTGGGGATGAATTGACCTCAAGTACAAGTGGACCATCTCTGCCCTCAAGCAAATCAACACCAGCGATGTTGAGCCCGAGGACCCTCGCTGCTCGACACGCCGCCTCCTCGTACTCGGGAGGAAGATCAACTCGTTCAACGGTCCCGTTGAGATGGAAATTGCTTCTAAATTCTCTTCCTCGGGCTCTGCGACGCATGCAGGCGACGACTTTGTCGCCAACGACGAATGCACGTATATCTCGGCCGTGTGATTCTGCGATATATTGCTGAATTAAGACTGAACGTCCAGTAACCAGAAGTCCTTGGACGAGGCTGCGTGCTTCATATTGTGTGTGTCGCAAAAAGACGCCTTCGCCCTGCGTTCCTTGTGTCACTTTGATGACGACTGGAAGGCCTCCAACTTGTTCGATTGCATGCTCCACATCAAAAATATCGCGAACATACACTGTTGTGGGCACAGGAATACGATTTCGTGCCATGATTTGAGATGCATGTAATTTATCTCGGCTGTGCAAAATACCTTGGCTTGAATTTGCTGTCCAAACGCCAAGATGTTCGAGATGATTCAAAATTGAGACACCGTGCTTTGTAATGGAATGGCCTATTCTTGGAATCACTGCATCGAACTCAAATCTGGTGCCCTTGTACAATACTTCCATCGATTGATTCGACACTGTCAACGTGAACTTCATTGGGTCACACACTTCGACATCGATTCCACGTGCACGTGCCTCTTGCAAAATTCGCTTGGTGCTGTAGAGTCTAGGACCCCTGCTGATGATAGCAAGTCGCAGACTCATACATATCCGACGGTCGCTTACTATTTTTGAAAAATTCGGTTTATTCGGGGAATTTTACACCCCCATAGAGATTCATCGCTTCTTTGAAGAACTATGGTATCACCCTGCCTCCATGGCTGATGACGAAGTGGACGAAGAAGTCGGTGGCTTGGTCGACGAGGAAGAACAAGAGGAATTGTTTGAACAAATGACGAAAGAGGACCGTGAAGCAGTGCTTCGTAATGCACGATGGAATGTGTATTTATTCCTAGGCATTGCCGCTATTTTCTTTGCAGGTGCACTGTTCCCGTGGCCGTTTAGTGCTGTTGATGACAATTTCACAAGCACTGCGGAGAAAGACCTTGGTCTGCTCATGGGCCTGCCAATCCCGGGTGAAGATGTGTTTGACGTTCCAATTACGTTAGAAGTCGAAGTTGTTGAACCGCCTGCAATTGCAAATGTGCAAGTCGGTGTCTATATCATTCACGAAAAGGATTGTACTTCACCCGCAATGGCTGACAAAGAAGTTCTCGCTAGGGAAGGTGATTCGCATGAATATCAATTCCAGATGAAAAAAGCTATTGCAGGAGAAATGCTTAGTTTTGATTTTGATGTCGACCCTGGCGAATACTGTGCCAAAATTTTGTATGTCGAAGCAAATGAAGTAACGGAAAATAATGAAACGGTCACCCAAATATCTGGAGCAGATGACGACGGACGAGCAATTCTTCGCGTGAGTGGAGGCATCTGGCAGTTACAAGCAGTGTTCGGTATCGTTGGACTTTGTTGCCTTGCATTGTCGATTTTTGCCTTTATTGGTGCCCAAAAGAATGGCAAAATTCACCGAGAGATTCTAGAAAAAGATCCAAACTCATTGGAACAACAAGTCCTCAGTGCTGCGGTAAGTTCCGTTATTGCTGCAGGACCATCGGGCCCACCACCAAGCAGTGGACCATCGGGCCCACCACCTTCCGGCCCCGAAGGGCCTCCTGGGGAGCCCCCCGCTTCCTCCGGAGCACAAGTCGAAGAGGTACCAGCACCACAATCTCCACTTGATGTTACCTATGAAGGAACGGGAGATGGCTATTATTACATCAAAAACCCAGATGGTTCGTATGAGCCGACGGCATATGTTTTGAATGAACAAGGGCAGTATATCCCATACGAAGCATCACAATAACACGAAAAAAATCAATTCTTTGACGCAATTGAAGGTGATGATTGAAAGATAATGAGCGTCAGCACAACATGAGGTCGCATTATGTCTGAACCACCTTCATCACCACTTACCGTGGCGAAACTGAAGGCCCTTTGCATTCTCAATGATCTCAAAACAAGTGGAAACAAAGCAGACCTCGTCGAACGTCTGTTGGACTCCGGTGTTTCTCCAAAGGACCTTGGTATCGAGGAGACGCTGGTTGACGATGAGATTGAAGATGTTGAGGAAGAATTTGGATTATCACTTGAGGATGAGGAAACCATCACGCCAACAGAAGAGGATGTTACTGAAGAACCTCAACTTGAGGAGGAAGAAATTCTCGAGGCTGAGGTGTTTGAGGCCGAACTCATCGACGATATACCTGAAAAATCTCCCGAAATTGAAATTGTGAAAGAAAAACCAAATGCAGAACTTGCAACACTTTTCGAAATGATTCAAAGGCCTAAAGTTGCAGCATCTGTATTGGCACTGATTCTTCTCAGCGCTGGGGCTTGGTATTATCTCGAAAATCAGCTTGATGCTTTCACGCCCGATAACCTCAGATATGGAGACAGAATGACGTACACAATATCGGAAGGTTCAGTCATTGCGACTGGGGAGTACGTTGAACTTGTTCTCGACCAACTTAATTCAGATGAGGATATTTGCAAAATTTCGGTTGATTTTGGTGGCCTTGGGGAAGTGTCCATTGTCAACGGTGACGGAAGTCAACTCGTGACCCAATCGAGTCTCGACCGCCTTGGAGCCGTTCGTATGAAAGGAGGGCATGGAGGAGATTGGTTAACAGTTCAATCGGAAAACTCCTATGATCTACAGGAATTTGATGCCAAGCGATATTACCCATTGTTTGATGGAAGTGGAAGTTGTGACCCAGATGGTGAAGGAAGAGAGGGTTCAGCAGAAATTGATGTGACGACCTGGACCGAGTTACGAGGTCAAACCACACTGGCCACACAAGTTGATTTCGATATCTCACTTGGAGACCAGTTCAAAGGCACAGCGTTCACCTACGGCGTTGGTAGCATTCTTGGCGACCTTACTGCATTCTCCCCAAGTCTTATTCAAATCACTCAACCTGTTGAACTCGCCGAATTCTTTGGCAGCAATCTCATTACTGAGGGGGCATCTGGTACAAGCGAAGATTGGGCGTGGAGAGTTCTTGGCACAGATACGATAGGTTCAACAAAAATGTGGAAGGTGATTGCTACGCATCAAAGAGTGCAAGATTTCTGTCTAGGATCGGCATCCATCACAATGTGGCTCGATGGAGTCACGCCATGGGCCACACAACAACGTGTTGACATCGTCATTGATTCCGACGCAGACACATCGGTCACATGCTCAGCAGAAGGAGAATTCATTGGTGATATTATTCTGCCAACTGGTGAACTTGAAATCCACCATGTGTTTGAACGTACTTTTGTTGAACGTGGAACGAAAGCAATCGAACTTGGTGTAAGGTATGACCTTCGTCCAGAAGCAAACGCCTTCAAACCAGATGAGGAAGACCTCTATGACTGGGGTGCTACCGGAGAAACTCACCTTCCAGATAACTCGACGGCAAGGACGCATTCTCTTCAACAGGCGGTTGATTGCATTCCAACACTGCAAAATGTGCAAGGTTTGGAAGGTGCTCTCGACGAAGGAGGATACATTTGGAGAGCTGTAGACCACCGAATTGATTCTGCCAACACCGAGTGGAATCTCTCATGGGTCAATGGAGAAAACTCAGCGGGATGGGTTCTCATCTCAATGGAAACGAATGGAGATACGACGACATGTACAACATTGGACAAAGGCGTGTACGATGATTCGACTGCGAACGATAGAAATGCAATTCCACCAACCCATGCTTTGGATTTTGTCGAAAAGGAATATGGGCAAAGCGGAAGAATCCACAGCGAAGCTTTTGACAAGTTATTTTCAAACGATGGAGAATTGCTGCAAGATACAAGAATTGGGTATCTTATTCTTCTTCCCAGTCAAGCATTGGGCTTTGACCTTTCTCAATTCAGCGATGATTTGGATGGTGTCGTGACTGTGGATTTCTCGAAATCATGGGTCGAAGAGATTCAAGGTTCATCAAAATCTTGGGACCATTCATTCAATCTCGTTGGCGATGCTACGAATGGACGTGTACTTGGATGGACGCATCTCCAAATCTTGACGGGGTGATCTTTCTGACCATGCAAGACGATGACCGCGGCCTCGACCATCTCATCGAACAGAATTCCACAGAACTCGGTTTTCTTGACGTCTATGGTTCGGAAGATGAGATGTCAAATGATGCTATCCTTGAAGCAGTTCGTCTTTTTTTGGAGAAAGAGAATGTAGATTTTGAAAACAAAGACAATGGCATTAAGCATGATTTCGGGACATTTCAATGTTCAGATGAGGGTGGAGTGTCCTTTGAATTTCTTGGCACATCGTTTCCGCTCGTCCCCTCTGATTTTTCATATTCGGACATAGCAAATGGTCTTGTCAATACCAAGAAAAAGTGTGTTCAAGGTGAACTATTTGATTGGAGTGACCGTTTAGAGAGGTTCTTTTCAAGATTGATTGAACATCATCGCCTGGAATAAACGATAGATGCTCCTGCAATCATTGATATGACGGCGATCGTGGAGACATATGGTAGCAAGCTTTCTTCATCATCAAGGGCTGCTGGAACATCACATCCATCGTTTGATGAATGAATGCCACCATACTCACCGTCATTGTACCAACATGTGGACCATGTTTTGTACCAGTCCCCGTATGGAAAGACGTCATTTGATCCATCCTCATAAATGGCCTTCACACGCCAGTTGACATATGTGTGGTCTGTTGGCGGCTTGAGAGAAACGGTGTACAGGCCATCTGTTGTGTCACCTTCAAGGTCCATCGGTTCAGGAGGGTCGCAAACACCGTTGTTTAGGCAGATTTGTGTGGTGATTTCGAATGTTGTACCATTCTGCATGGGCTCTTCATCCATTTGCAATGAAAGGGTCCATTCAATGAAATCTTGTGAAGGTGTAGTGCGGTCAGCAATGGAGAACGGTACTTCATCGCTTTCTGGGTTGACATCTTTACCTCCTTCTAGGCCTGCTGCACTTGCTGAGATTGTGCAAGAAAGCAGAAAGAGAATAGAAAAAAGAAGTGTGCTGATTTGTATTTTCACTCGAGAGCCCATAAGTCGTCACCTACCCAATGTAATGTTTTAATCCCCTTCCCTTTTAATTCTGTCTTTAATTGCTTACCTTCGAGAAGTGCTCGTCCAATCGCTAATGGCCGTTTATGCACCTCATCACGTATCCAAACCAAGTCGCCTGACTTGATCTCATCGTCCGCATCCTGAATCCCTGCGACCATGCAATCTGCTCCATTCATCAAAAACGGTATCGCACCATGGTCAACCTCAACCCACCGACGAGCCTCAAGATGCAAAAGAAATCCTCGAAGTGTGAGGAACACTTGCTTTTCTGTGTCTTCATCCTCAACTTCCATCACAAGTGGCACCTTGTCAACAAGCACCATCGTCCATGGGCCAAATTCACCGAGTTCAAGAAACGCCTGGTCAAGGGACAGGTCAATGCCAAGGTGATTTTCAAGTTCCAATAAGTAGGGTCGAACTTGTTTCTTTCGGACGGGTCGCCGTTTCTTCAATACCCAATCCTTGGTCATGTCGGGGGCTCTGAGTGTCGTATTTTGAGAATTTCCCACCGCTTTCTTCATCAATGAACGAGAAATCCATTGGATATGGCAGTTTGGTGTACAATTCGAACATACAACGCCCACGCTAAAGAGCTTGGAAATGACATCCCTAGCGAGGCTATTTTCTTTACAAAACCCGAGAATTGTATCCATACTGGAAATGAAATTCCGTTGACTACAATGCCGGATGATGTGCACTATGAAACCGAATGTGTCCTGAAACTAGATGGAATGGGAGGTGTTAGTCATTTGATGATTGGTCTCGACCTCACCAACAGGAGTCAACAAGAATTGCTCAAAGCCGGAAAACTACCTTGGGCAAGGGCAAAATGTTTCAGAGCAAGTGCTTTGCTTGGCAGTGAATTCGAATGCGAGGTTAGCCTTGAAGAATTGCATCTCGAAGAATATAATATCGGTTTGCGTCTCATGGTAAACAATAAGATTGTTCAACAAGATTTTCTCAAAAACATGTCGATATCTCCAAAGTCTCAACTCGAATCACTTAACGAGTGGGCACCCATACAAAAAGGGGATTATCTCTTCACAGGAACGCCAAAAGGTGTAGGCCCATTGACTGTTGGTGATGAGGTCAAGGCAGAATTAATTTGGAAAGATGGTGAAGTGATTTCCTCATTTATTGCAACTTGTGTGTAAGGATTGCTTTCATATATCCCATGTTTGTGGGCAAGGTGCTGAGGAGTTGGCTTCATGGCACAATGGCACGGAATATCTGGAAGAAAATCGACTGGCGGTAGACTTGTTCAAGCGCGCAAAAAGCGAGCGTTTGAAATCTCAACTGAGAAGCAATTTGCTCTCATTGGCGATCCTAAGCGAAAAGTCTACAGAAAGACTGGTGGAAACACCATGGTTCGTGTGATGTCTGCAGACAGCGTCAACATCAGCAGTTCCAATGGAAAGACAAGCACTGGAAAAATACTTACTGTTCTCGAAAATGAATCCGATCCAAACTACGTTCGACGAAACATCCTCGTCAAAGGAGCGGTGATTGAAACTGATAAAGGGAATGTGAAAATCACATCTCGCCCAGGCAAAGACGGCGTTATCAACGGCGTTCTCATCGAATAAGGTTTCATCAACCTTAAGGGCAATGTCCTATGAGGGAATCTCGTGGAACACAATCCTGACAGGTTATGCGTTTGGCCGGGCTATTTCGATAGCAAATCATCAAGGCGTAGTGGTCGAAGAGTTCCACGAGACGCTTCTGTTTCTAAACCAGACTTGGACGGCCTCGCCAATGCAGCAAAACAACTCGGTATTCGAAAAATGAAGCGCGAAGAAGGCGTTTCCCATCCTCAACGCCCACATTTGAGTGAAGGTCGGCTTTGGATTTCTGCAAAGGGTGCAGAGGAACATGTCGGTGCATCCACAAAGGAAGAATTGCTTCAACTCATCGGTGGGCAATGGAAAGAAATGCAAAATTCTGCGAAAATTGCTGAACAAAAAGCATTGGAAGGACGACCAAAACCTGGTCAAACATGGGCGAAGAATCAACGAAAGTCGAGAAGCGGTCAGCAGCGAAATCAACGGAAAAAATCGTGGAAAAAATGATTTCTTACTTTCAACGTGTGGTAAGGTGATGAACTCTGCTTGGACATGAACGCTGGTTACTAGCATGTCAAGAAATTGGATTTCGTCCAGAACCCAGAACATTTCCAGAAGGTACTGCCACATCTGCTGATGCAGCGATTGCCCTCGGATGTTCAATCGGACAAATAGCGAAATCGATCATCTTTAATCTCAATGAAAAACCAGTTCTTGTCATCACTTCAGGTCAAAATAATGTCGACAGAAAAAAGAAGATGAAGAGGTTGCTCAATGCAAAACCAAGTCAGGCTTCAGCAGATTTTGTCTTTGAAAAAACTGGGTATGAGGTTGGTGGAGTGCCCCCGTTCGGTCATACCACGGCAGCAGATATTTTCATGGATGAAGATTTGATGAACTATGATATCGTTTGGGCAGCCGCAGGTTCATCCCACACAGTATTTCCAATTCCTCCCACCGAACTTCTAGAAGTTTCAGGCGCTACACTTGCTGATGTTAAACAATAAAATCCTCTCAGGCGAGCGTAGAGAGATTTGAAAACCTCCTCCAAGTAGCCCAACCAAGGTGGGATAAGGTGACGGAGAAGGTTTCGAACCCTGACCCTCATGCCGAACAAGAATGGCGAGATTCAATTCGTGCTGTTGCGAAACAACAAGGTCCGAATGAAGCAAAGCGACTGATTCAAGCAACCATACACGAAGCACAGCACAATAATGTCGACATTGATATTACCACGACAGCATACCAAAACACCATTTCGGTGGATGAACAAAGCCCGTATCCTGGTGACATCGCTCTTGAACAACAATTGCACAACATCATACGATGGAATGCTATGATGATGGTCACAAAGTCGAACAAAGATTTCGATGGCATCGGAGGTCATATCTCGACCTATGCTTCAACCTCTCATGCATGGGAAGTTGGCTTCAACCACTTTTTCAGAGGAAAAGAAGGTGGTCACAGTGGTGACCACGTCTATTGGCAAGGTCATGCTTCCCCCGGAATTTATGCTCGTGCATGGCTTGAAGGCAGACTCGATGCTGAGCACATTACGAATTTCAGACAGGAGGTCGCTGGTCATGGGTTGTCCTCCTATCCTCACCCAAGATTAATGCCAGATTTTTGGGAATTCCCAACTGTGAGCATGGGTCTTGGAGCAATGACGGCAATTCATCAAGCACGGTTTAACAAATACCTCGAACAACGAGGACTTGTCAATACCACACTCTCACGAGTCTGGTACACCATGGGTGATGGGGAGTCCGATGAGCCAGAATCACTCTCGCAACTATCCTTGGCAGCAAGAGAAGGACTCGACAACATCATCATGACGTTAAACTGTAATCTTCAACGCTTGGATGGACCAGTACGGGGTAACTCAAAAATTGTTCAGGAATTAGAAGGACGTTTTCGTGGTGCTGGTTGGAATGTCATCAAAGTCATGTGGGGTACGCAATGGGATTCGTTGTTTGCAGCGGACACCAATGGTGAACTATCTGCGAGGTTAGAACAGTTGGTGGATGGTGATGAACAGCGTATTTTTACCGCTGATGGAGCAACAATTCGAAAGGAGTTATTCAACACGCCTGGTTTGACAGACCTCGTTTCATCAATGACCGACGAAGATTTGGAACTTCTTTGCAATAATGTCGGCGGCCATGATTTCGTCAAGCTCTATTCTGCATATGCTCAAGCCACAAACCACAAAGGAGCACCAACGGTTGTCATTATTCGAACCATCAAAGGATACGGATTAGGGCCCGGTTTTGCAGGTCGAAACACGACGCATCAAAAGAAGAAGGCCGACATTGAAACCATGAAATGGATGAGAGACGACATGAACCTCCCCTTCACAGACAAGCAACTCGAAGAGTATCCATTTGTTCAACCTACAGATTTCCCCGAACTTGTCGAATACGCGAAGGCGAGAAGGAAACATTTGGGAGGATTCCTACCATCTCGCAAACCCGGCCCCTCTGCCATTGATCTACCCGCCGGGGACGTCTATGCAGAGTTTAACGATGGAACCAAAGGGGGTGCACAAGTCTCAACCACAATGGCTTTTGTTCGTATCATGCGCTCGCTGATGAAAGTCAAGGGCTTTGGAGAAAAAGTTGTTCCAATCATTCCCGATGAAGCAAGAACATTTGGAATGGACCCCCTGTTTTCTGAGTTCGGAATCTATCACCCTGAAGGGCAAATGTACAAGCCCGTGGACCACAATGTCTTGATGAAGTACAAAGAATCGAGCAAAGGGCAGTTATTCGAAGAGGGAATCAACGAAGCTGGAGCAACATCCACATTCATCGCATCAGCAACATCCTATTCAACACATGAATTTCCCACCATTCCATTCTACACATTCTACTCCATGTTTGGATTCCAACGTGTTGCAGATTTGATTTGGTCAGCGACTGACCAGCGTGCTCGAGGATTCCTCATGGGTGCTACATCCGGAAGAACAACGCTCAACGGTGAAGGGCTACAGCATCAAGATGGACATTCTCTTTTGATGGCACACACCAACCCAGCGATTCGGGCATGGGACCCTGCGTTTGCATACGAACTTGCCACAATCATTCAATTTGGAATTTCAGATATGTATGAACTCAAGAACGATTTTATTCACTACATCGCCATTTACAACGAAAATTATCCGATGCCACCCAAACCAAAAGATGCAGATGAAGGCATTATTCGGGGACTTTATCTTCTTCGCCCAGCACCAAAAGGTGATGGTCCAATCGTTCGATTGCTTGGCTCGGGCCCAATAATGTTGCAGGTCTTGGATGCTGTAGAAAAACTCGAAGAGTATGGTGTTCGTTGTGAAATCTATTCAGCAACCTCATACGGTGAACTGCGTCGAGACGGTATGGAATGCGACCGATGGAATCGATTGCATCCTCATGAAACTCAAAAACGATCTTGGGTGGAAAAAGTCCTCGGAGAACCAGTTCCAACCATCGCTGTCTCAGACAATATCGCTGCCGTTCCAGATTTGATTCGCCAATGGGTTTCCGGGCCGTATTCTGTTTTGGGAACCGACGGATTTGGAAGGTCGGATACGAGAGAAACCCTGCGTCGCTTCTTCGAAATCGATGGAGAATCTGTTGCTCTTGCAGCTCTCTCAGCATTGGTTCGAGAAGGTACATTGGAAGCGAGTGTATTTCACTTAGCAAAAGAAAAGTGGAATATTCAACATGAAAAAGTCGACCTCGCAGAGTGAATTAAAGGCATCATGATCCTCTAAATTCATCGGGTAACGGTGGTGTCCACGCCCCCTTTTCTCTAGAAAAGTCAAGGATATGCCAATACATTGTGACGATTTGTGCATTTTTTTCCAAAACAACATCGAGGTCTTCTGGAAGCAGCGGTCTCGGAATTTTTTTCCAAGCCCGTTTGGAATTGAATGATAAGGGAAAACGAAACAATGCAGGTCCATTGCAAGGTAAGCCAAAGGAGGTTAACCATGCTCGCTCAAGAATTCCGTGCTCGTTCATCGCATGCTGAACCTGAGGCCACGAACAAGAGGACTTTCTCTTTGTCAACCAAGAGGGGTTGATTGAACTATCGAGTTGAATCTTATGCTCGGATAAAACTTGAGCCATCCATGGAGCAATGTATCCATTTGGAGCACGAAAATATGGACGATAATGGGTACCTGCTTTCTCACAAAGTATTCTAATTGAGGTTTCAAGCATTCGTGAAAAGCCCACTTCATCTTTTGGCCATGCAGACCAACTTCTGTGGGTATGTCCATGGCAACCAATTGTTGCACGCCCGGGAAATGACGTCATAAACTCTTCAAATAAATCACAGAATTCTTTGTTGTCAAATAAATCCGTGATGACAAAAAGCGTCACGCCATAATCATGTGATTCCATCCATTTGAGAAAACCTCTCCACCCTGTACGAAATGATTCTGAGAGGTTGTCACTTTCATTAGAGTATGTCTTTTTGCTCCGCGTTGGATGGCCTTGGTAAATGGGTAAATGCCGTAGGTCATCGGTATCAATGGTCAACCATGTGTTCAATCGCCTTCACCTCGTGGAAGGTGGACAACAAACAAATGATGTGGGACTGTTCGCCCTCGAACGTCAATTCCAAAATATTCCGAAATCCTGTCTCCATGCCAAGCAATGCAAATCGTTTCTGCTGTAGCCACACCGGCATCGTTTCGAGGATGCACAGCGATTTCGACAAAGGTGCTCTTTTCTCTTGATTCAATCCATTCGAAGATTCGTTGTACGGCTGCTCTTGCTATACCTTTTCTACGAAATGATTTGCGAACCCAATAACCTAAATTATAATCTGAACGATCGAGTTGTAATTCATCGCCAAGACCCACCATACCAACAAACTCATCTTCTTGTGAAAAAATCACCCAGAAGTGAATCGAATCGTCGTCAAATTTTAGTTCAATATCAAACAACATATCACGAAATTGACGATGAATATCGAGATTCGTGTCAAGCCAAGGCAGAGCAGATTGGGCGGATTCTGGGTCCTCGTTGTATGCTTGCATCAAGTGAGTGAGATGCTTTCTTTCTGCGACTTGAAGTCGGTATCCTTGAACGGTTTCAAGAACTGGGGTCTGCATTATCTTGACCTCCGAGAATTAATGTTTTGACTTCAATCGTTGTTGGATGTTCCGGATACACTCGACTGGCCATTTCAGCAACCCATTTTGAGTGCTCAACTCGATTGATGTATTGTAAAGCAACACAAATATGATGCAACACATCAAGATTTACAGTGAGGTGAGGTCCGAGAGCATCAAGTAATTGAGCGGCGACATCGAATTTCCCATGTTGTATAGCCTCCATGATCGTCACAACTTCCCTGACCACAGTGGTATCGTCCCAAGGGTCTGCTGCTGCCCAAGGCCAAATCCTTGGTGTTGCTTCTACCGTAGGTGTCTGATTTTCCTGACTCGAATCTGAAGGAGACTCTCTTTCATGTTCTTCAGATGAAACTGTGTGATTAACTTGTTCAGCGGTCATTGGTTCTTCGATAATTTGAGAGGTCGTTTCGACTACCTCTTGGTGTTCGTCAACGAACGCCGGTGGTTCGATGTCAAGGTCAAGAGTATCAAAATCGAGGTCGTCAAGGTCAGGTATGTCGATGTTTTCGGAGAGTGTAAGGTTTGGTTGGATGAGCGCTTGTTCGGGCTCTTCTTGCTGAACAGGTGGTTGCATTATCTCTGTCAAATCTTGGTCAACCGATTCGTTCACATCAGGTGAAAAAAGGTGCCCTCTACCTGAGTGTACAGGTTCGGGAACTTGCTCAAGGGGGTCGATTGAATCAAGTTCAAACTGAACGATTTTTGAGGGGAAATCTTCCTTCGTCAATTCTTCATCAATGTAAGGTGTCGACTCAACTGTTTCGGTCAATGTCGGGCCTTGTGCTGGAAAAAAAGAAAATTCTTCCACCTCATTTTCATCTGCCTCAACGATTGCGTATTGGTCAACATCAACAATCATGTCGTCCATGGTAAGCACGGCTTCAACAGCGACATCGTGGTCTTCTTCATCGAAGCCATCCGAGAGGAGAATATCGAGGATTTCGTCATTTGGTGTTGAAGTATTTGAAACGGGTTGCATTCTCGCTGATTTGGAAAATTGATAGTAGCATTGCACACATTCTTCGACACCAATGTCATTTTCATACTCGCAATAAGGACATGGGATTCCTGGCAAGTGTTTCGATGATGATGCTTTTCGCTTGAACATCGACCCACCTATTCACATCGGCGGAGAATAACCTGTTTAAGAATAGGGGTCTTTCGATTAAACGAAACATCAATCCATGGGCATATACTCATGAAGTCAAGAGGTTTGGCTTTCGATATGAAGAAGGGGAAGGTGAGTCGCCTCAACAGCACACCAACCCCTCAAGAAAAGGTTGACTTGAGTCAAGAAATGCCACCGAAGTGGCATCGAAGTCAAGACCATTTTGAACGGATGACAGAACTCATCCGGATTGAACTCGATGACGAAGTCGCCCTTGTTGAAGAGCGGTGGAAAACATGGACAAAACAACGACTGTTGTCATCAGGATATGCACTCTTTGATTTAACTGGTCGAACAAACGGGCGGTTTTTTGGTGATGATATTGTCGTTTTTGAACATCCGAAACGAAGTCGTCTTCCCGACCACCGATTTACTAACGGAGATATCGTGCTAATCTCGAGGACGAGGCCCTGGGATGAAAAAATCGTTGAAGGTGTTGTTCTCGACCAACATCAAAGCAGACTTCGAGTCGTCGTTACTGAACGTCCTAAAGACCTCAAGAAAGGGTACTGGCGGCTCGACCGCGGAGCAAATCGTGTTGCACACGACCGAATGCATCAAGCCCTCATCTCATTTCACTCATCTGAGCGAGAAATCTCAACTCCACTCAGGGACCTCATTTTAGGTACGGTACACGATATGAAAGGAAGTGCTGAACTACCGCCTGAAATTCATGGAAAGAACAAAAACAACCTCACGAAAGATTGGAAAGCGGTATTAAATGAATCACAACAGCGAGCATTTGAATCTGCAATTCATCGTCGATTGACACTGATTCAAGGCCCTCCTGGAACTGGAAAAACATTCACTGCAGTCCGAATTCTTTCTCACCTCGCCCAAACCTCCGGACAACCAGTGCTTGCTACCGCAGAATCAAATGTTGCGGTTGACAATCTGCTCGAAGGTTTACTTGACATGGGCATCAATGCACTGAGAATTGGTCGGCCAGTCAAAGTTCGTGACCATCTTCGCGACGCTACTTTGGATGCCCATGTGGATGCACATCATCGTCAAGAAGAATTGAACGACCTAAGAGATGACTTCAGACAAATCAATCGGGAATTACCGTCGCTCAAAGGAAAGGAAAAAGGCTTGGCTCACAGAGATTCAAGAAGCCTTCTTCAACAAATTCGTAGAATCGAGCGTGAGGTCATCGACGATGTGTTATCCAAAGCTGAAGTTGTTTGTGCGACAACTGTTGGCTGCGGCCACAACATCATTGCTGACCGTCGATTCCCCATCGTTCTCATCGATGAGGCGACTCAAGCAACCGAGCCGTCTTCCATCGTCCCGATTGCCAAAGGGTCAAGACAACTGATTCTCGTCGGTGACCAACAACAGTTACCTCCGACCGTCATCAGTAAAAGAGCAGAAGATGGAGGTTTGAATCATTCATTGTTCCAAAGAATGCTCGCATGTGGTCTCGAAACCGAAATGCTCACCACGCAATACAGAATGCATCCTTCAATACGTGAATTCCCAAGTGCCCGATTTTATGAAAATCGATTATTGGATGGCTGCTCACGTGACGAAAGACCGTGCCCTGCTGGATTTCTCTGGCCAAATTGGGACAAGCCTGTCGCCTTCGTACCTGTGATGGGTGTGGAAGAAACTGAAGAAGAGGGTAAGAGCCGGAGAAATCGGGACGAAGCTGCACTCGTCTATTCCATCGTCTCAAATCTCATTGAACCTGGTGATCTCCATCCGTCTGATATAGGTGTTATTTCCCCCTACAACGGTCAAGTTCGTCTTTTGCAAGAACTCTTTGATGAGCACCGCTCACGTGAGGAAGGAGGCAGGTTTGAAGGTCTTGAAATCAAGAGTGTTGATGGATATCAAGGTCGAGAAAAAGAAGTGATTGTCTTTTCTTGTGTTCGAGCAAATGAACAAGGGGAAGTGGGTTTCCTGTCCGATTTCCGTCGATTAAATGTTGCCATCACTCGTGCCAAACGGGGTCTGATTCTACTAGGGCACCCCCACACTTTGAGGCACGACCACAACTGGAAGAGCTATTTGGAGTGGATGGACGAATCAGAACTTTTTGCTTGGCACATCACTGGTTAATACTTCGAACAACCAATACTTTCTCCACAAAAATCAACCCTGCATAGCGAGGGGTCCCTCCAAACTGCGGGTGATGTACACGGTACCCATGTAGGCAGATGGTAAGAACGCAGTATTTCAAAAATGAAGAGGATGTCAGACGACTATGGCAGAGAGCCCGGTCCAGGTGTATCAGGGAGGTACGCTCGCCCAGAGTATCCTCTCATCAGCACCCGATGGCATGCTCATTGCACCTGCATGGAAGAGGGTTGTTGCCTTTGCAACGGATGTTGTTTTGATTGTGCTTGTAATTGAACTCCTCACCCAAGGCCTTTTTCTCGCTTCCATCTCAAATTATGCATTGGCTATGGAGGGAGGTCGAACGAGTATGTTCACACTTGTCAACTGGTTCATCTTCTTTGTTTCTCATTATTTGTACTTCAAATACACAGGCAGAAAATTTGGACGTTCACTCGGTCAAAGGGCTTTTCGAATTGCAATCGTGCACGATAATGGCACTGCTCTTGACCTGCACCATTGGGGTCCAAGGGCCATTTCAAAAGTCATGTATTTGTTACCCGTGATCGGCTGGCTTTGGTTTGGCGTTCGTGATTTCTTCCAAGCTCAAATGAAAAATTCGGAATATCGAACAACTATCGACAGAAAGCATAACACCGTGGCCGCAGTTGATTGGTCTTTACCAATAGAGACGCGCCACAAACTCGGTTAAATAACGATATTTTTAACAAGGAATTGAAGTATAATGGACCTACCCCCACAAATGAGTGAGCCCAATGTCTGACGAACATCATGCAAAATCTGGCTCGCTGAGCATCGATTTAGTCTCAGTCAAAATGGAAATCGATGATGATGATGAAGATGTCATTGAGGTCACGGTTGCCCTTACCAACGAATCAGCGATACCCGTTGGAGGAATTCAAGCCGAAATTTCGATGGGCAAAATGAAGATTGAGCCTCGAGAAGGTGTTTCCTCCATCGGCCCAGGTTTAACTCGAAATTTTGAATTTCAATTTCACCCAAGTCAACATGAATGGAAATGTGCGATTACATCGAGTTCTTCGTCGTTGAGCATCGGTCCATATGCTCCTGATTTTGAATATGAACAACCAAAAGGCCGTTCTCTAGGAAACGCAATTGGTTCAAGCCTGTTTACTGGAGCATTCGATGCAAACTTGGGTGACTTTGGCAATGTTGAAGAAAAAGGACTCATCGATCCTTCAAGCGTTGTTATGACGGATTATTTTGTTGAAAATGCGTCCGGTGGAGGGACTCAGGTCAAACTTGAAGAAGACGAGGAGGGCCCAAGAACGCCTCCTTGGCAACAAGAACGTCCTCAAGAAACTGAGCCTCTCGCACCATTGAATGCTCCGTTATCCGAACCTGAACCACTTCAAAACGATGTGTTGTCATCCCCAAGTCCGCCTTCTCAAGACCTCCTGCTTCAATCAACTGTTCAGGAAGAACCTGTGGCTGAAGCCCCTTCCGCACCTCCTACAGGACCACCTACCGGCCCGCCTTCAGGACCTCCTGAAGCCCCTGTGGCTGAGGCTTCAATCGAACCAGAAGCACAAGATGACCAAGACATTGAGCCTCAGGTCGAAGATTCACCCGAACCAATTGCTCCTACTGCTCCACCATCGGGGCCACCGTCCGGGCCACCAAGTGGACCACCATCGGGACCGCCAAGCGGACCGCCGTCCGGGCCACCTTCGGGACCGCCAAGCGGACCACCATCGGGGCCACCTTCAGGACCTCCAAGCGGACCACCATCAGGGCCTCCAAGTGGACCGCCATCGGGGCCACCAAGTGGGCCACCAAGTGCACAGCCATCGGGACCACCAAGCGGTCCACCGTCCGGGCCACCTTCAGGACCGCCATCGGGACCACCAAACGGTCCACCGTCCGGGCCACCTTCAGGACCGCCATCGGGACCACCAAGCGGTCCACCGTCTGGGCCTCCAAGTGGACCTCCGCAGCGACCAGATGACCTTTGAGTGTGATCGTATGAACCAAAATTCGATTGTCCGTGTAGGTATAGATGACATTGCGATTCATTTTCCAAGACTGTATCTGGACATGCGTGATTTTGCAGAATTGCGGGGGGCTGATTATGATAAACTCAACAAGGGGCTGGGATTGCAGGCAATGGCCATTCCAGATGTACATGAAGACACAGCAACAATGGGTGCGATGGCTGTCATGCGGCTCATCGATAGGAACAACATCGACCCTCGAACCATCGGGCGAATGTACCTTGGAACAGAATCTGCACTCGATGGAGCAAAACCGACTGCAACCTACATTCTTGACATGCTCACGCAACGTTATTCCAAGCGATTTGGTGAAGATTGTTTTCGTAATTGCGATGTTGTCGACATGACATTTGCGTGCATAGGCGGCGTAGATGCATTGCACACAACGCTTGATTGGGCCGCTCGGCCGAGCGGAGAGGACGAGCGTATCGGTATTGTCATCTTCTCGGACAACGCCAAGTATGACCTTGGATCCAGTGGAGAATACACCCAGGGTGCTGGCGGAGGGGCATTGCTTATTCGTCAAAATCCTCGACTGCTTGAAATCCCAGATTGCTGGGGTGTCTCGACAACACCTGTCCATGATTTCTTCAAACCTCGACGAAAAGTATCCATTCGCTCAGTCATCTCAAGTGTGATGGAGCTTGCGCAGGAAACCGGTCAAACGGTAAAGAAGGGCATCGTTGACCGAATGGTTCGCCATCTTCCAAAATCGACTGTTCGACGACTCGGCATCTTTGCTCATGGTGAAGAAACGGTGAGCGTTCACCGCGATGAACCGATTTTTGATGGCCAGTTCTCAAACCGTTGCTATCAAGATGCTGTGCGTCAAGCATTTCATAATTTCAAAGAGCGCGCTGAACGAATGGACCGATGGAACGAAGGTGACGAACAATTGACTGAACAATGGTCGAGAATCATCATGCATCTCCCCTATGCATTCCAAGCAAAACGAATGTTCCCTGATGTCTTTCGTCATGACCGATTGGGAACACCTGTGTGGGACGATGTGTTACAACAAATCGGTGAACCTCCCGTCGCACCACAACACAACAAGGAACAAGAAACATACGAGCGGGAAATGGATGGATACCGTCGTGCGATTTCGAAAACCCCCGAATACCTGCATTTCCATGCAACGAAAATAGAGAAAGGCCAACGCGCCTCAAGTTTGATTGGCAACCAATACACTGGTTCAATTTTCCTCGCGCTCATGTCAACCTTAGAATCAGACCTCGAAGAGAACAGTCACATCGAAGGTGGAATCTTTGGATTATGTGGCTATGGTTCAGGTGCAAAGGCAAAGGTCTTCGAAGCCATTGTTCAGCCAGGGTGGCGTGAAGTTGTTTCTCGATGGAACCTCTTTGAGCGACTAGCGGGCCGCATTGCTATCGACCACTTGACCTATGAAAATTTACACAAGGGTATTCAACAAAACAGTGTCATCCCACCAACTGAAGAATTTGCACTCGTGGATATCTCAGAAGACCAAGCGTACGAAGGCCAGCGAACATACAAATGGATCTCAAAGAACAAATGAGTTGATTTGATGTCAAACGAATTTACAATGGAATTGTGTGGAAACCAAAACGCTTGGCGAATCGTTCCAGATATTGAAGGTACTTTTTCTCTTGACAGGACAGGTGAATGCATTGAAGCTGATGGCTTTGAAGTTGAAGTTCGTAACAGACTCTGCTGGACATTTACAGGCAAATGTGATATGACGCTTTATCCGAGTGGACAACTTCTCATCAAGACCACAGACAAAGCACTTGCAGAAGAATTGGCTCAACGGCACCTCAACACATGGGTTCAACAGGATTCGTGACCTGAAATGATTGATGACGCTCTCATTCAACATCTCCACAACAACGGCGTTGTCGCATATCCAACAAGCACGCTACCTGGTTTAGGTGCATTACCAACAAAGGAAGGATTGAATGCTCTGTTCAATCTGAAGAAGAGAAGCGCAGACAAACCGGTCAGTTTAGGTGTCTTGTCACTCGATCAAGCAAGTGATTTCGTGCACGTCTCGCCTTTTGTTGTAAAGATGGAGAAGCATTTTCCCAAAGGTTCCATCACATTTGTTCTCAAGGCACATCGAGAATTTGATGCTCGTCTAGGAGGTTGGTGGGTAGCAGTTCGCTGCTTTTCAAACAACACTGCCCGACAATTGGTTGAGCGGGTTGGGCCAATCACTGCAACGAGTGCGAATGAAGCAGGTGAAGTGCCCGAACCATCAGCAGAAGATGCTGGACAAACCCTCGAATTACCAAATTTTGCTATCTTACCGGGTTCTTGTCCTGGAGGGGTTGGTAGTACATTTGTAAAAGTCGATAATGATGAAAACGCGGTGATTGTGCTGCGCGAAGGAGTTCTTTCAGAACAAGAGATTATCGATTGGGTTGAACAACATCAAGACAACTGAGCCTTTGTTGTTCGTTCTAAAAAAAGGAACTATTATGAGCAAAGACATTTTACCTACCAATGTCGTGATTCAATGGTAGAAGAAGGTCAAATCAAGTATTGGCGAGATGCAGGGCATGTCGCTCGACGAACACTTGAGGCAATGAAGGATGAACTCAAAGTTGGTCTTACGTTTCATGATCTTATCGAATCTGCAGAACGCTACATTCACAGGCACGGTGGAAAACCTGCTTTCCCTGCCACAATCGCTGTCAATGATTTAGCAGCCCATTTTACAACCAACCATTCTGTGGAAGGTGTTGCAGATTGGGATGGAAACATGACGCTCAAAAATGGCGACCTCGTCAAAATCGACTTTGGCGTCCACATCAAAGGGTGCATTGGCGACAACGCACTCACCGTGGAAATCGGTAATTCCAACATGCATACTGAACAAATTAAGGCGGCAAAGGAATCTCGTGATGCCGCTATTGAAATGCTCCATCCGGGTACACCGTGGTACAAAGTTGGCGAAGCTGCAGCACAACCTTCACTCGATGCTGGATTTGAACCGATACGAAATTTGTGTGGCCACCAACTCAAACCATGGGAATTGCATGCTGGCGTTTCCGTACCATCGTATGCATGCGGCCCAGACCACCAAGGGTTCAGAGGTGTGGTCGAGGAAGGTGCATTTTATGCAGTTGAGCCATTCAACACGACTGGAGAATCCGGATTGATCAAAAATCTCGGACCATCCAACTCATCCAACATCTATCGAATCACAGGCCTCACCTCTTCTCGTAAGGCACGAGCGAAGAACCAGCTCAAACCACTGGGTGCTCAATTAGCAAGAAACCTTGAAGAACGGTACAGTACGCTTCCATTTGCCGAACGTTGGGCATTTCCAATGCTTGAGAAACCATTTCCCGATGCTGATGAGGAAAGTCGTCAGAGCAAATGGAATGCCCTCATCAAGAAGTTGACGAGTATTCGGTTCCTCGAAACCTATCACGTCCTTGCTTGTCACGATGGTGGCAACATCGCTCAGTTTGAGCATACGGTGTACGTCACAGACGGTGGTCCGGAAATTTTGACTGTTGAATGAGCAAAACCCTGTTTTTTGGGCTAAATTAAACAATAAATATAAACTGTGAAAGTATGCCCTCACATGAACAGGGCTGTAGAAGTTCTCGTTTGAGTGCATCCCATCCCCTCTGCGTTACTCTCACCCTGTTCACCCAAATTCCTCAAAATGTTATTATTTCTAGAGTCGAACAACGACTTTACAAACAGTTTGCACCATTCGTGAAGCCATGGAAGAAATTCGGAAAAATCAAAAAACGCATATTTTGGTCAAAAAACAGCGTTTTTAGGAATCAATGATACCGATTTGTTTAAGTCGAGAATCGCGTTAGGGTATACTACCCCGAATGGGGAAGGAGGACAAAAATATGAAAAACGAACAAATGAATGAAGAAGCAGTAAGCCCTGTTATCGCTACCATCCTTATGGTTGCGATCACTGTGGTTCTCGCTGGTGTTCTTTACGTGTGGGCTAGCTCACTCGCTGAAGGCAACGCACAGGGAGACTTTTCCATGTACCAATTTACTGGAAAAGATGTCACAAGTGAAGCTGGTGAACTTGGATCAGACACAGACGACGAACTAGTTCGAATGACAATGGACCGAGGAGACGATATCCAATGGTCTCGATTGTCAATTCGAATTGAAGTCAACGGTGAAGCACCGCGAACTTGCGCCAACCCTGGCCAAGACAGTGCGAACAACGACTGTGTGATCGTCGACAACGGCGCTGACACAACCGACCAAGACTTCGCTGCTGGTGATTCATTCACCATCCAAGAAGACGGACAAGACATCTGTGATGGAACACAACAATGTGAAGTTGTCGTGACCATCGTTGAATCCGTTCTCGGTGAAACCATCGACACAACAACTGTCATGGCTTCTTGAAGTCAATCAAAGTAAAACATGATTGAACCAATTCAAGATGAGCACAACTGTGCTACGTCGCCATCTCGCTTGCTTCGGCAGGCGGGATGGCCCCCCTTTTTTTCTAATCTTTTCATTTTGGACTAATTGAATTCTTTCTTTGTCCAAAACACATTAAATGAGTAAAATCTACGAATGAATATGCGAGAAATTGTGTTCATTCTTTTCATCCTCATATCTGCACCATTAGCAGGCTGCATTGAGCCCGAAGATGCAAATGGAACTGCAGCGGGCGTTTCAACTCCAAACCATGCTCCAGAAATATCAGTAGAACATTCTAATTTTGATTATCCTGTAGTGAACTTGACATCAATGTACAACGCATCATTGCCAACGAATTTATCGATGATCAATTACACTGTTCTGATGTTGTATCATGCAACAATCGATATTGACAGTGATAACATAACCAGTGGATATGACATCGATTTGGATGGACAAATTGACATTCATGTGGTGAACTCCAGTGGGTATACAAATATCTCTGTACCAACATCGCTTTGGAATCAGCACCCTGCTGTCAACACATCTTATCGAATTACCGTGGCCTTCATTGCAATCGATGAACACGGTGTGGGGAACTCTGAATTTATCCACACGGGAATCGATGTAGGGTTACTTGGATGGTGGAATGATGATATGCACATTTTCCCTAGCAGCGCATATCAATTTACTGGAAAAGATGTCACAAGTGAAGCTGGTGAACTTGGATCAGACACAGACGACGAACTCGTTCGAATGACAATGGACCGAGGAGACGATATCCAATGGTCTCGATTGTCAATTCGAATTGAAGTCAACGGTGAAGCACCGCGAACTTGCGCCAACCCTGGCCAAGACAGTGCGAACAACGACTGTGTGATCGTCGACAACGGCGCTGACACAACCGACCAAGACTTCGCTGCTGGTGATTCATTCACCATCCAAGAAGACGGACAAGACATCTGTGATGGAACACAACAATGTGAAGTTGTCGTGACCATCGTTGAAGTCGTTATCGGCCAAACCATTGCTACTACAACAGTTATGGCTTCATAAGGTCAAATTACACATCAAACTCAAGCGTACGCGGTTCGCTTAGTTGGTCCCACATGTGATGGGATTTTCCTCGCACAATATCAAACAGTGCACGTTGAAGATAGAGCATGCTCGAGAACCAAGCCCCTGCGAGCGTGACAAGGGGAATGTTGGTTTTCAGATATCGAATAAGGATTAAACCGACGAGAAAGACCACTTCGATGACCGTGAGGATTGTATCAAAAATAGGCGTCGGTGTTCCAAAAAAGAAATACTGAACCCATCGAATGCCCATCACTGAAAGGGCGAGCACAATCAGGAGTGGAGCTATAATGAGTGCATGAAATTGCATTCGGAACACACGGCGAAATTCACCAATATTTTGTGATATCATCACGGGCCTGTATCTCAGCAATGCTCGTTGCAAGCCTTGACCACGTCGAATTTTTTGCTTTGCTTGCTCATGACGAGACCACGGGGCGACATCGGAAAACCTTGCTTCTTCGTCGACGATTGTTCGAGAGCCTTTTGTCCGCACTGCAAGAGCGATTTGGGTATCATCGGCGTTGGCTTGCGTACGAATATCATCTGGATGAACCAGGTCATTTCGCCACATCATGCACGAGCCTTCGAGGAATGGTGTGCTATCGAGGTAGGCTTCACGCACCCTCCACTCATCCCAGAATGTCCTGTGCAATTCTTCGTCTCTTCGTGAGCCTTGGCGCTGTGGCAATGCTCCGGCCGCACCGATTTGTTTCTCGGAGAACCACCCATACAGTCGCTCAATTGTCTGAGGGTAAAGTGTTGCATCAGCATCGGTCATGCATACGAGGTCATGCTTGAAATCAGAGTGAAGATGTTTGAGTGCGAGTTGGACCGCAGAACTTTTTCCAAGGCGTTGGGACATGGTGACCAATTTGACCTCAGCAAAGGCATCTGGATGATTCTTTAGCCACGCCCTTGCTTTTTCAACCGTTGAATCCGTTGAGGCTGAATCGATGAGAAGGAGTGATGCTTTTACATTCTGTTGTGTTAAATCGGTTAACTTTCGCTCGATAAGTACCTCTTCATTCCAAACCGGTAGAAGATAGGTCAGCGTGAGATCAGGATTTGTATCTGGTCGAACGAGTGTGAACTTCTTTTTCCATTGACGTGAACGGATTTCGTACAGAATAAATGGTATGGTACACCATAGGATGAAAACGACCTCCAAAATGAGAGGTGGGTGTAAACGCACGCTACGCTGATTGGAATTCTACATTTGAGCCCTCTG
>JAYQSB010000018.1:0-44154 GCA_038146705.1 Candidatus Poseidoniales archaeon
ATGTACCACCAAATTCATCTTGAACAATGGCGAATTGTTGCTTTTCTTCTAAAAACAGGTCGAGTACATCTTCCGCAGTCGAATGAAGTTGAACGTTGAGGTGTGGCTTCATGAGTTCAGTCATGGTAAATTCCCAATCGCCTCGTCCAGCTGACATAAGCAGTTCTGAACGAATGACAATACCTTGAATATCATCAAGTGATTCATTGTATACTGGTATTCTTGAGAACCTTATGATGCTATTCTCTTCAATGACTTCTTTCACATTTGACTGGGAATCAAGGCCGTAAACAACGACACGAGGCGTCATAATAGACTCAACTTTAATATCACGTAATTGGAGCAAGTTGTGAATCACTCGTTCTTCATCCGGGTCAAGTATTCCTTCCTCTTCGCCGATATCTGCAATAGCGGCAACATCATCACGTGTTACTGTGGCTGCTTTTGACTGTGGAAAGATTGATTTCATCCATTGAATCGGTCCGATGATGACGAACATAATTCGAGTAAGCCACAACAAAACATATGCGGAGGGGGTGGCAAGTTGCTTCCAATAAGCCGAGCCAAGCGTTTTAGGAATAATTTCAGATAAAAACAAGACTGCTATGGTAAGAATGACAGAGCCAAGTGTAAGCATATCTTCGCCATATATTGTTTGAATTTGGCTACCTACACCTGCCGCCCCCATTGTGTGGGCGATCGTATTGAGGGTAAGGATAGCGGTGAGTGGTCCAACAGCATCATCCGCTTTGAGTTTTGACCATAACTTTCCACTACCTTTTTCCTCTTTACCCATTGAAACAACATATGTTTGCGGCATGGATAGTGTAACAGCCTCTAGAATCGAACATAGGAATGACACGCCAAGTGCCAAACTACAGTAAAGGATGAGAAGAGTATAATCTGCCATGAAGAGTCAATGCTCCGTCTTGCGGTATTCTCTTCTACGCGGGTTAACCTTTTGAAAATGACGGAAGTTTTCAAAGAAAGGAACATTGATTTGAGTCAAACTCAAAAAGTGATGGCCTTAGCATAATATGAGTGACATGGAAGGTGAACATGTTCTAATTTGTGTTGCTTGGCCTTATGCGAATGGCCCATTACACCTAGGCCATGTTGCAGGTTGTTATCTACCACCTGATATTCAAGCACGATTTGAACGAGCGAAGGGCAACCGTGTTCTCATGGTTTCAGGAAGTGACGAACATGGAACACCAATCACCATCACTGCAGAACAAGACGGATTAACTCCACAAGAAGTCGTTGATAAATACCACGAAATGAACAAGAAAGCCTTGCTTGACCTCGGTTGTTCATGGGAACCTAATATTGACCCAAGAGGCATTGAGTATGGTGGTTCATTGTTTAATCGAACGAGTGATGAAGACCACAAAACCAAAGTTCAAGATAATTTCAAATCTTTATACAATGCAGGTTTTTTCGAATCGAATACAACACCCCAATTTTATGAAACTCATGAACAAGGTGGAGGACGATTTCTCCCGGATAGATATGTGGAAGGAACCTGTCCGTCATGCAACTCAGAGGGTGCTAGAGGTGACCAATGTGATTTTTGCGGCGCAACATATGAGGCTGTGGAATTGAAGAACCCAAGGTCGAAACTCACACCCAATGCAAGAATCGAGATTCGAGAAACTCAGCATCTCTTCTATCGATTAAACGAATTTCAATCAGCACTTGAAAAGTATGCAGAAGATAGATCTGGAGTTTGGAATTCAAACGTCCGGGCTATGACACGTCAACAACTGGAAGCCGAATTACGACCTCGTGCAGTTACCAGAGACCTAAGTTGGGGTATTTCCATTCCATTTGAAGACGAAGAGTGGTCAGGAAAATGTGTTTATGTCTGGTTTGAAGCAGTTCAAGGATACCTTACATGTGCACAAATTTGGTCTGAACGATATGCACACAACCACCCTAATGAAGAACGTGCATGGGAAAAATGGTGGAAGGTTGATGAAAATGGGAATACTCCACGGCACCTCTATTTCCTAGGTAAAGACAACATTCCTTTCCACACTATCATATGGCCTGCACTTATCATGGGATTGAATGCTGGAAAATCAAACGCAAAAGAAATTACATTCGATGTGAAACCAGGCGATTTAGCATTAGGATATAATGTGCCTGCAATGCACTATTTGCTGCTTGCAGGTGGACAATTTTCAAAGTCAAGAAAACACGCAGTTTGGTTACCATCATTTTTAGAACAATACGACCCAGATACCCTCCGTTATTACCTGAGCATCAACATGCCAGAAAACCATGATACGGATTTCAATTGGCCTGATTTCGTTGAAAAGGTCAATTCTGAATTGATTGCAACCTATGGTAATTTCGTTCACAGAGTCCTCACTTTAGGACACCGCCTTGATACAACATCTGGTGACCCGTTTGCTTCGTTTGATCAACTTGAATTGAAAGATGAAAAGGAAGAAGTTGAACGCCTTTTCCATCTTGCCACGGAATCGTTAGAGAAACACAGATTCAAGGAATCGCTTCGACACATTATGGGAATTGCCCAATATGGCAATCAAGTATTGCAGAGTGCGGAGCCATGGAAATACATGAAAAATCCAACAGATGAGGGGTATGTACAGAGCATTTCATCACTCGCATTCGGCTGGAGAATCGCAAGATGTCTAGCAATAACTACACATCCATTTATGCCGAAGAGTGCTCAAAAATTGTGGAATCTATTAGGTCATGATACTGAGGTCCAACATCAATCTTGGAATGATGCGATTCATTGGACGGCACCTCGATATTGGAGCAGTGAAACGCCAACACCATTGTTTCAACGGCTTGATTTAGATGAGATCATGGAACGGGAGCAGGGACTTATCGAGACAAATGATGAGTCAAAAGAAGATATTACACACTCTGTGAAGGGTGGAAAGAAAAAGAAAAAGGGTGAAAAAAACATGTCAGATATAGAAGGAATACAATACATCGATTTTGAAACGTTTATGAGTATTGAATTGAAAACAGGCGTCATTGTAAACGCCGATGATCATCCTAATGCAGACAAATTATACGTTCTTCATTTAGACGATGGTTCAGAAAATGGCCGGACGATATGTGCTGGATTAAAGGAATTCTACTCGATTGAAGAACTAGAAGGAAAGGAAGTCGTCTTTGTGGCAAATCTCCAACCCCGTCCATTGCGCGGCGTAACATCTGAAGGAATGATATTGGCTGCAGACGACGGAAATGGTGGTGTTTCAATCATTACCTTAGACAAAGCAATGAAGCCAGGTTCAAAAGTGCGTTAATTCAATTTCGATTTTACAATATCCATAATCTCTCTCGACAGCATTCGAGCCTGCTCTGTTAGATGATTGACTTTAGGTTCAATCTGTTCTTTTTGAATTTCGTTTAACCCCCCAAGATTAATTGAAACGTTGAAAAGAGCACCCTTTGCTGCAGCACTTGCAAGCAAACCAGCAACTCCAACATCTGTGACAGCATTTTCATTTCCATCTCTAGCAAGATTTGGCAGAATTGAGAGGAGATGAACGGCGTGTTCAGCAGTTTCAAGAGGAACTAATGTCGCCTGTAGTGTTGATTCAAGGATTGCCTGGCGCCTTACCGCCTTCTCATCATCGGTGGATTTTGGCATACGGTATGCCTGCATAACTCCGTCAAATGCTTCGCTATCTTCTCTTGCCAATTCTCCTGCTCGTTCAAGGATAGGATTAGCAATCGTCATGGTTTCATTTGCTATTGGCCAACCACTTTCCCACTTGTTTGAGCCGAGGGTCAATTTTGACACCATACATGCGAGTGCCCCCGCTTGGCCAAGAGCTACTGCTGACGCTGTTCCACCTCCGGGGGTCGGGTTCTCTGAAGCCAATACTGATTGAAATTCATTGAGTGTCATATCCATAAAATTCATTGTGACAACTCCCTTTGTATTGCCCATTCAATGATTCGTGATTCCGGTTCAAAACTATGAAACTCTCTTAATCCAAGTCCCTCAATGGCCTTATCTACCAATTCATGATCAGATAAATCATCATTTTCTGCAAAAAATTGACCCGAATCAAGCATGGATTGGAGGGGGACAAGTCCAACAATTTCGCTACCACGAACGTCAACTGAATGGTCTTTGGCTAATGTTTGGCACATCAAAAAAGCCACATGTAACGGAGTTTCGTACCGATCGAGGATATTCATGGAAACTTGACTAATTTCCATACTATCAAGAGTCACACCCATCCCCTGAACTTTGGATAGTAAGCCTGGAAGCCTGTGTGTTCTCCCTCTTGCATCTTTGATAGGACGACCGGATGTGCGGACGAGGGAACCAATCATTTTCGAGACTGCTGCATTTTTTTCGTGGACATTCACGTTGTAAGCGATCAGGATATCTCTTGCTCCAATCGTTATACAGCCAGATTTTTTAGCTATATCATTCCAAACTTTCCCGCCAAAATCGGGTGATGCGATTTCTTCAGGCACTTGAAGTGAATTGGGCCCAAAACGATCCTCAAGGCCCTCATACTGTCCTTTTCGAATATCTGATAACATTCTTTTTGATTCTGATTTGGCCGCAAATCCGTAAAGATATGTCCCTACTCCCGTTCGTTCATTGATTTCTTTTGCAAGTTTCTCTGCTAAATCTACGCAGACTGGCATCATATCTTCACTCAATGGTACAAATGGGCAAACATCTACAGCACCAAGTCGAGGATGTTCGCCTTTATGCGTGCTCATATCGATTTCTTCAATGGCTTTCAAAACAAGGGCACGAACGCCTAGATAGACATTGTCTGGTGTACCTGCTAACGTAATAACAGTACGATTGTAATCCTCATCTGGTTCGACACCTAACACAACACAACCATGAATTTGGCGAGCTGCTTCAACGATTAATTCGATTTTCTGAAGATTTTTACCTTCGGAAATATTTGGCACACACTCAATAAACATTCTATCAAACACAAAAGAGAGAAGTCACTCTTTGAATGTTGACATCAAGTCTCATGAATAAAGTGCATGAGGTGAGGATGTTAACCGGGTTCCTTGGTCCTTCTTTTTGTCGATGACAACGACTGCTTCATTGAGGTCTTTTTGCTCGATAAATGATTTTTTATTTCGTATTGCAATCATACCCGCTTCGACACAAAGTGCCTTTAAGTCAGCACCAGAATAACCTTTTGTCTTCTCAATCAAAGAGTTGACTTTGACGCGTTTTGTGTTCATATTTGACAGATGGACCTCGATGATACTCTTTCTGGCTTGGTCATCTGGCAACGGAATCTCAACAATACGGTCAAACCTTCCTGGTCGAAGAAGGGCATCGTCGAGAATGTCGGGGCGATTTGTAGCGGCAATAATTTTGACATCATGAAGTGAATCGAAGCCATCAAGTTCAGCAAGCAATTGCATCAGCGTACGTTGAACCTCACGGTCTCCACTTGTTGAACTGTCAAGTCGCTTTGCACCTATGGCATCAATCTCGTCCAAGAAAATAATCGCAGGGGCCTTAGAAACTGCAAGCGAAAACAATTCTCGAACCAGTCTTCCGCCCTCGCCAATGTATTTTTGTGCTAGTTCACTACCCACCATTCGAATAAATGTGGCATCGGTATGATGTGCAACGGCCTTTGCAATCAATGTTTTGCCACATCCTGGAGGGCCAACCAACAGTACGCCCTTGGGAGGTTGAACACCAACTTTCGTGAACAACTCCGGGTTTTTCAACGGCAATTCAACGGCCTCTCGCACTGAGTCGAGTTGATCATCAACACCAGCGACATCTGCGTACTTGACTGTGGGTTTTTCGACAACTTCTGCACCACTTACCATCGGGTCCCACGCTTCAGATAGCACCTCCACGACGGAGAGCGTGTCTTGATTGAGGGCGACACGTGTGCCTGGTTTGAGCCGATCTGGGTCGATGAGTGGGTTGATTCCAACTTGAAACACAGTTCCATTTGACGAGCGCACAATTGCACTCTCTGAATCGAGAATATCTTGGAGAAATCCTACAATGAGTGGTGGTAATTTTAAAATTTGAATGTTTTCTTGAAGCTTTTCCACTTTACGACGCATTTGCCTTAGTTCATTTTCTAAATGTGTCCTATCGTTGATTAATAATTGCGTTTCCTCTTGGAGAATTTTGTATTCTTGCTCAAGGGTTCGAAGTGAATCATCAGATTTACCTTTGATGTCATCGGCATTTGAACCAACTTCTGTCGTCATACTATCAAATACGCTAAATGCTCACCGTTTAAGTAATCATGGTTTTTTTTTATTCGAATTGTCTGATATAGAAGCATTCAAATTAGGAGTCAACCTAAGAGTGACGGGGATGACATGGGTGATTGTGAATTGTGCGGTGCGATGAAAGTGTCCACCCGTGAGGTCAAGACTGGTAAAGCATCAGTCATGGCTTGTCTACGTTGCTCAGAACGATTTGATGTTCAAAAAAAGCAAGTCACGCAAACACGCACATCAGGTGGTCAAAGATTCAAGCCACGTCAATCAAACGACATCATGAAAAAACAGGCTAAGGAACTAGCACCTGATTTTGGAAAACGAATAATGAAAGCGAGAAAGCGTAAGAAATGGACTCATCAAGAATTAGGTAAAAAGATGGCAGAAACTGTGAATGTTGTTAAATCTGCAGAAGCAGGTAAGCGGCCCACTGACACCGTGATTGCCAAATTTGAAAAAATTCTTGAAATCACTCTTATGGTTGAATCGAGTGATGATTCACACAATATGCTGTCGAATTCAAGTGGACGCGGTCTTACTCTCGGCGATTATTTCAATGATATCGGTGAATAGATGACTGAAATACCAGTGCATGCAATTTGGCTTGCACAAGATGATCCAAAAAAAAACACAGCGGTCCTAGCTAGTAAACGAAAGGATGTGATTCTCCATAAACGGTTGAATACATTACCAAAAAAAGGGATTCTACTAGAGCCACTTTCAGGTAAAGTTCTCGGACCCGAAGACCACGAATTATTATTGGAACGAAACGGACATCTTGTAGGACTTGATTGTTCATGGGCCCAAATAGAAAAAAGCGTAGAACTCGTAACAAAAACCACTCGATTGGAGTCCAGAATGTTACCACTGTTACTTGCTGCGAATCCTGTGAATTGGGGAAAACCCTCAAAATTGACAACGATGGAGGCCATCGCTGCTTCATTATATTTGATTGGATGTCGTGAACAAGCAACACAGGTTCTTGGTGCGTTTCGGTGGGGGAATCGATTTTTTGAATTAAATCGAGAACCGTTAGAGGCGTATTCAAAAGCATCCTCGAGTGAGGAGTTAATTGAACTTCAGTTTGAATTTTTTGATATCGACCTCTCTATCGACGAATGAAATTTAAAACAACATTGCTTCGTCATCAACATGGCACTCTATTCTTCAATGTTGATTCAAAAGTTGCAGAAGGGAAATCTTTCGCCCCTGAAGGAATATATTGCAGACGAGTCATTAATCACAATCGTCGTTAACGATGCTAAATTGACACAATTGCTCGCTTCAAACGATTCACTATCTGATTTAGCCATTGGCCATCTCGCAACAGAATATGGCGTTCGCCTTCAATCAAATACAGCATTTACCGTCGAACATGAGTCACAACATGTAACAATCGATGTCGGTAGTATTGAATCTATTCAAACCAACGAAATACCTCGGTTAGTCACGACGTCCTGTGGTGGCTGTGATTCGCCAACTGTTGAAGGTTTGATGTCATCAATTCCAATCGTTGATGATGAAAAATTGAACATAACAATTGAGGACATACATACAATTTATCTATCCCATTTTGATCAAAGCGATGGATTCTCAAAAACTGGGGGAATGCACTCTGCAAGCCTTCTTGACAAAAACGGTCATCTAATGGTAATGAAAGAGGATATAGGACGTCATAATGCAGTGGATAAAGTCGTAGGTCATGCAATCTTAGAGAAAAAAATCGAACAAGCTGTTGTCCTCCTCGTATCAGGTCGAATAGGCTGGGACATTGTAGCAAAGGCAGGTCGAATGGGTATTGGAACAATCGTAGGTTTAGGTGCGTGTTCAACACTAGCTGCTGCGGCAGCGCGAAGTTCAAACATTTCCATCATTTCATTTTTGAAAAATGACTCAGCGGTCGTAATTGGTTCTTTAAAAATCCAAATGTAGAATAACTTTGATTATATGATGCAAGTAGCGGTGGTGAGTAGTATGTCGATTCATAGAAAATCTGAGACTCCTCCGGACAACACCAAATTGAAACTTGGGAAACCTAAAAACAAAGCAGCAGGCATCCCGGCAATAGTTTCATCATTTCAACATTCAATAAAGAAAATGGGTGTCTCACGAACAATCAAGACACTCCAACTCGTGAATCAAAATGAGGGGTTTGATTGCCCCGGATGTGCATGGCCTGACCCAGAACACCGTTCATCATTCGAATTTTGTGAAAACGGTGCAAAAGCAGTTGCTGACGAAGCAATGAATGAGGCAATAGGTTCCGATTTTTTCAAAAAACACCCCATTGAAGAACTACTCACGTGGTCTGATTACAAATTAAACTCTAGTGGACGCTTATCACAACCAATGATTCTTAGAGAAGGAAGTTCGCACTATGAGGGAATAGACTGGCCTGATGCCATCGAATTGATTGGAGAACGATTGAAGTCATTAGACCATGCTGATCGGGCCGTGTTCTACACCTCTGGCCGAACCAGCAATGAGGCTGCGTTTCTCTACCAAGCACTTGTTCGCATGTATGGCACCAATAACCTTCCCGATTGCTCGAACATGTGTCATGAGTCAAGTGGAAAAGCATTGTCAAAAACAATTGGAATTGGGAAAGGAACCGTAACTCTAAACGATTTTGACCATGCTGATTTGATTCTTGTCATCGGACAAAATCCAGGGACAAACCACCCCAGAATGCTCTCGGCCCTAGAATCCGCAAAGAAAAATGGTGCAAAAATCGTCAGCATTAACCCCCTTTTTGAGGCCGGCCTCCAACGTTTCAAACATCCACAAGATTACATGAAGGGTAAATTGGCTTCTACACAACTTGCCGACACCAACATACCTGTGAGAATTGGAGGTGATGCTGCATTATTGCAAGCAATTTCCAAAATCATCATAGACAAAGATGAAATTAATCACAATTTCATAGATGAACATTGTCTTGATTTCGAACAATTCAAAGAACGACTTGATACTGTAGAATTGGATGAATTAGCCCATCAAAGTGGCATTTCGATGAATCAAATTAAACGTCTTGCAGATATGTGCATTCAATCAAAATCGACCATCTCATGTTGGGCCATGGGACTTACACAACATAGAAATGGAGTTCAAGTCATACAAGAAGTTGTCAACCTCATGCTGTTGGGTGGCCATATCGGGAAAAAAGGAGCAGGACTCTGTCCTGTTCGCGGACACTCAAATGTACAAGGCGACAGAACGATGGGGATTTGGGAAGCACCGCCAGAGGATTTTCTTGACCGACTTGAAAATGGACTTGGTTTCAAAATGCCTCGTGACCATGGTTTTGACGTTGTTCATTCAATTCGTGCAATGGAACAAGATGAAGTCGAAGTCTTCTTTTGTATGGGTGGAAATTTTCTGTCAGCAACCCCAGATACTCGTCGCACTGGTGATGCCATACAAAACATTGACCTCACCGTTCAAGTTTCTACAAAATTGAACAGAAGCCATCTCATCACAGGCAAAACATCTCTTATTTTACCATGCTTGGGACGAACTGAAATCGACATTCAAAATGACACTCCACAATTTGTTACTGTTGAAAATTCAATGGGCATCGTCCATATGTCACAGGGTTCATTGCAACCCATTTCACAAGAACTTCGTAGTGAAGTGTCAATCATTTGCTCTCTTGGGGAGTATATGTTCCCAGAAGGGCCACTGACATGGAGTGAATTGAAACATGATTACGATAAAATCCGTGACCTCATCGAGAAGTCAATTCCAGGTTTTGACCGATATAATGAACGAGTGCGAAAACGTTCAGGTTTTGCATTGCCCAACCCTCCACGGGATTCTTTGACATTTTCAACATCAAGTGGCAAAGCTCATTTTAGTTCGAATCCTTTACCTGATTTATTGGTTGACAATGACCAATATGTGATGATGACCATACGCAGCCATGACCAATATAACACGACAATTTATGGGCTTGAAGATCGTTACCGAGGAATAAAGGGGAACCGACGAGTCATTCTCATGAATGCCGAAGATATGGCTAAACGAGGTTGGAAAACACGGCAAGTCGTCGACATCACGAGTCATTTTGAAGAAAAAACAATCACATCAAATCGATGGACCGTCATCGCTTATCCAATTCCTCGTGGAAATTTAGCATCATACTTTCCGGAGGCTAATGTTCTCGTTCCTTTGGAATCAACTGCTGATATTTCGAATACTCCAACATCGAAATGGATTGTTTGTAGTCTGTCCGAGCATGGCTAACTGGAATCGTCAGCCATACGAACAAATTCATTCGCTTGACAAGCATCGTTGATGTGTGCAAATTGGTGGCGTGAAATACAATTTGGTTGAAGGATCAAAAGTATCGAGTTGAAGCGTTGATGTTGTACCTTCCTCAATGAATACAATTGACGAAGTCGAAGCAGGTAGATAATCCATCCCCGTGGAAGTCAATGTTAGTCGTATTCTGTGTCCTTCTGGAACTTCTGCATCCATGGGGAAAAACTCCATTTTAGCATTGATTGTTTCAAGAGGTGCAATCCAAGTTTGTAGTTCTGAACCGCCTTCATGATAGCGTAAATCCATTGTTGCATGACCAATATGAATGCAAATATCATCAACGGAACACGATTCTAATAGAGCAAACAACTGGCCACCGTAAGTAACAGTTTGAACATCAACATGCAGACGAGGCATTCCAGCGATGAACACGGATGATTCAAATGGTTCAGATTCCCATACTGGTCCAGAGTCTGCATCGGGTAACACCGTCAATGTGCCACCAACATTGACCAATTCTTCACCCAAAGAAAATATGAGTTCTTGTGTATCTTCTGGCGGATAGCGAGTCTCAAGCCTCCATTCACCTAAGTTCGATTGAACCTCAATCCATTGACCCGGTTGTGGACCAATATCTCGAAGATAATAATCAAACCATTCAAGTAAATCTTGCATCCAATCAAATCGTATCATTTCTGGAAATGCTTCTCCACCCCAACCACCTAGATCAGACCGGTCATCAAGTTGTATTGCTCTGTCTGGATAATCATGGTCCCATTGGCCAAATAATCCTCGTGCTTCAATACCATTGTCGATGAGTGTGTTCATCGTTGGAACAGCCATATGGGGGTCGACATTCCAATCATGGAACCCTTGGATGAGATACACACTTCCTTTGTAATTTTCAATAACTCGGTCGAGGAAATAACGTTCCTCCCAATATGTCCCTGCATATTCTTCTCCGAGAAGATATGCACTCATTCCTGTTCCAGGACCTATAACATAATCTGGGCAAATATTCTGATAATCTTCCTCATCACCATCGATACCATAACTTCCATACACTCCATTATGCATTATTGGGGCTCTTGCTTCGGATGAACCATTTTTCCACATGAGTTCCTTGACACCAATTAATCCAGATATGGGTACAATAGTTTTGAGATAATTGTGTTCGGAACCAAACATTGCTGCCTGCCAAGGCGTACTACCATCGTAGGATTTACCAATTAATGCAACGGCTCCATTCGACCAATCTTGCTCACCTAGCCATTTGACTGCAGCATTATTTCCAAGTTGCTCTGCATTCCCCATGAGATCCATACAATGATTTGAACGCCCTGTGCCTGAGACAGAAATTTGGGCAAATGCAAATCCATGAGGGAGAATTTGGTCGATAATCATCTGACCTAACCAAGATCCTGGGACTTCAATTGTAGGGGTTTGGACTGATGGCTCTTGGAAATATGGGCCGATCTCCGCAATAACAGGAACTTGTACACCTTCGGGAACATTTGGCCTCCAAACAGCAAGACTGATCAAACCGTTTGGAGCTGCACCGCCTTCCGAAATTGGTAGGTCATATTCAACGAAATAGTGCGTGGAATTCCATTCATTTTCAGTGGGTAAGAGTTCGTATTCACCATACTCCATAACATATGAATAATTGTCATCCGTGACGTAATTGAGAAGGTATCGGTCCCATACAGGAACGCGAACATCTGTTGAGAATTGTTGATCGATATCTTCTGAAATAATAGGTTCAAATGTCATTGCGATGAACAAGAAAACGATTGCTAGAGCAATGGTTGATGCAAGAATAGAATTAAATTCTCGAGTAGGATTTGAATCATGGTGCTGATAGGATTTCCAATCAGGTTCGACGAGTTCTGCGAGAACTGCATCATCGGCCATGACCTTGCCATATGTTGCTATATTTTGAGGTTGACCTATAATTGCAAAATATGGCATGACAACAATCAAAACATACCTTTCACAAGTTGTAACATGGAGGATGTTGCATCGTTCAATGGGCATTTGACCGAAGGCATCCCCGATACCATACCTCAACATCCTGGGATTTCAGATAGCGTCGACCACGCTCCTGCTCGACGCCAAATTCTTTCTAATCAAGAAAAGAAACTTGCACTAAAAAATGCACTTCGGTACTTCAAACCAGAACACCACAAACTCCTCGCAAAGGAATTCCTGGAGGAATTACACCAGTACGGGCGCATTTACATGCATAGATATCGGCCTGTTGAATATGAGATATATGCTCGACCATTACACCATTACAACACCAAATCAATTCAAGCTGCATCAATTATGCTCATGATCCACAATAATCTTGACCCAAGAGTCGCCCAATTCCCTCATGAACTTATTACATACGGAGGCAACGGTTCCGTCTTCCAAAATTGGGCACAATACCGTCTAGTGATGAAATATCTGAGTGAAATGACGGATGAACAAACATTAGTGATGTATTCAGGTCACCCGCTTGGCTTATTTCCATCAAGTATAGACGCACCACGAGTCATTGTCACCAATGGGATGGTCATTCCAAATTATTCTACCCAAGAAGATTACGAAAAGATGAATGCAATGGGTGTAACGCAGTATGGTCAAATGACTGCAGGATCATACATGTACATAGGCCCACAAGGAATTGTTCACGGGACGACAATCACTATTCTAAACGCAGCACGAATGAAATTTGGACTAAAGAGTGAAGACGATTTACGAGGCATGATGTTCATTTCATCTGGGCTTGGTGGTATGTCCGGTGCTCAAGCTAAAGCTGCAACAATTGCTGGCGCTAGTTCAATTATCGCAGAAATGAATCATCATGCTGCCATGAAAAGAAAAGAACAAGGTTGGCTCTCCGCTGTGACCAACGATGTAGATGATGCGATTACACTTATGGTTCAGTCCGCTGAAAATAAAGAACCTATTTCGATAGGCTTTGTAGGGAATATTGTCGAATTATGGGAGCGGTGTGTTGAGCGAAATGTGGTCCCTCATCTTGGAAGTGACCAAACAAGTTTACACAACCCATACCAAGGTGGATATTTCCCTATTGGATATTCATACGAAGAAGCAGCCCAGATGATGTCCGAGCATCCTGAGAAATTCAAAGAAGAAGTTCAGGATACACTTCGACGACATGTCAATGCGGTCAATACGTTATCTGACAAGGGCATGTATTTCTGGGATTATGGTAATGCCTTTCTTCTCGAAGCCTCTAGAGTTGGGGCGGATGTTATGGCTGAAAATGATGAATTTCGCTACCCCTCGTATGTTGAGGATATTATGGGTCCAATGTGTTTTGACTATGGATTTGGCCCATTCCGATGGGTATGCACAAGTGGTCTTGAAGATGATTTGGTCATCTCAGACGCAATCGCATGCGATGTGCTCATGGACATGAAAAAAGATGCACCCGTGGATATTCAACAACAAATTTCGGATAATATTCGATGGATTGAACAAGCCGGTGAGAACAAAATGGTTGTCGGCTCTCAAGCAAGAATCCTCTACGCTGATGATGAAGGCCGGAGGAAAATTGCATCTGCGATGAACAAAGCAATTGCAGAGGGTCGTATATCTGCACCTATTGTTCTTGGAAGAGACCATCACGATGTATCTGGAACAGATAGTCCATACAGAGAAACGGCAAACATTCGAGACGGGTCGATGTTCACCGCAGATATGGCAATTCAAAATGTCCTTGGCGATGCATGTAGAGGTGCGACATGGGTAAGCATTCACAACGGTGGTGGAGTCGGATGGGGCGAAGTCATTAACGGGGGATTTGGCCTCGTTCTTGATGGATCAGCAAATTCAGAACAAAAATTGCAATCAATGTTGATGTGGGATGTCAATAATGGTATTGCACGGAGAGCATGGGCAAGAAATCATGGAGCCATTCAAGCCATCGATAGAGCAAATAAGTCTATACCGGGGCTCAAAGTAACAATGCCTCATATCGCTGATGATTTGCTTATCACGACAATTTTGGAGGAATTCAATGACTGAATCAACTGTATATCTTGATGGAGAGACACTCACGTTGACAGAAGTGTACATGGTGGCTTATCATCATGTGAACGTTGAAGTTGCTTCTGACTCTTGGTCAAAAGTCCTCACCTCACGAGGAGTAATCGAACGTATTCTAAGAGGTGGAGAAACTGTATATGGGGTCAACACTGGCTTTGGTTCATTGGTCAACACTCGAATAGAAGTGGATCAATTGAAAGAACTGCAGCAAAATCTCATTCGCTCACATGCAACTGCAATCGGCCCTGCTATGGAAAAAGAATTGGTAAGGGCAATGATGGTTATTCGACTTAATTCACTTTGCAAAGGATATTCAGGAGCACATCCAGATGTTTTAAATCAAATCGTAGAATTTCTCAACCACGACATTACACCATATGTTCCAAGAATTGGCTCACTCGGTGCAAGTGGGGATTTAGCACCATTGTCGCATATCGCTCTCAGCCTTATTGGAGAAGGATATGTTCTACATCAGGGTGAACGAGTTCCAACACATGAAATACTACATGAAAAAGGACTCATTGGTGTAGAACTACGAGCCAAAGATGGATTGTCGCTTATCAACGGAACGAGTCAGATGACAGCCTATCTTGCAATTTCAGCCTATAAAATCTCGAAAATATTACCAATAGCTGACATTATTTATTGTGCATCACTTGATGCAGCTAAAGGTAGTGCAGCACCACTCATTGACCTTGTCCATGATGCACGCCCCCACCCAGGTCAAATAGCCGTAGCAAAAAGAATGAGAAAAATAATTCAAGATTCTAATATTTTAGAATCTCACCTAAATTGCGAACGTGTCCAAGACCCATACTCATTCCGATGTGCTCCGCAAGTACATGGAGCAATTCATGAATCATTTCTGCGTTTATTAGACACCCTGCAAATTGAATTGAATAGCTCGACTGACAATCCACTTGTTTTTCCTGATGCAAAGAATCCTGGACCGCACGAAATTGTATCGCAAGGTAATTTTCACGGTGAAATTATTGGAATAACATCTGATTCGATGGTCTTATCACTCTTTGAGTTGGGAAGTATGAGTGAACGTAGGATGGACCAACTCCTCGATGTTGCCAAGAGAGCACCTAAGCCATTCTTAGCATATGACGCAGGATTAGAATCTGGTTTGATGATCGTTCAATATGTTGCAGGGGCCGCCTTATCGGAACTTCATGGACAAATTCTACCGCGAACTGGGTTTTCAACCTCAACCTCTGCAGGCCAAGAAGACCATGTTTCAATGGGTGCCACTGCAGCACACAATTTATTCAAAGCCACAGAAAGGATCAGTGAAATTCTAGCATGTGAACTTATGATAGCCATTGATGCAATGGAGTTCTATGAAGAAAATTCAAGCCCAATTGTTGAAGAATTACGAAAATGTGCTCGTACAATATATCCGAAACGAAGTGGAGATGTCTCCACATCGGATTATATCATGAACATTGCAGAATTTATCAATGAAGGTACATGGTTATCGACAATCGAATCAACGCATGGAACATTACGTTGAGAAAATTGTATCATCGCTTCAATTTATTTCAACCATTTTTCTACATCTTGAAAATTCTCTAGTTGATATAAATTGTACATCGACCTTTGTATCGTTTTCACATTGAGTTGATTTGATTTTGCTTCAACTTCTCGAATGAGTTCTATAGCTTGTCGCACCCGTTTTTCGACATGAATGTATAATCCATAAGCACGGTCCATATCGTTCATGGATAAAGCTGGTTGTAATTCAGAAACATCAAATCCCATTCTTTTCCACTGAAGCATTCGTTTTGCAATATGGTCTCTATTAAAGCCTAACTTTGGAAGTGTTGTTAACATTCTCAAACTACTATCACTTTGGTCAACCTCAACGGGAATTGAATGTTCAAGGGTTGAAATCTCCATTAAATTTGAGGCATTCATTGGGGAATGCGATGGTGATATACTTGGTGCAAATCTTCGAATTCTTGCATATTGTATCGGAGTTAACGTGAGAGGGCTGAGAAGAAAAACAAATTTTTGATGCATTCCAAGATTTCGCCCAATATTTGAAATAAAAGCATACACATCGGTTTCAGCATATAACTCAAACAACCAATCAAGTCCCTCGAAAGCGATGAGATCGACTTCGGCTGCTTGTTTCTTGATACATAGTTCAATGTCTTGGAGATGAGGTTTCAAGTTCAACGGACCTTCTCGTTTTGTTAACCAATAGACTTTCATTCGGTCAAAACCAATGTATGATGCAAGGGTCCGATGATCAAGTCTTGAGAAAAATAAAATTTGGTCTGAATTTGAAAAGGATGGCTCTAAAGTATCAAACAGTGATTGATAGGTTGAAAATTCCAAACTAACCATCGAGTTGGAATCCTTATCCATACGACCTCACCCTTTGCGACAACCTATCAAATTTAGGATAATTTCTATCTCAAAAGCGATGAATGTATATAATATTCTTCTTCCTAGGCAATATAGGTGTGGCGATGTCGAACGAAGAAAATCAAGCCGGCTCAATGGCAGAATGTGGTGCTTGTAGAGAACTGATACCAATCGATTCCCCTGAATGTCCATCATGCGGTGTTTCATTTTCAGGTATCTCAGACCAAGCACTAGGTGAGTGCGGTGCCTGCAGTAAACTCGTTCCAATTGATTCGACAAAATGTCCAGAATGTGGCGTTGTTTTCGTCGCTGATGACGTCGTCGATGTTCTTCGGTCCTGGCTATCAAAAACGGGAATTTCAGTTTCACAATTATTTGAGCGATTTGATGCAGATGGTAATGGTGTAATTGATTCTGATGAATTGAGGAATGGACTGCTCGACCTCAATCTAGCTGACCTCCCGCCATCTCAAGTCGAACGTCTCGTTGAGACAATTGATGAGAATGGTGATGGAGAAATCGACCTAGGCGAACTCGAAATAATCATTGAAGGTGATACTGCGAAGGAAATGGGCTACTCCGAAAGCGTTCTTGAGCGAGTTATGAAATCGTTCAACATTACCAGTAGAGATGAATTCATTGCTTTCGCATCAACAATGGATGAAGATGAAAATCGATACCTCAAAGAATCTGAACTCAAAAAGGCTGCTGCATTATTTGTTCAAGGCGAACCTAGCGAAGAAGCCGTCGACCAAACCATTGACGATGTCAAAGAACCCATTCAAGAAGATGTAGAACAAGTTGAAGAAGAACATACCACTGATGCCGATGAAGTTGAAGAAGAACAAACCATTGATGACGATGAAGTTGTAGAAAATGATGCTGGTGATGACATCATTGAGGATGGAAATCAAACTGAAGAAGAGGATAGTTTCGAGGACGGCAATGAAGATGATGTTGAAAATGAAGAATTCATCGAAGAGGAAGAGGATCTAGAGTCAGAAGAATTAGATGATGATATTGATTCATATGATGAAAGTGATGACGAAGAGATTGATGATGGTGATGGAGTTGATTTTGTTCCAGGTCAACATAAAATGGACGCCTTCGAAAAGCTCGTTGCTTTGATGGATGATCAAGGCGTTTCAGTGACGAGATTTTTCAACAATTTGGATAAAAATGCCGACGGCAAGTTGAGTTATGAAGAGTTGAATTCGGCGATTCAGAATGAACTCCAAGGCACCTTGACCGAGGAAGAAATTACGGAATTAATGGAACAACTCGATGAAGATGGTGATGGAGAAATTGACCTCATAGAATTTATTCAATCTTTAGAAGAACATGAAGAAGCAGTAGAAGAATCAAAGAAAGAACCTAAAGAGAAGGTGTTTCCAACTGTTTGGCAAAAAAGGATGATGTCAAAGCAATGGAACGATATCATCTACCCAATTGCACACACACTATTTGGACTTCTTATTGTGGCATTATTGTTCAATGGAATTGTTGGACCTATTGATGGCTCTGGTGGAAATGTCGCTCAGGATACAGTCGATGGATTAGTCGTCATCGACGATAATAATTCACGACTCGATGGAGCAATCTATCCGTGTGATAAAACAATCCAAATCGGAAAATGTGCAAACAGCTTAACACCCCTTGCAGGTGATGCAAGCTCTATGCCAAAGGGATTTTACTGGGATGGAATTCTCGGATTAATTTTATCGGTCGGTGGTTTAGTTGCATCACTCACATTGCATTTCTATCTCGCACCTGCATGGAGGGCAAGAATGCGAGCAATGAAAGAAGTCCAAGATGATAAGGCAGATGCACAAGAATACGATGACGCATTTGTAAAACTCGGTGAATTCATGGTTGAAAACGATCTCACTATTCGAGAGGTGTTTGAGAAAATTGATGCGGATGAGGATTATGAAATCGATGGTCCAGAATTCCAAAGAGGTATTGAACAAATAGTTGGAGATGCTTTGACACCTCAACACATTCAGGCAATTTTGGAAGAATTAGATGCAGACAACAGTGGCAAAATTGACCCAGAAGAATTCATCACGGCAATCATCAATCTAGACATGGGCATACGTTCTGATTACGAGGAACAAGATGAGGATAATCAAGAAGATGGTGAAGATGAAGGAGACGCCGATGACTTCCAAATCGGTGATTTCATTGGCCTCATACTCTATGACGACGACGGAAATGAAATTGAAGATGTGTTCGGAACGATCATTGAATTTGATGACGAAGAAGAAACATTGACCATCGAAGAAGATGAAACTGGAGATGAGATTACAGGATATCTTGAAGACGCCTTCTTCCCAGAAGAGTGATGATTTTGCCTAATGGCGAGAATCGATTACAGTCTTTCGCAAATGTGGTTCAGTGCCCAGTCTGCGGCTGTCTTGAAAAGAAAGGTACATCGAAATGTCCTGAGTGTGGAACATTTCACTCAGGTGCCGTATTGGAAGAGAGGAAACCACCTACGCCTCAAGAAATAGAAGAATATTCAGTGCCGGTTATTGACCCTCTAAATTATTCAATTCGACCAAATCAGTCCCTACCTGAAGAAGAATTTGAGGAATCTAAAGATGTTCGAAACTGGGAAGGTGGAAATACAGATTTTAGTTTCGATGATGACGATGAGAATTCAATTCCTCAACGTCATATTGAACATGACGTTCCGTCTGATGAAATAATAACTGATGATTGATTATTTATCTCTCAAACAAAAGAAAAACTGACATCAATGGTGGGCTCGGAGAGAATTGAACTCTCGATCTTCGCCATGTCAAGGCGACGTCATAACCCCTAGACCACGAGCCCGACGCAATCCTTGCCACCAACAGAGCCTATTAAACCGATTCGGTATGAAATGGTAAATATTATTTGACAATTTTAGAAATTTTACCCGTGCAACCAGGTTGAGAGCAGAAACCTGCCATGCGGGTTCGGCCATTATTCATTTTCACCAATTGGCCGTCCCGAATCGGACCGTATGTTTTGCACTTTAGACAGAAACCTTCGACATCGCTCATATCTCTCATGCCACCCTCAATATCATATTTTTTCAACACTTCGGAGATTTCTTCAATTTTATACCAATTCTGACTCTTTAGGCTACCCTAGAAGGAAGAATTTGGACAAAAAATTAAATTTTTATGAGATTCAATTGCAATAAACGCTTTACTGAACTGCATTTCTAGTCAAATATAATGATGACCGAACAAACGAGATCAAAAGATTGTCGCATAACATACATTATGCGACATCCCCTCTGTCACTTTTTAGCTCGAGATGTTCTTCGTTTGTTTCAAACACTCCTACAAGTGGAGGGCCAGACATAAGAGACTCTATTCCTCCATCTTTTTCATCAAGGAGATCAATTGCTTTTTGTGAAATCACTCTCCATGCCTCTTGAGAAGCAAATACTGATTGTACAATAAATACTTCTTTTTGATCTGGATTGCGACCTACCCATGCTGAAATGCATCCTTGTTGGCGACGTTTGAATTCTTGTCGAACTTCTAACATTCTCATCAGCCGAGCTTCTTTTCCAATAATGCCCGAACAGACAACAGTTTCAATCCAAAACATACTATCACTGAATTTATTATTTTAGTCATTTGAGAATTAATTATATGATTTTCAATGTATAATGTGATTACCATTCAAGCAAGTTGAATGAATGGGTGAAGTCCCTGGTGTTTGACACCAATTTTCCCAATTTGTCGAATGAAGAATATTGAATGTTGCTGTGTTCCCTTCTCTGATGCTGCCATCATCCGAATCATTTGGCAAATTCGAAAATTTAGCTGCTTGAGTCGTAACACATTTCAATCCCATCAGCGGATGAAGCTTTGAACGTTGAATTGCGAAAGACCCAATCATCGGAATGGATAAAAATTGGCAGTTCGGATTGAAGTCACTCGCTAATGTAAATGGAATTTCATGTTCCATCGCTTCGGAATAATCATGAAACTCTTGTCCTAAGACATAAGGTGCAGCGGGCAAGAATCCCGTGTTCACAGAGGCCTGTTTCATAAGCATACGCGAATCGAGAGGAGTATGATATGCATGATCTGCTGTATCAACTCCGAGGTCAGCAGCCAAATCTGCACCTCCACTAATTTGGAATTCGTCGATATGCATTCTCAAGCGTAAACCTTCTTTCTTTGCTGCCCGTAGAATATCTTCAGATTGTTCTACCGTAAACCAACCAGGTTCACAAAAAACGTCTGCTGAATGTGCGATGCCTTGCTCGATAACTGTTGGTAACTGCTCATTAACAAGATGTTCCACATACTCAGTCGGACTCATCTCTTTTGGAAATGAATGTGCTCCTAACCAAGTATGTTCAAGCGTTGGAAGATGCGATTGTTCTGAGAGCATGCCGCCACACTGCAATAACTTGAGTTCAGTTTCAGAGTCAAGTCCATACCCGCTCTTTGCCTCAATGTGCGTTGTCCCATGTGATAGAGCATTACGTAAACGTACATAACCAAGTTCGATTAATTCCTCGATGGTTGCATTTCTTGTCTCAAAGGTCGTGTGTGTAATTCCTCCACCCATGTTTTCAATTTCTGCATAGGATTTACCTTCCATGCGATATCTGATTTCTTTGGAACGGTCACCACCCCACAATAAATGAGTGTGTGTGTCAATGAATCCCGGAACGATTGCTTTACCTGCTACATCAAAAAATTCTACATCAGCATTACCAGAGAATTCATCTTCAATTTCTTCTGAATTTTCGATAACATCTATCTTATTTGATTTTTCAATAATTGCCTTTCCAGGAGAATATATGTTTTCTTCAAGGTTAGGCTCAAATGAGGCTAGCGAATTTTTCATGTGGACAATCGGACCACAATTCAAGTAGATTCTCCTCATTAGAACAGCCAAGACATGAGAGTTCAAGAATGATGGGTTTCAGGCCATACCATGAATGGCTGGACACTGGGTATAGAAACTACGGCTCACACATTCTCTTTTGGCCTTGTTGACCCCGATGGAATACCTTTTCCATCAACCTCTGATACAATACGTCCTGAAAAGGGAGGTATTCACCCAAGAGAGGCTGCTGACCACCACAAAGATTTGGCATCGAAACTCTTTCGAGGAGCGCTGGAGAGTCAAAATTTGGATGTTGGAGATATTTCAGCAATCGCTTATTCTCAGGGCCCGGGTTTAGGCCCATGTTTGAGAGTCGGTGCTGCGGTAGCCCGAAGTCTCTCAACCGCCCTCAATGTCCCCCTCATCGGAGTGAATCATTGCGTTGCACACATTGAAATTGGTCGACAGCAATGTGGATGCGATGACCCAGTTCTTCTCTATGTATCTGGAGGAAACACTCAAGTTATCGCACGACTCAATGGAAGGTATCGTGTACTCGGGGAGACTCTCGACATAGGTATTGGAAATATGTTAGATAAATTTGCCCGCGCAAACGGCATTCCATTCCCAGGTGGTCCCGTGATTGAAAAATTGGCTTTGAAGTATTTGGAACAAGAACCTCATCCAACATTGGAAGGTCTTGAATTGCCATATGCTGTACGAGGCATGGACTTAGCATTCTCAGGATTGATGACCGCAGCTCAACGTTTGGTTGAAAGTGGAAAAAGTCTTGAATCCGTCTGTTGGTCTTTGCAAGAACATGCCTTTGCGGCATGTATCGAAGTCGCTGAAAGAGCATTAGCACATACCGGAAAATCTGAACTTCTTCTCGGTGGTGGTGTCGCCTGTAATGAACGCCTTCGAACGATGTCAACACTCATGGCAGAAGAACGAGACGGTTCATCATATGTTCCTCCCAAGATGTATTGCATTGACAACGGTACAATGATCGCAAGGCTTGGATGGCTTGAATTACAAAAGAGAACGACGAAATTACATCAAAGTGCTATTGACCAATACCTCCGAACAGACCAAACACCAATCGTTTGGACATAGTTTGAAAGCCATAGACATTTAAACGGTCACCATACGGTTCTTGGTTGGGGGTCTGCCTAATTTCGAGTCGGAGGAAAAATGAACCGTTCAATCCTTTCGCTCCCAATGCTGCCGCAGAGCGAAAACGAAGGATTGAATCTCGTCCTCAAACACAGAAAAGACCTGAGATGCGACCAACCTCGACCCAAAATGAATCCTCACAAAAATCTCTAAAAGAATTGCAAGAACAATCGAAGCAGCAATTACAAGAGCAAGGTGATGTAACACAAACAGAATTCGTAAAATCACCTGTACAAAACACCAATACACCTCAGCCGTCTCCTAAACCAACCCAATCGAATACAAATAAATCGAAGCCTAAAATAGAATCTAGAGAAGAACGAAGAGCCCGCTTGACAGAAGCTTCCAAGTCTTTGAAACATGATGTTCAAAACATAACGGATTCAATGAAGGTTGAACCGATTCAACCAAAAAGTCCTGAAATTGTTGAGGCCAAACCAATTGAAACAGAAATTGATGATGAAGGCGTCATTCTTGACGATAGTGATTATGACGATGATTTCGACGATGAAAGTAAACGAAGAAAGAAACCGTCAAGGAAAGATGTGTTCAAGAAAATTGAAACCAAAGTCACCGTCACAAATGACCGACGCCGTAAAAGGCGAGGCGACAAGCGTGGTGGTGGTGTTCAAAAGAAAGAACGCAAACTCGATTCGAAACGTAGCATAGAATATCGTTTTGCTGCTAGAGAAATTCTTGACCACCCTAGTGTTGCAGAAATCCACAGATCGAATATTCTAGGCCAGGTTTGGGCTAAAGGTGAAAGAATGGGCTTTGAAGATGCAATGTTGTTTATTGATGAAAAAATTAGCGAAGGTATTTTGACCCAAGACATAGCAAATCAAATGAAAACACTCGTCAAAAATATGACAACGAGGAGATAAATATGAAATTAGAACAAGACACAGTAGCATCAGTACACTATACAGGCACACATCCAGATTCGGGTGAAGTTTTCGATACAAGCGAAGGACGAGACCCTCTCATGTTTTTGGTTGGTCACGGCCAAATGATTCCAGGATTTGAAGAGGAAATGATTGGAGCCGAAGTAGGTGAACGCAGAGAGTTTACACTTGAACCCGAACGAGCGTATGGTCAAAGGGATGAAAATGCTGTGCTCCAAATCGAAAAATCAAATTTTGAAGATTTAGAAAAAGAAGGCATTCTCGAAGTGGGCATTCAATTGGTTGCTCAAATGCCTCAGGGTCCAGCACCATTCAAGATTATTGAAATTGGTGAAGAAATGGTCACCGCTGATTTCAATCATGAACTTGCAGGCAAATCTCTAACTTTTTCTGTAGAGGTTGTCGAATTACGTGCAGCAACGGACGAGGAAAAGGCCCATGGACATGCTCATGGTCCCGGCGGCCACCATCATCACTGATTGAAATCCGTAGTTTGATGAACATCGTTTGACTCGGTTAAATGAAGCCGATGCGTAAAGATGTTTGGAAAACACTGAGTGGAGTCGAACTACCCCACACCATTGTAACTTCAGAAGAGATTGAAACGCTCCAAACCATTGCAAATCATCAACGGGCAGGAATGCCACCCTACACACGAGGCATTCATGAGAACATGTATCGGTCTAGGCTATGGACGATGCGACAATATGCTGGATTCTCAAGTGCCGAAGAAACAAATACACGATTCAAGTACCTCCTTGAACAAGGTCAAAAGGGCCTTTCAGTTGCTTTCGATTTGCCTACTCAACTGGGTATTGATGCAGACAATGAGTTAGCATTTGGCGAAGTTGGAAAGGTTGGAGTATCGATTTCATCAGTTGAGGACATGAAAGAATTGTTCGATGGATTACCACTCGACAAAGTGAGTACATCAATGACAATAAATTCACCAGCAATGATTCTCCTTGCCATGTATATTGTGGCTGCTGAAGAACAAGGAATATCCCCTGAGCAGTTGCAAGGCACCATTCAAAACGACATTCTCAAAGAATATATCGCCCGTGGAACCCACGTGTTCCCACCAAAACCTAGTCTCCGCCTGATCACAGATATTTTTCAATACTGCAAATCAAATGTTCCGAAGTGGAATACCATTTCTATTTCTGGCTATCACATTCGTGAAGCTGGATCGACTGCCGTCCAAGAGTTGGCATTTACGCTTGCAAATGCGATTGAATATCTAGATGCTGCGATAGGTGTCGGTCTTTTGGTCGATGATGTAGCTCCAAGAGTTTCTTTTTTCTTTAATTGCCACAATGATTTCTTTGAAGAAATTTCAAAATTCCGTGCTGCTCGTACGCTGTGGCACGATATTGTTACTGAAAGATATGCTCCAAAAAATTCTCGCTCAACAATGCTGCGGTTTCACACCCAAGTTGCAGGTGTTAGTTTAACTGCACAACAACCACTAAACAATATTGCACGAGTCACGGTTCAAGCATTGGCTGCAGTACTTGGTGGTACACAGTCCCTCCACACCAATTCCTATGACGAAGCACTTGGACTCCCAACAGAATCATCAGCCACAGTTGCATTAAGAACACAGCAAATATTGGCAGAAGAATCCGGAGTTGCTGACGTGGTCGACCCTTTGGGCGGATCATACCATGTAGAACTTTTAACGCACCAAATGTATACAAACTCGAAAAAAATTATTGACCAAATACTTGAGATGGGTGGGGCATTAAAGGCTATTGAAGCAGGATGGCAACAAAAAGAAATTCATCTTTCGGCTTACAGATATCTAAAAGAAATTGAGGATAAATCACGGCATATCGTTGGTGTAAACTACGCAGAAATGCATGAGGAGCAAACCATGCCAACAACAAAAATCAATGCGCAACTCCAAGATATACAAACCGAAAAATTACGAGTTCTTCGACACAATAGAGACAATGAATCGGTTCAAAACATTCTAGAAACGATACAAGCAACATCTTCAACGAAGGAAAATTTGTTTCCTTTTGTGATTGAAGCCGTTCGAATGCGTGCTACACTTGGGGAAATCATGGATGCAATGAAGGTAGAATTTGGAGAATACTCGGCCCCGTCTGGTTTTTGAGGTGTGCTACAATGAAGGAAATTCGAATATTTTTAGATCATATTGGCATAGCGACAGAATCCATCGATGAGGGCTCAATATTTTGGAGATTGATTGGATTAGTTCAATCTGAGGAAGATGAGGTCAATCAAGAACAAGGTGTCAATATCCGATTCTTTTCTACAGGAGATAACAGCATTAATTCGATTTCACCGAGAATTGAATTGCTTGAACCACGTGGTCCTGACACACCTATTGGAAGATTTCTAGAGAAGCGCGGCCCTGGAATCCAACAAATTTGTTTCCGGGTTGATGACCTTGAATCAATGATACAACACCTCATTTCAAATGGCATTAGAATGATTGATGAGACGCCTAAACAAGGTGCAGGAGACTGCCTCATCGCCTTTGTTCATCCATCGTCAACTGGCGGAGTGTTGGTTGAGTTATCACAAATTGTGTCATCAGAATAAAACCCAAATCATATATTGCGACTTCTGTTGAGTTGTACCATGAGAACTTGCATCGACCATTTACTTGCGTTACCTCATATTGATGGACCTCGACTTAAACAAGAATCAAGTTTTATCGCTCAACGGTTAGATGAACTACGAGTTAAGCGAATTATCTCAAATGAAGCATTTCTTGATGCTGGTGCAATCCAAGGAGCAATTGAAATGATTGCAAATTTAGTGGAGTCAGGTGTGCCACAAGCAGAAATACATCAAAATCTTCGGGGCCAATTGGAGAGAGCCATGAAGTTGGAAAGCAAACATCCAGGCCTTAACCTTGCCATCGAGCAAGGCAGGGCGAGTTGAAGAACATGGAAGATATTCTCCTCAGAGCTCGTAACATTTCGAAAAACTTTGGAGAATTACAGGTCTTGAATTCAATCAACTTTGAAATAAATAAGGGCGAAATCATTGGACTCGTAGGTTCCAATGGTGCTGGAAAAACAACTCTTTTACGACTTTTGTCTGGTGTGTATAATGCCTCGGCTGGAGAGATCATGTTCGATAATGGTGAATCGATCGAAACAGCAAGACAACGAATCGGTGTCGTCCCGGAATCCACAGGTTTGTATTCTCGATTAACGGCCTGGGAAAACATCCGCTACCACAGTCGATTGTATGGTGTAAGCGATGATTTTGCATGGCGACGAACATCTCAACTTGCTGAACCACTAGGTATGACGAATGCATTATCAAGACATACCAAAGGTTTCTCACGAGGAATGAGGCAAAAGACCGCCCTTCTTCGTGCATTAGCGCATTCACCTCATTTGCTCCTTCTTGACGAGCCGACCTCAGGACTTGATATTACGAGTGCAAGGACATTACGCAAACTCATTTTGAAATTAAAAGACGAAGGAGGAGCGGTGATTTATTCGACGCACCAACTCGCAGAGGCTGAACAAATTTGTACAAGAATTATCATTATTCACAATGGAGAAATACGGGCTGATGGTACAGTCTCGGAAATCCTTGAATCGACGAATAAAAATTCGTTGGAAGAGGCATATGTTCACCTCACATTAGATGACGCTCGCCCTCGGTTTGAAAATGAAGAAAAGACGACAAGATTGTCCGCATGGTGGAGACAATTGTTCACTGGTAAATTGCCACCAAAACAACTCGGTGGTGATGAATCTGAATAATTCGAGGAGACGTGTGCAAACAATTGCAAAAAAGGAACTCGTAGAATTCGCACGCGATTGGAGAACTATTCTTGCGATTCTTGTTATTCCACTGCTTCTCTTTCCACTATTATTCATTCTTTTTCCGATTCTTCTTGAATCTGAGGCAGAAGAACGACAGTCGATGCAACTAAACATTGAGATTCAAACATCTTTCGACCAATCTGAAATTCCAACTTACTTCAACGATTCAAATTTGATGATGACGTATACTGAATTAACGAACAGTAATGTATCGCAAATCTCAGATTTGGAAACTGAAGCCTTGCGTGGCCTGCATATTGACTCTATTCTCAAACTTTCAAAGGACAACAATACATACACATACGGGCTTTTTTATCTATCAACATCTGAACTCAGTTTAGAATCTAGGTCTCGAATATTATTGATTTTAGATCAATGGGAACAAGATGAAATCGAACTTCGAATCGAGGGTGCAGGCCTTGATATCGACGAGACACTCAACCCCATACAACCCGATGGTGAGTTCGTAGCAAACGACGTTGCAACAAAAGGCGAACAATCTGGAATGTTGCTTTCGTTGTTTATCCCACTCGTCCTTTCGGTGTGGACATTTACATCTGCCATTCAACCCTCAATCGACATGACAGTTGCTGAAAAAGAACGAGGAACTTTGGAGGCACTTTTGGGTTTACCTTGTTCTAGAAAAGAATTGTTGCTTGGAAAATGGCTAGCAGTTGGCACAATAACTGCTGTTGGTGTGGCATTACAAATAGCAGGATTATTATTTGCAATCACATATTTAGCTTCAGCGAATTTATTCAGTTTGCCGTCTTTATCTGTACTCAGTCTTATCTTGCTCTTTATTGCAGTTGTTTTGTTTGCAATTATGGTTGTTGCGATTGAATTGGCAATCGCCATTCGTTCGCATAGCGTCAAAGAGGCTGGGTCCATTCTTGGCCCTGCTGTGTTGTTCATCCTATTTCCAGCATTGTTTAGCCAAGTGATTAACTTAGACAATATCGAATTGTTTTGGTTCGGCATTCCAGTCGTCAATGTTCTCCTAGCATTAAGAGAATTGTTGATGGACAGAGTTGTTGCGGAACATATCATCGTCTGGGTCATAACTTCGATTCTATATGCTGGTTCTGCTGCGTTGTACGCTGCTCGCCAATTCAAACGCGAAGATCTTGTGACGAGCATCAGTTGAGAGAAAATTCCGAAAAGCATTCTCGAAGAACATCCATAATCAAGTCAATTTCTTCGGATGTAATCTCAAGGTGTGAAGTAAACCTCAACGCATTGATTCCACCATGAATCACACCTAGTCCACGTTTTCTGCACCACGTTTCAACGCAATCGAAACCAACGACTGGATGGGTGGCTTCTACAAGTTCAATCGAACAAAGCAAACCAGTTCCCTGTACTTTCAAGCAAATTTCAGGGAATTCTTCGACGAGTTTTTCTAACTTTTCAACAAATTCATTCCCACGGTCTCGAATATTGTCTCGCAGGCCACGTTGTAGACTATCGAGGACAGAATTCGCAACCTCAAGAGCCCTCGGATTCGTTGTCATAGTATTTCCATAAATTCCTGTAGCATACAATTCGGATGCCCGTTGTGATAATCCGAGCACAGAAAGCGGGTATTGTCCTGCATTGAGAGCCTTTGACCACGTTTCACAATCTGGTACTTCTGCATCTTGGTAACCTGGATAGTCGATGATTGATAAACAACCATGGCCCCGAAGTCCTGCTTGAATGGAATCAATCAATAGAATAGAACCGTGTTCAAGCGTGCGTTGTCGTGCTGCGTCATAGAATGAACGGTCGAGTTCTTGTCCAGGATTTCCTTCACCTTGTACTGGTTCAATCGCAAATAATTCTACGAATTGATTATTTTTCTCAGCAGTCTCAAATGCTAAGTTCAATGCGTCAATGTCGTTTGCAGGAACAAGAATGAGATTGTTTCGATTTCTAAATGTGGCGAGGTTCTTGACATATTTAGAGATACACGAGTGCGATAATTGAGCCGGGCGGTCAGTTCTTCCATGGAAACCTTGTACAACAGCCATCATCACAATTTCTTTTCCTTCGTGTCGACCGCCATCATCTGTGAGTAACTTGGCATTTACATCGGCAATTCGACACGCGACAGTGACAGACTCAGAGCCACTGTTCATACAGATAAAACGGTCAAACGGACAATACCCTCTAGTATGGCCCAATTCTCTTCTCATGCGTTCTTCAAACCGGAGTTGTGAAAAAGATGGAGTCATGACATTTGCCATCACCCAATTCTTCGACATTGCTTGGATAACATGCTGTGGGCCATGGCCAAATCCGAGCATACCATAACCACCATTGTCATGGATAACAGCACCGTGTGAGGTGACAATCCAAGGGCCATTTGCAGCGAGTGGAACATATGGGTTAACCGTTGGTGCTGAATAAAAATTTACAAAACCCTTCTGAAGTTTAGTACAAAGTTCATTTTCTGTAAGCATGAATATTTCTGTACCCAACTCGTCTTCGAGAACACTTTTGTACTCTACTGCTGAATGAATGGCTTCACCCAACCTAGGATCCAGTTCCAAGAAACGAAGGATTTCACCGTCTTTAAGGCCTGGCGTAATCGTTTCTCCCGACTCATCCCTCAATGTTTTAAGCAATCCCAATTGAAGAGCCATAGCCTGCATGGTTCGTATGTAAGTTAGGCGTTCTTTCAACCTTTTGCCGATTCCCTTGAATATTGAGGTATTCGTATAGTAATATTATAATAATATGCTATATTCGTTTGAGCATGCCCAAAATATCACTGGACATGCCTCAAGAACTCGTGGACGACTTGAGAATTCAGGTAGGTGACGACAAGAAGTTTATCAGTTTAGCAGATGCAATACGAACTGCTTGTCGAAAACTACTCGACCAACTTGACGAAATTGATGAACGGCACGGCAGAGGTGCTTGAAATGACGGATAGAAAGGAGGCTGAGAAAGCCATTCAGACTTTACTTGAATATCTTGAAGGCGTAGGTGCTCATCAACGAGAAGGATTGCTACGGACGCCAGAAAGAGTCATTGAGTCGTGGGATGAAATTTTTGCGGGTTATCAGGAGTCGGCTACAGACATTCTCGATGCTACCTTCAATGGCGAGGAATACGACGGAATTGTTCTGCTCAAAAATATTGAATTCACATCCACTTGTGAGCATCACCTGCAACCATTTAACGGCGTCGCCCATGTTGCATATATTCCAGTGGACCGAATAGTCGGAATCAGCAAACTAGCTAGGCTTGTTGAACTTCATGCCCGGCGGTTACAGAATCAAGAACGAATCACAAAATCGATTGCTGATGATTTAGAACAACACCTGAATCCTTTGGGTGCTGCGGTCATTCTTGAAGCAGCACATGGTTGCATGCAATGCCGAGGCGTCAAAAAACAAAAAGCTGTGATGACTACTTCTGCAATGCGAGGTGTTTTTTTTGACAAAGCAGAGGCACGTTCAGAATTACTCCAATTAATTGGAAAGTAGGTGATGTCATGATCGACTGTGGCATTTCGGGTGAAGTTGTCAAAGATTTGGCTTCAGATTTAGCAACAGAATACAAAATTGTTGAAATCTTTCATTCAGTTCAAGGGGAAGGACATCGAACTGGAATTCCGCATGTCTTCATTCGATTTGGAAAATGCAATTTGAAATGTGAATGGTGCGATACAGATTTTGAAACATATTCAACCATGAATGCCATTGATATTCTTTCCGAGGTGATGAAATTTACATGCAACAATATAATTTTCACTGGTGGTGAACCAATGCTTAACGATCTGTGGCCACTCCACCGATTATTGAAATCGAGAGGTTATTCACTCTCAATCGAAAGCAATGGTACAATCGAAATACCTGAGGGGCTCGTTGATTGGATTACAATTTCTCCAAAGGACCAATTGTATCCAAATGCTTCGATAAAGCAGCGTTTTGGTGACGAATTAAAATGTGTATATGTCGGACAAAGTCTTTCGATGTATGATGAGTTGAAGCAGGGGTTTGACCACCTCTATCTCCAACCTTGCTACATGGAACATGAATCGGTTGAATGGAACGGGAAAAGCTTCTCTGCAACTGAAGAAATTGTAAAACAACATTCGGGATGGCGATTATCCCTTCAAACTCACAAGTGGATGGGGGTGAAATAATCAGTACAATTCGAAAAGTCGTCGTTTCATTTTCGGGTGGAATGGACTCATCAGCACTCATTCTTCGATACTTAGCAGATGGTTACCATGTTATTGCCATCTCATTTTTTTATGGTCAAAAGCACTCACTTGAGATTGAATGTGCAAAGAAAAACATTGCATTACTTCAAAAAAATGGCTGCAACATTCATCATGAAATAGCTGATTTATCGTCGGCGATGAACCTCTTCACGAGTGCCCTTCTGTCTCATGACACCCTCGTTCCTGAAGGACACTATGAGAAAGAACAGATGAAGGCAACTGTTGTGCCAAACCGAAATGCAATTTTCTCTTCACTCATTTTTGGAAAGGCACTCTCCATTGCAATTCAGGACGAAGAGGAAGTGAAAATTGGTTTAGGCGTCCATAGTGGCGACCATGCAATTTATCCAGATTGTCGGCCAGAATTTTATGATGCAATCCACAATGCTTTTTCCATTGGCAATTGGGAAAGTGAAAAAGTTTCGTTTGACCTTCCGTACCTTCACGGAGATAAATCGACAATCCTCAAAGATGCACTGACATCATGTAAAACTCTTGGATTAAATTTTGATGACGTGTTCTCAAATACACTTACCTCATACAATCCAGATTCGAATGGACGTTCTTCTGGCAAATCCGGGTCTGATATTGAGAGAATTTTAGCGTTTCATTCCATCGGAAGAAAAGACCCCATAGAGTATCAAGATTCCTGGGAAAATGTGCTACAACACGCTTTAGAAATTCAACGAAAACATCAAGACGATGTTTACAAGGAAACACTATCTGAACTTGAGTATTTTGTTACTCGACAGGCCGGAACTGAACGACCTCATACAGGCACCCTACTTCATGAAAAGCGAGAAGGAACCTACACTTGCAAATGTTGCAATCACCCATTGTTCGATAGTAGTTCAAAATTCGATTCAGGATGCGGATGGCCAGCTTTCCATACGGAATTGGATGGTGCTGACATTGCGCGAATAGAAGATAGAAGTCATGGAATGATACGTGTTGAAGTTCGATGCAATCAATGTGATGCACACTTGGGTCACGTCTTTGAAGATGGACCAAAACAATACGGTGGAGAACGATATTGCATTAATTCTGTTTCAATGAATTTTACGAGTGGGGAGGAGGCAATATGACAACAAGAATTCGACGTTATGTGGAAACTGATACTGGGCATCGCGTTCCAAATCATAAATCAAAATGCAGACACATTCATGGTCATCGTTACCGATTTGAAGCCGAAATTGAAGGAGAAATCATCACGAACAAAGGTGCATCAGAAGAAGGAATGCTCATTGATTTTAGTGATGTTTCAGAAATTCTGAAGGTATATGTTCACGATGTGATTGACCATGCATTCGTCGTATCCGATGAAGATACGGAATTGCTTGGACTGCTCAAACAAATGCCAAACGAACATCGCACAGTTATCGTTCCATTCATTCCAACTGCGGAAAATCTTGCCAAATGGGCTTTTGAGCAAGTGCAGCCACACATACAAACATCGTATGGTAATTCTTTGAAACTGGTTGCTATGCACTGTCGAGAAACGCCAAAAAGCATTGCATCTTGGTACGAAAATTAGTCGTTGACTCTTCGCCTGCGCTCCTTAAGCCATCGCTCATCTTTGTTGACTTTTTGCAGTGCTGTCGTCGCATCAACAAAACCACCTATAAGACGAGTTGCTTCATCCTCAGTCGGTTGTGAACGGAGGACTGACCTTTTGAGTACAGAAGAAAAAGACTCACCACGTTCATCAAGTCCAGGGAGTGCCTCGCCCAACTCGTCGATGCTTTGATTGAGAATATGTCGGAGGTTTGGCGTGATGTTCCTCTCAAGCGGTACAATTTCTGGGAGACCTGGGTCAAAACCTAAATTTGTAAGAACTCGACCACGGTGAAGTTCATACAAAATCGTCGATACTGCATGACTTAAATTGGCTATTGGATATCCTTCCCACGTTGGAAGAGTGACAAGATCATCACACTTTGCAAGGTCTTCTGCTGACAACCCTTTACCTTCTTCACCAAAGACAAGCCCAATTGTTCCATGAAAAGAAGAGATTCTTTCTTCGAGTTCCCATGGATAAAGAAAATGTCGTTTCGATGTTTTTTCACCAGTTTCTCGTTTCCCGGAAGTACCAAACACAAGAGAACATTCACGTATTGCCTCGTCAAGACTGTCATACACAGAAGCCTCATTGAGAACACGTTGAGCGTGCTTTGCTCTGCTACGAGTCTCGTCAGAGTAGATATCACACTGAGGTTGAACAAATGATAGTTGTTCAAACCCATAATTCAACATGGCGCGACAAATCGCTCCAGCATTTCCTTCAACAGATGTACCGACGAGAATAACATTCAATTTGAATGTCGATACAGGTAACGGGATATCTTTTCTTTCACCTATTCCGACACCTCCGATTCTTGAAATGAGATAATCCAACGAGGGTCGAGATTTTGATACACGAAAAAAAGATAGCCAGCGCCGTTCTCTCTATCCCTCATAATAACGGAATGTTTTCGACAATTATATTTTGAACGAAGAAATTCAATCAAGCGTTCAAGAGGAGGTGAATCATTGCAATGTATGCTGACTGGCTGACGGTCCCAATCGACTCGGACCGCCACAACACATCCACCTAGTCAGTTCTTCGTTGGCGATATCGAGTTACGTATCCAGCGATCCAGTTACGTAATTTTTTGGATTCAACATCGGTAAGTTGAGTCACCATGTGTTTGTTGTGTTCAAAATCATCAGTGAACTTCTCTCCATGCTCTTCAACTAATCGAATCGCACGTACTTTAATGAAACTTGGTCGAATATTCCCCATCTAATCACTCCTCAAACAAACGAACTTCTACATCAGGCATGTCAGGGACATCGTGACGAATGAGCAACAATCGCACCTTCCTTGGAGGATTTTCAATCCCACGTGACCAGATATGTTTGTTGACTGTTTCATCAATGTAGATGGTTTCATCTTCCTGAACTTTGCAGTGTCGAATAACTTCTTCACGAATAATTTGCATTGCTCGTGGTGCTCTTTTGAAGCGGGTAATGTTCCATGCTCTGCGGAGTGGAACGATGAGTTCTGATTCTTTTCCTCTCGCCATTTCTTCACCTCATCGTTGGAGTTTACTCCTTCTCCAATGGTGTCTCTTTGGGTGAGATACTGTGTTTCTATTCGTTTTCAACATGACCCAAACAGGAACTCGACGGTTTTGTTTGGTTACTTTGTTTAGTCGTATTTTCTTTGCTGCTGGTTTATTTCTTGACATTTTGAGCACCCTCTCAGATTCTTCGGATTGACGTATTTCTACGGCTCTTGGATAATGATTCTAGAAACATTCGGAATTGCTCATCGGAAACCGGTGTTGGCATGTTTCCATTTTGGATGTTTTTTATGAGGAGGAGTTTGATCTGTTCACCATTTTGGGCATTGGCCAACGACAACTGAGTTAAGCGGGTTTTTGCTTCTGAAGAGAGATTTGTTCGAATGAATGAATCGATGTTTTCTTGAGCTTGTAGTTGTTGTTGATGTTGTTGTTCTTGTTCTTCTCTTTCGAGAACTTGTTGTTGAATTTCTTGTTGCAATTGTGCTCTGCGTTGTTGGCGAAGTGCATCGAGTTCAGTGTCATGATTTGACGACATCGATACCACTTCTCCACAACCGCTTCAGTATTTGCTTAAACCAGGGTACTGTTCTTCAACTTGAGAACGGACTGAATGAGCCACATTGTCAACAAATGATTGACCGGAGGATGTCACAACACGTCCGGCGTACAATTGAATATCTTCGTCTCCATCTTCACCTTCAATGAATCTGCTTTCGACTTTTTCAACCAAACCAGCTGCTTCGAGTTGCTGAAGTGCTGTTCGAATGACGTGTCGAGAGCCAGCTACTGGGCGGTTAGGTTTTGACCCGTAATTCTTCTTTCCACCGAAATCTTGGGACAAATGCGTGACACCAACAGGACCATTTCGGTACACTTTTCGAAGTATTGCTGCACATCGGGTTTCCCACCAATTTGTTTGGGAAGGAGGAAGTTCACGGTTGGCACCAGTCTTGACATGTTCGGCCCATTCAGGCTTTGACACATGACCATTTTCAGCCAATGCCGCACTTAATGCAGCAATCAAAGTATCCGCAGGAATATCGTATGCAGTCGTCATAGGTACACACCGAGTGTGTTGTCCACCTTGCACCCCTATATGAAAACAACGCTTGATTCTTGGCACCACATCTTTGCTGTTTCTCGATTAGAAGTATACAAGACTTGATGAAGATGTATCGACAGGAAAGGCCATGAAGAAGGCTTTGGCCCAGAACCCCAATCTTCTGCGAACCCTTCTCGGCCTATCGTTTACACTCATTTTTCTCTTGTCTTATGCTGTGTATGGTGCCACGATTTCACCTTCGTACTACCTCTATGAAACATCGTCGGATGAACAAATCTTTGATGGACAGGCAACCAATTCCTATTACAACGAAGAGTTAAATCAAACCATTTGGACTTGGCAAATCAATGCCAACCCTCAAAATTTGACTTGGGTGAATGTCTCTGCTGAAGGTTTGTCTTCGATGGCAACACTGCGAGTCCTAAATTCAGCCGGGATGTATAGTCATCCATCTCTCGGGGTTGACGTTCACTTATCCGGTGATCTCAACGAAGATTTTATTTGTTCATCCGAGTGTGAAAAAAGCACTGTCCATGAAAAAATTCTGAATGCTGGGGACTCATTGTTCATTGCCACCCTCACTGACCCTGACCCGGCACGTCGTTCAAATGGTACTGTCCACGCAACTTCCCTCGCAAACGCTGAAACTAAAGCTAGATCACTTATTGAATACCAACATCTCCCATCAACATACATCATCGAGGTGATTGAGAAAGGAAACCGAAGTACTCAGCCTACAATGTCTGTTCAAACTGTGAATGAGGAATTTCGGAACATCGAACTTTTCAACATCGATGCAGCAACTGAATTTTTGTGGGCACTGGCTGCTGTGATAGGGTGCTTTGCGATGGTTCTTGTTCCGTCCTTCACCGTCTACTTCGCAGCCCGAAGTCGTGAAAAGAAAAATGAAGAGCGGGTGCGTCTATCCCAAGAACACGTTCAACAAGCTGTTTCAAATCATGAAGTCCTATCGGAGACGGAATAATTACGAACATCCCCCATATATACTTTGAAGCACTGTGTCGAATCGAGCGGAATGAAGAGAGTGGGACTTGCAGTCTTCTTGTGCATGCTTATGCTTGCATCATCTTCAACGCCGGCACACTTTTTGAGCCAACCATCTCTACAAGAAACATCAGGTCGTGCTACTGGAGTAGATTTGACGGTTGATAGTATCAATATTTTCTACCCTGACTCTACAAATTCAACAAAGTATCGGATGTTTTCATCTAATTATCCTATTGCGAGTTTCAATCGTCCACAATCGCTCTTTGCAATTGACGCTGTATTGAATGTCGAAAGTCAAATCGACATCACAATCGAAAATTTGGGCACATCTTCATCCGGTGTCGTCACTGTAACTGCAAAATTATTGCACAACGAATACACGTATTTTGAAATAGCAACTGCATCTACACAAGTAAGTCAAATATCTGGGGGGTCTCAAGGTGTTGCTTCAGTCAAGATCACACCGACATATTCAGGTAATCACACACTCGAAATATCAGTATCTCCCACAATTGCGGATGATGACCCATCGAACAATGATTACTCACGATTTTTCACAGTTGCGTATAGCTATTTCAATTGTGACACACTTCTTGGATGGACGGCTGGGTCATCTTGGAATCTAAATTCAGACACTTCAATTTCAATGGGTACATCATGCCATATTGGCAATGGCGAAGGTTCGACATACCCAAACAATTTGCAGAGTTCTCTCGTTTTTCCCGCAATGGATTTGTCTGATGCCCATCCAAATCCGCTTCGAACAAATGGTTTTTCCTTCTACTATACTGGAAGTCTTGCACCAAATGATACGATAAAAATGCAAGCCTTATCTCAACTTGGTGCATGGAACGATATTGGAACATTACAAGGAACCGTGGATAATTCATTCATTGATGGGGCAAGTTGGCTTACATTCAGTTTAGCAGATAAAGGAGCATCTTCCCCTATTGTACCAGTTGCATCACAGTATTTTCATCAAAACTCACAATTCAGATTTTTCTTCGAAAGTGATCAAAGTGGCAATGATATTGGATTTTGGTTTGATGAAATCGTCATTGTTTATGACCAAAAAGTACGCCAATCGGAATATGGAGTTACTGCTCGTTCAGTTTCAAGTGTGCCATCTTTACCCGGTGAATGGGGTAGTGTCCGTATTGAAGTCACAAATACAGGAAATATTACTGAAGCATTTATTCCCGAGGTGAAAAATCTCCCACAAGATTGGGAAATTTACTATTCAAGAACATCGGGAACAAGTTTTGATCCAATGGACGGTGTTCTTGTAACTCCGGGCCAACCACATGAATTTGACATAAAATTCAAACCTGACTCTAATACTTCAATCGGCTTCAAATCCATGCAACTTGAAATACATTCTAAACAGTACACTTCGATAGGGACAAGTGTAAACTTTCAATTCCAAGTCATAGCAGACCGAATACCAATCATCCATCCTAAATCCCCAAAACCAAGTTGCCCACCAACATATACCTGTCAGTTTGAGATGAGTGTTGAGAATATCGGAGATGCTACCGATGTTTTTGATCTCGCCATAGATACTTCTCAATTGCCACTAAATTGGAACGTACAGTTTGATTGGAATCAGCCCACGAGTATTCAATTACGACCAAATCAGCCACAGTATGTCGCATTTCTCTTGACGATACCAGGAGAGGCCATTCCAGACACAATGTCAGAATTCACACTATCATTGACTTCACAAAATGATACTCGACGTGTGGCAACATCTAATATCGATGTATCTGCATCGATGATGAGTGACGCAAGTGTGGATGTATCGAATGAATTTCTCGACGGAATTCATTTTGTTGACCCAGGTGAGGCAATTACATTGTCATACACCATTTGGAACAATGCATCTCGACAAGATATCTTTGATATTTCGGTTCTTTCTGAAGATGTAGGACAATGGATTGTGCATCAACCTTCAAGAACAAATGCTGTACTAAACGCTGGCACCTCAACATCTTTTGATGTCATCATTGAAGCACCTATCAACGCTCAAGGCGGCGACAGAGGCCCTACAATAACACCTGTATTGCAATCACAAAGAAGCTTTATGGAAATTCATGGGCATGATTTCGACCGATTGAGAGTGAATACCTTCTATGACATTAAAATCGAAGGTCTTGAATTACCACAAAAATTAACTCCAGGCCAAACCAATGAAATACCAATTCGAATAACAAATTTGGGCAATGGCGAATCTTCAGCCAACATCACTCTACCCAACTTACCCGAATCATGGTCGTGGTGGTTGACAGATGAAGACGGTGAACCCATCAAGGATAATGTTGAACTTACTGCACCATATGACCTCGGTGATGTCGTGGTGTTCTCAATTTGGTTACACCTTCCAAACGATGAAGGTGCCGGGGAATTTCACACCATTGAAGTGGAGGCAGAGTCTACCTTAGGCCAAGATTTGAATATTGTAGATAATCATATCGAATTCACAATTATCACAAGTTCTATTCGAATACCTGTGTTAACATCAGGAAACCAGTCTGGCGAAGTGGAAAGTGGTGGACTTGGATTTGCCGAGTCAACTTTGAGTAATTTAGGAAATGCCGTCGATGAGCGGCTTAAAGTCGAGGCATCATTGTCAGTCCATCCACCAAATGACAACATTGTTGCATTCTTTACAATCAATGGCGGGGACCGTGCCATGGCCCAAGAAATTCCGCTTCAACTTCTTCCAAATCAACCACTACTGTTCAAAACAGATTTGCTCCTCCCAGAGGATTTAGCATTAAATTCACGAATTGTCATCACATATGAAGTCACAGGTGCACTCGATGAAAATGGTTTACCATACATAATGAAAACGGAAGCAATGATGATGGTGACAAAAAAGAGGACTCTCGATTTTACTATTGAACAAATGTCAAATGAAATAATAAGTCATAATATGGCATCTCCATTTTATGTTAACATTTCAAGCACATCTTCTGAGCCAGAGTCAATTCTCCTCGATATTGAGTCCCCTGAACAATGGCAAGTCATTTGCCAAAAAGTTCTGTTTGAAGATGAATTAGAATTCAGTTTACAACCCGGGGTTTCGATTGAACAAAAGCAACTGGTCGATTGTGAGGTACGTAGATTTGGCGGTATAATTGAAGGTGATGTTCGAGTCACAGTATCAACACTTGACCAGTTCTCGTCTCAGACCACGGTACTTACATTCGTCTTTGAAGAAGAACCTGAAAACGACGAATTCATGGCAAAGGATATTGCGATCTTCGGTGGAGGGAGTGTACTTGCAATTCTCAGCCTCTTGTTTTTGCTAAGACGAAGGTCTCCTGAATCGGAAGTCGAAGAAGAACTGCAAGAACATCAACAAGATGGTCCACCAATCCAATATCACGAACAACAACTTCAGCCAGAACAAACGAAGGTCTACGCTCAGCCAGAAATGTCATCCTCAACATCGGTGCAAGAAACAACTGAACCCATTGCTCAACATCAAGGGCCACCGTTACCACCCGAAGGATTACCTGTTGGATGGACGATGGAACAATGGCAATATTATGGACAGCAATATCTCGATGGCACTCTATGAATAAACCAAAATGGTATGCTTTCCTCGATAAACTATGGCTGAAGCAGTTGGTGAGTTTCCTCCGTTGTGGTATGCTCTCTTGCTTCTCGTTTCAGTCTTTGGAGTGTTCACCTGGTATCTCAAAAATTTTACCCAAAAAATTCAGTTAACCAAATTATCCGCGTTCAGTGGGATAGCATCAATGTTGTTGCTTCTCTGGTGGACTTTTATTTCATTTTAGGTGAATCATTTGACGACGTTGGAAGGCATTGAAGAACACAGATTGTCGGGCACTTATCCGTGCCGATTACCAGTTTGGTGGGCTCGAACAGGAGAGATTGGCAAGCAACCGAATGAACGAGGTGTGTCAGGGAGAAAGGTTGTGATGAGAATTGAAAAAAAATTCAATCGGTTTGAGCGTATGTTGGCAAAAATATTTCGAGCACCAAAAGAATTGCGAAGGCCCCTGGATTCAATGAATAGCATGTTGTGGGAATTGTGTGATGGACATCGTACATTTGATGACATCTGCAATGTCATGAACTCAACATTCCATGACGAAATTGCACCCGTCCTACATCGTACAGAACTCGCAATTTCTCAATTCATCCAATTGAACTTGATGCTTATCAAAAAAGAGCCATTAAATGCAAAGTGGAACGTTGGACCAGGTCTAATTCCTGACGGACAACAATTGGACGAGTTAACACAATCCGAACATTATGACACAGAATTACTCCACGGAGAAATACCGTGATAGTGCTTGAATCGTTGAAAAATTCTCCAATGGACGGCCAATTTTACAATCCTCATCTGTAAGAAGAAGGGGGCGTTGAAGATGCTCTACGTTTTTCAGGAGGAGGTCGACTTTCTCCTGATTGGATAATGCCAGATTGGTGTCATTCTGTAGACTCTGTCGAAGTAAATTGGTAAAATCATCGTCGAAATTTTTGATTATATTTTGTGCATCTTGTTTCGTTAAACCGACCTTTTGGTAGAGGATCACTTCGATTTCAATGTTGTTGTCCTCGAAAAATTTCAGAGCAATTCTTGATTTTGAACATCTTGGATTATGAAATAATTTCATTTTATCGCCTCTTTAGGTTCCCACACCAATCGAAATCCTATACCATCACTTTTTTTCTCTTGTGGAGCGTATGAACGATGAAAACTTGTTGTTGACGTACCATCTGTAAACCATGAACCACCACGAATTGTACGAAGACTTGATTGGTTTCGATATGGCATCTGACCTCGTGGTTCTTGGTATGATGGGTTCCAGTGGTCTTCACACCACTCTGAAATAAGCCCGTGTATGTCAAACAAATTCCATCCATTTGCTTTTTTCATTTTGACTCGTTGAATCTTAGCACCCGAATTCGCACCATACCATGCATAAGAAGATAATTCATGCTCATCATCTCCGAAACTCCAAACACTCGTCGTTCCAGCTCTCGCAAAGCACTCCCATTCAATCTCACTTGGAAGCCTCCAGTGCCCTTGTAGTCCGAGAAAATTAACGTCATGATCCATTTCGTTTCGTTTTTGAATAAGTGCCTTAACATCATCAAAGGAAACGCTTTCAACGGGTTGGAAAAAAGAGTCGAGATCCTCTTGGTGCTTCGATGGATTTGAATTCATCAACCCGACCCACATGCCTTGTGTAAATGGTGATTCAGCCACAAAAAATGGTTCGATAATCTCACATTCTTGAGAAGGTGACGCACGAAGATCTCGCCCAGTTCCGTCACCTACTCTGAACAATTGCGGCTCGACAAGATAGTATTTGCAACCGAATGAATCCGTGAAATGGATATGGGTTTGAGACATCCGATTCACGACGAGAGTTTGTCTACCGTTTTCATCACAGAATCAACGAGAGAAATAACACGCTCTTGCAATGCTTCGTCGATTAAATTGCCATTGTCATCAAATGCGTCTTTGACATGACCAATGACAACTTGCTCGGGGACAGACCATCCGTGGAGCCAGCGAACGATAATTCGCATGTGGTTCACAGTATTGCTATTTGTCATTCCTCCAAGTGTGGACATCAAACCAAAGACCTTGCCGCCAACATGCTTGTCATACATCCAATCAAATGTGTTTTTCATCACCCCAGATAAACTTCCATGGTATTCTGGCGAAGCGACAATGAATGCATCGCATTCCATCAACATATCTTGAAACATTTTGACATGAGGATGTGACCAACAACCCTCTTCACCGACAAGAGGGAGAGGCGTTTTTGTTGCGTCCCAGAATTCAATGTCAGCGCCTTGAGATTTGGCGTAGTTTAATGCAATCTGCACAAGCATGCCACTTTTCGTTTGAGGACCATATTCACCGCATAAACCTAAGATTTTCATCGTATCACACCTACACCCAAAAGGCACAGAATTATGAATGTAAGGTTTTGTCGGTAAGCCAAGGAGAAGCAACGCTTATTCAATAAAGTGCTGCGGTTAACGGTGGTGGCATCATGACTGACGACGAAGAAAACCCTGATTTAGAGGAAGAACAAGATGCTGTCGAATCCAACAGTAAAGAGGAAACTGAAGAACAATTAGACCAACCAGATGTTAAAGAAACCCAACTCGAAAGCGAAGAGGATGAGGTCGCAAGAGAAATAGAAGAACTCCTCACTCAAGGTGAAGATGCTTCCCGCAATAATGACATCAAAGGAGCCCTTTCTGCTTTCAACAAAGCGATTGCTCTCGACCCTTCTTGTGATATGGCATGGTTTAACCGAGGTGTTCTCCTAGAAGCCCAACAAGATGCACGTGGTGCACGGCAATCCTTCCAAATTTGTCTTGATTTGAATCCAGATCACGCACCTGCAACAGCGAACATGGCCATTCTCTTGGAACGCATAGGCGACTTGGAAGGAGCGTACGAAACTGCGAAGCGAGCACTCGAATTTTTCCCAGGCCATCCAGCCCTTCTCGACGTTCAAAAACGCTGTCGAAACAGTGGTATTTCAGTGGCCGTAGAATCAATGCAACCAAGCATTAAACCAACGCAGAGTTACGATGAAGAGGAAATGACCGCCGTGCTTGAAGAAACTGGTGTGGAAAACCCAGAAGATGTTCTTGCAGAAGCAGTTCACCATGATGATGATGATAATCAGCATCTGGACATAGAAGAACTGAGGAGTGCTGCAACAATGGTCGCTGCGCGGGAGGCAGCAATTGTTCCATCAGAAGAAGAGGAACAAGTGGAAGAACCACCGGAAGATGAGCATGACGAAAAAGGACCATCAGAAGAAGAGGTTTTTGAACAAACGATGATTGAAGTAAGAACCTTGTTCGAACAATCAAAGTATAAAGAAGTCTTCAAAATTCTCAAACCCCATCTTAAAGCAGTAGCCGCGAAACACGCTGAGGCTTGGAGACTCGCAGGATTAGCCCTTGCAGAACTTGGCCATGACACACATGCTGTAGCGTCATTAACACATTCACTCAACCTTGAATCAGACCACATCGATGCACTGTTGACTCTCTCAAGGTTGCAACAAAAGGTTGGAAATAC
>JAYQSB010000019.1:0-43161 GCA_038146705.1 Candidatus Poseidoniales archaeon
GGGTACCCACTACCTACCCATTCAATCAGAGGGGTCCCCTCTGATTCGCCTCTAATTTATCTCACGATTCGATGTTGGTTTGGTGAATCAATATGGAGAAATCGGAATTTGTTTGAAACCGATCTCATAATGTAATCTTATGACGTCATTTGAATCTAATTGATTAATGTTCTCGCCTGAATACACCGAGTGAGTGCAGTTCGATGTAGCAGTTCCAAAGAGCATATACGAAGTTGTTTCACTTGTTCCAATTGGAAAGACTTGGTATGGATTTACAACATCACCACAAGTGCTCATTATGTAGAATAAGCAGTTATTGGATGAAACCCATCCAGATGTTTGTTCACAAGCATTAGCACTGTAAATCACGGAGAAAAGGTGCCCACCTGTCGTGTTGAAACTCCCCATCAGCACATGTGGTGATTGTTGTTGATAATTCCAAGGATTAATTGTGTTATTCCACTCGCCGTTTTCCAGTTCTTCATCAAAACTGAGGTATTTGTAATCAATTTGAGCACTCGAGATAGTAGTATTGTTGTAGTAATTGTTCACAATCGTTGTTGTACTAGATTCTGAGGAATCTTGTGCATCGGCATCTCCAATGGCACCATCCATACAACCCGATAGAGGGAGTAATACTATCAAAAGTAAAACAAAAATCTGGTCTTTTCGCATGTTTATGCGTGCACTTTCAATTTGTTAAATCAACCGTTGATTCAAGCGTTATTGGAACGAATCATAGGGGCAGTGCACAAACCCAATGATTCGTTTCACTCGTTTACTGATGCGGTTTTGTTTTTTGACCAGCGATAGATGGCCATTCCTGCAATCATGGAGATGGTGAAAATCAGTGTCGTTTCCATTGCAGGAATTGTTGCGGTTAAAGCAGGACCTGGACAATATCCGCCTAAGCCCCAACCGACACCAAAAATTGCTGCTCCGACAACGAGTGGTCTATCGATTTCAACTTTGCTTTCTTTTGCAGTCTCAAATTTTTCAGGAAGTTTATCTTTGAGCAATTGACGTGCTACCATATGACTTCCAGTTGCACCAGCTAAAACGAATGCTAAGGTTGGGTCCCAGCCGTTGAGAAGATCGAGAAAACCAATCACTTTCGTGGGGTCTGTCATACCCGAGATGACGAGGCCAGCACCGAAGAGGATACCTCCAATAAGTGCGGGAATGATGGTGTTGGATTCACTCATTTAGACGCCCCCTAATATTTGACCTGCGATTGTTGCACTAAGGATACCTGTCACTAAAAACACTGCTACTGCGATGAAGGAACGCTTTGAAAGCATCGCCATGCCGCAAACCCCGTGCCCGCTTGTGCAACCGTTACTCATGCGTGTTCCAACACCAACAAGTAACCCTGCTACAACAACCAACCATACTGGTCGGTTAACTGGTACAAACGCTTCAGGCAGAATTTGAGCAAGGGCTATACCGGTGACAATCATACCAACCAAGAAGACGATTCTCCAATTTGTTTCGGCGTCTTTTGGGGGAAGAATCCCTTCAAGAATTCCGCTAATACCCGCAACTCTTCCATTGAAAGCGAGGAGAATTGTTGCGGAGATTCCTATGAGAACTCCTCCGCCCGTGGCGATGAGTGCTTCTTCTAAAGTCAACATGTTCGACTGTTAGTGCTGGTGTACTTGTTCTTTCCCCACAAATGTCAGTGATTTCCATTCGAATCTACGTTCACTACCATAACGATACGTGACATGATAGGAATTAATTTTCGAACTTTTTGTGAGAACCGTCGCATCGAGGCATGCGTTTCGAGTGACCGCAAGTACAGTCATGAAGGCCTTTTCCGTCTAGAATGCGTGATGTGTTCTTCACGATTCTTCTGTACGCAGTATCGTCGTTTTTGGTTGAATTAAAATGAATGAGATAACCTCGTTGACGACCTTTAGTGAGGCTCTCAAAGGCTTCTTTGAAAAGTAAATCCGATTCAAATATTCGGATAAGAGCATCCGGATAAGGTAATTCATCTGTTTCGCTTTTTGGAATTTGTTTGCCTGACCGTTCTATTTCTATCGCTTGTTGGATAAAATCATTGATTGTGTCAATCTGTTGGTCGACTTCATGAGGTTCGTTGAATTTCAAATAGCGACTTTGACGAGAGTTTTCACCTGGTGCATGGAGGTGGTTCTCAGGGTCATTGATGAGGACGCCTTTGAAAAATCCAAGTCCGGAATGTTCTTTGAAATCGTGAAGTATTGCGATGTTTTTTCCATCCAAAGTGTAGCATGGCGCATTCCATTTTTTTTCCTCAACGAGATGGTTCGACATGAGGATGTTGCGTAATTTAGACAAAATAGCGGGTCGGCGTGATTTGGTTTCAAAATACACATCGAGGTCGTCCGAATTCATCGTCTCCCTCCAAACCCCGTTCTACGTTCACAAGAATGGTGACCTGTATTCGTGAACATCTTCAGCAATTCGAAGAAGTTGGTTGTACTTTGCGACTCTGTCTGAGCGGGCTGGGGCACCGGTTTTGATCTGGCCTGCTCGAGTACCCACGGCGAGGTCTGCAATGGTAACATCTTCAGTTTCTCCACTTCGATGTGAGATAACATTTCGAAAACCGTGCGAGGTTGCCAAATCCATGGCTTCGAGGGTTTCAGTCACTGTTCCCACTTGATTGACTTTGACCAGCATAGCATTCGCAGCTTGTATCTCAATACCTTGTGCTAACCGTTCGGATTGTGTCACAAACAAATCATCTCCAACCGTCTGTACACGATGACCGTATGTGCGAGTAAATGCTGCCCATCCTTGCCAGTCATCTTCACTAAATCCATCCTCGATCGATAGAATAGGATACTCATCCAGCCAACCACCGTAGATTTCAGACATTTGTTCACTTGAAACAGATGCTCCATCAAACTGGTATGCTCCATCGTTGTGAAATTCTGTTGCAGCGACATCAAGGGCAATACCAATTTCATCTGTTGAATAGCCCGCTGCTTCGATTGCTCGCACCATATACTTCAGGCCATCCTCATTTGCACCGAGGTTTGGGGCGAAGCCGCCTTCGTCACCAATGCCGCCCAAAATACCGTCCTTTTTTAGTTCGGCTTTTAGAGCCTGATACGTTTCAACTCCGGCTCGCAGGGCTTCTGGAAAGTTGTCAAAACCATGTGGCATGACCATGAATTCTTGTACATCAACATTTGAATGTGCATGGGCCCCTCCATTGAGGATATTGAGCATAGGAACTGGCATCAGCCCTCCGGAGACGCCTCCGACATACTTCCACAATGGTAGTTGGTGTGATGCTGCTCCTGCGTGAAGGCATGCAAGTGATGCTCCTAATATCGCATTTGCGCCTAATTCGGATTTATTGGGAGTGCCATCGAGTTCAATCATGATTTCGTCGATCAATCGTTGTTCATCGACTGGCAAACCAACAAGGTGTTCTTCAATTCGCTCGTTGATGTTTGCAACGGCATTATCGACTCCCTTGCCTCCGTATTCGTTTGATACACCGTCTCGTAATTCGAGTGCCTCATAGGCTCCTGTAGAAGCCCCGGAAGGTACCATTGCACGTCCTAAAAGCGTTCCATCGACATAACAATCAACTTCAATCGTTGGAAAGCCTCTGCTATCAAGAACCATTCGTCCATGAAGGCCTGAAATTGTACCAGACATGTTCTCGCCTTGTTGACGCCTAAAGCGCATAAGATTTCAAACAAACCCTCGTTGTGTTCGCAGTATTATTGAAACTCAAATTATGAATTCAACCAATGAAGCCACTCAGCTGCTTTCGATTGAAGTTCGGGGATGTCTGTGTGGTTTGAAGTTTGAATTTCCCAATTGAGTTGTTCCTCAATGGGAGAGATTGAAAAGAGTTCAATTCGAAACATACTTGAGGAGTTCTCATCCAATACGGCCCGGGTATCTTCGACAAAACAGTGAATCAATTGCTTGGGAAAATGGCGGATAATGGCTTGTTTTGGGCAACATAAGACCAAGGAATTCTTGAGAAAAACAATACTCTCGCCGGTTGGTTTGGTTTCAAACAATTGAATTTGTGATTGACTGAGTAATGTTGAAACATCGATTTGATACCATTCATTTTGACGGTTGGTTAATTGAAGCGATGAGATCGTATCAAGGAAATTCTGTAAGTGCTCTTCGGCGTTCAACTGAATCCTTGACATCACTTTCATGTAAAAATAGGGCATTCTTTAACCCCCCGAAATATAGTTTCGGGATTTATTTGCTGTATTTCGTAAATAATTAACGTAATTTTATGATTTTATTCACTGATTATTATATTTTATTTCAAGAAATCGGGGATTTAATATAGGAAGGGTTGCCTTCTCACCGTATGCCAAGAATTACGGGAGTGGACCGGGCGATTCTCGCTGAGTTAAGAAAAAATGGACGAATATCATACGTCGATTTAGCCAAAAAGGTCGATGTCAGTGAACGAACTGTTCGGACTCACGTTCGAGCCATGGAAGAGGACGGGACTATTCGGAGATACACGATACGAGAAGGCGGTATTGGTCTTACCGCTCTCGTTCGAATTAAAGCAGCACCGGGAGCTGAAATTGGATCGTTTGGCTCTGAAATTTCAGATTGGGACGGCATAGAAATTGTGTACGAGGTTTCAGGGGATGCTGACCTTATCGCTCTTGTTCATGTCGATGATACAATGGCACTTCGGGCATTGCTCGATAAAATGTGGCTCACTGCGGAAACTGACATCGTGAGTACAACGACAGAACTTGTTCTTGAACAGTATTGATTCACCAATTTGAGTCAAAAATTCCAGAGTCATTTCGGAAGGACTTGAATTCTAAATGGTTGCCACAAGGGTCAACGACAAACATCGTTGCTTGTTCACCAGGTTGACCCTCGTATCGCGTGTAAGGCGGGATGTAAAAATCGACATTGTTGCCCTCTAATTTTGCTTTGAGTTGATGCCAGTCATTCCATCGAAGGACGAGGCCAAAATGCATTGCAGGTACTGGTTTTCCATCAACGTCGTTGGTTGAATAGTTGGGCATTTTCTCCACACGATGAGCAACGATTTGATGGCCGAAGAAATTGAAAACGCATGAATCTTCTTTTTGGCGGCCTATGGTGCAAGCAAAATATTCACAATAAAATTCGATGGTTTTTTCCAAATCATCAACTGGGAATGCGAGATGGAAAGGTCGTAATTTTTTGGGCGGGGAATAATCGATACCGCACGAACGACAGACCATGTGTTCGTCCCAGTCACATTGACGGCGGCAAGATGACAATTCGATTCCTCAAATCTTCCACTTAACGGAACAACCGATTGATTCTGTGTGTTGCACTTCTGGCGTTTCCCCCGACAAGAGGGCATTGACTGCATCCATCAATTCGGAGGTTGTTGTTTCATTCGGATTTTTTGGATTATCGTCCATCCTTCCTCGATAGACGAGTTCATCATTTGCGTTGAAGAGGTAAAATTCTGGAGTTCGCTTCGCGTCGTACGCATGGGCAATCTCTTGCGTTTCATCGTGCAAATATGGATACGGCATACCCTTCTTCGCTCTTGCAACCATGTGCTCAAAGGAGTCGTTTTCGTAAACAACTGGATCGTTTGAATTGATACCGATAAAACCGATTTGATGTTCGTTGCAGAAGTCTGCCATTGCATTCATGCGACCTACGCTAGCAACAACATAAGGACAATGGTTGCATTCAAACACAATAATTGTGCCATTCTGCTTTCTTGCTGTTTCAAAACTCATCACAGGTGCCCCAACGTCAGCATTTGCGTTAGGCAGTTCAAATTGTGGGGCGTTTTGGCCGATTTCTAGAGACATGACTTAACCAAGTCGATTGAATTCAAAATTGCTTGTATTCATTACTATGAGTATTATACTACAATTTTCGCTTCGCATTCAGCGAGTCTTGTTTTCGCTACGAGGTGGTCTGCATCAAGCAAAAGGACATTCTTCCACCCCACAGCTGCTTCATCAAATTGCCCTTGTTCGTGATACAATGCAGCGATATGGAGGTGAGCATCAAGATGTCCTGGTTTTGTTCGAACAGCCGCTTCAAAGTCGGAAAGGGCATTATCGGTCTTTCCCCATTCAAGGTACAATAAACCCCGCTGGTGCCAAGCTTCAGCAAGATTCGCATCAATTCGCAATGCTTCATTGAGAGGCGATTCTGCTCGTTCAGGTCGTTGTAACGCCATGTAAGTTGCTGCAAGTTTTGTGAGTGCAACCGCATGTTGTGGTGAAACTTCGAGGACCATCTTGAAGTCATTCAGTGCGGGCTTCCATTCGGCAAGGAGCATGTGTGCCTCACCTTTTCTCAATCGAGCAAGGGTGAAATTTGGTGCTAGGGAAAGCAATCGCACACAATCATCGACTGCTTCTTGTCCTTCACCAAGGGCAATAAAAACCAATGCCCGGTTGAGACGAGCACGGATGTGTGAAGGGTCGTCATCGAGTGTTTGGGTGTAGAACGTTTGCGCCAACTCAAGTTGACCCATTCGTCCTGCGATGTTTCCTCGAACATAGGAAATCATTGGTGTTTGACCTTGAACATCTGCTGCGTCAATGAACTGGCTTGCACGTGCAATATCGCCGTTGTCGAGTGAAAGCAATGCGGATTCACTTGCAACATTTTGGTCGTTTTCAGGGAGCAGGCGTCTCGCACGGTCGAGGGATTCTGCTGCGATTTCAAGATCTCCCAAAAGGCGTTGTGTTCGTCCGAGGCCAAGCCAAGCAACTCCGAGTTCTCGATGAATGTTCAAAGCATCTTGGAATGAGGTTTGAGCGTCTTGAAGAAGGCGTTTATCTGTTGTACCAGTGCCGTCCCTTAATCTGTCTGCTTTTGCAAGATGAAGGCGTCCCTCAACTGTATGGAGGAGGGGGTGGTCAATGTTTGAAGGGGTATCATCAACCAATTGCTGAGCGTCTTCGATTCGATGGTTTTTGAGGAAGCGGTCGGCAATTCTTGCACGCAATTCTCCGTTTTGGGGTGTTTTTGCTAAGTTCTTCATCAAATTTTCTTCAGCCGCCACCAAATCTCCTTGTACTTCCAAAAGCTCTGATTTTAGGAATATTGTATCAACCCCGCCCGCATCAAGTGCAACTGCGTGAGTTGCAGCTTTGAGCGCTTCTTGGTGACGGCTCGTGTCTTCAGATAACATCTCAGCGAGCAAAGCCCATGCATCTCCATGTTGACGGTTGAGTTTCAAGCATTCCTGCGTTGCTTCGATGGCTGCTAGTGCCTCCCCTTCTTCCTTGAGAAGTGAACCATATTGGAGCCAATCGTCTGCTCGGGTAGGGTCTTCTTCCAGTGCCTTTTCGATGGCTTCCAGAGCCTCGGAACGAGCACCTGCTCTTGCACGCAGTCCTGAAAGCAATGATTTGTCTGCAGGGGTGTCAACACCCAGTGCCTCAAGTCGGCGTACTGTTCGTTCTGCCTCATTATCGCCCATGGAAACCAAAAGATGGGCGTGTGCCCGGAGCATTTCGGGTTGGTCAGGATTGACTTTCATCAAGGATTCGAGCCAATGACGCTGAAGGTCTTGATCACCTCTCAAGCATGAAATATCGTACAAGTGACCTAAAATTCCCTCATGCCCTGGACTCAAGCGGTATGCAAGTCCGAGCGCTTGTTCCGCCCAGTCGTACCTCTTGACAACCAATGCTGCGACGCCAAGTTTGTGTGCTAGATGCCCATCGAGTTGCAAGTTCTCAGCCGTGATGGTATGGCGATCAAACAATTCGAGAAGGCGGAGGACAAATGATTGCAATAATTCATTCAAATTACCATCGTCAGCGTCAGTGGAACAAGGAGCAAGCGTGGAGGATAACACTGTTAAGCATTCGTCGAAAGTTGGAGAGAGGTTTGTGTTGTGCTTATAGTGAAGGAGGAATGCATGCGTTTTCATTGATGCATCCACTTCGGGATGAATCTCAAGATAAGTAGCGATAATCGAGGTGACTTCTTCCAGGTGTGATGTTGTGTTATCGGTTAAGGTATTCAAATGTTGAAAGTGCGACATTTGGGATTCTTTGAGTACGATGTTTTGCTCAACCAAATGTTCTATGGAATTTTGCATCTTTTTCATCCAAAGCCCAAAGCCGCCGACAACGCAGCCTGAAAAGAACACTGAACCAATAAGTAAGGCACTCATTAAACTTGACCTGTTCTAATTGCCTTTATGCTTCACGGCTGATTTGAGCACAATCGACTCATTTTGCTACCTTTTTGAATTCGCGAAAAATTGAGTTGACACAAATAGCATTTGAAGGTAGAAATCAATGCTCACATTGAAAGCCTAACTGACACCATACCTTTGTGTGGGAGGAGATTCTGAAGGCAATGATTTTGCTTTCCTTGAGGATGATATTTCGTCACTCATTGGCGAACAATTCGACTTTCAGTCTTGTAAGGACTTTGTCTTTTCAACATCCTCAAATCGAATGCAGCGGTTCGAATTTCTAAAACAGCTCGTTGAAAAAAGCAGATTATTACAACGACGTTTGGAGTACATCAAGGAATACTTTCATGAAGAAGACGACATCATCGATGAGATATTGATTCAATCTCGGAACCCGCTTGTTGAAGAGGAATTAACAAAAGAATTAGATAAATACATGATGGTTTCTTATACCTTCGAACCAAAGTTCAGTCGATATTTGCAATTTTGGACTGGTGAGGACAATTATGAAGCATGGAAGAGTATCCTTGTGCGTTGTGCTGCCGTGGATGTATCAAGCCACCCCACTTTAGAGAATTTAGCCCACCTTTTCGGAACGACAGAAAATATCAACATCATTCTTCATCGCCTAGAAGAGCTTGAAGCGAAAGAATTGATGCAAGGCCAGTCGATTAAGGATATGCTTCGATATTTGACAAATCAGGGGCTTGATGTCTCAAAAATTAAAGGCCTCAATTTCGTTCAAAGTTTTGATGCTATAGCGAGATATCAAGAGTTTCTCGATGAAAAGGAAAGCATGAAAATCACCATTCTTTCACCTTTGAAGGATTTTGATTTGGAATTATTCCATTCATTTCAGAAACAAATGGAGTCACTTACCAGCCCTGACCAAAAACAAGACTTGGTTCGACTTCGTACGAACATTCAAGATGTGTTGTTCCGACTTGAAGAAAGTTTACAACGAGCAAACGAACAAAAAACGACTTGGCAAAATAAAGGGATTAAATTTGAACACCGTGGGCCAATTCAAGCCAAAGATTTACGCGCTTGGGAGGAGTCAATAGGTGTTCAAAATGAAGGTATTGAGGAACACCTACAACTCATTGAGAAATGGAATCGAATCATAGAAATTTTTCCCGACCATCAAAAATTTAGTGAAAATTTTATCGGACAAATTCAAAAAAATTCAGATTTCAAAGAGTATATCGAAATGCTTGATCTAAGAAGGAAGCAAACCGAAATCGATGGTTTGAAACGAATAGAACAATTTGAATTTCATGGTATTCGAATGGAGGATTGGAAATCTCGATTCATTGCTAATTCAATAGTCGCAATGAACGACTTTGAAGTCTATCAACCACTTCTGCATCTCGCTGCAACCTACATTGAAACGCTTATCGATATCGATGTGTCTTTTGAGGGCGAACAACAACGCGATGCTTGGTTGCAAAAACTTCGGAATGATGATCTTGACAAAACGCTCTTTCAACAAATCGAAGAGTTCATCGATTGGAAGACAAAGCGAAACAATCGACATAGGCTGCTTTTGGAAAGAGAGGCACAGGTGTTTGATGAAGAGACGAGGTTGGCGTTAGGAAAATTATCAATCGCTGAATTTGAAAGGGCAATAACAAGGGGTAAATCGAACTCTAGCCAGCGAAAAAAGAGTTCAGAGGAACATCTCCGGCTGTATCCTTATGTCGAAAAAACCATGCAAAGCCTTGAACACAAGGGATGGAATCTTGCTAATTTTCCTGAACTTCGTCCCGAAAATGCACATGAAATTGCCACGATATTGCATGATTGCCAACACAGAATGGATACGTTTGCCCAATTAAGAAAACGCTTGCTTCGTCTTCCTTGGGACAGAGACATTGGGCTTGCAATAGCAATTTCTCAGCGAATTCAAGATCCATTGGAATTGCAGAAGTTGTATGATGAAATTCCCTTACTGATTCAACATCTATCCAAAAGAAACGTTGAACACGAGCATTTTGTTTTGCGCCTTTGGTCTCCAAAAGAATCTGTGCCCACGCTTCTTCCTGTGAATAAACAGGCCCCGAAATTAAAACCGGTTGACTCCTCAACATTGGATGATGCACACGAAGCGATGCTTGAAGCAATGGAGCCTGAAAATGTGATTACTGAAACGAGATCTGAACCCATTGATGACATCGATGATGAACCACACCCCGAAGAAATTCTTGAACCGATAGAATCCCAACCATCCGTTATTCATGAACAAGAGGAGGTTGTGGCTGGTAAGACACATATCGGGGAATCAATTGAAGAAGATTCGGCACATGAAAAGCGAGAAGAATATCGATTACCTCGTGAAGATCTTTCCATTAATGTTCAAGCAAGTCATGAAGATCTGACGATGATCATTGCACAATTTTGTGGGGCACTTGGTCTTAAAAAATCACAAGAAGCCGTTTTCAAAGGTGTTGAAGGTATTGATTATGCACGCCGCAACCTCGCCAAACAAGTTGGATTAGAGCCTCGGGATGTTCGCATTGATAGGATGTTGCGCATCGCACTTCGTTGTTTTCCAAACAAAGATGATGATAATTCGATTTTGGTGAAGAAAAGGACGATATTGAGTTCGTTCCTCGAACGTCTTGAAGGTTATCAGCGGTGGATGAGAAATCGGCTTGAACATCGCCACTCAAGTTCATCTGGTGTCTTTTTACAAGACGCACGAGTTTTAGGGGTTGCTTTGCAAAGAATCCCCGGTCCAGGGGTTCGAGTGCCACTCGAACCTGACACGATGCAATTACCGAAAGAAATGGAAGAATTAGGAATACTTGCATCTGAACTTGAACGCAGTTTAGTTTTAGCCAGTGCAGGTGGCATGGCTCTCGCTTCAACTTAATTCATCGAGTAGAGCCTGTTGTTCCTCAGTTGAAATTGCTTGCACCGGAGGCAGAGGTGGTGGAGGTAGAGGTGGGGGGATTGTTGGTGCATTTGGCGGAGGAGGGAGAGGCATCGGCTGGGCAGATGTTGCATGATCTAGTAGTGGGGGGCCTGCTGACGGTTGGGGTAAAGGTTGGGGTAAAGGTTGGGCAGGACTAATCGGTGGGCCTGCCGGTTGTAATGGTGAAATTGGATGAGGGGTTTGAGGTAAAGGTTGGGCAGGACTAATCGGCGGGCCTGCCGGTTGCGGTGGCAAATCAGGTTGGGGGTTTGAAGCTGTAGGAGGGCCTGCAGGCTGCGATAAAGGGGCGGTTTCTCCTTGGGGACTTGGCGTTGATTCTGCTCTGCTTTCTTCAAGGGGAGGAGTTTGATTCTGCACCGTTAACTGAGGCTGATGGTGTTGACCGGTTGATTCAACTGCTACATCCGCTGGATTTTGTACAGGAATAGTATCGATTTGCGGTACTTGCGTGATTACTTGGGGTTGGTTAGCGATTGGCGAGACTTCAATTTGTTCGACTGCTTTCGGGAGTTGTTCAACTTTTGGACGGTACGATAGTTCTGTTTCACAATGTTTTGAATAAAATATGCCTTCATTTAGATATCTGTGCATCATTGTACCGAAGTGCTTCATGCTCGCTCGGAAGGTATAGGCATCATGACTCCATATCCAAAGGAGATGGCGATGCTTTCTTCTGTGACCATATATGACAATCCACTGCACCTGTGCTCTCATCAAGATGTATGGTATGACACCAGTTACAAAAAACAAGAGAAGCAGAAGATGTTGCTCAATCACTGAAAATGCGGTGAGAAATGTTGTCATCATGAAAAATGCAAACATCGTTGCCCAAAGCGGTGAGAATGCGCGGAGATGTTCTGCATTTAGATGATGAAAGCCAACAATTTCTTGTCTAGAAATGGTCCAATGTGTTTGTTTTGAGATGTTGTTGTCATCCTCTTTGAACATCTTCACATGTTGAAAATATCCTTCATCGGCAACAAAAAATGTCGCAAAATGAGAAGAATCTGTCAGTTTAAGCGGTAGTACATCGGATTCCTCGATGAAATGGTCTTCGATTGGAAACGGATGGAGCCAGAAATCATGTGTTTCCTCGGAAAAGGGTGATTCGAGTGTTTCAACCTCAACCTTTTCATTGGCTCTTTCCTCAGAGTCCTGTTGTTCGCTCGATGAGTTCGTTTCCTCATCATCGCCTTGGTCGCCTATTGCAGCCCAAGGATCGTCGTCCATGGACGATGTGGGCCTTTCCTAGAACAAAAAAGGTTTCATGATTAACGATGTACACTTGAAAGCCAGATTTTGAGGTCGCCTTGAGTTTTGAAATCTTTGCCTTCTTTCGTGCCGACGAGTGTTGGGATAGAACTATCTTTCAACTTATCAAGCACTGTGCCGGTGATTGGCGTATTGATGATAATCGCTTCAACGTCCTTTGCTTCTTGAATGGAGTCAGAGAGTTTTGATGCGGAGATTTCTTCATCAGAAAACGAACCATCCTTAAACAAAAACAGCGCCTTATTCTTTCCGATTTCATCGAGTTTATCGAAGAGTTCTTGAATTTCTGGTGGAGCTTCACTGGCTTCAAATGTATCATCGAGTTCTTCTTTCCAAGAGTCGTCTTTCGAATATTTTTCTTCATCAAGTGCAATTTGCTTGTCAAGGTCTGACTTGAATCGAGCGGCTTCGATTTTCTTCTGAAGGCACATCGTTATGGTCTTTTGAGGTAAAAGTTCCCATTCTTGACCTGGTGGTGCCTGAGCGACATGGTCGATTTTCAACATATCAAACAATTGAAGGAAGAGCATTTCTCCGCCTCTATCGCCATCGATTGCAAGAATGACGGTATCTTTTGAGTTTGCTAGGTCTATGAGTTCTTGTTTGATATCCCCCGCACCATCTGCACTGATTGCATTTTTAATGCCATGATTGAGAAGATTGCGAACATCATTTCGTCCTTCGACAATGATGAGTGAGTCTGAGTTCTCTACGTTTGGGCCGCTGGTCAACCCATGATACGAGGTAGCAGTTCCTGTCGTCAAGACCGCACGAACTTCTTCAACGACGGTTTTTGATGCAGCTTCACCTGAATTGACGAGATTGAGCAACAGTTCCTTAGCACGCTCAACAACTGAATTTCGCTTTGTTGCACGAACATCGTTGATTTCAACAACTGTAATTACTGCATCACAGGGGCCTATTCGATCGATTGTTTCAAGTGATGAGGCAATAATTGCAGTTTCAACATTGTCCATGCTGCTTGGAATGAATATGTTACCATGCACTTTTCCATTTTTCACTTCGGTTTCGACATCGACATGACCAACTCGTGCTGATCGTTGTAGTTTTCTCAATTCGAGTTCGTCACCCAAGAGTCCTTCTGTCTGACCCATGATTGCTCCGATGATATCTTTTCGCTGGACTGTGCCGTTAACTTTGATATCTGCCCGAATCATATATTTCATTGCTTTACTTGAATTTCCTTGTTTTCGATAATTTTTAGCCATTATTTCATCTCCTTGATGGAATCACTGCACACAATGTGTGCATAGACTGTCGGAGGTGTCCGACAGGGTGAGTGTGATATTCTATGGTGGCTGGGGATTCTTTTTGAATCCTTTGGACAAAATCACCTTTTTTCACGATTTTACTTGACGGTTCATTCAAGAACATGAGGGCAATGGGATAAACGCATGGCGGAAGACGACATCGGAAATTTAGAAATTTTCCGAACGACTGTGGAAGTCGTGCTCGATGACGGGATTTTGTCGCGAGAAGAAAAGCGTCTTATTATCAAATTGGCAAGTGCACTCAAATTGTCACCTGAAGATGCTCCACAAATTTATGAGGATATCAAAAATAACATCGATTCACCTAAGGGAGAACCCGTTAGCCATGAAAGCGCTCGTGCAATCTATGTCAAGATTTTCGAAATTGCTATCGTCAATGCATCTTTATCAAAAGACGAATTTCGAGTCCTTGCACATCTTCGAGAAATTTTGAGGATCACGGAAGAGGAACATGAGCAAGTTGAAAATGAATTACGAGAACTTGTCAAAGAAAAGTATGATGATGATGATTTAATCGATTCGTTTCTTTCAACCATCAAAGATTCAACGAAACTTGTTACCAACCTCTTCAATAATTTTCGAAAACGTTCGAAGAATGGTGAACGAGCGTGAATCCGCACTTGGACGACTGGCTTTCTTCTCAACGAATGGCCGAAGTAAAACGAAAAAAGACATGGATGAAATTCTTCCGACAATGCTATGAACGTTCAATTCCAAGTTTCGGAAATCAACCAAAAATGGATGTGTTTGATCAGCATTCACATTATACATTTCATTACGGTGTCCCAACAAATGACCTGAGAACAATTGCTTCGTGGACGCTCACAGAATGCAAAGGATATGAACGGCGGATTGCGAAATTAGTTCCTCTCCTTTGGAAAAGAAAGGGGAGAGAGGATTGCCTTCTCGCTGGCTTTTTCCTGGCGAATTTGCCACCAGATGCAATTCAGGAAAATGTATGGATGGTTTTCATACACCTTTTACAAAAGACTGAGCCTGTTGAAATCATACTAGAAATCTCGGCTGAACTAAAGCGAGCTGGGCACGCCATTCCCAAAGATGATTGGTTTATCGCAATGGCTGAACAAAGTACATTATGGCACCAATATGCAGTGCTCATTCTTTCCCAATCAAACGCATTATCCACAGAGTGTCGATTGTTGGTACAATCAGCTCCAAAAGGCGGTGAATTATTCGAAAGAATTCGAGAGAACATTCTTGTTCCAAAGAATTGATGGAATGTGTGCCATTTGAACAACTATGGGCGAACGTTTTCTTCCGACCGAAGACCCTGTTCTTGAAAATGTGTTGAAATGGACAATAGAACGTGATGCTCTTGATGTTCGGCGACTTTTGGAATGGTTACCGGAGGCCCGCTCATCGAGAGAACGTATGGCTCTTCTTCAGCGTGTCCGAGGTTTGCTCAACGAGCTTGAATCTGCACTCAATGCGATTGATGAGTTACAATGAGGGTTCGCTGTGCATGGTATTATCTTCGCTGGAGGGAAATCCAGTCGAATGGGTGAAGATAAAGCGCGTATGTTCGATAATGTCGCTAGGCTACAGTTGGCATTTTCATCCATAGGTATTGAAAAAATTGTGATTCTATGCGGTGTTGAATCAAGAGCCCGCATGTTCACAGGTACCGTTTTGTCCGATCCGGAAGAGGATATGGGTTTGCATAGGCTGGTCATGTGGCTTCAACAATCAATACAGGACGACATGATATGTGTTCCTTGTGATTCATACACATTAACTCATGATGGTTTACGATTCATGGCTGCCCATGCAAAAGCAGGAGGTGTTATTGTTCAGCAAAACAAAATCCACCCAACATTTTGTGTCATTCCGAAAGGGTGGCGGGGGCCCGAGAATGCAACATCACTTACTTCTCTGCTGAAGGATTTGCCGCACATTGAAGTCGATGCAGATAACGATGAATTCTTGAATTTTAATTCAAGGGAAGACCTAGGGTCTCATCTTGCGAAAATCAATCGTCTTCACCAAGAATTTCTCCATTTGCAATCTTCGTAAGTATTGCAGGATAGAGGCGGTGTTCCTCGACCTTTACTCGTTCGGATAAGGTCACTTCTGAGTCTTCCGGAAAAACGGGTACTCGACATTGGCCTAGAATTTGTCCTGAGTCCATACCTTCATCGACGAGATGTACTGTGCACCCTGTCAGTGTTTCATTCGATTGAAGAACATCTCGATGTGCGTGGGCGCCAGGGAACTTCGGAAGCAGAGACGGATGAATGTTCACAATACTCGGCGAATATTGTTGAATAAATGTGGGTGAAAGAAGCAACATGTACCCACTCAACACGACCAATTCAACATCATATGACTGTAACTTGTCAATGATGATTTGTTCGTGTTCTTCTCGAGAAATTCGCTTGCCATCGGCATCGATATGAGGGATAACAATAGATGGAATGCCGTAGGCTTCCGCATGATTGAGGCCTCCAGCATTTTCTTTATTTGACACAACAACGCATGTTGTATGAAGACAATCGTGTTGCTGGAAACGAAGGAGAGCTTCAAGACCTGAGCCTGAACCTGAAATAAATACTGCACAACGTAACGGGTCCGCGGCTGTGGCGACTCGCCCTCCAATCAATACCTGTGCCATGGACAAGCCAGTCGAATTCTGTAGAAGAGGGCTTCGTCATGACATCGGAGGGTTTTTTTGAGATTGTTAGGAGGGCGGGTTGGGGCAATGGTATGACAAATGATGTCAATGTTGAGATGCCTCACTCCCATTATGCTGAATTGAGTGATGACGAAATCGTTGAGGTTGTCCTTTCCGAACACAAACCCAGCAGTAACCCAATTGTTCGAATTGTTTGGACTTCTTGTGGACTTATCTTCGTCGTTTTTGCAGCGATTGGTCTCATCTTACCGGGGTGGCCAACAACGTCGTGGCTTGTCGCTGCTGGTTTTTGCTTTGGAAGGTCATCGCAAAATTTGTTCCGGTGGTTGCTGACCAATCGCCTCTTTGGCGTGTATTTGCTCAATTATTACAAGTCAGGTAAAACACTCCCTCTGCACTCGAAGATTGTCATCTGCGGACTCATTACCATTGTATCCATTATCTCGATCGTCGGACTCACCAAGGCCGGCGACCCTGGTTTCGGTCAAACGACCATTGCACTCGTCGCCCTCATCGGCGTATGGTGGGTTGGTTGGCATGTACCAACAACGGCATGATTCAGCCACTTTATTCATGGTCATGCTTGAACATGAAAAGTCAGTGGCGGAAAAGTCTGTGCCCTGTAAAGAGCATCGAGATGTTGTGTTCATCGGCACAAGCGATGACTTCTTCGTCTCGAATCGAACCACCTGGTTGGACGATTGCAGCGATGCCAACCTCTGCAGCTTGCTCGATTCCATCTTTGAAAGGGAAGAATGCATCAGATGCGAGGACGGCTCCTTTTGCACGCTCGCCCGCTCTTCTTGCTGCAATACGAACTGCTTCAACACGGCTTGTTTGGCCAGGCCCAATGCCAACCGTAGCGAGTCCGTCGACCATAACGATGGCATTCGATTTCACCTGCTCGCAAACTCGAACAGCGAATTTCATGCTGGCCATCTGCGCTTCGGTCACAATTGCCTTGGTCACCGTTTTCGAATTCTCCCATTTGAGAATTGGAGGTTCTTCTGTTTGAACCAGCATCCCTCCTTCAATGGGTTTTCTCACAAGTGATCGTTGCAATGGCTCAAGTCGATTGTTTGGAGAACGCAGGGTCAAAATTCGTCTATTGCCTTTTTGCATCAGTATTTCTTTTGCTTCCGAGGTGTATCCTGGTGCCATCATCACCTCAACGAAGAGATTTCCCACGGCTTCTGCCGTTTCTGGCTGAACAACCTCATTGAAACAAATGATTGAGCCAAATGCAGATTCTGGGTCACTTGCAAGAGCTTGTTCAAATGCCTCTTTTTGTGTTGAACCTAGAGCCGCCCCACAAGGATTGTTGTGTTTCACGATGACACAAGCATGAGGCGTCTCTGGCCAGTCATCTGTTGAAAGGGAACGGCACAACCGCAAGGTTGCATCTGCATCTGCATAATTGTTGTACGACATCGCTTTACCTCCTTCGACCTTTGCTGAAACAAGCGTATCGAACTCAGTTGGTGTGTTCGAAGTGTACAACGCTGCGGATTGGTGAGCATTTTCTCCGTACCGTAGATGGTGACTCAATGAATGGCTACTGGTCAAAAGTTGAGGATACCGCTCTGTTTGCTCTTCAACAAGGTCAACCTCGGTCAACTCTCCATTCCATCTTCGATGGAGTTCTTCTGCGATGGTGTGCTCGTAATCTGCCGTGTGCTGATATGCTTCCAATGCCAATTCTTGTCGGGTGCTCAACGGAATGTGATCGAGTGTTGTTGCATGTTCTAACATTTCGATAAGGGACGTGTACCGCTCTGGATTGGTGAGGATGAGGACATGTCGATGGTTTTTTGCTGATGCCCGCACCATGGTTGGACCGCCGATGTCGATCATTTCGAGCAAGTCGTCATCAGCAAGTGGTGGTTGTTGACGGGATGCATCTGCGAATGGATACAAGTTACACGCAACAATTGAGATGCGTGGATAACCTAAATTTTCTAGTTCGATTTGGTCGTTATCTTGGTGAAGACGAGCAAGGAGTGGCCCATGAATCGCTGGATGTAGTGTCTTTACGCGTCCGTCAAAAATTTCTGGGTGACCCGTGGCATCCGAAACTTTGCTCACAGGAATGCCCGCTGCTGAGAGTGTTCGATATGTACCACCAGTTGAAACAAGTTCAAACCCGAGGTCGTGGAGTTGTTGTCCAAATTCCACAATACCTTCTTTGTCGTAGACGCTTAAGAGTGCACGGTGGCCGGAAAAACGAGCGGTCATACCACAAACCCGTTAGGGAAGTCCAAGAGATAATAGATTTCAACATACCGTTATGTTTCTTTGGCTAATCGCCGCGAGAAGAAATCACTTGGTCGACGCGAAGAAGCCCACATGCGGTGTCTGTTGCAAGTTCAATGGCATGAAGAACCGTGTATGTCGGTTCAATCACATCATCCATATCGTTCAAAGTACCGTCAGCACTTACGCCTTTCTTTTCTTGTCCATCTCGATGGAGAGCACGCAATTCGAGAACGGTGTCGAGTTTATCTTTGCCTGCATTGCCTGACAATGCCAATGGAATGCGTTCAAGCGAACGAGCAAAGGCCTCGATGGCCAAACGCTCCCTTGTGCTGTTGCGTTCTGCCCACTGACGAATGTGCAATGCAGCACCGATGAATGTTGCACCACCACCGTACACAAAAGTTGGATGTTCGTAAAAGACGGATGCTGAGCGCATTGCATCGTAGAGATTTCGTACGACCTCTTCACTCGCTTCACCTCCATCGCCCCCCACATCAATGGTCGCTATGTTCGAGTGCTCGCCAATTGTGATGACCGCCCGTTCTCTGCGACCCTCCGCACCTTCGTTGACCTCGATATTGAAGTGTTCAAAACGGCCGCATGATTCTTGCGATAGGTCGTCGAGATGATCAACCAGTTCACTCGACGCCGCCAAGGCAATGTCTTCGAGAAGTGATTCATCGATATTGCCGAACATCACAATGCCTTCACCTGATAGTGTGTGCAAAATTGATGGTTCGATGTTTTGCGAAGAGAAAACCATGTTTGCTCCACTTGTCCGTATTTGTTCGGTTTTCTTGGTAAGAAGGTCTTTTTTTGCCTGGATAAAGGAAGAATATTGTTCAGTTGAGGTGATTTTAATCTCTGTATCCCTAGATGTTGTCTCATATTCAATTGGACAGGTGAGGCAGGCAATTTTGCCTTTTGTCAAAGAACGTGGTTGACCATCGAGTTGGAGATTTTGGTCGATGATGAGCCCTGGGATACACCTGGTATCGGATATTGCACCTGAGCGGCGTTTGGTCATCCGTATATTCTCGTAAGCGTTCCGAGGTGAATGTTCAGCACCGATATGTTCGAATGCCTTAATCAACAAATTCGTCAAATGCTCTTGGTCGGTGCTCGCCATTGTCCCATTCATGGACGTTGTTAAGATTGCATGAATTATGTTCGAATTCGTTTCTACCTCAATGGCATTTGAATCAATCCAGTCAAGGCATTGTTCAAGCGCTTGTTGGTAGCCTTCGGCAACGACGAGTGGGTGGAGTCGCTTTTCGAGGAGCATGCCCGCTTCTTTCAGAAGAGAACTAGCAAGCAAAACGCTTGTCGTTACCCCGTTTCCACATGATTGCTCCTGTGCTTGTGCGAGTTGAACAAAGGCCTTTGCAGCTGGATGTTTAACGAGGAGTTCTGCGATAATTTTTGCACCATCGTTGGTAATCGCTGTCTCGCCATTGGATTTATACAGCATTTTATCCAGACCTTGCGGGCCGAACGTGCCTTCCATGAGTTGACCAAATGCGGATGCAGCGGAAATGAGTTTTTGTGTTACCTCTGGGCCACTGGTTACGCTTGTGGTCGAACGGACAATTGAAACGGGCCCTCTGCCGCTACCCTGTTCACCTCCGACCATGATGGGTCGGGTGTTCTCTTCTTCTTCAATGCCATGGATTGAGAGAAACTTATCGTTTTCCCTTGCGTTTTCCTTTTCCTTTTGACCGTGAGTGCTCCCATGCCCTGCTTTCTAAAGCCCGTCTATCTTGAGGGTCTTGCCAATGTGGATTTGGTCGTTCCATGCCTTCAGGCATTGCCTCAAATGGCTCGATGCCAAGATTAAGCCCGCCTAATTCCTCTTGTAATTCTCGAACATTTCGTCCGCCTTTTCCTACAAGTGTAGCGACCATGTGTTGAGGGACGTAGACGCGTGCAGAGGTGTCACTTGTGAAATGAACTGAACATTCAACGCCGACCCACTGTCGAATCGTGTCGATAATCTGATTTTTTGCAAGTGTTTTGAGTGGGGAAGTTCCACCTCTGCCGCTTACAGGCACAACTGCAATTTCCGAACCAAAGGCAAACATTTCATGTGTGATCTTTCCACTTGGAAATTCAATGATTTCAATGACTGGCCGTGCGAGTTCTTCTTGCATTCCTGTTGGAGGTTTGACTGTCATTTTCAATTCAAGCACCTGCTGAATTTGTCCCGCTTCAACGTGAAGAACTGTGTCAAGAACTTGACTGACAAGGCCAAGTTCCACCTTGCCAATCAATCGTTGAATTGCTTCGAGGGCTGAGTTAGCGTGTGTGACGCCAAGAAGGCCAACACCTGCTAATCGCACATCAGCAAATATTTCGAAATCCCTCGCCCGTCGCACTTCATCAAAAATGACAAAATCGGGCCGAACGAGAAAAAGGATTTCCGCCGTTTTCTCAAGGTTGCCTTCCAACGGAGCATACTGAGTAATTCGATCTCGAAGTTGTAAGTCCCTTGGCGCTTCCATGGTTTTGACGAGTGCACCTACATCTTCATCCAAGTATTCAGCGATGGCTTGGGCTAATGTGGTTTTACCGGAACCAGGTCTGCCGCAGATGAAGACGCCTCGGTGGTGGTTGGATAATCGTTCAAGAATTTGGTCGTCGAGTTCATAATCTGAAAGAGAGAGTTTTGCAACAGGCCGAACGATTGTAATTTCTCTCGCATCTGAAAACGGTGGCCATGCACAGGCGATTCGTAAATCTCCGAGTTGAATGACTCTACAACCGTGGCGGTCAATCTCGAGGAAACAATCGCTTCGATGTTGGTTTTCGCTAACGATCGTGGTGAGTTCTTCCTGCAAACTTTCCAACCGTATTGTGTCCCATGATTGTTCTTCTTGACCTTCGATGTCTTCTAGACGTAATTCTCCAATTGTCCCGCGTTTAGCTCTTGGAATACAATCTGCTTTGAAGAAGAGTGTATGGACATCATCTGCAAGCAACGCTTCGACAACATCTGGTAGTTGTGGGTGGTTACCAAATGTAGCCATAGGGCAAGGTCATATCTGTCGGCTTTTCACCTTATCCGAGATTTACGCATTCGCTGGTTGCATTGCGTGCATGGTCCACCAGACGGTTGCTAGCAAAATAAATCCGACAATGTAAGCACCGAGGCTAGGAAATGCCCAAATCTCAACGGCGAGAAACCCAAAGCCAAGAGAGGTTAAACTGTACACGGTGACTGCGAGAATGTTCGCTTGAGATAGTCCCATGTGTTGTTTGACTTCTTCCCACGAGACAACACACCATGTGAATGCAATGAGCAACATAAGTACACAGAAAACAATAGCTCCATCCATTGCAGACGATGCGAGATAACCACGTGAAAGTGAAAGGATGACCGATAGCCAGAAGAATCGAGAAAGTGTCTTCATTGACATTCCCATAAATCATCCGAAGTGGAGGTGCTTCTTCAACTGTACTCTTTCGACTTTATTGAAATGTTAAGATTTTAAACAATTTTTCTAAACTGTTCGTATTGATGTTGGAAGGTTTCAATGGATTGGATGGAATGCGTTTGTTTCTTTTGGATGTTAGAAAGAAATTGGTTCCACTGGGATTGTAATGCCTGTTCGTTGGTCATTCGATGTTGTTGGCTGTTGATGGTGCAGAACCCAGGGTTTCCAAAATCGACTTGTACACTATCATCCCGAGTAATCATCTCAATGTGCCGTCGTTCTTCCTTAGCATTCCAGCCCACATTGCATTTGATGGATATATTCTTGGTTGATGTGAATGAATAAGAGTGGAGGGGCTCTTCTCCATGATATTCGATATCCCTATCACAAATTGTGATGCCAAGATGAGCAAAAAGGGCAAGGGCGTGCACAAGAAAGGCATCAACGGGATGTGTTGATGAGCGATTTGACCGGGTTGTTGTCCTCCAGTACTCTATGGATTCAATCTTATCGATGGAAAGGTGTTGCTCAAGGAATGTGATTACAGGGTGGCTGTTGAGAAGGTAACCCACCTGCAGATAAGCAGATGTTGTTGCCATCACCTCGAGTAGTGGTTGAAGTTCTTCAATCGATTGTGCTAATGGTTTTTCGACCAGTACGTGGATATTTTGCTCAAGGCATTGCTTGGCTTGTGATACGTGATGCTGGTTTGGGCTTGCAATAATCGCAATATCGATGAGGTTGAGGACGCTGTTAAACTCTTCAATGGTAAAACACTTCTCAACACATTGGTGTTGGATTATTTTCGAATCCACGACATACAGGTTGGAAATCGATGTACCGACTTCGTTTGCCAGCACTTCGAGGTGATTTGAGCCCCAACGCCCACATCCAATCAAACCCACATTGTACATGCTTACAACTCCATCTTTGAAATACCCGATTTCGCCGGGTCTATGCTGAGGGTTAGTACCAGCACATTTGAGAAATTGTATTCCTCATTGTCTAGATATAAGTGGTAAGAAGGCGTTTGCAGCCCGTTCACATGCATTTGCAACATCATCAAGGCGTTGCAGAACACGGTACATGTGCATAGCCGCAAGGGCATTGTCCTCACCTGTTGAGAATACATGAGCAGCGGCTTTTGCTTCGATTTTATCGGCTTCGTGCTCCAATTCATTGACTCGCTTGATGAGGCTACGAACTTCTTTGGCGTCCTTCCTTGTTTCGCCTGATAAGCCAAAGTCCCTCAAGGCCCTCACAGTTTCATCGTAAGCCTCCACAGTTGCTTTGACAATTTCAGCCATCTCTTTGAGATTCTTCTTCGCAGTTTCGTCATCTAGGAGTGGTCGGAACGACAGTTGCTCGGCGACATTTTCCGCGTAATCTGCAATTCTATCTTGGCGGGTGATCATGTGAAGTTTTTCCTCCGTACTCGCAATCATTCGAACACTTGGGGTGGCTAATGCATGTCGGAGTGTTGACTTCAATTCATCGGCTTCAAGTTCAAATCGACTGGTCGCCTTGATGGCTTCATCCAAATCGCCCTTGCCAGAAATAGCAATTTCAACTGCTTCAAACATGTTGTTGACGGTTTTTTCCACAGCAGTAGCATGTTCTCTGAAAATTTCAAGGGGAGTTGCCGCACCATCTCCCCCAATGTCTGCTAAAGCCTCTTCAACGTGTATTTCGTTATCCTTCGTACGCCACATGATGAGGGCTACGACAACGAACGCAATGGTAACAAGGACAACCATGGTAAGGAAGTCTCCGCCACTCAACACAAGTAGGACGATTGAGCCAAAGGCCGCTGCTGGAAGCGAGGCAATCCATGATGCTGCAATTTTACCAAATACCCTAAAGTCGACAGCTTTCGCCCCCCCTGCTAACCCCACACCTACGACAGCCCCTACAAGTGTGTGGGTTGTCGAAACTGGCACGGCGAGGAATGGCATTGAGAACACAAGAATAGTTGTAGCAGCACCAAACTCAGCAGCAAAACCTCGGGTTGGTGTGATATCTGTAATTTTACTTCCAATGGTTTCCATCACTCTCCAACCCCAAGTAATCACACCGATGGCGATACCTGCTGAACCAATAAGGACGAGCCAAAGGGGTATGTTTGCTTTCTCTGCTAACATGCCAGTTTCGCTCGATAGAACTTGATAGACTGCAGCCATAGGACCAATCGCATTTGATCTATCGTTAGCACCGTGGGCAAAGGCAACGTATGCTGCGGTAATGATTTGTAGCCAAACAAAGATTCGCTCCACGCCTTTGAATCCTTTTCGATCTTCATCGAGATCGACTCTGCGTAGAACGAAATACAGAATGACTGAAGCTAATATTCCGATGAATAGGGCGAATAAAAGAGCATTAATTGGGAACCATGCATTGTCTGCATATGGATTGAACGAACCGTTTTCTTTTGCAGGTAACCAATTTGTTTTGTCGAGAATACCTGCCTCATCTAATCGACTGAACATTCCCTTTAGTGCTTTGAATAAGAGTGCAAGGCCCAGCACAAAGAAGGTTGGTAAGGCAAGGATTGGTGCGAGGATTTTTGCTCTTTCGGTGGGGTTCTCAGCATTCAAAATGGTGCTTCGTACAACTGAAAATGTAACAAAGGCGAGAATGCCTCCGATAAGTGGTGATGCAACCCAAGACATGACAACTTTTCGTACGACTTCCCAATCGATGAGGGTTGTATTATGCTGCACTTCAAGGATGAGTCCCACTCCAATAACGCCACCGATAATGGAATGAGTTGTTGAGACTGGAAGACCGAACCTGGTTGCTACGGTGAGCCAAACTGCTGCCGCCATCATTGCTGCTACGAACCCTAAAGCGAGTTCTTGTGATAGTTCTCTGAAAAATTCAGGGTCGGATTCTTTAAGTCCGAAATCAACGGTGAGTATCCCTTTTCGAATGGTCTCAGTTACTGCATCTCCAGCAAAAAAAGCACCTGCAAACTCAAAAATTGCAGCGATGACGACCGCCTGCTTGAGTGTCAGTGCTCGAGAACCGACACTCGTACCCATTGCATTTGCGACGTCGTTTGCACCGATATTCCATGCAAGATAAGCACAAACTGCGAGAGCGAGTCCGAGAAGAATCATTGTTGAAGGTTCCATGCCCTGTCGATGTGGAAGCAGTATAACCATTAGTCCTATATATTCTATATAGAATATGTATTTCTTAAACGAATAACGCTTCTTCCTGATCAAATAATGAAAGGCGGCCTGCCATTAGAATATTGATGAGAGTTTCAGCAAGGTCAATACTATAGGCACACAAACGTCTCGTTTTTTCACTAAATCGAAATGAAGAAATATTGTATTTGTTGGATAGCATGAGAGTTTCTTCGAATCCTTCTAAATCTTTGATTGCTTCATGAAGTTCTTGTTTTGCTTCAATGATATTTGTAATGTCTTTGGAATTTGTATTGTGGATAATTTTTTTCAAGGCATTTTTCCATGTCAAAAGATGCTGAATAGGGATTTGAAGCGTTTCTTTTCGAAGTAAATTTTGACCTGGATGTTCTCGTTGATGCAAAATAAGATTCGCAAAAGAGTGTGCGTGATCCCCCATTCGTTCTAACGCTCTCGCCATAGAGACGTGTTCCATGCCTTGAAAGTGGTCGACGCCAAGTGCTCGTTCGACGCTGCTTGATTGGAGGGACATCGCTACCTGTCGGGCGACAAGTAATCTGCGGGCGTCAATCTGTCGTTCTCGCTCTTCCAAATCGCTTAGAAGGTCGGAATCTTCTCCGTTCATGACAGATATGGCATCTTCGACAATTTGGGTCACGAGGAGGTACATTCTGTTTAATGAAAACTTCAAAGGTAACTCATTTTGTTTCATCATCGAAACAATGTACATCTTTGATTCATGGTCACCTGAGAGGTCCATGCCTCTCGCTTCTCGTAAAAATTTACGGATTGTTCTGCGGTATTTTGTCGAGATTACTGATTTGGAGTCAACACAAATGACGTCTGCGCCAGCCAGATAAGCACCAATTAAACATACATAGAGTTCTGATTCGGTTTGGGCGTTGATATCGATGCTGATTATGTTCTTTTTGGGCTTGGATTGGAATGGCGTGATTTGAATATTACCATTTGTCAAATGTTCAACGGCTACGATATCTGAAGCCTGAAGGTTATTTTGTTTCACCCATTTCTTAGGAAGGCTTACGATGTACGTGGACCCCCCTGTGAGCTGAATTTTTCTATGCTCAATTTTACTTGATGATGATGAAGGAGAGGTTTCTATTCCAAACACGGTATCACTCTATTTATTTCTATATAGAATCAGTTTTTATTTCTATCTCTATGCATCTTGGCCAAGAGATTGAGGGTATGATTTCTGTTCTCGTTCAAGTACACTTTGAAGTTAATCGGCAATCATACAGCGTTCAAGATGCTTTGAAACAAGATCAAAGATGCTTATGCCTCCCACTCCAATCTGGATTCTTTATGACACAATGACAATTCTTACAACTTCTGCCCTTCTTACATGGGTAGGTGCTTTTGCAAGGAGGCTTCCCACAATTTCCACAGGCAACCATATTCAAAATGGTAAAGAATAGGAGGGAGAAGGAGACGACTACCGTAGGAGTTGAATACGGAGTCATGCTTCTTTGTTGCCCCTGTCTCAACTTCTCCCATAAGTTTGAATTAAAATTTAATTCAAGTTGTTTGAGAATGCGTTGGATTCGCATTTGTTCTCAATGGCGAGGGGGTCGGGGAGTATTTAAGGGTCGCCCCCCTTCAACCTTCAGGATTTGTTTAGCCCATTGGAAATGATTCACTCCATAAAAGGTAAATCACCACGCTTCCGATTAACAAGAGGCTTCCGTATTTATACAACTTTAGCCTCACATTATTGGGCGGATTACACTTCTTGTTCAAACAATAGTGACTTGTTAAGAGAGCCCCTTGATGAACATAAGTCTCAAGTAAATGATTTGCCCCTTCGGGAATATCAATTCCACTGGTTTGACAAATAGTGTCTTTTTCAGCCTTAATATAAACTTGGAGATATATTTGTTCTTCTGTTGAGACGGAAATAGTGAAAATTTTGCATAGCTACTCATATCGAAACAAATACTCGTACAATATTCAAAATCACACGAAGTTATTTTTACTCCGTCATTAAGTTCTTGGCAGAATTGGAGGGCCTTGAGTGGACAGAAAGACAAAAGCAACCGTGGTATCTTCACTCATGGCGTTAAGTTTAGTTCTTGGCATGATGGCTATTTTCAACAACAGTTGGCTCTCCGAAACAAATGAGGATTCGGGGGAAACCACCTCAAGTGGTTTGGAAAATTCCATGATTGTTAACACCTACAAAAACAACACAGAATGTGAAGCCGCCAAAGATATGATGGTTGGCTTCGGAGTGCCTGGAGAGATTTCTTGTGATGGAAAGGAATTGACGGTGTTAATGAATATCGAAGAATTATGTGAACCAGAAGAGGAGGGTGAGATGACTGAAAATTGTGAGGATGTTTTAGCAGCAAATTCAATGGGTTCAACGGGCATGTGGGCTGGTGCAGCATGTGCCCTCCTTATCGCAGTTCAATTCATTTTACCGAAATTCGGATTAAATGTGCTTGAAGATCTTCCAATCCTTGTGCAGACCATCATTTCATGGAGTGTCGGGACCCTTATGCTCATAGGTGTGATATTATGGTATACCTTGCTCCCTGAGGGAGATGCTGGTGCTTCAATCGGTCTCTATTTGGCCATCATCGCATCTATTATTGGATTTAGCGGTGCCGCAGTTGGTCAATTTGTCGCCACTGAAGATTGAGTGATTTTTCGAACTCATCTCGTAAGATGAAGATGAAATTCTCGCCGACGCACAATCAAAGATTGTGCTGGGTTCTTACCCTGCTTCTGCGATGTTGATTGTTGCTGATGGTGCAGGAGGCAGGATTCGAACCTGCGAACCGTTACGGACTGGGACCTCATCCCAGCGCCTTTGACCAAGCTGGGCGACTCCTGCGGCAGGTTTCGGTCGAACCACGCGTATTTCAAAACCGCGAACCCATACTCTGCGAAGATTCTAATCTTCTGCGTCGAGGAAAAGGGGCATTGTGGTATTTCCAAACGTCGTACCTGAAAGTTCTTCTTCTTGGTAGAGAGGTAGTGAGGGTGGATTTTCTTCCTTCTCTCTTTTCTCTTCTTGAATACGTTGATCTCGTGTTTGTAACAACCAACTGCCTACAGCAAGTGGTAGTGTAACAAGTGGCACAAGTGAGGTTTCAATGTCGAGATATGTTGGTGACAAGTTGAATGCAATGATGCAAAATGTCAATATCCCCATGGAGCCAATTAGGGCGGAAATTAATTTTGGAAGGATTTCTTGTAATTTCCGAATAAAGAAAAATGAAACGATACTGAGCACACCGGGCAGTATGTAACCTCCTTCTAGATCAACACCGAATCGACCACTAAACTGAATGAGTGTGTAAACAAAAAGAAACGTAATGAAAACCGCCAATGAGCGAACAGTGATGCGCATAATCGCCAACCCAATACCCGCACAAATAACGGCAAATGTATTTTGGAACAGTGTTGGATCGAGTGTGAAAAGGTCGAGGCTCATCGCTGCTTCATGAGCTTCTGGGGCAAACATGTAGCCCACCATTGCTGCCGCTGCTGCACCAATAACATCGAGGCGCCGGTGACCTTGAAGAAATAAATAGACTGAAAAAATCAAAATGACGACGCCGGTGTTCAACCCTGCTTCATCAATAAAATCGAAGATGGTTTCGGGCTGTACACTCCCATGTGTTGACATGACATCACATCGCTATTGGTTGTTCAGAAGGCCACCTTCCTCGAAGACGCAACCAGGATTCGCTCAAGAACATCAACGCATAAATCGAGGCAAGCCATAATGTTGGCCTACCGCTACGTATTAGTTCATTGGAAATGGCATCTGCATCTGTTTGCATCAATAAGAGAAGGCATAACCATGCAAGTGTCAACCCATTGAGAATCCAACGTGTCGTTCCCAAAATTTGGCGGGAGTTTGAGGTCATTTCTTGAATTTGGGCCCCGCTCACAACAGCGGTAACGCCTTTCAGTTTATCGAGCGCTGTTCCCCCATTCCAACGAACCTTGCCCAATCGAATTCTCGCAAAGAAGAGAATGAGTGTAAATAATGTCACCCAAACAACAACAATTTCAAGCAGCGGTTCAACACCCATCAACGATAAGTCACCCCATTCTGCTAAACCGAAGAGCCCCCACAACCACAACACAAGGAGCAGTTGAAACATCTGTGCAAATTGGCTAATTTTTCGAAGCAATTCGGCGTCATGAGAAAGGAAGGATTCGAGGCCTATGACCCCGCCTGCAGTCAACGAAATCCCTGCACCAATGACGAGCCAATACCATTCAATATCTCCGTTTCGCCAACCGAGCATAAGTGCGATGAGTGACCATGCAAGAACAGTAAGTGAAGCGAGGTTGACCCCGGCTTGCATTGTGTAAAGAGGGTCGTTTCCATCGCGGAGGACGCCAAATCCACCCATTAAACGAACTTCAAATGCAGTGTTTTCATCTGTGATTCCTTTCGCTGCTGCTGCCACACCGCCCGCTGCTTTTATGCGGGCGTGTTCAACAATACTTGTCGCCTCTGATTCTCCATCAAGCCCAACACTCGCCCAAGATGTGCCGCGACTTGCTTTGTTCGCTGCACTCGCTCCGCCACCTTTCTTTTTGGATGATGAACGGGTTCGGGCCCATGCTCGAATTTCAGGTAGAATGATCTCTTCGACTTGGTCTTCGTTCAACGGTGCACCATGGTCTGTGTACAACCAACGGCACTGAATGGGTATGGGTGCTGAGTCAACGTCAGGAGCAACCATTTGGAATTGACCCGGTCCGAGTGTAGGTAATTGTGAGACAAGGTCTTGGTCGCCCCCGCTTTCTTTGAGGAGATGTCGAACCTTTTCGACGTCTTGTGGTTGAGTAAATCGTCCAATAAATGTCGTATTCGCCTGTGCTAAGATTTTGTAATCTACATCGCTTACATTTTGTGTAGCGAGAATACAGGCAACACCATATTTTCTGGCCTGCTTGAATATCAATTTAATGAGATCTTTGGCAGGTGGATTTCGGGGGTATGGGGGCAAGTAAGGGGCGACCTCATCCATAAAAAATAACAATTTTAACTCGCCTTGTGCCGGTTGCTGCGTTAACATCCAATCGTATAGTTCGCGACTTAACTCCTGAACGAAATATTGCTTCTGATTCTCGTCTTGAATCGTATTAAGATAGATGATGTTGAGAGGTATCTTTCCAGGTATAGCCGGCTCAACAAAGGCATCGATATCAATCGGGACACCGTTTGAAAACAACAACTGATTCACGCCGGAGGAGAATGCGGCTAACCGACGAGCCAAATCTCCTCTTGTGGATTTTGGTAGGCGTTCTTCGAAATCAGGTAAGCGATATTCAATCATCACTTCGTTCCATGTTGGCGTTTCGGGTTTATCCTCTTCTTCTACGTCTGCAAAACATTGGGGATACAGATGACGAATGAAAGCATCGTGAGGTTCTCGGACGACCCTTGCCAACGCCTGGAAGTCACCAACGTCTATGCCGAGTCGGGTTCCTTCGACAAGAATTTCGTACAGATAGGGTTTCACGGTTTTCCCTTGAGGTTTTTCGACGTCAAAACCTGCGAGATTGGTAAAGCCTGCAGCAACCATATCCCACGCTGTTATCGCTTCCTCTGGGTCGAGGTCGGAAGGTGGAGCGCGGAATGGGTCGATGCAAAGTGGTAACCCCTTGCTTCTGAGGGGTGTCCAAATCCGAACTTCGTACGCGTCGAGAAGTTGTTTTGCTCGCTCTGGATCCCCTCCTTGCTCTACGAGAGATGCATCTTCCACGCCCATTGCAAGACGTGCGAGGTCGCCTTGAGGGTCGATGATGAGCGATGGTATGCCCGCAAGTGTTGCTTCCTCAATCACCGCTTTTGCCATCACCGTTTTGCCTGAACCGGTGGAACCCAACATTGCACCGTGACGGGCAAGGACTTCAGGTTTGATATCAATAACTTCCCCCGTGTCCCTTCTTGTCCCGAGATACATCCCTTTGATGTTCTTCTTGTTGGGCTGCTCGGCCGCTGATGGTGTTGAGGATTCAAGGCTATGATTGACTTCATCGGACGGTAAAAAATCCTCAAGGATTTCATCGACACCCTCCAATGAGGGTGTTTCTTCCTCATCGCTCGAGGCGTCAGATTCAACATCGTCCTCGGAGGCCATGCCGTGCCAAAGTTGGAAGAGGTCTTGAAATATTTGCTCCAATTTTGGTTCGGGATGCAACTCTAGAATCATATCTTCTTGGCCACTGCTTTGCTTTGAGGTATTGGTTTAAATTATTCAATACACAATCAAGGTTAAATGGTTATCATTTTGCGTTGCGATACATGAGGCATTTGCTCTTTTCAGCTCTTCTCGCCCTCGTTTTCATTTCATTTGTCGCTTCTGCAGATGGGGATGATGACGATGATGAAACAAACATCATGGGTATCGATATGGAAGGTCTTGGTGAGGTATCACAATTTTTCTTTGTGTTCACGCTTTCAATCGTCGCTTGGAAGCCGACATTCAAGTGGTTGCGAGTAAACGGCCCAGAACTGTTCAAAAGGGAGCCTCGAGAATTCAAACGGATGCTCGGTGGGGTGAATCGGAAGTACCACACGGTTCACAACTGGGCTGGTTTCCTCGCAGCACTTCTTGGATCGATCCATGGCTATTTTCTCGAATGGCATTGGACGTTATGGGCGGGTGTCGCAGCAATGTGGATGCTCGTCATCTCAGGAGGTGTTCTTCAGTGGAAGTGGCCTCCGAAAGAGGTTCGAAAAGGTGCGAGGTTGCTGCATATGCAACGTTTGCTTTCTATTGCTGTTATCATATTGTTACTTGTTGGTCACGAGTTGGTTGACTAACCAGAGATTCAATGTTTGAACTTGATGTTTGGAAACACAGGCTCAAAGGCAAAGAGTTGCTGCAAGAACACATGGGAAGAATTAGCATTGCTCGTCCTTCGTGGGACGATGAGATGCGGCAAGCGGCCATCAGCACGCTCGATTCTCTTCGGTGGGTTAAGGGCGAACAAGGAAAGGCGTTTGGACATGAATTTGCTGACTTTACGGGGGCAATTCACGCCACGCCCTGTCAAAGCGGTTCTGTCGCTCTATGGGCTGCATTACGACTTCTCGACATTGGGCCCGGTGATGAAGTCTTGGTTCCATCACTCACATACATTGCGACTGCTACATGTGTCTCTCTTGTCGGAGCCACCCCAATCTTCGTTGATGTTGAGCCTGAGTATTGGTGTCTTTCACTCGAAAGTCTTGAACAGGCACGAAATGAGAAAACAAAAGCCGTGATTGGTGTTCATCTCTTTGGGCAAATGTACGATCCTGAAATCATTGATTGGTGTAAGAAATATTCGATTGCCCTCATCGAAGATGCTGCCCAAGCCCACGGGGGCGAATTGCATGTCGATGGTGAGTCGAAAGGTGCTGGAGCATGCGGAGATATCGGTTGTTTCTCCTTTTTCCCTTCGAAAAATATGGCTGTAGGTGGCGAAGGTGGGATGCTGACCACCACTCTTTCATCGATTTCTCAACGCATGCAATCCTTTGTCAATCATGGGAGAGATGAAACGCTTGAATCCTTTGAAGTTGGCTCAAACCTTCGAATGTCCGAAGTCAGTGCAGCCATCGGTCGAGTTCAACTCAAACACTTACCCTCTTGGGTCAAAAGGCGGAATGAAATAGCATCGGTCTACTCGACTTCATTCAAAGAGCTTCATGGCATAACGCCGCCAAAAACAAGACCGTACACAACACATGCGTGGCACCAATACTGCTTAATCGTCGAGAAGCCTCTTGAATTCAAGGCATATCTCGAACAGCATGACATTGATGCTCGAATATATTATGCAAAACCTTGTCATCATCAAAAGGTGTTTCAAAACCACCACCAGTATCAACAACCACTCAGATGGACCGATGAACTGGGGCCGAAACTTGTCGCCATCCCTGTTCATCATCAACTCTCGGACGACGATGTGAAGAAAGTGGTTGAAGTCGTGACTGCGTTCACATCGACTGCGAACTAATCATTTTTGCAAGTGAAGCGTTTGACCAGCCCTTGAGGTGAGTTAACTCAATACCGCACCATTCGGGTATTTGCGTGATTATTTCATTTTCATTATATTCGATTTCAGCCAAAATCAGCCCTGCGAGTTCGCCTTCAAATTCATCGATCTCCCAACGAAATTGGTCTTCAAACATGTGGATGTATCGCGTTTTTGATACCATTGGATACACTCGAACATCGAGAATTTTTCGTGCGATTTCTTCATCGATTTGACGTTCTAATTCATATGCTGAATCGGTAGTAATCTTTGATTTCCCAGTGATGAGATAATCCTCATTCCACCTTCGAAGTCGAAAGACCCAAGCTTCAGATTTTAGAAATGTTTCAATTTCATCGCTCGTTAATTCAACCACTTGGATATTGCCATACATGAGATGTGTTTTTTCCAGGGAAACCCTGCCTGAGTCAATGTAATATTGTTTGATTTCGACCTTGTCGCTATTGCTGCGCCATGGTTTTTCGCCCCTCCCATCGACAAGAAATCGGCGTTCTCGCTCAATACCTGCTGGCATACGATCACTGATGTTGTTGGGGAACCCAATGCTCCGGTTCGGTTATTTGTGGGTAGACGATTTGTGCATTTTCAATAATCTGAGAACCTGCAGGTCCTAAAGTCACTCTTTCAATCGTAAAACCTTGTTCGGTGAGGAGTGATGTATCGCATTGAAGAAGGCGCCGTTCGAGGTCTTTTTCCCTCGAATACGCCCGATGCAAAAGCCAGGCAATCAATCCAAGAGGGATGATAGCAAGACCCCATGAAAGAATGACGATGCCGATATTCATTATTGGTCACCTCCACTCCGTTCGAGCAATCCCTGCCATGAATGTCGGGCATATTCTTGTGCAGCTTGACCGGGATTGTCTGCTTGATGAATGCCTGAACCTACGATGATACAATCAGAACCAGCGACAACGGCCTCGTGTGGATGACCGTAGCGTTGACCTTGGGCACCATCACCGGTCGCGATATTGACCCCTGGCGTCCAAATGAGTTTTGCGTGCCCCACCATCGTTCTTAAGCCGCTGATGTCCGATGGATTTGAACCGTTACCTATGAAGCCAAACACACCTTCGTGTTCCCTGCCTAAAGCGACGACCTCTGCAGTATATGTTGGTGTGAGGCGGTTGCCTCTGCTCGACATTTGTGCAAGAAGGAGAACGCCTCCTTGTCGTCCAACATCGGCCCAACCGGCTTGTAAGCCATCGACAATGTCTGGCCCTGAAATGAGGTGGGCGGTCACAATATCGGCCCATTCTCGTATATCGTAAAGTCCTGCCATTTGTTTTTGTGAGATTTTTCCAATATCTGCGAATTTCCTGTCTTCAAAAATAAGGAGTTGGTGTTTTTTAGCAACATCACAAAACGCCGACCACCCTTCTGGCGTCCAATCTTCGATAAGATCGACATGTGTTTTGAGGGCGGCGATATAGGGCCCTACTTCGTTGATCAATGACGTCAATGAGTGAATAGAGGGGCGGTCAGCTGCCAAGCAAACGAGTGATTGTTTTTGTGCCGCGACAGACATGTAATGACGAGCGGTTGTTCCTGTGTTTGAAGCCCATCGGTCGGACCAAACATCAGAAGCCTCCATGTCGTGAGGGAGGGGGTCAAACCCTTCAATCATTCCTTTCATCATGACCGTTGATTGTGCAAATTTTGTTTTCCGTTTGGAAAAGCTTTCATTCATTCAACGTCGTTGGTGCAGTTACCGACCAGTCTGCTGATGGTTTGTGCCAATCTCGAACTTGGTCGGTTTCAAGGCGAAACTGTACGCCTTCTCCAGGCTCAATGTGGATATCATCAAATGCAAAGTCGAAAACAAATTCATTGCTTCGGAATGTATCATCAAACAACACTTCTTGTCCAACGATAGAGCCTGCTTCTGTACGTTCGAAAATAATTCGAAGATGACACTCTTGGAGCGGATTACGCAATGTACATGATTCACTGCTTCCATCATGTTCGACTGTAAGGTAGCCTTCGAAGGATTGTTGCCCTTCTTGGCCAACCAAATCGATGATAGTGTCTTTTGCCGTTGGGGCACAGACGCATTCCATATTATCGACCTCTGCTTTTGCCTTGAGGTCGACTTCGACTTGAATTTGATTGGTTTCGATTTTCTCTGCTGAAATTGATGTTGCAGTGACGGTGTATATTCCAGGGGATGCAAAACCGTGAACAATTTCTTGACCAACGCCAGTCGTGCCGTCACCGAAATCCCAACTGATAGCATCCATTGCCCCATCGGCCCGAAATGTGAACTGGTGTTGGATGATCGTGATCGATGTTTCTTCATTATTGTCACCTTCATCGATTTCAATCAGTGTGTATTCGTTTGTACCCGTCGAAGAATCGACGGTTACGACCAACTTTTGTGAAGAGGATTGGAGTTGAATACCAAAAATTTCTGGACCCGCAGCGACGGTAAATATCGCCAAAAATAGAATGGTGATTGAAACGGTAACTGCGACTCGCATAGAAAGATACTTTTTTGTTGCCTTTTCAAACAATGTTTTTTCCAAAGACATTCTTTAGAGGTATTGCTCGAGAGAAACCACCGCATCTTTTAGTGTGGTTCTCATTTCAAAATTAGGTAATTGAAGATCCTGAAACGTACCCTTGACGTCGTAATTTACATGCTTCCCGAGCGATTCTCTTAGGCGCTTGATCGAAAGTTTTGTATGAAGGATGGCGACCAGATATGCAAGGGGTTTCATCAACTTTCGACTCGTGTATTTTTTACCCATGACCGATGTTAATTCTCGTCCAATCTCATTCATCCACATCCCTTGTTGATGCAAAATATATCGTTGACGGTCTCGACCGAGTTCTAGGGCATTAACATGAGCGATAGCGACATCGCGCACGTCAACGAAATTGATGTGGATGTCGAGAACGAAAGGCGGGCCTTGTACGAAATGTTTGAGATATGACATCGAGCCTTCTGCATGCCTTTTGTGGAGCAGAGGCCCGAAAACAACAGATGGATGAATGGTGATTAGACGGATATCTTTTCCCTCCGCCCACGCTCTTATCCGTTTCTCTGCCTCGGCTTTGGCAAGACCATAGCCGTTGGTTGAAACTGTAGCGTCGTCACACCAATCCTCGTCCGATAACACCTGACCGTTTTGGTACTTTGTAGGACGAATAGCGGCAACAGATGATGTGTGAATGATACGTTTCACATCTTGCATGACACTGCAGAGATTTTCAGTGCCAATAATTGATGGGTCAACAACCTCTTTTTGTACATCTCTTGCACTAACATACAACGCAGCTGCACAATGGATGACGTCATCGCATCCTCGTACGGCAGAACGCAACGAGTCGATATCGAACAGATCTGCTTGCACAACCTCAAGCAAGTCACTTTTTGGAAACATTTCAGCAAGTTCTACATCCCTCATCATAGCACGAACTGCAATTCCTCGAGAAAGCAATTCCATGACGACGTGAGCTCCGATGAACCCTGTTGCGCCTGTCACAAGGATGGTCATAGTGTACCGTGCTGGTTCACAGTCATTTTATTGTCGCATCGCTATTAGCAAGGTTTGATGCGGGGGGCGTTCTTCATTGTGGGTTTGTTTCTGCTCGCTCCACTTGCCGGCTGTTTGAGCAATGATGAACGCGTTTTGAATCTTGTCGAAGAGACATACTATCCCGATATTTATGACCGCCATAACCTCGAATGGCAATGGAATGGGTCGTATGCGATGGTGCTCAATCCTGGACCCTACGAGGCTTTGCCTGTTCAAGAAGCCTACATCGAAGTCGACACGTCGGATATCTGGGAAACTGGCCCAGCCACTTCAGAAGTTCATCTCTCCTACTGGTTACCTTCCAACACCGAAATGGGTGAGCAAGTCCCTGTCATTGGGATCATCAGTCCGTATTATTCCTATGGACAACCAGGGTCGGAATCTGGTGCAACAAATGTTGTTGCTGCGGGCCGTGGTGAATTCATTTACGATAACTTTGTACCCCACGGTTACGCCTTAGCCCAAGTCTCTGTGTTTGGAACAGAAGAGTCGAGTGGTTGTTTTGATTACCGTGGGGCGGGCGAAGGATTAGGCATCCACGCTGCTGTCGATTGGTTGGGGCAACAAAATTGGTCAAATGGCCATGTAGGGTTGTATGGGAAATCCTACGAAGGTGCAACACAATGGGAGGCGGCGGCGATGGGAAGTGAATACCTCAAAACAATCGTGCCGATTTCAGGCACGACGGCCCTCCATCCGCTGTTGTACAAAAACGGGAGTGCAGAAGCGCGAAGTCAGGTGATGCACATGAATTATTTTAGCAGCACAGTGGATTACAACGGCGATGATTTGGACAATATCTGCCCGGATATCGTTGAGGGGTTGTTTGCTGGTCCCGTGACATACGGACTGGGTGAACTCGACCCATATATGGAAAATTATTACGACGAACGAAGTCATATCGACAAGGCGTTTCAACAATGGAATGGTTCAATTTATTGGATTCAGGGTATGCAAGACTGGAATGTCGACCCTCACCAAGTATTTGGTGGCCCTTCGGGAACAAATTGGTACCTTGACTACACCGCTGCTGGATACGATGTTCGAGGCATGCTCGGGCAGTGGGAGCACAATTATCCAGACCAATGGACAAAACACAACAATCAACCGAGTGGATATGGTGGTGAAGCAATTCAGAACATGACGAGATGGGATTGGGCTCAAGATCTGTTTGAATGGTTCGAGTATTATCTCAAGGGTGAGGGTCCGAAACCGGAAAATCACGCCCAAATCCAACGGAATGACGGTCAGTGGCGTATCGAAGAAGTCTGGCCACCCGCAGATGTAGAATGGAGAGATGTTGACCTTTCGACATGCAACCAAATGGGCTCCCAAGTCGGCGGAGTTTCGGTCATAGGGGGTGGGGTTTCCTCTGTCACCATCACATGTGATGGATTTGCTGAAGATGTGCACATAGCTGGCTTACCAACACTTCACCTCGATGTAACGGCGGCGTTCAATGGAGGGCAAATCTTTGCAGAGCTACAAGATGCTACAACCGGTCTTAGACTGGGGCATGCCACGATGGATGTGCGATATCATGCCGGTGGTTATGACCCGCAAACCGTCATTCCAGGACAAAGTTTAGTCATGTATATGGAATTTCAAGGCCTTGATGTTCTTCTCCCCGCAGGCCACGGCATCAAACTTGTTCTCACAGAAACTGGAGAGGATTACCTCGCTCCTGCATGTGGCATGAGTTGCCCGGTTACTGTTGAAGGTGGAACTTTTTCATTCCCTTCGATACAGCGTGATGATAGCACAGTTCTCATCACCCCACAAGGCGAAGATGCTGCAAACAATCAATAGTTCTCGGTTGTCCTGTCGAATTTATCTTGACAATTGTTGAAAACTCAATGAATTTCATCATCGGTATAGATAATCCTTGGGTGTGCAGGTGAGCGTATGGGGCAACGAAGTATTGGCTATCTTGCCCTCTTGCGGCAGAACAAACCATTTCGAAGATTGTTTGCAGCGATTGAAGTTTCATACATTGGCGACTGGTTTACGGTCATCGCCCTCTTCTTACTCTCTGCTCAAGAATCCAATAATTCACCGCTCGCTATCGCCGGGGTCCTTGCAGCCCGTTCACTTTCCATGGCCTTTTTGGAGCCAATAACAGGGATGTTTGCTGACCGGTATTCGAGAAAGCGGTTGATGATCCTGTCATGTTTTTTCCCTCTCTTAATCCTCATTGCAGTGCTTATGACGGGTTTCATTACCTCATTGACATCAATCTATCTCGTGACGGTTGCAATTACCGCTTCTCGGGCGTTGTTTGATCCCGCAGAATATGCATATTTGCCAAACATTTGCTCGAAAGAAGAGTTGTTAACGGCCAATGCTATTGCAAGCGGGGGTTGGTCTGTAGCATTAGGTATCGGGGCATCGATTGGTGGTTACACCATTGCAACATATGGAACCAATGTGGCCCTCGCTGTTGATGTGGTGACCTATTCTTTTGCCATGTTGTTGTTGATGACGTTACCAGAAGGTGGTCCGTACCCTCGCGAGAAAGAAGAACGTGGGAGGAAAAGTGGTTTTGCTGATATTGCTCAAGGTTGGTCCTATGTGCGAAAAACACCTGAAATTCGTCGTGTTATTGGTCTCAAAGGTACTTGGGCTCTTGGCGGGGGGGCCCAGGTATTTCTTCTCGTTCTTATCGGCGATGCTGTACAATTTGGCGAAGTTGCCACTGGCATTGGGCTTCTGTACATGGCCAGGGGCTTGGGTTCGGGATTCGGACCTGTAGCCTTTCGAAAATACATGGGTGTTCCCGAATTCGGTGCACGCATCATTCTCATCGTTCTTTGTTTATGTGGAGGGTTTTACCTCATCGTTTCTGTCATCTCATGGCAGTGGTACATTCTCTTATTCGTGTTTTTATCTCACGCTGCGAGTGGTATAAATTGGGTTCTCTCAACCACCATGCTTCAGAAAAGAAGTGAAGATGAATGGCGTGGAAGAGTCGCGGGAACAGATTTTTTCTTCATCACGCTCATGATGGGTGTTTCCGCTCTCATTGCAGGTTCGGTGCTTGAATACACAACCTTCTCTGTTCGTAACATCCTCGCAGTGACGGCTTTGCTCCAAGTAACTGCTGGAGTGATGTGGTATTGGCTCTATTCAGATGCGGAAAAAACATACCACCTCCAACATGCTTCATCGAATTCTATCGAATAGCGGTTGCCAAGATATGAAACAAATACCTCATAGAGAAACACTCGTCACGAAAGTCATGGACGAAGAGTGGGTTCTTCTTCTCATCGACTGTCAACAAGGTTTCAATGACTCGTCTTGGGGTCAGCGAAATAATCCTCATTTCGAAGTGAATGCACAAGCCATTCTCGCACACTGGAGAGCACACGAAGGCCATATCATACATGTCCGACACGCCTCTTTGGAGTCAAAGAGTCCACTCCGAGCAGAACTACCTGGTTTCGCCTTTTTTGATTGGGCCAAACCAAAAGAGAATGAAATGGAGATTGTCAAAAACGTGAACAGTTGTTTTATTGGCACCGACCTTGAACATGTCTTGCGTACAAAAGGACATCAACGGCTCGTGGTCCTAGGATTAACCACCAACCATTGTGTTTCAACAACCGTTCGAATGGCCGGCAATCTCGGATTTGAGGTCTTTCTGGTCGGTGATGCTTGTGCAACGTTCTCACGCATCTCTGCAGATGGTGATATCTTCGATGCTGACCTTTTGCATCGAACGGCACTCGCAAGTCTTCATGGAGAATTTTGTAACGTTATCAGTTCTCAAAGCCTTTTTTCAGACTCTCGTTTTTCTAAATGATGTCACGAGAGAGTTAAACATTGGACTGCATGCAGTACTATGCCCACAGCAGTTGTTACAGGAGCAAATCGTGGAATTGGATTAGAATTCGTCCACCAATTAACGAAGGCGGGGTGGGAAGTATACGCCTTATGCCGTCAATCTTCAGAAGAATTGGAAGGACTTCAACCAAAGAAAATTTTCACTGCAGATGTTCGTCATGTGCAAGAGATTCAGAACATCTTTGCATCAATTGATGAACCCATCAATCTGCTCATCAACAACGCAGGAGTGTCTGATGGTAGATGGTCAACCTTCGATGAGGTTGAATGGGACGTCGCACTCGAGGTTCTGCAAGTCAACGCTATCTCACCCATGATGGTCACACAAGCCGCTTTACCACTATTACGACGAGCAACCAATCCTTGTGTTGCTATGGTGACGAGCCTTATGGGCTCGATCGGCGATTGTCAAAGCGGAAAATCATATGCTTATCGTGCTTCAAAAACCGCATTGAATATGTTCACTGCGGCTGCAAGAAATGAACTTAGAAACGATGGAATACGAACAATCCTTCTTCATCCTGGATGGGTGAAAACCGACATGGGTGGGCCAAATGCCCCAGTACTTGTCCAAGACAGTGTTGTAGGGATGCTTGAACAAATCCAAGCACTCGAAATGGAAGATTCTGGTCAATTTGTTGAATACACGGGTCAAGTGCTTCCGTGGTAATATTTTGTTGAAGAAATTCAGTCAAATTACTGACATGAAATGTGAAAGCAAAAATACACGAAATTTTACATGAGCCCTCTATGGTAGATTATGATACATTGATTCCAGACTTTCTTATGCTTTCACCTGAGACTGAAAGCAAACTGATTGTATCGATTGTTAGTGTTTCAATCCTGTATTTTTTCCGCGCCATCGTCTTACGTGGGGTTGAGAGTCGAACGCAAAATGAGTTCAATATTTACACGTGGAGAAAATTAAGTTGGTATGTCTTCGTTTTCTTATCCTTCATCCTTGTAGGTCGGGTTTGGTATACAGGCGTAGGCGACTTTGTTACCTTCTTTGGATTCTTCATTGCTGGGTTAGTGGTCGTCCTTAACCAGCCAATTGCGAGTATTGCGGGTTGGGCTTATATCGTCATTCGTCGACCTTTTGTGGTAGGTGATCGCTTACGTGTTGGCACCATCGCTGGTGATGTTGCTGATATTCGTCTCTTTTCAACGGTCGTTGCTGAGGTTGACGGGCTTGACGGAGCATCGATGCCCACTGGACGATTGGTACATATTCCAAATAAGATCTTCATGGAAGAGCCTTTGTATAACTCGAGTAAAGGACTTGGCTTGCTATGGAATGAGCTAGGGGTTGAAGTTACGTTTGAATCAAATTGGGAAAAAGCGAAGAAAATTTTTCATGAGATTATCGATAATGAATCTCGAGACAGTGAAGTGAAAGCAAAAAGCCAGATGAAGAAAGTGTTTCGCGAGTACAAACTTCGGTTGGGTAGTTTTCGTCCCGAGGTCTTCACTAGCGTAACCCCAAGCGGTGTACATTTTTCACTTCGTTACCTCATCGAACTAACGGATAAAAGGCAATCGGAAGAGCGTATTTGGGAAAAAATACTCACTGAACTTGAGAACAACGATGATATTGATTTTGCATACCCAACACGACGAACCTTCATCAATCATATCGAAGGCAAGGAAGGAGCAAAAGCACCCATATGGCCTCCTGTGCTAGAAGAAAAGCCTTCCAAGAAGAACTGATGTTCTCAAGCAACGTCAAAGCGGTCTGCGTTCATGACCTTGTTCCATACAGTGATGAAATCATTGACAAATTTGTCTTTGTTGTCATCCTGAGCGTAGACTTCAGCAATGGCTCGAAGTTGTGAGTTGCTTCCAAACACAAGGTCGTACCTTGAAGCAGTTCGGACATCTGCACCAGTTGAGCGGTCTCGTGCAACGTAAGAGTTGCTACCTGTAGCTGTCCATGCAACGTTCATATCAAGCAAGGTTGTGAAGAAGGAGTTGTCGAGTGTTGAACCATCGGACCATAGTCCTCGTTCATCTGAACTCACACCAAGTGCTCGCATTCCTCCGACCAGAACCGTCATTTCAGGAGCGGATAGGCCGAGAAGTTGTGCTTTGTCCAGCATCATTTCCTCTGGGCTCACTGCGTAATTTTTCTTGAGGAAGTTTCGGAATCCACATGCGAGTGGTTCAAGCACTGCAAATGAATCTGCATCGGTTTGGTCCACACTTGCATCTCCACGACCGGGTGTGAATGGAACCTCTACGCCTGATGCCATTTCGATGCCTACATTACCTGCGAGAACGATGGTGTCTGCTACACTTGCACCATGTGCAGATGCGAGTGGTTCGAGGGTGGAAAGAACCTTTGCGAGTTGTGCAGGCTTGTTGCCTTCCCAGTCTTTTTGTGGCGAAAGGCGAATTCGCGCACCGTTCGCACCGCCTCGGTTGTCAGATGCTCGGAACGTTGAGGCACTTGCCCATGCTGTTTCAACGAGTTCAGCAATAGAGAGTCCGCTACCTTTGATGGCGTTCTTGAGAGCGGCAACATCGTATGAGGTTGCGCCAGCAGGGACTGGGT